>JBJKRT010000107.1:0-37055 GCA_046704545.1 Longimicrobiales bacterium
GATTCAGGCGAGCTACAAGGGCCAGGCCGGCGGCCTGTTCCGGTCCGAAGATGCGGGTAAGACGTGGAAGCTCGTCAACAACAGCATGGACATCACGCAGCGCGCCTTCTACTACAACACGGTATTCGTGGATCCCAAGGACCCCAACACGATCTATCTGCCCAACGCCGGGCTGTACGTGTCGCACGACGGGGGCAAGACGCTGAGCCCCCTTCGTCCGCCGCACGGCGACAACCACGTGCTCTGGATCAACCCGAACGACCCTCAGACCTTCATCGAAGGAAACGACGGCGGCGCGACGGTGACCCAGAACGGCGGACAGGCCTGGAGCTCCGAGGACAACCAGCCCACCGGACAGTTCTACCACGCCAATCTCGACGGCCAATTCCCGTTCCACATCTACGGTGCGCAGCAGGATCGGAGCTCGGTCGAAGGGTCGAGCGCCGCGCCCGCCAGGGTCTGGACGAACGTCATGGGCGGAGAGATGAGCTTCGTGGTGCCCACGCCGGGCCGCCCCTGGGTCACCTACGGGAGCGGGTATTACAGCAAGGAGTGGAGGCAGAATCGCCGGACGGGGCTGGTCACCAACGTGAGCCCCTGGCCGTCTTACCAGTTCGGTCTCGCGGGGTCCAAGATCAAGTACCGTTACGGCTGGATCCACCATCCGGTGGTGTTCGCCCCCGGCAACCCCAGAGAGCTGTTGATGGGTGCGAACGTCCTGTTCGAGACCACCGATGAAGGCATCCACTGGAAGATCATCAGCCCGGATCTCACGCGGAACGACAAGAGCAAGCAGGGAAGGCCGGGCGGCCCGATCAGCGCGGACGTGACCGGGGAGGAGATGTTCGGGACCATCTCCTCGATCGCCTTCTCGCCGCTCGCGGACAGCGTGATCTGGACGGGCTCGGACGACGGCCTGGTGCACCTGACCACCGATGCGGGCGGGCACTGGAGTCAGGTACGGCCTCCGACGCTGCCGAAGTGGTCCACCATCACCTGTATCGAGCCTTCGCACACCGACGAGGGCACCGCCTACGTTTCGGCGAGCCGGTACGACTGGGATGACTTCCATCCGTACCTGTACAAGACCACCGACTACGGGAAGCACTGGACGCAGATCACCACCGGGCTGCCCGACGGCCAGTACGTCGAGAGCGTGCGGGAAGATCCGGACCAGCCCGACCTGCTCTTCGCCGGTACCAGCAGGACGGCGTACTTCAGCCTGGACGCGGGCGAACATTGGCAGCCGCTGACCCTGAATCTGCCGCCGGTACGCGTGAGCGACGTGGAGATTCAGCCCGATCAGCATGCAGTGGTGCTCGCCACGTTCGGCCGTGGTTTCTGGGTGCTCGACGACCTGCAGTTCCTCGAGCAGGTGAAGGCGGCAGACGTGGAGAGCCAGTCGGCGTATCTCTTCAAGCCGCAGCAGACCTGGCTGGCGGCGGGCGGTGGTCGCGGGTACGGCCGAGGCGGTGGAAGCCTGGCGAACGGCGTCACGGTGTTCTTCCACATGCCTGCCGACTACAAGGGCAAGTCGCCGGCGAAGCTCGACTTCACCACCGCCGACGGCAAGTCGATTCGCAGCTTCACGCTCCACGCGAAGAGCTCGGCCGGATCGAACGCGTCTTCGCGCGGCCGCCCGGCGGGACGAAGGCGGCGCGGAGAAGCGTCGACGACGGTCGAGCCGGGCATGAACCGCTTCCAGTGGAATCTGCGGTACCCGAACGCGGTGGACGTGAAGGGAATCTTCAACTCGGGCTTCTCGGCCGGCGTGCCGGTGGGGCCGCAAGTGGTGCCGGGCACCTACTACGTCACGCTGACCTACGACGGCACCACGCACAAGCAGCCGTTCGTGGTCAAGCTGGACCCACGGCTGAAGACCACGCAGGCGGAGCTACAGCAGCGCTTCGACCTGTTGATGCGGATCCACCACGCCCTGAACCAGCTGGACAGCACCCTGAACAAGGCCATCGACGCCCGCGACGCGCTGAAGAAGCAAGTGGGCGCGGGGAGCGGAAGCGGCAGTCAGGCGCAGAAGGCGCTGGACAACCTGAGCCGGGACATCGACAGTCTGGTCGACCTCAAGATCCAGTCGGGTGAAGGCGCCCTGGTGTACCCCGGTCTGCTGCGCTCCTGGCTGACCTCCGTCGCGAGCCAGGTGAGCATGGCCCTCGTGGCGCCCACGCCCGCGATGGTGAAGGTGGCCGATGGCTACATCCAGCAAGCGGGAGAGGGTGTGTCGAAGCTGAAGGCCGACGTTGCCACGGCGCAGGGGGTGATGAAGCAGTAAGGAAGGACTGAGCGTCGCGTTCGGAGCCGTGCCGACCGAGCCGGCCCGGACGCGCCCTCACGCCCCCGCGTCGTCGTCCGCCGGTGCAGACGGAGCAGCGGCGGCGGCCGCATCGCCGGCCGCCGCCTTTCTGCCGCGAATCTTCTCTCTGAGATCCTCGACCTCCGCCGACAGGTTCGTCACCTGCGTCAGCAGGGGCACCAGCGTCGGGAACTGCTTCTCGAAGTCCATCCGCGCGTGCGGATCGGGAGGGATGGGGCTGGCCGGCTGGGCGGCGGCAGCCGCCCTCGCGCGGTCGGCCGCCGCGCGAGCGATCGCGGCGGGGTCGTAGAACTCGGCCAGTCGGCTGGATTCTTCGGAGGTAAAGAACCGCTTCGCGTACTGCTGGACGACGACCGACTCGCGGGCGCGAGGCAGGGACGCCGGAAAGCGATGACCGAGAGCTTCGGCTGCCGACGAGAATCCGCCTACGGCTGCCTCTTCCGAGGCCAGGCACTTGTCGACGAACTCGCTCAACGCCGGGTCGCCAAGACTGTGCACCGCACCCAGGGCATCGCGCGGGCTCACCCGCTCGCTTCCGGCGACCATGAAGCACAGCGTCCGGCCCAGCGCGAAGAGATCCTCGGTCGGTCTCGCCACCTCGTCCGCCCCGAACAGACGCTGCCTGGAGATGTACTGGGCGGTCCCCCCACCCGGCTTCTGCCCAGCCTCGGCGGAGACGCCCCAATCGATCAGCGTCACCTTGCCTCGACTGTCCACGACGACGTTGTCGAGCTTGATGTCCGCGTGGATGACCTCCTGGCCATGGGTGAAGACAAACCCTTCGAGCACCTGTCTCGCGACCGAGGCCATCAGCCTGATGAGGGGGTTCCTCTGCAACGGGGTGAGCCCCGCGACATCCGCCGGCGCCCAGAGTCCCTCCACGAGCTTCGAGAGAGGGTATCCACCGTACTTCATGACCAACCGTCTCGTGCCGATGTCGAACCCTACGGTCTTGACGATATGTCGCCCCCCACCGGTGTACGCCCGGCCGGTCTCCATCGCCATGAGCTTCTCCCGGAGGGCCCGGCTACGAAGGCGAAGCTGCCGCGCGGTCTCGTCGAGCACACTCCGCATGTCGCTCTCGCTGATGTTGAGCGACAGCAGCTCGGCGGCCACGTACCCGGTCTGCGCGAGGAGGTGGACCCTCTTGAAGGCTCCCTGTCCCAATCCGCCACCAGAAGCCTCCGATGCCAACTGGAGAAGGCGTTGTGGAAGCACGCGCGCAAGCTCCGCGGACGCGTTGGCCCGAGGCCTTCCCCGCGCGGGAGCGCCGACATTCGCCCGGCGCCGGCCTGCCGGGCCGGGCGGACCACCTGGGCGCGGGGGTCCGTCGGTAGGGTTGGGCATTCGAGCTCCGACGATCGTGTGGCCCCCGGGCGGCTCCACGCAGGGCTCATGACGCACCCTAGCGGGTCGAGTCGACGGGCCGCAAGGTGGCCGGAGCGCACGCGCCCTCCCCAACTCGGGCGAGCCCGCTCTATCTTCCGGGCATCATGCAAGAACATCACCTCACCGTCCCGCGCACGGCGCGCTACGTGACCCTCGGCCCACTGGACGGCACCGCGGAGGACGTCTGGTTCGCGTTTCACGGGTACGGCCAGCTCGCTCCGCGCTTCGCGCGCACCCTCGATTCGCTCGACGACGGTCGCCGGCTCATCGTGGTTCCCGAAGGGCTTTCGCGATACTACGTGAATCACGCCGCCCGCGTCGTGGGGGCGTCGTGGATGACGCGGGAAGATCGCCTGAGCGAGATCGCGGACTACATCGCCTACCTCGACCAGCTGCTGGACACGCTCGGATCGGCGATTCCCGTGGCGGTCCCGCTCACGGTGCTGGGGTTCTCACAGGGAACGGCGACGGCCTGTCGCTGGGCCACGGCGGGCAGGCCCGAGCCCGCCCGTCTTGTGCTCTGGGGCGGAACGATGCCGCCCGAGCTGGACCTCGCGGGCGGTGCGTTGGACGACATGGAGGTGGTGCTCGTCCGGGGCGACGCCGACGAGCTCTACCCCGCCGGAACCGCCTCCGGGCAAGCGGCACTGTTGGAACGGCACGGCGTGCGGCACCGCTCGATGAGCTTCGAGGGAAGCCACGAGTTGAACCGGGATCTGCTCCTGTCGCTGGCGAAGAACTGAGGAGGTCGGCAAATGGCTGTTTCACTCGACGAAGAGCACTGCGCCAAGGATGACTCCACCATCTACTATCCGAACCTGTGCTCCTGCCTCAGCGTGACGCTGGTGTACACCGACGCCCTGGTGGGCACACACCTGACGACCGGAACAAAGGACGTGTACGGCCACGTGATCTTCACGAAGATGCAGGAGCTGGCGCAGGGCGAGGGAAACCTTCTCAGCATCTTCCTGATCGGCAACGTGCAGCAGTTCACCACCAACCAGAACCAGGGCACCAAGAACATGCGGTTACCCAGGAAGTTGGTGAGAACCCTCGCGGGGTTCTTCGGCAATGCCCGCATTCTGTCCTTCGACTCCGTGGCGCAGTTCGGAGAGAGCAACGCCGTTCGGTTGGAGCGGACGGGCACCGCCGCTCCCTTCACCGATTGCACCGGCCCAAACACCTACACGACGCCGGCGCTCGCGCAGGTTCCCGACGGCCTGTACAAGCTGAGGCGGTTGGAGGAGAACCCCACGATGTACCAGCCGCCCACGGCAGTGGGCTTCGCCCTGAACGGCGACCAGGCCTTCACGGCAATCCAGCCGACGGAATTCCACACCGTGGCCTGACCAGCTCCGCCTCCCTTGACTTGAGCACCCACCGCGGCGGAGGTTGAAGCGTTCCGTCGGCAACGGAAGCCTCCCCGCGCTTCGGCGCCTCCTTCCGTGCGCCGGCACCACCCTCCCTTCTGCCCAGGGGAGACCATGGAGTTCGGTTGGAACCCCCGTACCTGGGTGTCCCTCAAGCCTTTCGGGCTGGGTGAGGAGAAGCCCCACCACTTCCGGGACATGGCCCGCATCTGGTGGGAGAACCGAGACCAGCTCGAGTTCGGGATGCGGATCCTCGGCGACGGCGTGTGCGACGGATGCGCCCTCGGCACCACCGGGATGCGCGACTTCACCATCGACGGCATCCACCTGTGCACCGTGCGCCTGGAGCTCCTCCGCCTCAACACCATGGGCGCTCTGGATCCGGTCCGCCTCGAGGATGCCTCCGCCCTGGAGTCGCTGCGTGGCGACGAGCTCCGGGCGCTGGGGCGGATCCCGTATCCCATGATCCGCCGCAGGGGCGAGGACGGCTTCCGCCGGGTGTCGTGGGACGAGGTCCTGGACCTCCTGGTGGAGCGGCTGGGAGGCACCGATCCCCGGCGTCTTGCCTTCTACCTGACGTCGCGCGGCATCACGAACGAGACCTACTACGTCACGCAGAAGGTCGCGCGCGTGCTGGGCACGAACCACGTGGACAACTCCGCACGGATCTGCCACGCCCCCAGCACCACGGCGCTCAAGGAGTCGCTCGGCGTAGCGGCGTCGACGTGCTCCTATACGGACTGGATCGGCACGGACCTGCTGGTCTTCATCGGATCCCACGTGGCGAACAACCAGCCGGTAGCCACGAAGTACATGTACCGCGCCAAGGAGAAGGGCACCCGCATCGCGATGGTGAACTCCTTCCGGGAGCCCGCCATGGAGCGGTACTGGATCCCCTCCATCTTCGACTCGGCGATCTTCGGCACCCGCCTGGCCGACGCCTTCGTGCAGGTGCACCAGGGCGGAGACGTCGCCTTCCTCGACGGCGTGCTCAAGCACCTCGTGGAGACGGGCGGGGTGGACCGCGCCTTCGTGGACGCGCACACCACGGGATTCGACACCGTCGAGGAGACCCTCGCAGGCCAGTCCTGGGAAGACCTGGAACGTTTCAGCGGCGTGTCTCGGGACGACATGCGCGCCTTCGCGGAGATGGTGGCGGCGGCCCGCAGCGCGGTCTTCGTGTGGAGCATGGGCATCACGCAGCATCGCTTCGGCGTGGACAACGTGCAGGCCATCCTCAACCTCGCGCTGGCACGGGGCTTCGTGGGCAGGGAGAAGTGCGGGCTGATGCCCATCCGTGGCCACTCGGGGGTGCAGGGAGGCGCGGAGGTCGGGGCCGTCCCCTGGAAGTTCCCCGGCGGTCGGGGCGTGAGCCCGGAGAGCGCCGCGGAGATGAGCGCGCTCTGGGGCTTCGAGGTCCCGGAGTTTCGGGGACTCTCTGCCGTGGAGACCGTCCATGCCGCACACAGGGGAGAGATCGACGCGCTGTGGGCGATCGGCGGCGACTACCTCGGCACGCTCCCGGACCCCGCCTACTGCCGGGAGGCGCTGGAGCGCGTGCCGCTGCGCGTGCACCAGGACATCGTGGTGTCACGGCAGATGCTCGTGGAGCCGGCCGATACGGTGGTGCTCCTCCCCGCCACTACGCGCTACGAGCAGCCCGGCGGAGGCACGGAGACGTCGACCGAGCGACGCATCTACTTCAGCCCCGAGATTCCCGGACGACGCATCGGCGAGGCCAGAGCCGAGTGGCAGGTGCTCGCGGAAATCGCCGCGAGGGTGCGCCCGGAGCGCGCGCATGCCGTGGCCTTCGCCGACGCGCACGCCGTGCGCGCCGACATCGCCCGGGCGGTGCCCTTCTACGACGGCATCCAGCACCTGGCGCACAAGGGTGACATGGTGCAGTGGGGCGGACCGATGCTGTGCGAGGACGGTCGGTTCGGACACCCCGACGGCCGAGCCCGCTTCCAGGCGGTGCTGCCTCCGGAGCTCGACATCCCGGAGGGGTGGTTTCACCTCAGCACGCGCCGGGGAAAACAGTTCAACTCTATGGTCCAGGCGGCTCGTGACCCCCTCACGGGGGGAACGCGGGACGACGTCTTCATGGCCGAGGAGGACGCCCGCCGCCTGGGTCTGGGAGACGGCGACCCGGTGACGCTGCGCTCCGAGGTGGGGAGCTTCCGGGGCCGGTGCCGGATCAAGCCCATGAAGGCGCGCAATCTCCAGGTCTTCTGGCCGGAGGCGAACCCGCTCATCCGCCGCGATGTCGTAGAGCCGCGGTGCGGGATTCCGGACTTCACCGCGGTGGTGGAGGTCGTGGCCGGCCACGTCGACGACGCGCGTTCCGCGAAGGCCGGCGAGGCCGCGGACTGATGATCGGGCGCCGGGGTGCCACGCGCGCCGTACGGGTCGCGCGCCACCGGAGCGACGGCGTCGAGCGAGCTCGGGACGACCTGGCGGTGGAGGAGCCGCTGGAGATTCGCGTGTCGCGAGTGGCCGACGGAGGGCGACGGGTCTCGGATGCGCTGGCGGTGACCATGCGCACGCCGGGCGACGATTTCGAGCTCGTGGCCGGCTTCCTGCACGGCGAGGGAGTGGTGCCGTCCGCCGATGCCCTCCACGAGCTCACGTACTGCCGTGGCAACGATCCCCGGAAGACCCAGACCTACAACGTCGTCGAGGCCCGCTTGGCTCCGGGGGTGAGCTTCGACGCCGACGCGCTGCGCCGCAACTTCTTCACGTCGTCGAGCTGCGGGGTGTGCGGCAAAGCGTCGCTGGAGTCGGTGGAAGCCCGGGGATGCCGTCCGGTGGAAAGCGACCTCACGCTGGACGCGGGCGTCCTGGCCTCCCTCCCCGAGCGCCTCCGGGAGGGGCAGGACGTCTTCGCCCGCACAGGAGGTCTCCATGCGGCCGGGCTCTTCACCGCCGAGGGCTCCTGCTCGGTCGTTCGCGAGGACGTGGGCCGGCACAACGCGGTGGACAAGGCGGTCGGGTACATGCTCCTGCACGGGGCTCTGCCGGCCGCGGACCACGTTCTGGTAGTGAGCGGCCGCGCTTCGTTCGAGATCCTGCAGAAGGCCGTGACGGCGGGCGTGCCCGTCGTGGTGGCGGTGGGGGCCCCCTCCAGCCTTGCGGTGGACCTGGCCACGCGCTTCGGCGTGACCCTCGCGGGGTTCGCCCGGAACGGAGCCTTCAACGTCTACGTCGGCGACGCACGCGTGCACTGACGTGACGACATCACGCGTCCCTTCCACCTCCGCCGACCTCCTGGGGGCGGTGCTGGCCGGGGGCGAGGGGCGCCGCTTCGGCGGTCCGAAGGCCGGCGCCACGGTGCGAGGCGTACCGATGGTGCGCAGCTCGGTGGACGCCGTGGCGGAGGTGACGTCGCGGGTCGTGGTGGTGTCGTCGAAGCCCGTTCCGGAGGCCGGACCCGCCGCCACGGTCATCCCCGACGCGCGCCCGGGCAAGGGCCCCCTCGCCGGGCTGCAAGCCGCCCTCCGGGAGGCGGCCACCCGCGGCCTGGATGGCGTGCTCCTCCTGGCATGCGACCTTCCCCTGGTGACGCCCGCGCTCCTGGCCAGGGTGGCGGAGGGGCTGGAAGATGCCCCCGCGGCCGCCCCCTCTCGTGAGGGCGGGGGAATCGAGCCGCTATGCGCGGCTTACCGGGTGGAGACGCTGACGGCGGTGGAGCGCCATCTCTCGTCGGACGACCTCTCGCTCCACGCGCTCTTCCGCGACGTGGGCGGCCGGAGCATTCCGGCGGAGGAGCTGGAAGGAAGCGCCACCCAGCTCCTCAATGTCAATACGCCCGAGGACCAGCGGCGGGCGGAGGCGCTGCTCGGGCGCTCGTGACCCGGACGCTCGAACAGCGAGCCCGGGTCAGTGGATCACGACGACGGTGGGAGTCCGCCCCACCCGGATCGTGTTCGTCACCTTGCCGGAAGCCACGTCGACCACATAGACGGCGTTGTTCTCGGTGTCGGTCACGTACAAGGTCTTCCCATCCGGCGTGAACGCGAGCCCATACGTTGCGCTAGCGTACCTGAGGTTCAGCGTTCCCGTCACGCCGGCGGTCGCCACGTCGACCAGCCACACGGTGCCCCCGGCTGCCACGTACGCGGTCTTCCCGTCCGGCGTGAACGCAATCCCCTCCGGAAAGCGTCCGACCTGGATCGTGTTCGTCACGGTCTCCGATGCCGCATCGATCACCGAGACCGTGCTGTCCATGCCGTTGGTTACGTATGCCTTGGTCCCGTCCGGCGTGAACGCGACCCATTCGGGCCAGGCCCCGACCGGAATCCTGTTGGTCTCCTTCCTGGACGCCACGTCGAGCACCGAGACGGCGTTGGAGCCTTCCAGCGTCACGTAGGCCACGTCCCCCTGCGGCCGGACAGCGACCTGCCTGGGAACGTAGTTATCCACGATCTTGGCCGTCACGGATCGGGAGGCCACGTCGAGCACCTGGACACCGCCGTCCACCACGAATGCCGTCTTCCCTCCCGGCGTGAACGCGACGCCTTGAGGCACGCCGAAGGAACCGAGGCTGAACCTGTGGGTCACCGTGCCCATCGCCAGGTCGATCACCGACACGCTGTTGTAGTCGATATCGGTCGCCCACGCCGCCTTCCCGTCCGGCGTCAGCGCGAGCCCTCCCAGCTGAGTGTTCCCCATCCCCATGGTGTAGGCCACGGTCCCGGACGCCACGTCGATGACGGAGACCGTGCCACTCCCGGAGTTCGCCACGTAGGCTACCGGACCCGGACCGACCGTCGGTTCCGCGACCGCCGTGAAGACCGCCGACAGTCCGGCAATCGACGCCTGCACCTCGTTCGTCCCCGGCGCGGATCCCAGCGTCCAGACTGCGCGAGCCTTCCCATACCTGTCTGTCGTCACCGCGCCAGGTGTCACCGAGCCGCCGCCCCCGGTGACGCTCCACACCACCTGCTGACCCGCCATCGGGCTGCCGTTCTGGTCCACCACGCGGACGACGATCGAGTCGGGCAGCGTCACACCGATCGTCGCACTCTGTCCATCGCCGCTGATCTTCAGCAGCGAATCCGGGACGCTCGCGACGGCCAACGCCGAAAATGTTACCGACAAGCCCGCTGCGGAGGCACGCACCGTATCAGCTCCGGCCGTCGTGCCGAGCGTCCAGGCGGCTCGCGCTCGTCCCGCCCCATCCGTCGCTGCCGTGGTCGGCGTGACCGAGCCCCCTCCTGCGGTGACGCTCCACGTCACCTGCTGGCCATCGATCGGATTGCCATTCCGATCGACGAGCCGCACAACCAGAGAATCGGGCAGCGTCCGGCCGACCGTCACGCTCTGCCCGTCGCCGCTCACCTTCAGCAGCGAGTCGGGCGCCCCGACGACCGCCATCGCGGAGAAGGTGACGGACATGCCGGCTGCCGAAGCGCGCACCGTGTCGGCCCCGACCTTCGGGCCGAGGTTCCAGGCCGTGCGCGCCTGCCCGGCCGCGTTTGTAGCCGTCGTGGCCTGTGTGACCGAGCCCCCTCCCGCAGTGACGCTCCACGCTACCTGCTGCCCGACGACCGGATTTCCATTCTGGTCGACGAGGCCCACGACCAGAGAATCAGGCAGCGCCACACCGGCCGTGGCACTCTGCCGATCCCCGGCGACCTTCAGCAGCGCATGCGGAGCGCCCGGTACCGCCGTGGCCGAAAAGATGACGGAGAAGCCTGCTGCCGAGGCTCGCACCGTGTCGGCTCCGGCTGTCGTGCCCAGGGTCCAGGCTGTCCGCGCTCTCCCCGCCACGTCGGTCGCCACACTGTCCGCCGTGACCGATCCACTCCCCGCGGTCACGCTCCATACGACGACCCGCCCTCCGAGCGGATTCCCATACCGGTCGCAGAGGCGCACCTCCAGCGAATCAGGCAACGTCGTCCCGACCACCGCGCTTTGCGCATCGCCGCCGACCTTCAGCAACGAATCCGGCGCCCCCACAGCGGCCATCGCGGCGAATGTGACGGAGACGCCGGCGACCGAGACACGGACTGTATCGGCCCCGGGAGCAGTGCCCAGGGTCCACGCCGCGTGCGCTTCTCCCAACGCGTCCGTCACGACGTCGTCCGGCTTCAACGAACCGCCACCCGCGATCACGGATGAGGCGACCTCCTGTCCGCTGATCGGATTGCCGTGCGCGTCGGCGACACGCACGACCAGAGAGTCAGGGAGCGTCGTTCCGACCGTCGCGCTCTGGCCATCTCCACTCACCTTCAGCAGTGAATCCGGCGCTCCGGCGACCGCTGTCGCAGAAAACGTGACCGAAAGGCCCGCCACCGAGGCCCGGACCGTGTCGGCCCCGGCCGCCGCCCCCAGGGTCCAGACCGCCTGCGCCTCGCCCGACGGATCGGTCACGGCCGTGTCGGGCGTGACCGAGCCACTTCCTGCGATCACCGTCCACACGACTTCCTGTTCACTGACCGGATCGCCATGCTCGTCGGTCACACGGACGACGAGGGAGGCTGGAAGCGTTGCGTCCGCGGTGTCGGACTGGTTGCCACCGGATACGACGGCAATCTGTGCTACCGCAGGCACCTTCGGTCCCGCCGGACCGGAGCCCGCGTGGCAACCCACGACACCGACAAGGACCGCGAGGGTCAGGAGTTTCCTGCTTCTTAGCCGACAGTCTGAAATGGCAATCCACGTACCCACGCGGAGCCTCGGTGCTGAATCATCGGAAGCATACGCTGGTGACGGCCGGAAGGAGGGGGGTATGGAGGCTTTCCCGTGGCCGTCGCGACAAGATGCAGGCCCGTCTCGAAGCCTGCAACCAGACTACGTCATATATTACAGACTTCATATAAATCTTGACACGATCCAGAATTATTCCGATACTCGTTCCATGCCTACGGAGCCGACCGACCTCCTTCGCCAACACGGTCTTCACGTCACGGCGCAACGGCTGGCCGTTCTGCGCGCGGTATCGGCCCATCCCCATACCACCGCGGACAGCGTGGCCGAGGTAGCCGCCGCAGAGATCGGGGCCATCTCGCGCCAGGCCGTGTACGACGCCCTGGGGATCCTGGTCGAAAAGGGCCTGCTCAGGCGGATCCAGCCGAGCGGGTCCCCCGCCCTGTACGAGACGCGGGTCGCCGACAACCACCATCACCTGATCTGTCGCGTATGCGGCCGTGTGGTCGATGTGGACTGCGCGATTGGCGCTGCCCCGTGTCTGACGCCGTCCGACGCGATGGACTACGAGGTGGACGAGGCGGAGGTGGTCTACTGGGGCCGCTGCCCCGAGTGCCTGGCCCGGGCGAACTCCGGAGGCTGACCGGCATCCGCGACCGCAATGCAACGCAACGACACGAGAGAGGGCTTCATGAGTGACGAGACCAAGTGCCCCTTCCCCCATGCCGTCGGGGGCACCTCGAACCGGGACTGGTGGCCGAACCGACTGAAACTCGAGCTCCTCCACCAGCACTCCGAGAAATCCAACCCCATGGGTGAGGACTTCGACTACCGCCGGGAGTTCGAGTCACTCGACCTGGACGCGGTCAAGAAGGACCTCGCCGCCCTGATGACCGACTCGCAGGACTGGTGGCCCGCGGACTTCGGCCACTACGGCCCGTTCTTCATCCGGATGGCCTGGCACAGCGCCGGCACGTACCGCATCGGGGACGGCCGGGGCGGTGGCGGGCGGGGTCAGCAGCGCTTCGCCCCGGTCAACAGCTGGCCTGACAACGTCAGCCTCGACAAGGCTCGCCGCCTGCTCTGGCCCATCAAGCAGAAGTACGGCAAGAAGATCTCGTGGGCCGACCTGATCATCCTGGCCGGCAACGTCGCCCTGGAGACGATGGGCTTCGAGACGTTCGGCTTCGGAGGCGGACGCGAGGACGTGTGGGAGCCGGACCAGGACGTCTCGTGGGGAACGGAGGAGACCTGGCTCGGAGATGAGCGCTACTCCGGCGACCGCGAGCTCGAAAACCCGCTCGCCGCAGTGCAGATGGGTTTGATCTACGTGAACCCGGAAGGTCCGAACGGCAACCCGGATCCGGTGGCCGCGGCGCGCGACATTCGCGAGACGTTCGCGCGCATGGCGATGAACGACGAGGAGACCGTCGCGCTCATCGCCGGCGGCCACACGTTCGGCAAGACGCACGGCGCCGCGGACGCGTCGAATCTGGGGCCGGAGCCCGAAGCGGCTCCCCTGGAGGAGCAGGGCCTCGGATGGAGGAACAGCTTCGGCACGGGCAAGGGTAACGACACCATCACCAGCGGCCTCGAGGTCATCTGGACCACGACGCCGAAGCAGTGGAGCCACAACTTCTTCGAGAACCTGTTCGGCTACGAGTGGGAGCTCTCGAAGAGCCCGGCGGGCGCCCATCAGTGGGTGGCGAAGGATGCCGGTGCCATCGTGCCCGACGCGCACGACCCGTCGAAGAAGCATCCCCCGACCATGCTCACCACCGACCTCTCGCTCCGATTCGATCCCGCCTACGAGAAGATCTCGAGGCATTTCATGGAGCATCCGGACGAGTTCGCCGACGTGTTCGCCCGCGCCTGGTTCAAGCTGACGCACCGCGACATGGGTCCCCGCGCGCGCTACCTCGGCCCGGAGGTCCCGGAGGAGGAGCTGATCTGGCAGGACCCGGTCCCCGCCGTCGACCACGAGCTCGTCGACGCGAGTGACGTCGCCACGCTGAAGCAGAAGATCCTGGCGTCGGGACTGTCCGTTTCGGAGCTGGTGTCCACGGCGTGGGCGTCGGCCTCCACGTTCCGCGGATCCGACAAGCGCGGCGGGGCGAACGGCGCACGCATCCGTCTGGCACCGCAGAAGGACTGGGAGGTGAACCGGCCGGACCGGCTCGCCGGCGTGCTGAAGACCCTCGAGGCCGTCCGGGACGAGTTCAACGCGTCGGCCTCCGGCGGCAAGAAGATCACCCTCGCCGATCTCATCGTGCTGGGCGGGTGCGCCGGCGTCGAGCAGGCGGCGAAGAACGCCGGCCACGACGTGACGGTGCCCTTCACCCCGGGGCGCACGGACGCCTCGACCGAACAGACCGACGTGGACTCCTTCGACCCGCTCGAGCCGGTCGCGGACGGATTCCGGAACTACCTGAAGAAGCGGTACACGGTGCCGGCCGAAGCCCTGCTCATCGATCGGGCGCAGCTCCTGACTCTGACCGCGCCGGAGATGACGGTGCTCATCGGCGGGATGCGCGTGCTCGGGACCAACGTCGGAGACGCGAAGCACGGCGTCTTCACCGAGCGGCCGGAGACCCTGAGCAACGACTTCTTCGTGAACCTGCTCGACATGAGCACGGAGTGGAAGCCGGTCACCGAGGATGCCGAGCTGTTCGAGGGCCGCGACCGGGAGACCGGAGATCTACGATGGACCGCCACCCGAGTCGACCTCGTGTTCGGCTCGAACTCGCAGCTCCGCGCGCTGTCCGAGGTGTACGGCTCGAAAGACGGCGAGGAGAAGCTCGTGCGCGACTTCGTCGCCGCATGGAACAAGGTGATGAACCTGGATCGCTTCGACCTGAAGTGAGGCGCGGAGGTGCTCGAGAGGGGAGCGGAGTCCGGCCGACGGACTTCGCTCCCCCGAGCCCCTCTTCTCAACCCTCCCGGCGCAACTCCTCGACGATCTGCAGTACGCCGTCCACCGTCACGTCCATGTCCTCCAGCGTCGCCCGGTGGTTCATGAGGCAGCACCGGATGACGAGCTCCTCTCCGAGCCGGGTGGTGGAGGGCGCCGCGATGCCCCGCTTCTGCAGCTCGGCCACGACCGTCGCATTCAGGGTATCGCCGTTCTCGCCGGGCAGAGGCACCACCCGGAAGCACACGATGTTCAGGTCGGCGGGCGCCACGCGCTCCAGGAGCGGCTCCCGATCCACCCGGGCCGCGAGATAGCGGGCCCGCGCGACCGACCCTTCGATGGCTTCCGCCAGGGCGTCGGTACCGTGCTCCACCAGAAGAAACCACACCCTCAGCGCCCGGAACCCCCTGGAAAGCTCCGGACCGTAGTCACAGAACCACGGCTCCCCGGCCGCCAGCCCCTCGGCGTGACCTTCCAGGTAGCGGGGACGTCCCTTGAACGCGGCGCGCTGGTCGGCGTGGTCGCGGACGAGCGCGCACCCGCAGTCGTAGGTCACGTGGAGCCACTTGTGGAAGTCGAACGCCAGGGAGTCGGCACGCTCGATGCCCGCCACCCGATCGCGCAGGGCGGGACTCAGGCGGGCCAGCGCCCCGAACGCTCCATCCACGTGAAACCAGAGGTCCTCTTCCTCGGCCAGGTCGGCCAGGGCCTGGAGGTCGTCCACGGCGCCCACGTCGACGGTGCCGGCGTTGCCCACCACCGCGAAGGGTTGGAGCCCCGCCTCCCGGTCGCGCCGGATGGCGTCCCGCATCCGGTCCACCCGCACGTGCCCGCCGCCGTCCACCGGAACGGTCACCAGGGCCTTCCTGCCGAAGCCCAGCAGGCGCAACGCCGTCTCCACACACCCGTGGGCCGCCTCGGACGCATACAAGCGGAACCGGTCACCCCGGGGCCCCAGCCCCAGAGCCTCCACGTCCCAGTCGGCCTGGGCCTGCCGCGCCGAAGCCAGGGCCACCACAGTGGCCATGGTCGTGCCGCTCGTGAGGATACCGCTGGACCCCTCGGGAAAGCCGAACAGGTCCCGGGCCCAGGAGATCACCGCGCGCTCCACCTCCGCGGCCCCGGTGTTGCGTCCCCCCACATTGGCGTTGATGGCCGCCTCGGCCAATCCGGCGATGAGGCCCCCCGCCGTTCCTCCACCGTGAACCCATCCCATGAACCGGGGATGCACGTTCCCCACCCCGAAGGGAAGGATCGTGTCCTCGAGAAGCTCCCATGCCTTGCCCGCCCCCAGGCCGTCGGGCCCCACCGGGTCGAGGAGATGCTCGGAGACCTGGGGCGGCATCTCCTGCCAGACCGGCCAGTGGCGCTGTTGGCGCACATGGTCCACCAGGCGGTCGGCCGCAGCGCTCAGGTGCTCGCGGAACTCTTCCCAGTCGTCGGGATCGAGGGGGGACGAGGTTTCCGGCTTGGGCACGGGCGAACGGGCAGGGGACATGGTCATCCTGTGCTGAGAGGCGGGCTGGACGGCTTGAGCATAACCCCGAATCCCGGCGGGGTTCGCTACGCGCTCCCCGCCGTCTCCGGCCGCATGCCCCGCCGTGCCTCACGCCCGGGCGAGCGCGTACGTATCCTGTGCGATCAGCTTCTCCTCGTCCGTCGGCACGACGAGGATGCGCGTCCGTGACTCGGGCCGGGCCACATCGGCGGCCACGCCGATCGCCTCGCGGTTCTTCTCCGCGTCGAGCGCGATGCCCAGGGCATCGAGGCCGTCGGTCGCCTCGGCGCGCACCGCGGTGGCGTTCTCTCCGATGCCGGCGGTGAAGACCACCGCGTCCACCCGGCCGAGGACGGCGGCATAGGCCCCTATGTATTTCTTGATCCGATAGGCGAACACCGCGAGCGCGATGCGCGCTCCGTCGTCGCCCTTCTCGCGCAACTCGAGCAGCTCGCGAACATCGTTGCTCTTCCCGGAAAGACCGAGCAGCCCGCTCTTCTTGTTGAGCAGCTGGTCGAGGTCGTCGATCGTCATCTTCTCGACCCGCGCGAGATAGAAGATGAGGGCCGGATCGAGGTCGCCGGACCGCGTCCCCATCACGAGACCCTCGAGCGGCGTCATTCCCATGCTGGTGTCGATCGACCGACCGTTCCGGATCGCCGCGACCGAAGAGCCGTTGCCGAGGTGGCAGGTGATGAGGTTGCAGCTCTCGGGCTCCTTCCCGAGCATCCTGGCCGCCTCCGACGCGACGTAGCGATGCGAGGTTCCGTGGAAGCCGTAGCGGCGGACGCCGTCCTCGCGGTACAGATCCATCGGGATCGCGTACAGGTACGCGTGCTCCGGCATCGTCTGGTGGAACGCGGTATCGAACACGGCGACCTGCGGCACGTCGGGCATGAGGTCGCGCGCCACCCGGACGCCGAGCAGGTTCGGGGGATTGTGCAGCGGGGCGAGCGCGCTGTTGGCTTCGAGCGCCGCGATGACGTCGTCGTCGATGAGCACCGTGTCGGTGAACCGCTCGCCGCCGTGAACGACGCGGTGCCCGACGGCCCCGATGTCGTCGATGTCCCGGAGCGGCGCGTCGTCGCCTTCGGTGAGCAACGCGATGGCCCGCTGGAGCCCTTCGGCATGGTCGGCGAAGCGCTCCTCGTGGCGCACCTCATCGCCGTCGTTCTGCTGGGTGATCACACCTTCGTCCTCACCGATGCGCTCGACGAGGCCGCGAGCGAGCACCTCACCCTCGGGCATGCGAAACACCTGGTACTTGAGGGACGAGCTGCCTGAGTTCAGCACCAGAACCTGCATCGTCACCCCTGCGCCTGGATGGCGGTCACGACGACCGTGTTGACGATGTCCGTGACGGTCGCGCCGCGGCTGAGATCGTTCACCGGCTTTCGCATGCCCTGCAGCACCGGTCCGATGGCGATGGCGCCGGACGACCGTTGCACGGCCTTGTACGTGTTGTTGCCCGTGTTGAGGTCCGGGAAGATGAAGACCGTGGCCTGCCCCGCGACTTGACTCTCGGGGAGCTTCGTGCGCGCGACGATGGGGTCGATAGCGGCGTCGTACTGGATCGGACCCTCGATCTTGAGCTCCGGGTTTCGCTCACGGACGAGGGCCGTGGCCGCACGCACACGCTCGACATCCTCGCCCTTTCCGGACGCGCCGGTCGAGTAGGAGAGCATGGCGACGCGGGCCTCGATCCCGAACGCCTGGGCGGTATCCGCGCTCGCGAGTGCGATCTCGGCGAGCTGCTCGACCGTGGGGTTGGGAATGACGGCGCAGTCTCCGTAGACCAGGACGCGGTCCGGGAGACACATGAAGAAGACGCTCGAGACGCTCTGGATTCCGGGCTTGGTCTTTACGAACTCGAAGGCCGGCCGCAGGGTCGCCTGAGTCGTCGTCGTCGAGCCGGAGACCATCCCGTCGGCGCGTCCCTTGTACACCATCATCGTGCCGAAGTACGTGCGATCGCTCATGAGGTCGCGCGCCATGTGCTCCGGCAGGCTCTTGTGTTTTCTGAGCTCGACGAGGGTGTGGACGTAGTCGTCGAACTCCCGGTCGGTGTGCGGGTTGACGATGGCCACGCTGTCGTCGAGGTGCACGCCGATCTGTGCCGCGTACTTACGGATCTCGCTCTCGTCCCCGATGAGCGCGACGTCGACGATGTCCTGGCGCCGCAGCTCCTCGGCGGCCTTGAGGATCCTGTCGACGTTGCCCTCCGGAAGGACGATGGTCTTCTTGTCGGCCCGCGCCTTGTCCCGGAGGTCCCGCAGAAAGCGCCGCGGCGTCACCACCTTCCGGGTGGCGGCGAGCTTCTTCCCGACGAACTGCTCCAGGTCGACGTATTCCTCCATCGCGGCACGGATGGCGAGCGCCTTGTCTTCCTGGTTCTCCATGAGCACCGGCTCGACGTGATTGACCGCAATGGCCGTCTCGTACGTCGGCGCATCGACGTGCAGGATGGGAAGCCGGCCCTGGCTGAGCCCGTGGACCAGCTGCAGTACCTTGCGACGCGGCTCGAAGCCACCCGAGAGCACGACGCCGGCGGGTCGCGGCACGTTGTCGCACGCGTAGGCGGCGGCAGCGGCCAGCAGGATCTCCTCGCGGTCTCCCGGTGTGATGACCAGGCAGCCGTCCTCGAAGTAGTGCAGCGAGTTCTCGAGGCCCATCGCGGCGACGAGCACGGACCCGACCCGGGCGTCCATCATGTTCTCGCCCTGGAGGACGCGGGTTTCGAGGGCACGCACGACGTCGCGGATACGTGGACGCGACAGCTCGACGAGCTCGGGGAGCACGCCGTAGAGCGTCACCCGCTTCTGCCGCAGGAGCCGGCGCAGGTTGTCGGCGAGGTCTTCCTGCCGTCTCGGCTCGACGCGGTTGATGAAGACGCCGCTCACCTCCGCACCGCGCTCGTGAAGCTGATTGCGGGCCAGCATGACGTTGGAGGTGATCTCCTCCGCCCCGAGCCCTCTGCCCCCGGCCACGAGGAGCACCGGCGCATCGAGGTTCCTGGCGAGATCGATGTTGATGTCGGAATCGAGCGCGGGGAATGCGGCGGTGCTGTCCACGCCCTCGCAGACGACGATGTCGGCCTCGCGGGCGAGCCGCGTGTGCGCCTCGAGAATCCGGTCGACGAGCTCGTCGTATCGCCCTTCCTCGAGGGCGCGCGTGACGTCCGAGTGGCCGGCGCCTACCACCCATTCAGGCGGTGTCCGGAGATGCAGGGTCTGGTGGACGAATCGTGCGTCGGGGTCCAACGTGCCCGATCCGTTGGTCAGTCCTACGGGCTTGAAATAGGCGGTGCGAGCGCCATGGCGCTCGAGCTGGTCGACGAGGCCCAGGCTGATCACGCTCTTGCCGGTTCCCGCCTCGCTCGCCACCACCATGACCGACTGGGTCATAGCCTGCTCCTACGATCTATATAGAAGTCGACGATCCAAGAAAGGCGACGCTCCTATTCTAATCCGAAATGGCACCCGTGTCCGCCCGGCCCACCTCCGGACGGAGCCGTGCCCGCCATCCTCTCACCGTCCCGCCTGGCGGGCCCGCGAATAGAATGCTGTGATTCCCGATTCCGGCCGAGTAGATTGGGACGCCTGCCCAGGCTGTCATCCAGCCACAGACCTCGAAGAGGTTCGGCGGAGACGGCGCTCGGGTTGGCTCCGTCTCGGATTCCTCGGGGTCACGACCACCGTTGAGGAGGAGCGATGAGACGCCATGGGCTGTGGGCTCTGCTGATCGCCGTGACGGCGATGAACGGATGCGCGAAGAGCGGCGAGGGAGCCGCGAAGACGGAAGGGCCCGACGCGACGAAGACGGCGCTGGCGACGCTGGTTTGCCAGCCTTCCAACGCCATGCCGCTGGAAGGAAGGGCCAGCCCCTACGACTCCACCACCGTCAGCGTGGGCGCCGGCCAGGCGAAGGTCTGCTACGGCCGCCCCTCGCTGCACGGCCGCACCATGATCGGCGGGGACGCGGTGCCGTACGACAGGCTCTGGCGCACGGGCGCCAACGAGCCGACCACGATCCACCTGAATGTGACCGCACGCATCGCCGGACTCGACGTCGAGCCGGGGTCGTATTCGCTCTACACGATCCCACGCGAGAATGCAGACTGGACGCTGATCGTGAACCGGTCCACCTCGCAGTGGGGCATCGAATCCGACTACACCGATGAGGTGCGGGCGCAGGAAGTCGGTCGGGCTTCGGTCCGGACCGAGGCGATCGAGACGCCGATCGAGCAGCTCACGATTCGACCGGCCGAGGGCGGACTCGCGCTGGAGTGGCAGAACAGCCGGATCTTCATCCCGCTCGACGCCGTGGGCTGAGCGAGCCCGAGCTCACCGCAGCGGCCGACGGGGTCAGCGGCTCCCGCTCTCGAGGGTGACCAGCCAGATGTCTCCCTCGGTGTGGCGGCGAGAATACACGACCTCGCGCCCGTCGGCCGTGACCCGGGGCGGGCCCAGCATGTCGCGGACGGTCGAGTAGACCGGGCGCACGTGGCGGGTCCGGGCGTCCACCAGGTAGAAGGCGTGGCCGCCGCTCACGAACAACAGGTGCCGGCTGTCGGGCATCCAGACCGGCCACTGTCCGAAGTCCGTGAGGAGGACCTGCCTGCCGGTGGCCAGCTCGTAGTAGCCCACGCCCTGGTCGGAGTAGCTTCTCATCCCTGCCAGCCGGGTCCCGTCGGGCGACCAGTCGTTGGAGACGAAGTGACCCGACGCCGTATCCCGGATGAGAGGCTCGGGCGTCTGGTCGTCCCAGGGGCGCGAGAGATCCAGGAGGAAGCCGCTCTCCGGTGGCGATCGCACGATGGCCATGCGCCGCCCGTCCGGCGACCAGGCTCCGGGGGCACTCGTGGTCGTGGTGAACGTCAGTTGCCGGTTGTGGCTCCCGTCCGCGTCGATGACCCAGGCGGTGAGCCTGCCGCTCCGATTCGAGAAGTAGGCGATGCGCGTGCCGTCCGGAGACCAGCGAGGTACCCGATCGATGGCGGAGTCGGCGGTGAGCTGGCGGAGTCCGGTGCCGTCGCGCCGGACCACGTACAGATCACCCTCTGGGAGATCCCGCGAATAGAACGCAACGAGCGAGCCGTCGGGGCTCGGATCGGGCGAGGACCATTGCCGGGTCCCCGTCGTCAGGAGGAAGGGCTCGAGCAGCGTGTCGGCCCGGGAATCGAAGCGCGCACGCTCGACATTCTGCGTCGTGAGGACCGAAGCGTAGAGAATGCGTGTCCCGTCGCCCGAAACGCTCGGGTGTGCGGCGACGACAGACGGTGTGGGCAGCGGCTCGGGTGCACCCCGTGCCCGACCGCTTGCCGGGTCCACCGCCATGCGCCAGAGGTTCATGCTCCCGGCGCGGTTGCTGGAGAAGTAGAGGAAGCGGCTGTCCGGCGACCAGGCCGAGCCCCAGTCGTCGCCGGTACCCTCCGAGAGCGGAACGGGATCGCCGCCACCGGCAGGCACGAGCCACAGGTGCGGCCTGGACTCGGCCGAACGGGACGTGTAGGCGATCCAGCGGCCGTTCGGCGACCAGGCGGGGAGCACCGCATCCCCATCCACCAACTGCCGTGTCGCCCCCGTCTCGAGGTCTACCGTCCACAGCCCCCGCTCCCTCTTCCCCGGCTCGAGGTTGAAGGGGTTCACGCCCACATGTTCCTGGGCGTAGACCAGCGACCGACCATCGGGCGCCCAGGCGGGGTCCTCCCCCTGCTCCGAGACGCGCCGCGTCGCCTCCCCGGTTCGACCCATCACGAACAGTCCGCCTCCCGCACGCGTCGAGCGGAAGGCGATCTGCTGCCCGTCGGGTGAGAAGGCGGGGGAGTAGTCGTCGCCGGGCGTACCCTCCGTCAGGTCGATGGCGCGCTCGCCCGTCAGGCTGCGCAGGTAGATGTCGCGATCCGCGCCGTTGTCTCCTGCGTAGACGAGCCACTGGCCGTCCGGGGAAAAGCTCGGGGAATCTTCGAGGCCGGGCAGGGCCGTCACCTGCGCCGACCGGACCCGGAGCGCCCCACCCCCTCCGCCGCGCCCGCGTGACCACAGCAGCGCGACGGCGACGGCCACCGCAGCGACGGCGGCAGTGGCGACGGCGGCTCGCCGTGCGCCGGTCTCCCAATGATGCCGGCGCCTCGTCCGAGCCGTCGCCTCGGCATCGGTCAACGCCTCCCCGAACGCTCCCGCGCTCTGAAACCGATCGGCGGGGGTGGAAGCGAGCGTCTTCAGCACGGCCTCCTCGACGTGCACGGGGATGGCGGCACGGACCGTTCGCAGCCCCGGCACCTGCTCCACGCACTTCCGCGCCAGAAGGACGTGGGGCGCCGCCCCGCCGAAGGGCGGCGAGCCGATCAGCATCTCGTAGACCACGCACCCGAGGGCGTAGATGTCGGAGCGGTGATCCACCGTCGTCTCGCCCGTCCCCTGCTCCGGACTCATGTAGGCGGGCGTGCCCACGACGAAGCCTGTCTGCGTCAGCTGCCTGCCACCGGCCTCGCCGACGGCCCGAGCGATGCCGAAGTCGCACACCAGCGCGTGCCCATCGTCCAGCAGGATGTTTTCCGGCTTGATGTCGCGATGCACGACGCCCTGGCCGTGGGCGTGATCGAGCGCTTTCGCGATCTCACGCCCGATACGGACGGCCTCGTCGACGGGCAGCTGCGACTCGCGATCCAGGCGGGAGCGGAGCGTTTCGCCGGACACGTAGAACATGACGTAATAAAGAAGTCCGTCGGCACTGCCCGAGTCGATCAGCGGGAGAATGTGGGGATGGGAGAGCTGGGCGGAGATGTGTATCTCTCTCAGGAAGCGCTCGTCACCCACCGCTTGAGCGATCTCCGGTCGCAGCACCTTGATTGCGACGGAGCGACCCAGCTTCAAGTCCGCCGCAAGGAAGACGACGCCCATGCCGCCCGAGCCGAGCTCGCGCTCGACCCGATACCGGTCTCCCAGCACCTGCTGGAGCCGGTCTCTGAGCTCACGCATACCACAAGATGCACCGCTACCGGCCGGGCGACCACCAGGGACCGGTGAACGAGGGGGCCTCGGGCATGACCATCAGGCGTGCCAGAATGCGGATGCCCAGCTCCCCGACCCGTCCGAGGCCCGAGAAGTCGATGAGATCCACATCGTCCTGCGGCGTGTGGTACTCGTCGTGGAAGCCGGTGAAGAAGGAGAGCGACGGAATGCCCCAGCGCCAGAAGCACGCGTGGTCCGAGCCGCTCGGATGGCTGACGTCGGGCCTGAAGAGGGCCAGATTCGGGGCGTTGGCATCGGCCAGGACGGTCGGCCACACCTCCGCGGTCCCCTGCCCGGACACCGTGAGCAGCTCGTTCCTGAGTCGGCCCACCATGTCGAAGTTCATCATCGCTGCGGTCCGGGCCAGCGGTACCTCCGGCGCCTCGAAGACGTAGTGGCACGAGCCGAGCAGCCCCTCCTCCTCGGCGCCGAACCCGATGAACAGGACCGAACGCCGGGCGGTACCCGCCGTCCCGTCGCCACTCACCCAGTCCTGTAGAAGACGGGCCATCTCCAGGATGAGCGCGGTGCCGGACGCGTTGTCGTCGGCCCCGTTGTTGGGTCCCAGGGTCTCGTCGGCCAGCCCACGGTACCCGATGTGGTCGTAATGGGCACCGACCACGATCCATTCGCCCGCCAGGGGCCCCGAGCCCGCCACCTCGGCCATCACGTTGCGGGAGGAAAGCAGGCTGTCTCCCCGCCCGACGGTGACGAAGGGCTGGATCACGCCTCGGGCCGGCACCTGGAGGTCGTAGGAGAGCAGTCGCCCTTCGAGGTACCGGGCGGCCCGGAGCTCATCCTGCGAGCCCGACCTCCGGCCCCGCATGCTGTCATGGGCCAGAGCCTCCAGGTGCCGGCGGAGGCTGTCCCGGCTCGGCACCGGAGGCGCCAGCCCTCGGGTGCTGAACGCCCACGACGTCGTACCCTCCGGAGAAGACCCCGAGCGGGACCTGAGCGCGGAGGTCAGGACGATCCGGTACTCGGTGCCGAAGTCCAGGGGGACGGCGGGCGATACGACCACGGTCCTGCGGTCGCGGCGCACGACCTCGACGATTACCGGGCGGCCCCTGGCTTCGAGTCGTACGGCGTCCGACAGACCGGCGGTGCTCACCTCCGCGCTGAACCGGAGGACGACGCTGTCCAGCACCGAGACGGCGGTGGCGCCGGGCACGGGCAGCGCGGATTGCAGACGAAAGAGCCCATCGCCCGGCCGCACGGAATCCGAGCAGCCGCTCTGGGTCAGCAGCAGGCCGACGAACGCGATGGAGACCACGAGGTAGCGTCTCATCCCGATGGCTCTCCGACGAACCGATCTCCGAGGGTCTTCCTCCTCTCATACGTCGCCGACGCGAATTCATTAGCGGACGCGGCGCCCGAAGCCGCGCCCGACGGGGGCCGTCAGTGGTGGAATCCCCCTTCTGCTTTCTTCGGTGCGCTGGGCGGTGCGCTCTCCAGTCCCTCCACGACCTTGGTCAGCTCGGCCAGCAGGAGATCCGCCATGTCGCGCGAGAAGCCCTCGCGCACCACCACACGGAGCACGGCAACGTCCTCGGCATCCGGGGGCATGGTGTACGCCGGCACCTGCCAGCCACCCCGGCGCAGACGCTCGGACACGTCGTAGACCGAGTAGCGCGAGGCGTCCTTGAGACGGATGGCGAACACGGGGATGGTGCTGCCGTCACTGAGCAGCTCGAACGGTCCGAGCTCGGCGATCTGAGCCGACAGCTCGGTGGCGATGTCGCGCAGGTTGCTCAGGATGCGCGTGTAGCCCGCCCGGCCGAGCCGCAGAAAGTTGTAGTACTGACCCACGACCTGATTGCCGGGCCGAGAGAAGTTGAGCGTGAACGTGGGCATGTCTCCGCCGAGGTAGTTGACGTGGAAGACGAGGTCCTCGGGCAGATGCTCCTTGCTCCGCCACACGGCCCACCCCACACCGGGATAGACCAGCCCGTACTTGTGCCCCGATGCGTTGATGGACACGACGTTCGGCAGGCGGAAGTCCCAGCGCAGATCGGGGTGGATGAACGGAGCGACGAAGCCGCCGCTGGCCGCGTCGATGTGCAGCGGAACCTGCAGATCGTGCTCCTCGTTGTGGCGCACTACCGCGTCGTGAACCGCCTCGATCGGCTCGAACTCACCCGTGAAGGTCGTACCCAGGATCGCGATCACCCCGATCGTGTTCTCGTCGATCCGGCTGACGACCTCCTCCGGTGTGATGACGTACCGGCCCTCCCGCATCGGGACGTAGCGCGGCTCGACCTCCCAATAGCGGCAGAACTTCTCCCATACGACCTGGACGTTGGCGCCCAGAATCAGGTTGGGCTTGTCGGCCGGCAGCCCGGCGGCCTCCCGACGTGCGCGCCAGCGCCACTTCAGCGCCATGCCCGCGAGCATCACCGCTTCGCTGGACCCGATGGCCGAGACGCCGACCGGCTCGCTGTCCTCGGGCGCGTTGAACAGCCGCGCGACCATGTTGACGCAGCGCGTCTCGATCTCGGCGGTCTGCGGGTATTCGTCCTTGTCGATCATGTTCTTGTCGAACGTCTCGGCCATCAGTCGCTCGGCCTCCGGCTCCATCCATGTGGTCACGAAGGTGGCCAGGTTGAGCCGGGCATTGCCGTCGAGCATCAGCTCGTCGTGGATGAGCTGGTACGCCGTGCGCGGCGGCATCTCGTTGTCCGGAAGGGTGTACTTCGGCACCGGCTCGGACATCGCGCGCGATCCGAAGGTGGGAGCGAGATCTTCGTCGGGCAGCAGCTTCTTGACCATGATTCGGGTTACTCCTGTTCGGCAGGAGCGCCCACCCACGCGGGCCGGCGCCAGCGATAAAGCAGCAGGGGAAGGACGATCATGACGGCCAGAATGGCGAGCATCGCCGGAGCGTACACGGCGTCGCTGATGCCGTCCCCCGGCGGCAACAGGCCGATGGCCAGGCACGTCAGCGTGGTCACGAAGCCCATGCCGGCGACCAGCCACAACCCCCACGCCCGCCCTCCCGGTATTCGATACGGGCGGTGGGCATCGGGTTCGCTGTAGCGCAGGCGAATGGCCGCCGCGAACAGCATCAGGTACATCGCGCAGTAGAGAATCACGGCGGCCGACGTGAGCAGCAGGAACACCGTGTCCACACCCGGAACGACGAGGAAGACCAACGCGACCGCGCTCATCGCGATCGCCTGCACCATCAGCAGGTTGCGTGGCACGCCGTTCGCGTTCACCTCCTGCAGCGCCGGCGGCAGATTGCCGGCGCGGCCGGCCGCCCACAGGCCCTTGATCGGGCCGATGACCCATGTGCTCACCTGGCCCGCCGCGCCGATGGCCACGAGCACCGCCGCGACCGGAACCAGCCAGGCGAGATGCCAGGTGTCGAAGAGCGCCTGCAACGCCTGCACGCTCCCTGAGACCAGGTCGAGCTTCTCTTTCGGCACGACCACCGCCACGGCCAAGCCACCCAGCAGGGTGATCACGAAGCCGATCACGGCCGCGCTGAACACCGCGATGGGGTAGTTGCGCCGCACGTCGTGCACCTCCCGGGCATGGCTGGCGGAGACCTCGATGCCGACCACGCCGAAAATGAAGCCGAGGAACAACACGAGGTTCTTCTGGGGGTGCACCAACGGGAGCCAGTTCGACGCGGTGGCCGCGACGTCGAGACGCAGAGGACGGCCCTGGCCCACGTACAGACCGGCCAACCCGATCAGCGCTGCGCTCGGCAGCAGCACGCCGATGCCCAGACACACGCTCGAGATCAGGCCGGACGCACGCGTGCCACGCAGGTTCGCGGCCGTCGCCGTCCAGTAGACGGCCAGGATCACCAGAACGATGAAGTACCGCGACCCGGCCAGGCTCGGATCGAAGGCGTAGGCCAGGCTCGCGGCCACATAGGACAGGATGGAGGTGATTCCGAACAGGCTCTGCACCCACTGGAGCCACACCGCCACCAGCCCCCAACGCGTGCCGAAGGCCTCCTCGACCCAGTGGAAGACGCCGTTCTTGGGCCACGCGGTGGCCAGCTCCGCCGAGACCAGCGCGATGGGCACGAGGAAGGCGAACACCGTGATCAGGTTGAAGAACACCATCTCCAACCCGGTCTCGGCCATCATCGGCATGTTGCGCAGCGTGAGAAACAGCGCCGTGGTCATGAACGTCAGCGTGACCACCCCGAGATGGCCGGCCTCCGCCGCGGTTCGCTCGTTGTCCGGCATGGCTTCCTACCGTTCGTCGCTGTTCTGCGGCGGATTCACGGACGGAGGAGCGCGTTGATCCAGGATCTCGCGCACCCGCGTCGCGAGAGCCCTCATGGAAAAGGGCTTCTGGATGAAGGTATCATCGGTGAAGACGCCCCGTTCCGTGACGACGTCTCCCGTGTAGCCGCTCATGAAGAGCACCGACGTCTCCGGCGAGCGCCGGTGGATCTCACGGTACAGGTCCCTGCCGTTCATCCCCGGGAGCACGACGTCGGTGAGCAGGAGGTCGACCCTGGTCTCGAGCGTGTCGATCGCCTCGAGGGCTTCTTCCGCGGAAACGGCTTCATGGACGTGGTATCCCTGCCGCAGCAGGGCATTCACGACAAGATCCCGGACCAGACGCTCGTCCTCCACGACGAGCACGGTCTCGCCCCCCCCGGCCACCACCGCGCCGCCGGCTTCTTCTTGCGCACCCACCGCCGCCGACGCCGGCGTCGCCGCCGTCGGGAAGTAGCACGAGAACGCGGCCCCCTTGCCCGGCTCGCTGGTCACTTCGATGTAGCCGCCATGCTGCTTCACGATGCCGTACACGGTGGCCAGTCCCAGCCCCGTACCCTTCCCTTTGGGCTTGGTGGTGAAGAACGGCTCGAAGATGCGCCGGCGTGTCGCCTCATCCATGCCTTCGCCCGTATCGACCAACGCCAGTCGGGTGTAGCGTCCCGCGGTCGAGCCAGGATGTGTTTCCACGAAGGCCTCGTCGAGCTCGACCCCCCGCGTGCTGACGGTGAGCACCCCACCTCCGGGCATGGCGTCCTGACCGTTGACGGCGAGATTCATCACGACCTGTTCGAGCTGCCGCCGATCGGCGATCACGAACGGTGCCGCGGCGTCGAGATCCATATCGAGGCGGATGTCTTCCCGCAGGGTCCGGCGGAGAAGACCATCGAAATCGCGCAGCATCTCGTTGAGATTCACCGTGCCCATCTCCAGGGCCTGCTGTCGGCTGAAGGCCAGGAGCTGCCATACGAGATCCCGGGCGCGGAAGGCTGCCTCGACGATGGCGTCGGCCGAATCCCGCTGATCCCCTCCCGGGGACAGGTCCTCCACGAGGAGCTGGGCATATCCGAGGATGGGCGACAGCAGGTTGTTGAGATCATGAGCCACGCCGCCGGACAGCCGACCGATGGACTCCATCCGCAACGCCTGATCGAGACGCGCCTCGAGGGCCTTCTGCTCGGTGATGTCGTGAAGAAACCCGAGGACCGCCTCGTGCCCGCGGTAGTCGATCTTGGCCACGGCCGCGGCGACCTGCACCCGTCTTCCCGATCGGTGCAGCATCGTGAACTCGTACGACTCTCCTAGGTCTCCTCCCTGCAGCCGCTGCGCCCTGCGACCCTCGATGAGCGGAAGGCTCTCCGGTGCGATCAACTGCCGGAAGTCGAAGCCGGGAGCCAGAACCTCCTCGGCGCTCATGCCGATCAGCTCGCAGAACCGTGGGTTCACGAGCTCGAAGCGGTCGTCGACCAGGACATAGATGGCCTGGCTCGACTGCTCGATGACGCTGCGGAAGCGCTCTTCCGAGCCCCGCAGCGCCTCTTCCGCCCTGCGTTGCTCGGTGATGTCCTGCAGAACGCCGGTAACCCGATTCCTGCGCTCGTCGAAGCGGGCCACGGAACGGACCGTGCGAATGTCTCCATCGGATTGCCGCCGTATCGAGAAGACCACGTCGTAGGGCTCGCCCGTCTCGACGAGCCGGCGGAAGGCGGCGTCCAGACGCGCCCGATGCTCCGGTAGAGGGACGGCCTGGATCTCGGCGATGGTCCAATGATCGCCGAACAGGCCGTAGATCTTCTGGGCCTGCTCGGAAGCCGTCACCACGTCCGCGTCGAGGTCGAAGGTCCAGCTGCCCACCTGAGCGAGCTCCTGGGCGTGCTCGAGATGGAACGTCTGCTCCTCCAGGGCCATCCGAGAGCGCACCCGCTCGCTGATATCCCGGATCACGGCCGTCGCCCCGGAGGCCTTCCCCGACTCGTCGAGGACGCGGTTGACCGTCAGCTCCACGGGTACACGCCGTCCGTCCTTCCTCAGGCGCTCCGTCTCCCAGCCGACGTACGAGCCCTCTTCGACGATCTTCCGCCACGCGTGTGCCTGCTCTTCCTGGAGGTCTTCCGGGCAGAGCATGGCGATCGTCTTCCCCAGAACCTCTTCGGCACGATACCCGAAGAGGCGCTCCGCCCCCGGGCTGAACACGCTGATGCGTCCCTCCGCGTCCATCAACAGGACGGCGTCGCTGGTCGTGGCGAGGATGGCGGCGTACCGCGCACGCATCTCGCCGTGTTCCTCGGCCGCCCGGCGTGCACGCCGGGTGAACACCTCCACCACCGACGCCAGAAGGAGGAGGAAGCCCGCGGACACCGAACGGGTGCAGAGATCGAGCGGCGAGGGATGCAGGAGTAGTCGGAGA
This sequence comes from Longimicrobiales bacterium, assembly GCA_046704545.1. Taxonomy (GTDB): domain Bacteria; phylum Gemmatimonadota; class Gemmatimonadetes; order Longimicrobiales; family Gaopeijiaceae; genus SZUA-318. Next base: position 29,816 of record JBJKRT010000107.1, read on the forward strand.
TACGACCCGTCGTGGAAGACGGCGGCCTCCACTGTCGCATCGACGACCCACACGAGCGACGCCAGAAGGAGCGCGAGGGCGAAAAGCCTCGTGGTCGTGAGCTTCATGTGCAGGGAGTCGGGTTCGCGGGCAGCGGGAAGCCTCCTGCAGAGGATCGGCCGTATGGCCGCCGTTCCGTACCTCTCATCTTATCGTTCAGCCAGCCTCGGCGCTCGTATCGGTTCGCCTCGGAGCCTGAGCCGAGGGGTTCGAATCCTGAACCCCTTTGTGCTCGTAGGGTGTCGGGATCGCGGTGGCGGTGGCACTGCTGAAAGATGACATCCCTCCCCTACGGGCGTCGTTCGTCGCCCGGATGCAATCAACGAGAGTCGGTTGAAGACCATGCACGAAAGGATGCCGGAGAGCGGTGCGATCGTGGTCGGACTCGTTCTGCTCGTGTCCGCGTGCAACCCCGGCGCGAAGAAGGCACGGTCGCTCGCGGCCGCGTGCAACGCCGCGGATATGCAAGCGTGCGACCAGCTGGGATACAAGCTCCAATGGGGTGAGTACGTGCTCCGTGACTGGCGGCGTGCCTCGGACGTGTACGGCAAGGCATGCGACGGCGGCCTCGGCATCGCGTGCGTTCGCCTGGCCCGCCTGCATGTCGACACCCGCTCCGAACGTCTCGGGGTCACCTTCGACTCCGCGCTGGCCGCTACCCTGCTCCGGAAGGGCTGCGACCATGGCGCGATGCAGGGCTGCGTGCAACTGGCGGAGATGTACCTCGAGCCCGACAGCGCGCGGCCTGGGGTAAAACCGACCGGCGTGCTCCAGGATCTCCCCCGTGCGGTCGCGCTCGACAGGCAGGCCTGCGACGGCGGAAGCCTCGACGGGTGCGCCCGACTGGGCGCACTGTACCGAAACGGCTCGGGCGTCCGGGCCGATACGGCCCGCGCAGTGGCCTTGTATCGGCGCGCCTGCGACGCGGGCGGCCAACTCGGGTGCGCCTACCTGGGTGAGGCGTACCGGGTGGGGGCGGGTGTCGATCGAGACCCGAAGCACGCCGTATCGCTCTTCGAGAAGGCGTGCGCGTCCGAGATGGTGGCGTGCTTCGACCTTGCCGGCATGCTCCACGAGGGCAGCGGCGTGCCCCAGGACGACGCCCACGCGGTCGAGCTGTACCGCAAGGCGTGCGACGGCACCCTCGAGCGGGACGAAGGCTCCCCCCCGGTCGCGGAGAGCTGTTATCGCCTCGGGGAAATGTACGCCACCGGCAACGGCGTTTCGCGCAGTGTCGGCCATGCGTTGAGATTCTACGGGCGCGCCTGTCGCCTCGGGTACCGGGAAGCATGCAAGAGATCGTGAAGCCCCCGCACTCCGACCTGGAGCCTGGAAACGTGGACGCGCTCGTCTCGGCCACCGACCTGACAAAGCACTATGGATCGGTCATCGCTCTGGACGGAGTGAGCTTCGGCGTCTTCGGCGGGATTACCGGCATCCTCGGCGAGAACGGCGCCGGCAAGAGCACGGCGATCAAGATCTTTCTCGGGCTCCTGCGACCCACGTCGGGCACGGCGGTGGTCCTGGGTGGCGACGCGACGAACGGGGTGGCACCGCGCGCCAGGCTCGGGTACATGCCCGAGCATGACTGCCTGCCGTCGGCGGTCACGGCCGCGGAGTTTCTCACGCACATGGCCGAGGTGAGCGGCCTGCCCCCCGCTCGAGCACGCACGCGGGCCGCGGATACACTGCGGCATGCCGGCCTCTTCGAGGAACGCTACCGCCCGATCGGCGGCTACTCCACCGGAATGAAGCAGCGGGTGAAGCTCGCCCAGGCGCTCGTGCACGATCCCCGGCTGGTCTTCCTCGACGAGCCGACGGCCGGGCTCGATCCGTCGGGACGCGAAGAGATGCTCGATCTCATCAGAAAGACGCACCGGGAGTTCGGAATCAGCATCCTGCTGTCGTCGCACCTTATGGCCGACGTAGAGCGCACCTGCGACCGGATTCTGGTACTGCAGGGTGGACAGCTGGCGCGGTCCGGCGAGGTCAGCCACTTCACCACGGAGACCGAGAGCGTGTTCCTGGAGGTCGACGCCAACCGCGAGGCCGTCGTGCGCGAGCTCGAGATGCGAGGCGTCGCGGTCCGAACCGATCGGAGCGGCCTGCGCATCGACGGAGCCGAAGGGGCCGTCTACGACCTCGTGCGGGACGCTGTGGCGGCGGCCGGAGCCCCCCTCCGCCGCCTGGCACCGCGCCGTCGCGCGCTGGCCGACCTGTTCGCCCGGGACGGAGACGAGGTCGAGGAGGTGGCCCGATGAGCGCCCCGGCGGCCGACAATCGCCCGACCGTCGATGCCGCAACCGGTGCCGCCGGCACCGTCTTCGACATCGGATACCAGAGCTACGCCGGGCCCCGCGAAGGGCGGCGGCGCGCGCGGATCGCCCTCTTCAAGGACGGAGTCCGTACCGCGCTCGGCCTGGGGCGGGGCATTCGGGCGAAGGTGCTGCCGTGGACGTTCGTCGTGTTGGTGACGGGCATCGCGTTCATCATGGCCCTGGTGATCGGCGCCACGCTCCGTCTGGGCGGTCCCGACGCGGCGGCGCGGCTGCCGTCACACTCGGACTTCTACGGTATCGCGTCGATCTTCTTCTTCGTCTTCGCCGCGGTGGTGGCGCCCGAGCTCCTGTGCCCGGATCGCCGCGACGGAGTCATCAACCTGTACCTGGTACGTCCGATCACCGGCTCGGACTACATCTTCGCCCGTTGGCTGGCCTTCCTGGCCGTCTCTCTCGGAGTGGCCTGGCTGCCGCAGTTCGTCCTGCTCGTCGGAAGGATCATGGGCGACCCCGACCCGGTCGCCTACATCCAGGCGCACTGGCTGGACGTGCCGAGGATCCTGGCGTCGGGCGCCGCCCTGGCCGTCTACACCACCACGCTCGCGATGCTGGTGGCCTCCTTCACCACGCGCCGCGCCTACGCCGCCGTCTTCCTGGTGGGGCTCTTCGTCATCACCACCCCGTTCACGACCGGCCTGGCTTCGGAGATCGGGGGCACGGCGGGTCGGTGGATCTCGATGTTCAACCTCAGCAACATCCCGGTGCACGTGAACGACCTGATCTTCAACGACGTCAGCGGCATCACGCGCAACGCACCGGCGCGACAGCTCGCGGCGTGGATTCGCGTCGTCTGGTACTTCCTGTGGGTTCTGGTGCCGGGCGGGGTGCTGTGGGCGCGCTACCAGAGGCTGACGCCATGAGCGCGCCCGGGACATCCGCCGAAACCGGCTCCACGGTGATCCGGGTGGACCACGTATCGCGCTGGTTCGGGAGCGTGGTCGCCATCAGCGACGTGACGTTCGATATCGGTCCGGGCATTACGGGACTCCTCGGGCCCAATGGTGCGGGAAAGACCACGCTGCTCCGCGTGATGACGGGGCTCGCCGCCGTCTCCGACGGATCGGTCACCATGTTCGGCGAGCCGGTGCGCGACAACCCGCCGCTGTATCGGCGCGTCGGGGTCATGTCGGAGCACGAGAGCGTCTACCCGTTCATGACCGGGCGGGAGTTCGTACGCCTGATGGCCCGCCTCAGGAACGTGCGCGGCCCGGACGCGGCCGCGGAGCGTGCCATCGCCGACGTGGATCTGCTCGCGGCCGCTGACCAGCCCATGCGCACCTACTCGCGCGGCATGCGTCAACGCATGCGGCTGGCGGCCACGCTGGTCCACGACCCGGAGGTGCTCATCCTGGACGAGCCGCTCAACGGAGCCGACCCACGGCAGCGTGCCCACTTCCAGGGACTCCTGCGCAAGCTCGCGTCCGAAGGGCGGACCATCGTGCTGTCGTCGCACATCCTGGAGGAGGTGGAGCAGCTCGCGGACACCGTCCTGCTCGTCATCAACGGAAAGCTCGCGGCCTCGGGTGGATTTCGCGCCATCAGGGCCGCCCTGGACAAGCGGCCGTACCATGTCCGGGTCGTGGCCGACACACCTCGGAAGCTTGCGGCGGCCATCGTCCATCTGGACTCCGTCGACGCCGTGAACGTGGACCCGGACGGAGCGCTCGTCGTGTTGAGCAGCAAGGTGCGCCAACTCCAGACCGAGCTACCCAGGCTCGCCCAGGAGGCCGCCATCAGCCTGCGGAGGGTGGAGCCGCTCGACGATTCCCTCGAAAGTGTCTTCGGCTATCTGGTGGAGCGCTGACCATGGGCCCCGTCTTCACGCTCACGTTTCGGCAGATCTCCAGCCGGTGGCGGCTCGTCATCATGACCGTCCTCGCGGCGATGCCGGTGCTGTTCACGGCCCTGGTGGTGCGTTCACCGTCCGCCATGTTCGTCGGCGACTTCGAGCGCATCGTCGTCAGCACCATGCTCGCGGGCTCGATCTCCCCGCTCATCATCGTGGCGATCGCCAGCGTGGCGTTCGGAAACGAGATCGAAGACAGCACGCTGGCAAACCTCACCCTTTCACCGATGCCTCGCTGGAAGCTGGTGCTGCCCAAGCTCGGCGCGTCGGTGGCGGTCGCGGCGCCGTTCATCGTGGGAAGCGCCCTGCTCACGGGCTGGATCGCGTTCAACCACGACGTGGTCGCGACGCTCGCGGTCACGGTCGGGGCCCTCGCAGGGCTCGTCATGTACGCGTCGGTGTTCGTGTGGCTCGGCCTGGTCACCCGCCAGGCCATGGGGCTGGGGCTTCTCTACATCGTGCTGTGGGAGGGCTTCTTCTCCGGCTACGTGTCGGGCATCCGCTTCCTGAGCATTCGGCACTACTCCATCGCGCTGATGCACGGCCTGGATCCGAGACGGTTCGCGGGAGAGCCCCACGTCGGGTTGGCCGCCGCCGTCGCCGTCCCCGTGGCGGTGTGCGCCCTATTCGTGTTGCTGTCGACGCGCCGGCTGCGGCGGATGGACGTGCCCTGAGCGCGCGGGAAGGCCGACCCGTACGCCGACGAGTCGCCGGATGCTCAGGATGCCCGCGGCCGGCCCCAGCGCGAGCACCGGAAACGCCAGGGGCCACCCGACCGCGTCGACCACGTGCGGGATCCCCTGGATCGTGGCCATGGCCAGGAGGAACCCTGCCGACGTCTGGATCATGAGCGCGGTGCCGACGGCATCCGCCGGCGCCACCTCGGTGACAAGGGCCGAGAACTGAGCCGAGTCGGCCACCACGAAGAAGCCCCACACCCATGTGAACAGCACGAGCAGCGGAAAGGATGCGTGGAAGAGCGCACCCACCACCAGGGAACAGCACCCGCTCACCGTCATGGCCAGGTTCACGACCTTTTCGCGCCCGATCCGGTCGGCTGCGACCCCACCCCACACGCACCCCAACCCGCCCGCGCCGATCGCGCCGAACGCGAGCACCTCCACGATGGCCGGACTCGGCCCTCCCGCATGGCCCGCAGCCGCCAGGAGGAACGCGGGCACCCAGGTCCACATGGCGTACAGCTCCCACATGTGGCCCAGATAGCCCCCCGTGGCGAGCATCGTGGGACGATGTCGTAGAATCCGTGCCACCAGCCCGAGCGAAAACGTGCGTCGTGGAAAGGCGAAGGGCCCGTCACGGTACAGGATCAGAACGAGGACCGCCGCGGTTACCTGGGCGGCCGAGGCCCCCAGCACCACGGGAGCAAGGGTTTGTCCGCCCGCCGCCTCCAGCAGGTACGGCGTTGCCTTCCCGACCGTGAGGGCACCCACTAGCGTGCCGATGGCCAGACCCCGGGCGGAGCGAAACCACGTGGCCGTCATCTTCATGCCCGGGGGGTAGACGCCGGCCAGGAAGAAGCCGGTCAGGAAGCGCACCACAAGCGCTCCGGCGAGGCCCGGCACCACCAGGAGCGAGGCGTTTGCGGCAGCGGCGAGCAGCGCACTGGCGGAGAAGTACCAACGCGACCGCACCACGTCGGCGAGGTTGAGAAGTGCGGCCACGGCGGTGCCTGCCACGAAACCCAGGTTCACCACCGCCGCGAGCCAACCGAGCTGTGTGGACGTGAGCCCCCAGCGCTGCTCGAGCTCCGGCGCGGCGGCGCTCGTCGTGAACCAGGCGCACATGCCCAGAAGCATGGCCACCGACAGCAGCAGCAGGACGCCCCACCTGCGCGGGTCGCCGTCGGAAGAGGTGGGGTTCTCCATGCGGCCCCCGACGGTCACGCTCAGCGCCTCGCGGACGAGTGGGGCACGATGGTCGGCAGGTGCACGGTCACGCGGGTGCCCGCTCCCGGACCGCTGTCGATGTCGACCTCACCGCCCACCATGTACGCGCGCTCGTGGAGCCCGATCAATCCCAATCCGGAGCCGTCGATGCGCTTGCGCTCGACCGCAAAGCCACACCCGTCGTCCTCCACGACCAGCCTGACGCCATCATCGTCGAGAGCGAGGGTCACCGACGCGGCCGATGCGCCCGAGTGACGTACCACGTTGCTCAGCGTCTCCTGGATCATTCGATAGACGGTCAGACGTCCGTTCATCGAGAGGTGGTCGTCGACGTCCGCGAAAGCCGTCGTGACATGGAGGCCCGAGCTCTCCTCGAGGCGACGGGCGTGCGCCCGTATCGCCGTGGCGAGCCCCATCTCTTCGAGCTCGGGCGGGCGCAACCCACGGGCCACGCGCTTCACGCCCTCGGCGATGTCCTTGATCTCGTCTCGCAGCTCCTCGACGGCGTCGCTCGGCGCCGCCTCCTTCATCCGGATCCCCAGCAGACGAAGCTTCAGCAGGAGGGTGGCCAGGCGCTGCACCGTATCGTCATGCAACTCGCGTGCGATGCGCTTGCGCTCGTCCTCGACCGACCGGAGCGCGCCCTCCGAGAAGTCACGCAGGCGCTTCGTGGCCGTCACGTCGCGGACCGAGCAGATCACGTGGGAGCCCTCGGACCCCTTCCAACCGCTCAGGCCGATCTCGGCGTCGAACTCGCTGCCGTCTCTCCGGCGCGCTCGCAACGCGAGGCCGATGCCCATCGGACGCGTATGAAGATGCTCCGCATATCGCGCGCGGCGCTCGCGATGCAGGACGCGCAGCGCCGAAGGAAGCAGGATTTCGACCGGTCGGCCCAGGAGCTCTTCGCGCGCGTATCCGAAGAGCGTTTCCGACTGCGCGTTCAGCTCACGGACGAGTCCCTCGCCGTCGACGATCAGGATGCCGTCGGGAAGGCTGTCGAAGACCGCCCGGTATTCGCCGGATCCCACCATCGCATGCACCCGCCGTTGCATATGAGGTGCGCCCCCGCTCACCCGGGACGCGAGCCTGCTACATATACGCATACGTAC
>JBJKRT010000108.1:0-5325 GCA_046704545.1 Longimicrobiales bacterium
TTTGGGCCCCAACCTAAAAAACGTCGTTTATTTGGGGGTAAAATATGCGGGGGGGGCGGCACCGCGGGGCGCGGCCCGCCGCCTAGTATATCGGGGGACCTCGCCCGACGCGAGCGGTTCGTTCAGCCGGCTCCGATGAACTCCTCGTGCAGGCGTCGGACGACGTCGGGCGCGTCTTCCTCGCGCACGACGAACGTGATGTTGATCTCCGACGAGCCCTGCGAGATCATCTCCACGTTGGCCGGCTCGACGGTGCGGAATACGCGCGCCGCCACGCCGCGTGTGGTGCGCAGCCCGATCCCGATGACGCTGACGATCGCTCGGCCTTCGTCGACGTGCACGGCGCCCAGGCCCGAGAGATCCTCCAGGACCCGCGGCAAGCGCTCCCTGTCGTCGATTGTCACCGACACGCTCACCTCTCCGCTCGCCAGCACGTCGACCGACACCTCGTGCCGCTCGAAGACCTCGAACAGCTGCCTCAGGAAGCCCCACATCCCGAACATGCGCGGGGCGCGCACGTTGATGACGATCACGCCCCGCTTCCACGCGATCGAGCGGACGGGGGAGTCGCCGGGACGCTCCAACTCGCGTCCCGTGGTGATCGTGGTGCCGGGCAGATCCGGCTCGCGCGCATTCAGCACCACGAGTGGAATGCCCAGGTCGGCGAGCGGCGTCTGGGTCGCGGGGTGCAGCACCTTGGCGCCGAACGTGGCGAGCTCGGCAACCTCGTCGTACGTGGCCACCCTCAGGGTGCGCGCCTCGGGCACGATCCGTGGATCCGCCGTCATCACGCCGTCCACGTCGGTCCAGATCTCCACCCGCTCGGCACCCATCGCGGCGCCCAGGAGCGACGCCGTGAAGTCCGAGCCTCCCCGGCCCAGCGTGGTGGGTCGGCCGTCCGAGCTGCTCCCGATGAAGCCCTGGGTGACGGGCACCCGTCCCTCGTCGAGCAGCGGACCCAGACGGGCTTGCGCGAGCTCACGGATCCGCTCCTGCTTCGGGACGGCCCGCCCGAAGCGATCGTCCGTGGCCATCACGTCGCGCGCGTCCACCCAGGCCCCGGCGATGCCGGCCCGCTCGAGCGCCCCGACCGCCAGATGCGAGCTCCACAGCTCGCCGACGCCGGTGAGACGATCGGTCTCCGCGGGAGAGAGCTTCGCGCCGGTCCGATGCGACAAGTCGGCCACGAGCCGTTCGGCCTCGATGCGGATCTCCCGCGCGAACTCCCCGGGGAGCGCCAGGGCGCCGGCCACCCGCTCGTGGCGCTCCACGAGCGACCGGATCGCCTCCTCGAGCGCCCCGGCCTCCGCCCTCGCGGACGGAGCCACCAGCCCCACCAGCGTGTTCGTCACGCCGGACAACGCCGACACGACCACCACGGGATGCTCGTGGAGCCGACGGGCCACGATGGACGAAAGCCTTCCGAGGGCGTCCGCATCCTGAACGGACGTCCCGCCGAACTTCATGACGATCACGGGTTCTGCGCTCCTCGCCTCAGCCGGTCAGTCGATCACGGATCCAGGCGACGACCCCCTCGAGGGGCACCCTCACCTGCTCGAGCGTATCCCGGTCGCGAATCGTGACCGTGCCGTCCTCGTTCGTCTGTCCGTCCACGGTCAGACACCAGGGCGTGCCGGCCTCGTCCTGCCGGCGGTAGCGGCGGCCGATCGAGCCCGACGCGTCGTAGAACGAGGGAATGGCGGCGGCGCGCAGGTCCGCGTGGAGCTTCTGGGCGATCTCCGGAAGACCGTCCTTCTTCACCAGCGGGAAGACGGCGGCCTTGAGCGGGGCCACGCGCGGATGCAGCGAGAGCACGACGCGCTCCTCGCCTTCGACCTCTTCCTCACGGTACGCGTCGGCCAGCAGCACGAGGAGCGTGCGGTCGACCCCCATCGAGGTCTCGATCACGTACGGCACGAAGCGCTCGTTCGAACCGGGATCGATGTACTCGAGGCGCTTCCCGGAATGCTCCTGGTGTCGCGAGAGGTCGAAGTCCGTGCGGTTGTGGATCCCCTCGAACTCCTTCCAGCCGAAGGGGAACCGGTACTCGATGTCGAACGCCTTCTTCGCGTAGTGCGCGAGCTCATCGTCCGTGTGCTGGTGGAAGCGCAGGTTCTCCTCGCGGATGCCCAGCCCGACGTGCCACGCCATGCGGTCGGCCTTCCAGCGCTCGAACGCGTCCTCGTCCTCGCCCGGCTTGACGAAGAACTGCATCTCCGCCTGCTCGAACTCCCGTGTGCGGAAGATGAAGTTGCCCGGGGTGATCTCGTTGCGGAACGCCTTGCCGATCTGGGCGATGCCGAACGGCACCTTCTGCCGCGCCGTGCCCTGGACATTCAGGAAGTTCACGTAGATGCCCTGCGCGGTCTCGGGCCGGATGTAGATGACCGAGGCGTCGTCCTCGACCGGGCCCATGAACGTGCGGAACATCAGGTTGAACATGCGCGCCTCGCCGAACGCGTCGCGCGTGCCGCAGGTCGGACACTGGCCGTCCTCGACCTCCGGCATGTCTGCCCGGAAGCGCCGGTGGCAATTCGAGCACTCCACGAGCGGATCCGTGAAGCCCGCGACGTGCCCCGACGCCTCCCACACCTTGGGATGCATGAGAATTGCCGCGTCGAGCCCCTCGATGTCGTCTCGCTGGTGGACCATCGCGCTCCACCACAGGTCCTTCACATTCTTCTTGAGCTCGACGCCGAGCGGACCGTAGTCCCACACGGAGCCCGTTCCGCCATAGATTTCGGAGGACTGGAAGACGTAGCCCCGCCGCTTGCACAGCGAGACGAGCTTGTCCATCAAGTCGTTGTCGGACATGAAAATCCCGTTGGATTTCGGGGGTTTTCGGCGCGCTCCCCCCAGGCCCTCGAGGGGAAACGCGAAAGGTAGAAAGGCCCCACCCGAGGAGCAACGGGCACGGGTGGACGCCCGAGGCTGAACCCGGGCGCGAGGCGGGGGTAGCAAAACCGAACGCCGGGGAGGCCGACTTCCCGACAGTCACGAACTCAACGGTTCGAGCCAACGGCATGCTGAATTTCACCGATCGGGCCCGTGAGGTCGTCCGCTCGTTCCTGGAGCAGAGCGGCGGCGAACTCGAAGCCCTTCGTATCTCGACGGCGTCAGGAAGTCCCGTGGCGCCGCGTTTCGAGCTCACCCTCGTGGAGCTCGCGGAGCGGAGCGAGGATGAGCGCCAGGTGGACGGCGGGGGCTTTCCGGTCCTCGTACGCGAGGCCGACGTCGACCGGCTCGAGGGAGCCACGGTGGACTTCGTCGAGCGCGTCAACGAGAGCGGCTTCGAGGTACGCCCGGTGGCGCGGTCGAACGGCCGCGGCGCGGCGGGCGCAAACGGAGGTCCCACCGGCGAGATCGCCGACCGCGTGCGCAGCGTTCTCGAAGCGCAGGTCAACCCGGCGATCGCCTCCCACGGAGGCATGATCTCGCTCGTGGACGTGGACGGTACCGAGGTCTACGTGGAGATGAGCGGCGGGTGCCAGGGCTGCGCTTTGTCGCGCATGACGCTCCGCCAGGGCGTGGAGCGGATGCTTCGCGAGGCGATTCCGGATCTGACGGCGGTCCACGACATCACCGATCACGCGTCGGGCTCGAACCCCTTCTTCAGCCAGGACTGACCCCCCGGGCCGATGCGGACTCCGGGCCGTCTCCTCGCCCTCCCGCTGGCGGCTCTCGTACTCACCGGCGCACGAAGAAGCGTACTCGCTCAGGCGTGCGCCGTTCCGTGCGTAGGGCCGGTCCACGGCGAGCTGTTCGCGGCCGGCGGAGGCCACCTCGCGCCGCGGCTCTACCGGCGTTTCGTGATCCTGGCCGGAGGGTCCCGGTCGCACATCGTCGTGATCCCGACGGCCGAGACCGAGACGGGGTTCCCCGACGCGCAGCTCGTCATCGATGCGCTCCGTACCGCGGGGGCCGCGACGCTCACCGTGCTCCACACGCGGAGCCGCGCGCGTGCGAACGATTCGACGTTCGTCGTCCCCCTGGAGAACGCCACGGGCGTATGGATCACCGGTGGACGCCAGTACCGGCTCGTGGACGCCTACCTGGGCACGCTGACCCAGAAGGCGATCCAGGGGGTCCTGAACCGCGGCGGGGTGGTGGGCGGCAACTCGGCCGGCGCTTCTATCCTCGCGTCCTACCTCGTTCGGGGCGCGCCCGTCGGGAACGCCGTCGTCATGGCCCCGGGCTACGAGCAGGGGTTCGGATTCCTGCGCGGGGCCGCGATCGACCAGCACCTTCTGGAACGCAACCGGGAGAAGGACCTTTCCGAAGTGCTCGAGAAGCACCCGTTCCTGCTGGGCATCGGGATCGACGAGGGCACGGCAGCCATCATCATCGGCGACCTCCTCCAGGTGATGGGAGCGGGAAAGGTCGTGGTCTACGACAGCTTCGCGAAGACCCCTCTGCCCGTCCACTGGCTCTCCGAGGGCGACGTCTTCGACCTGGCCAGGCGGCGCATGGTCCGCGAGGGGCGACGCCGGTAGCCCTCAGCCCATGATCATCATCACGCCGCCGTTCGACCCTCCGAAGCGTGGGTTGACGATGTTGTTGAAGATCGAGCCGAAGCGGTACTGGATCCCGAACGACGTGAAGTACTGGAACTGGGTGGCGAGCTGCTGCTGCTTCAGGAGGATCTCCTGATCGGTCAGCCCCGCCGAGGAGAGGTAGATCTGGTCGTGGAGCCAGACGTAGTACGCGGAGATCCTCACCGAGAAGCCCTTGAAGAGCCGGATGTCGACGTTGGGGTTGATGTTGATGTGGTACCTCGAGCTCTCGGTCACGTAGTCGGCCGCGGTCACCGAGGTCGACCAGGAGCCCCAGGGCTGTACGAGCGAGAGCCCCGCGGTCAGCGACTGCTGGGCGCGCGTCTCGCGCTTGTGGCCGTAGATCGTACGGTGGTAGTAGTCGAAGGACTGCGGGCCCACCAGATACTGGAGCGTGAGCATGCGCCGGCTGGACTGCGCGTAGGGAAAGAAGTCGTACTCGAGGCCGGGCTGGAGGCTCAGCTCGAGGCGCTGGTTGCTGTACGTGGAGGAGCTGACCGAACCTTTGAGGCCCACGGCCCACTGCGCTCCGACGCTCCGCACCGCCAACCCGTTCACGTCCCAGCTCTTCAGGACGCTCGTCACGCGGCCCGTGCTCAGATCGTAGCGCTGCTCGTTTCGGGAATCACTGGCGCCGAAGCTGAACCTCCACGCCTTGGTGGTCCGGTTGGCATCGACGCTCCCCGCGTAGTACAGGGAGCGCGTCGAGGCTTCTCCGTTCACGTACCCGCTGCCGTTGATGCTGAACACCCAGAAGTTCCACGGGTCGGAC
>JBJKRT010000109.1:0-29647 GCA_046704545.1 Longimicrobiales bacterium
GAGGCTGTCCAGGAGTTGGATGGCCCGCACCGTATCGTTCTCCGCGAGCGCAACGTGCGCGCTCAGGCTCGCAGCCATCAGGCTCGTACCACGGTCACCCGTCCGGGCCGCTTCCTCCGACAGCCCGTTGCGCAATGCACGCGCTTCATTCAACCGATGTCGATGCGCGTCCCAGACCCCGAGGTACCACGCTCTCCATCCGCCCACTCCCCCGACTCTGTGACGCAGACCGGCCGCTACGGCCTCGGCTCGCCCTTCCACGGGCAGGCCGGCCAGGGCATCCAGCATGCAGTCCGGCTCGAGGTTGAGCCGGAAATCCGTCGTGGAGTCCAGGAACGCCGCCAACTCGGTCACGCGACCCGTCGCGGCCAACATGCTCTGCACGCCCACCATGGCGGCGAAACGGCGGGCGCGGTCGCCCGACGTGTCGTGCGCGAGCACCGCCCTGAACCCCGCCACGGCACAACTCGGGTAGGCACCCCCGACGCCCAGCGACCGGGCCGCCTCGAGCACTGCCCTCAGATCGCGCTGCACCCAGCGCCTCCAGTCGACCTTCGAAGGAGATCCGGAGACACACTCGAGGATGATCTCGAGCTTCTTTGCGGCGTAGTCCGTCGTATCGGGCTTCGTCGCCTCGAACTGACGAACCAGCGCCGACGCCCGCTGCAGGTCTCCCGACCGGACCGCGAACTCGGCGAGGTGGAAGAGCGCAGGAGACGAGTGGCGGGTGCGTTGGTAGACTCGCGTGAACGCATCTTCGGCGAGCGAGTCCTGGGGAGCCCTGCGCGGCAGGAGGTGCGTGTACACCTCGCCGAGCCCCGTCCACGCTTCCGGCCACTCCGGATCCAACGCGATCGCCCGCTCGAAGAAGTAGATCGCCGAGTCCGCGCGATCCTCGAAGAACGCCTCCAAGCCCCGGGCGAAGTACAGCTGCCTCTCCGTGAGAGACTCCTTGCGCGCCAGCGCGACGTCGATCAGCCCCTCGGCTTCGTCGGCGTGGTGCAGCCAGCTCGCCGCTTGCGCCCCCTTCACCGCCGCCAGGGCGAACGTCGAATCCTGACCCACGGCCTCTCGATACCGCTCGAGCGCATCGCCGAACTGGCCGGCGTAGAAGTGACGTTCCGCTTGTACGAAGGTCTGCACAGCCTCGGGCCTGCGACCCGTGACCGCCGACACGTCCACCGTTTCCTCGGGAAGCAGAGCCACCAGGAGCTTGCTGACGGCGCGTACACCGAGACCCGTCACGTCGGAGCGCGGACCTGTCGCGTCGGCCCGCATCACGAGCCCGTCCCCTTCCACGCGGTGCAGGCTCAGATAGGCGCGCGCGCTGTCCTGGAAGAGCATCAGGCGCCCATCCAGGTAGAATCCCGCTCCCTGACTTCGCGCCAGGGCCCGTCTCCGGCGAGCCGACATGTGCTCGAGCTCCTCCGGATGGTCGGTGAGCCGGGGCGCGAGCACCCACTTCAGAGTCCCACGCCCGTCCAGGGTACTCCAGATCAGGAACGCATTGTCTTCTCCCATGCCCGCCTCGCCCGGCGTCGGTTGCCCGGACACCTGCAAGGGGAAGACCAGAAGGCGGCTCTCGTTCAGCGGTGGGGGCGCGGTCAGGAGGCGCCAGAAGCCGCCGAGCAGGAGCGCGACCGCCGCCACCACCCACCACAACCAGCGGCGTGGCTCGCGACGGGGGCGAAGAGCCCGGCGGGTGCCCGCCGTCACGCTCGCGGTACCACTCTGCGCGATCGCCTCGCGGAATTCGGCGGTCGTCCGGTATCGATCGGCCGGCAGCGTCTCCAGAGACCGCTCCACCGCCTCCACCAGCGCCGGCGGCAGGCCCGGTCGCGCGATCTCGAGCGACGGAGGGCGCTCGTGGATCTGGCGCGCCAGCGTCATGACGGGACTGGATCCGATGAACGGCGGATGGCCCGCGAGCATCTCGTAGAGAACGCACCCGAGGGAGTATTGATCACTCCGCGCGTCGATGCCGGGGTCGCACGCCGCCTGCTCCGGACTCATGTAGGCGGGTGTGCCCACCGAGACTCCGGTGCCCGTCACGCGCTGGCCCCCGGTCGCGGTCATGGCGTGCGCCACACCGAAATCGGCCAGGATCGCGTGTTCCGCCTCTATGAGGATGTTGGCCGGTTTCACGTCGCGGTGGATGACGCCCTCTCCGTGGGCGTACGACAGCGCGTCGGCCACCTCACTCGCCAATCGGACGGCATCCTGCACCGGGAGCTGTCGCTCCCGCTCCAGCCTCCGACGCAGCGACTCGCCGCGAACGTAGGGCATCACGAAGTAGAGGAACCCGTCGGCGTGCCCCGAATCGAAGAGCGGGAGGATGTTGGGATGGCCGAGGGTGGCGATCGTCTTGATCTCGCGCAGAAACCGCTGCGCGCCGACCGCTCGCGCGAGCTCGGGATCCATGACCTTCACCGCGACCTTGCGATCGTGCTTCAGATCATGTGCGAGATAGACCGTGGCCATCCCGCCCGCGCCGAGCTCGTACTCGACGTAGTATCGGCCCTCCAGGGCCGCAACCAGGCTGCTGGGCCGGTCGGACATGGGGGGAAGTCCGGAAATGATGTGGCAGCCGCTTCCAGTATCTTACACGCCTGTCGGATTAGCAAGCGAAACTTCGGAGCGGGCAGTCCGGGATTCCTCGCGCCGCTCTCGGCGGAGGCCTGGCCGACGCCCACCTCCCGACCGCACATTCCCGACCATGGCGACCGTCCTTTCGAAATCGCGCTGCTTCTGGGTCCGTGACGCCCCGGACGACTACGTCGTCTATCACGACACCGAATGGGGATTCCCGGTCGCGGACGACCGGCGCCTGTTCGAGAAGATCTGCCTCGAAGGATTCCAGTCGGGCCTGTCCTGGCTCACGATCCTGCGCAAGCGCGAAGCCTTCCGGCGTGCGTTCGAGGAGTTCGACTTCGAGCGGGTGGCGCGCTTCGGCCCCCGCGACGTCGAGCGGCTCCTGGCCGACGCGGGCATCGTGCGTCACCGCGGCAAGATCGAGGCGACCATCGCCAACGCGAAGGGCGCCTGCCGACTGGTCGAGGAGGTCGGGTCGCTGGCCGCCTTCGTCTGGCGCTACGAGCCGAGTCCGGCGACCCGCCCCGCGCGCCTGACGGAGTCGGTGCTCCGCGGGATGAAGCCTCCGCCCGAGGCGGCGGCGCTCGCCCGGGACCTCAAGAAACGAGGATGGCGCTTCGTGGGCCCCACCACGGCGTACGCGTTCTTCCAGTCCATGGGCCTGGTGAACGACCACGAGCATGGATGCGCGGTGCGCGCGGAAGTGGAACAGGCGAGGCAGGCATTCACGGTGCCGTGAGGGCCGTTGTCAGTTTCCCCTGACGACGGGCCACACCTGCTGGAGCGTCATCTTCGGATCGCGTCCGATCCAGACGGGCACGTCGCGCTCGTAGATCACCGACCAGGGCCGCCGGATGCGCGTCGCCAGGCGAACGTCACGGTAGACCTTGGCGATCGTGAGCGAGTCCGACCCCACGTCGACGAGCACCTTCCCAGGACGGGTGCCGGGTCCGAAATACCAGTACGATCCACACCCGCACACCACGTTGGGCAACCCGTAGTGTGGCCCGTAGAACTCGAGCGCTCCGGCCTCTCCGTAGTTGTCCGCCCCCAGCACGGTCTCCGCCCGCTCTTCGGGTGGAAGCGACCGATAGACGTGAGCGACGCGCTCCACCTCCCACCTCCACCCGAGCTGGTCGGCGAAGTCCTGCGGGATGATGTCGGTCCCTCCCCAGTTGGTCTCGTTGACCGCGCCGAGTCCCAGGCGCGCGATGTACACGGCCGTCCGCCCCGGCGAGAGGATCGGCAGGGTGATGGGTAGCCCGATCGCGCCCTCGGCGACCATTGCCGTGACCACCCCCCACCGCAGCACCCGCGGGAAGGAAGGTACCCGAGCGACCGAAGCGCCGGTGAGCCAGACGGCCCCGGCCGCCATCAGTGTCGGATAGATGGGCCCGACGTAGTAGGCCTTGCCGTGGAGCACCATCAGCAGCAGGAACACGAAGACGCAGGAAAGCCCTACGACGCCGTACGCGCGCATGGGCTTCCACGCGAGGAGCGCCGCCGCGCCCGCGATCGCGAGCAGCGCGCCCGTGACCCCGGTCATCAGCGGCTGGCCCAACACGAACGAGGCGTACGACACGTGCACGAGCTGGCCGGCCCGGAGCTGGCCCATCTGGGCCACGACCGGGTAGCCGAGGTTGATCTGCCCGACGATGCTGGGGCTTCCGAGCACGAAGGCAATGGCGGCTGCGACCCACGGCCATGGCGTGAGGAGCGCCCGCCGAAGTCTCGTTGCCAGCAGTGCGCACAGGATGGCGAGCCCGATGAACAGGATGCTGAACTTGGTCAGCAGGCCGAAGCCCATCGCCACGCCGAAGGCGAGCCACGCGTTGCGCTCGGCCCGCGCGTCGGCCTCGGCGTGCGCGCGCGCCACCCGGACCAGGAAGTAGAGCGACACCGTCCACCAGAGCTGGTCGAGGACGACCGGCTGGAACAGGTTGGCGGGCCGCAGGAAGATCCCGACGCATAGCATGGGAAGGGCCGCCAGGCCCTGCGCGAAGCGTCCACCCCCCAGCTCCCGGGCAATCAGCGCGGCCATGACCAGGATCGCGCACCCCTCCAGGGCCGGAAACACGCGCGCGGCGGCCAGCGTGTGCCCGAAGATCCAGCTCTGGACGTTGCCCAAGAACGGGATCATGGGCGGGAAGTCCATGTGCCAGAGGCGTAGGTGGTCGCCCATCGCGAAGTACAGGAAGGCGTCGCGCTGGATTCCGTACGGCGTGATGGCCAGCACCACCATGTGCAGGACGAAGGCGAGGGCCGCCATCGTGAGCACGACTCGCCAGGCGAAGGCCTGGCGTGTGGGGACCCCCTGCGAGGGGTCGCCTACTCCCGGCTGCATGGTCGTCTCGAAAGGCGTGTCGGACACATCGTCTCCTGAGATCGTGGTTCCGTACGACCACTCCGGACGAGGACGGCGTTCGGATGGTTTCTACCGTCTCGCTCCTCGAAGCTCCCTCGCACGGCTCGTCCGTCACACCACTCGTGCCGTTTCTCCTAGTGGACTGTAACACGTGAACGTTTGCATTCGAGCGCCGCTGCATCCGCGGGATGCTTCGTTGCACCTCCTTGAAATAGCGTTGCTATTCCTGCGTCGTCGCGCCTTGCCACAGCGGCGCATCGGCACTCTCGGTGCTCAACGAATCTCTGCTACGGAACACTAGCTCAGCGTCTCGAACTCCTCGTCGGTGAGCTCGATCTCGAGCGCCGCCAGGTTCTCGCGCGCGTGCTCCAGGGAGAGCGTTCCCGGAATCGGCAGCATCATCGGCGAGCGCCGGAGCATCCACGCCAGCACGATCTGGCTCGGCGTAGCCTCGTGGCGCTTCGCGATCTCGGCGAGCTTCGGGTCTTCGGCGTCGTGGAGCGGAAAGTACGGCACAAAGATGATGCCCTGCTCCGTACAGTAGTCCACCACCGCTTCGTACTTGCGCTCCGACAGGTTGTAGTGGTTCTGCACCGCGGCGATCGGCACGATGCGACGCGCACGCTCGATCTGCTCCACCGTCACCGCCGAGATGCCGACGTGCTCGATCCTGCCCTCGTCCACGTATGCCTCGATCGCGCTCAGGCTCTCCTCGATCGGTGTCTCCGGATCGACGCGATGCAGGTAGTACAGGCCGATCCGGTCGGTGCGCAGCCGCTCGAAGCTCTGTTCGATCTCGGCACGGAGCACCTCGGGGCGTCCGTGCCCCTCCCCTCCGAATCCGCCCTTCGTGGCCACGATCACGCCCTCCGGCACCGGCGACAGGGCCGCCCCGAGCGTCTCCTCGCTCTCCCCGTCCGCGTAAAGGTGCGCCGTGTCGATCATTCCGATGCCGGCGTCCACCGCGGCGTGGATGAACGCCTCGTTTTCGGCGGTGTGTCTCAGCCGATTGGTGCCGAGGCCGATGCGGGCGATGTCGATGGTACCGATCTTCACGTCCGGTCTCCCTGTGCGTAGGCGCATGCCGGCTCGAGACGCCGGCGGGATCCCGACATACACGTCAGGCATCGGCGACGTGCCGCCGGTCGCGGCATTCTCCTCAGACCCCGCGCACGAGAATCCGATTGAGGACGAGCAGCCCGACCGCGATCGCACCTGATCCCCACGAGAAGGAGACGGCAACGGGTGACGGCGTGGGATTCGGCTTGCGCACCTTCATCATGGTCGAGTATCCCGCGAGCACGGTCAGCGAGCTCGTAGCGGGGTAGACTGCGCTGATCGCCGTAGGGATCGGAAACGCGAAGGCGACATTCACCGCGCTGCCGAACAGGATCGGAAAGAACACGAGCGCGTTGATCCATCGGGCCCGTTCCCGCGTGCCCGGCTCGCCTTGCAGGAAGCCACCGAAGTAGCGGTCCTGTCGGACCACGAGCACGATCAGCACGCCGACGCCGACGAGCGCCACGAGCACGTTCAGCCAGGTCGGGCTACCCAGGAGGCCGGCGACCTTGCCGGTATCCCCGACCGCTGACAGCGGGGTCAGCATCAGATAGCCGAAGAAGTTGATGAGCCCCAGGAGCGCGAGCCACTGCACGAAGAGGTCGACGCTCCGGTTGCGGCCCCGCCGCCCGACCCACCAGGCGCATGCGATCCCCTGCCCCAGGCTCGTGACCGGCCCCGCCAGAGCGGATACCACCACCCCGACGAGGCTCACCGTCGCATCGTCGGCCTGGACCCGGTTGAAGTAGAGGACCGGATGGGCCCCGAACGCCAGGTAGGACACGAAGTGCCCCGACTCGTGCAACAGCGTGGTGAACGTGAAGGCGCCCACGAACGCGAGCGTCGAGTTGACGGCCAGCGTCGTCTTCCTCATGGGCGCCGCCCTATTGCCGTCCCGGATTGGACGGGTAGTACCGCGTTTTGAAGGTCGGATCCTGCCCGGCGAGCTTCATGAACACGTCCATCGGCACGACCTGGAACTCGGGCCCGAGACGGTCGAGGATCGACTTGACCCGCTGGATGCTGCTCTGCTCGCGCACGTGGATGAGGAGGAAGTAGGGTCGCTTCGGGTTCAGGCGGGCGAGCTCCTCGATGTCGTGGGCGGCCGCCGCTTCGGGTCGATCCGGTGACAGATAGTAGTCGAACGAGACGAACGGCCGGCCGTCGTGCGAGGCGAACGTGTAGGCGGGCGCGTACCCGTTCGCGAATCCGATCGCGTCGGGCATCGCCTTGTAGTAGGCGTCCACGATGTACTTCGGCAGCTCGGTGTTCCCGGTGATCGTGGCACCCTGCGAGTAGTCCATCGTCTCGAAGATGTCGATGTCGAGCTTGTCCATGAGCGAGTCGGCCAGGCCGATCACGCGCGGGAGCATCTTCCGCGGGATCGCCTTCGGATACATGTAGCCCGGGCCCGTGAGCGCCCCGATGAACAGGTCGTTGGGGGTAGCGGTGCTGTAGTAGTACTCGAGCATCGCGGGCGCCATCCACGTCCAGTTGATCGTGGTCTCCCACGCGTACGGCATCGAGCCTCGTCCGGGCTTCTCCCACGCGCCGAGGCCCAGGCCGTCGCTCTGCAGGCAGGCGATGTAGATCTTCTTCTTCGGCCTGTAGACCTTGCCGGGCACCACGTTGTGGTGGTTGCGGAACTCGAAGCCCGCCTCGGGGGGCGTCATGCTCGTGAAGCTGAGATCCGGGAAGGTGTTGAGTCCCTCGACCCGAAGCGCGAAGCTCGAGGTCAGGGTGACGAACTGCCGCTCCAGGTCCTTGGCGTAGGAGTGCCATCCCATGACCATCGAGAGCGGCTTCTGCTTGCTCAGGATCTCCTTGGCGAGGGCGTACTCCGCCGTGTCCGCGGGATTCGTGGAGAGGTCCGCCACGAACGCGTGCTTCGCGATCGCGTAGTCCGCGACGCCCGGGAGCATCACCTTGCCGGACGCGCCGCCCATCCAGACGATCGTCTCGCGGGTCGTCCGGGGACCCCAGGTGTCGTACGCCTTCCGGAAGATCTGGGCGTCGTCCATGCCCGTGAACCTGCCGCGGAGATCGGCGAGCTCCTTCAGCCCGGCCTTCTTCACCATCGGGATCTGCTCCGGGCTCACCACGACCCCGCGCTCGATGCCCGCGAGCGTGAACGCCACGTCCAGCGAGCTCCGCACCTTCCGGTCCCAGACGATGTAGCCCTTCACGTACGCCTTCAGCGAGTCGAGGGCCTCTTCGGGCGTCTTCAGCTCGGTGAACGTGTAGTCCAGATCCTTCTGGTAGAACCGGTAGAGGCTCGGAGTGAAGCGGAACGCCCAGTCCTTCGGGTAGATGAAGTACAGCCGTGGCGCGTCCGTGTTGGCCAGGCCCTGCAGGCTGATGAGGAACGCGTTGCGGTCCAGGTCGCCCGCGACGGTCCAGTGGTTCTCCAGCCGCATCACGTACGCGTCCTTGGTCCCGGCGCGCTTGAAGGCGTAATGCAGCGGTGCGCCTCCGATCCGGGTGGGCCGCGCGATGTCTAGGGTGAGCAGATCGTCGCCCGGGCCGAGCCCGTACGTGTCGGTGCTGCGCACCTCCCGCTGACCCTGCGAGACGAGCACCGTGTAGTGCCGCTCGACGACCAGCGTCCGGCCGTCGGCGCTCCAGGTGGCCGTCACGCGCTGCTCCGAGCCCACCTTCATCGACACGCCCATGAACGGCTGGGTCGGCCAGACCCGGTCGGTCACGGGCACCTCGTTGACCGTGCCTCCCGTCGCCAGCGTCATCGAATCGTGGAACGCGTACTGGCCACGTCCCCACATCCGTTCGATGGTCACCTTCGGGCCGTCACGCCGGATCCTCAGCGAGAGCGTCCGGAAGAGGTCGACCTGGCTGCTCTTCAGCGGGAGGAACGTCCACCGCCCGTCGAACGCGGCCGCTCCCTGCGCGGCGTGCACCGATGCAGGGGATCCGGTCATCGGCTTGGGAGCCGCCTCCGAGGTTGCGGGTCTCGGAATCGCGCCCAACACGAGGGCGACCAGCGGCGTGAGCAGCAACAGGCGTGCGCGGTGTGTCATCATGGGATCCTTCCGGCTCGTGTCCACTCCGGCGCGTGGAAGGTTCGTCGACGAGACGCCTCCGCGCCAGGCGAGAGCTGAAGCGCCCTTCGACCGCTCCCCCTACCCTTGACGATCGAGCGCATAGCCGCGTATACGTTTCCGCGAGGGTACTCTCCCCTGGCCCGTCAGCGTCTTCCCCGCGTTGTCGAAGCGCTCCCGCCCCATGCTGCGAGCGACCTCCTGCCCTCGCCCGACCGTATGCACACGTCGGGCGCACCTGGATGCCTTGTGCCTTCGGTGCCCGCCCCCCACCGCGCGCACCCTGCCCCGGGAGGCACTGTGCTCGGGAGGTACGACATGGCGAGATGTTGGAGAGGACCCTGCGTTCTGCTGGTCGAGTTGGCCCTCGTCGCCTGTGCGGGGGGGGCCGGGGGTGGTTCCGGCGGCGGCATCGCCGGGCCGGATACTTCGAAGAGCACCCCGCTCACCGTGAGCGGAACGCAACCGGATCCCGGGACACTGGGCTTTCCGGTCAACTGGACCGTCGTCGCCCACTTCGGCGAGGAGCTCGACACGGCGAGCGCCGCCTCGGCGTTCACGCTGAAGCAGGGAAGCACCCCGGTGGAGGGAAGCGTCAAATACGAGGGCACCAACGCCACCTTCACGCCGGCTGCGGCGCTGGACACGAGCCTGTCCTACACGGCCTCGATCTCCACGGCGCTCAAGGGCGCGGACGGAGGTGTGCTGTCGGCACCCTACACGTGGAGCTTCACCACCGGTGATTGTGGTCGCTTCCTCCGCGTCGACTCCTTCCCTCTGGGCGCCGAGGCCGCCGACGAATGGTCCGAGTCGATGACCACCGACGGGACCAACATCTATCTACTTCTCAACACCGAGTCGGCCGACGACTACGTGACCTTGCTGACCATCGACCCTCAGGCCGAGGCCGTCACCGGCTCGACCAGAATCCCGGTGGTTCCGCCTCGCACCGCGAGCTCGCCGCCCGCGCCGGATGGCATCGGCGAGCTTCTGGACATCGCCTGGTACAACGGGGCGTTGTGGGCTTCGGGAAGCTGGTGGACCTCCGCCACCCAGACCCAGAACGCAGGCGTGTTCCAGGTGGACCTGGCAACGGGCATGCCGGTGCACCCCATTCTCCTGCCGTACCTCAGCGATCCGAACAAGGACGACTTCATCGGATCGATCGCCAGCGACGGCACCAGCCTCTACGTCTCCGTCAAGCGCCAGTACTACTCGCCCTACACGGATACGACGATGATCGTGAAGGTCGATCCCGGCACCGCCACGCAGATCTCCACGTCGTCCCCGTTTCTCGTGAGTCCGGTCCAGGTGCACCAGATGGACTTCGGTGGGGGGTTCCTGTGGGTTCTGACGGAAGAGGGTCCCCGCCGCATCGACCAGGTCGACACCAATACGGCCAAGACGCTCGGCAAGACCTGCGTGGACCAGGACGGGGGCAACGTCCTATACGTCGATGGAGACTTCTGGTCCGCCAGCGGCCCCGAGATGAAGATCCTCAGACTGAAGTGACGGGAAGCCTGTCCCGCCGGCGCCTCCCCGTCGGCCTACCCACGGAGGCGTAGGCATGCATCGGTTCGCGGGAGATCGTCTCGCGCTGCTCGCAGTGGTCGCCCTCGCGGCCGCCTGCAGCTCCAAGGACTCGACCGGCCCCGGCGGCTCCACCAGCGGGAGCACGACGGTGTCCGTCGCGACCCTCACGCTCACGCCCGCGGCGGACACGCTCGTGGTGCGTGACGGGACGCAGCTCACCGCCGTGGCGAAGGACTCGGCCGGCAACGTGCTCTCCAGCGCGGCCCGGTGGTCCAGCTCGGACACGATGGTGGCCGTGGTGAGCTCCGGGGGAGCGGTCGCGACCCGGTCCGCGGGGCACGTTTCGATCGTCGTGTCGGTGGGGGGAAGGACGGCTACGGCGGCCTTGACCGTGAAGCCCGCTCCGCTGGCGGTGCGCGGTCTCTTCGCCCAGATCGAGGACCGGGGAGCGACGTACGGCTATTACGGCGGCGAGCTCCTGCAGGACTGGAGATCGACGGAACAAGGGGTGGGCATTCCGGTGGAGTCGGAAGCGGCGGCTCAGTTCGACGCCATGCGTGCGCTCGGCGTGAACACGATCACGTTCGAGCTGCGCGCCACGGACGCGAGCATGTCGAGCGCCGGCTTCGTGCCTCCGGACTGCAACCTGCCGCCTCTGCTCGGCCTCACCTGGCCGACACCCGAAGCCGACAAGCTCGCCAACCTCGTGAGCCTGTTCGATCTGGCCCAGCAGAAGGGAATCAAGATCGTGCTGTTCCTCGTGAACACGCACATGGAGCAGCCGGCGGACAGCAACGCCGAGTGGCTCGGGCCGATCCTCGATGCCGTGGGACAGCACCCGGCCCTCTCGATGGTGCTCTTCAACGGGAACACCCATATCGACCCATCCACGAACCAGTGCGGCACCCCGGCCGAGCCGCCTCTGTGGCTGGGACCGACCGCCCAGCCCGCCCAGTACGTGCAGTGGGCCATCGGGTTCGCACGCGACCGTGGCGTCAGCGCCACGAAGCTGTCGGCCGAAGCGCTGGTCGGGATCGCGGCCATGAACAGCACGTCCCCGGCGGGCAGCTACGCCACCGACGGCCACCTCTGGGATCCCGTCGCCGTGCTGAAGGACATCTTCGACAACCTCCAGATCCCCGACGCGGAGCGCACCTACGCGCTCTCGTTCTACGAGCGCCGCAAGTGTGCGCCTCCGACCCCGATGGGGTGCATGGACGAGGCGCCTTCGCCATGGGCCGAAGAGAGCCTGCAGCACGTCTTCGCGACCGTCGGCTGGTCGACGAAGGCCCGCTTGGTGGCCACCGAGATGGGCGTGTTCCCTACCGATCCGACGTGGTCGACGGCGCAGGGCGTGGACGACCTGCTCACGCTCCTGGAGAACTACGGCGTGCCCGGCGGGTCGGTCTACCGTTGGACGACCTCCGCCAACGACGAAGAGTCCGACCCCTCCGTGCCCATGCCCGTGAAGATGCGGGGCACGGGCTACAGCTACACGGCGGTGAAGGACGCGCTGGTGAAGCACTACCTGCAGTAACCACGCCGGCACGCGCCGCGCCGCCGCTTCTGCGTCTGCCTCTACCGGCTCCCACTACGCGCCAGCGCGAGGATCTGGGCGAGCCGGACCAGAACCGCTTCCGGCTCGTCAACGAGTTGCCGCCAGGTGACGCGCACGACATGAAACCCGAGCGCCGCCAGCCGGGCGTCGCGGCGCCGGTCGCCCTCGAACCTCCGACGCGGCGCGTGATAGGCGAATCCGTCCACTTCCACGACGACCCGCTCGGCACGCCACAGGCAGTCGACCTCCACCCCACCGATCCGCACATTGGTGCGGGGCTCGGGGAGATCCCCTTTCGCGCTCAGCTCGAGGAACCGCTCCTCCGCCTCCGAGCGTGTGTAGGCCGGCTCCCGCCCGACGGACACCCACTGCCGAAGCGTCGCCCGGCCGCGGGCGCGAGGCCGACGCTCCAGCACGCGCGCCACCTCTTCGGGCTTCGCGAGACCCGTCCGCTCCGCCTCGGCCAACGCCTGCTCCAGCGTTCTGGGACGCACGTGCGCGGCGAGGTCCACCAGCGTGCGGGGCGGGGCGGTGACGGGGACGCGATCGACCTCGCCTCGGTCCTCGCCGGGAAGCGACGCGACGCGATGGGGTGCGAGGCCCGGCCGTCGGCCCCGATCGCCGCCCGGAACGGTCACATGGACCGGGCCGGCCTCCGCGGCTGGGACGAGCTTCCACAGGGTCGCTGCGCTCTCGTAGCTCACCACCGCACCGGGACCGCACGCCAGGACGGCCGCCATCGGGCGGGCCAGGGGCGGCTCGAGCGGACCCGTGAGCGCGCCGTGCAGATACACCCCGCGATGGAGGCGGACGAGCCGACCGGATCGCGCCCGGCGCTCCACCTGATGGACTGACAAACCGGCCTCGAGAAGCTGCGGGAGCGTAAGGACTCCATGCTGGACGGCGGCCGTCGCCCCGATGCGCTCCTCCACCGTTCGAGCGTCGTCCGGCTTCCTGGAGAGGACGACGGGCGATCCATGCTTCGAGACAACAGATCCCATGTCGGCTCCCGCGGCTGATTCCCCAACAAACGTCCCCGTCGGTCCTTCTTTCCGGATCGGCCTCACCCAGCGCGGGCCAGTCCCCACTCGTCGCGCGAGCACGGCCGCTCTGTGGGGATTGAACCGCGCCGAGCGCGGTTCAATCCCCGAGTTGGTCATTCCGCCCGACACCTTGGGGAATCTCCTCCGGCATCGCGGCGTCCTGCACCGCTCAAGCGCTGGGGAGTCTTCCGCGCCACAGGATGCCCGCGTTTCGACTCCTCCGACATCGCGGCGCCCTCCACGCCTCCAGCTTCGCCCGGGCAGCGGGGCATATCCATGGCGCGTCGAGCCACCGTCGGCTCACCGGATGTCCTACGATGTCCCGAGTTGACGGGCCGCCGGGACCGGATGGTGGTGCCCGCTCTCGCCGCGAAGGTGATGCGGAGCACCGGGCAGCCCCACCTCGATGCGGCGCTCAAAGCGGCGTGCGAGCGGGGGCGTTACACGATCAGGCGCGACTCCACTGGCCGGGCCATTCCCGGCCTGGTCGGCGTCACCCTCCCGTCGAACCGCTGAAGCGCCGGGCGGCGGCGGTCGCCGCCGCCCGACGCCCCCCTCACCTCCCCTTCCCGCCGATCACCTCGACCATCTTCGCGTCGGAGGCGGTCCAGGCCGCGGCGCCGGTGTGCGTGAGCGTCTGTGTCGCGTCGTCCCAGCGCAGCTTCGTGATCTCGTACCTGCCCTTCTCGTAGGCGTACGTGTCACCGTCGTCGCGGTAGAGCGTGAAGTCGGCGTCGGCGCCCGCGTAGACGCGCACCTTCGCGATCTTCTGCGGTTGGTTCGGCTTTCCGAGCGGCGTGCCGTACGGGATGATCGAGCCCGCGCGGACGAAGAGCGGCAGGATCCCGATGGGCGCATCGACCGTGATGGTCTGCCCGCCCTTATAGCGCTTGTTGGTCCAGTAGTTGTACCAGTCCGCACCCGCGGGCAGGTAGACCTTGCGGTACGTGATCCCCTGCCGGTACACGGGCGCGACCAGGAACGCCGGTCCGAACATGTACTCGTAGCGCTGGTCGATGACCTTCGGGTCGTTCGGGAAATCCATGAACAGCGCCCGCATCGACGGGGCCCCGGTCCTGTAGGTGTGATACGCCAACGAGTAGATGTATGGCATCAGGCTGTACCGGAGCCGCAGGTACTTGGCCATGATCGGCTCCGCCTGCTTTCCGTACGACCAGATCTCGTTGTGCGTGCGGCTGCCGTGCGTGCGGAAGATCGGCAGGAACGACCCGTACTCGAACCAGCGGGTGAAAAGCTCCGGATAGTCGTCGTCGTGGTACACGTTGGCCCGGGCGTCGTCGGGGCTGAGCAGCGGCGGGCGCTCCGGATGATGCACCTTGGGCAGATACTCGATCCCTCCGATGTCGCACGTCCAGTTGGGCACGCCGGACGCGGTGAAGTCGAGGCCGGTGGGGATCTGCCGCCTGAACGCGTCCCAGGTCGAGGAGATGTCGCCCGACCAGATGATCGCGGCGTTGCGCTGGATCCCCAGATACGCGGCACGCGCCAGGACGAACGCACGGCGGTGCAGGTCGCGGCGGAAGCCGTCGTAGATGGCGGCGGTGTGGAACAGCGGATACACGTTGTAGTAGCGCGTGCCCGGCCCGATGTGGAAGTAGCTTCCGTTCGGCGGGATATCGGGCTCCGTCTCGTCCTCCCACACGCCGTCGAACCCCTTGCTGAGCAGGTTCTTCCGGATCGCTTCCCAGAACCAGTGCGCGGCCTTCGGGTTGGTCGTGTCGATGTCGGGCCCGCCGTACTTGCTCTTCGACATCGGGCCGGTGATCTCGGTCGGCGTGCCGTCGGCCTGGTGCATGAACCAGCCCTTCTTGCGCAGCATGTCGAAGTAGCGCGAATGCAGCCCGAAGCGCGGCCAGACGCTCATCATCGTGTGATAGCCCATCGCATGCAGCTCGCGGTTCATCGCCGTAGGATCGGGCCAGTAGCGGGGATCAAAGTCCATCTGCCCCATCTTCGTCCAGTAGAACCAGTCGACCACGATCACGCCGACCGGCAGGTGCCGCTTCGTGTAGCCCCGAGCGACGTCCATCACCTGCTTCTGCGACGAGTATCGCTGCTTGCTCTGGATGAAGTCGTAGACGTAGCGCGGCAGCAGCGGCGTGGGGCCCGTGAGCAAGCGGTAGCCCTCGTAGATCTCGTCGGTCGTGCGGCCCGCGATCACGAAGAACGAAACCCGGTTGCCGACCTGCGACACCCACTGCGTCTGCTCGTTGAAGCCGGGTGCGACGGTCGTCTTCGACGGGTTGTCCCAGATCATCCCGTAGCCGCGGTTGGTCACGACGAACGGCACGCACAGGCTCTCGCCTCCCACCGCTTCATAGTCCGCCCAGCAGTTGACCTCGTGGTAGCGATGGTCGAGGTAGCCCTCCTGGTTCTCCCCCAGCCCGTAGTAGTGCTCGTCCGCGGGCGCCTTGAACGTCGCGCTCACCCGGTAGAACGGCTTGTCCTCGGGCCGCCGGTCGTAGCGGAGGTCCATGTCGCCGTCTTCGAAGCTCAGCTTGTTCATCGACCATCGCTTCATCGCCACGAGCGTCTTGCCGTCCGGCGTGCTGATGGTGATGTGGGGAGCGCGGCTCTTGGTGACCGGGACGTCCACGACCAGCCGCGAAGAACGGTAGACGTCGGCCCGGGTCGTGCGACTGTGCGTCCATCCCGCGGCCGTGGGCTTGGCCACGAAGCCGTATCCGGGCGCCCCGGTGGCCTCCGCCTTCGACAGGCTCAGGGTGACACGGATGATGTTGGGTGCGTACGGCTCCAACGCGACCGTGGCGTTGCCCCGCTTCAGCACCAGCCGGGACTGTGCCGCGGCGGGCACCGCGGAGCATGCGAGAATGGCGAGCAGCACCGTGAAGCGACCCACCGACTTCGAAGACGAACAAGGCTTCCGTTGCACTCCGACCTCCTTCAGCTTGAAGCAATCCGGGGCGAGAATACGCCGACAGGTGCTTCCGTCGCAAAGGACGTCGTTGGCTGGTCGGATGCGCGCGTGAAATCCGGAGCGTGCGGAGACCGAGGGCAGGAGGCCCTGCGGGTCGACTCAGACGGTGCGCTCGGAACGGGAGAAGCGTCGGTACGCCCAGATGGACAGGGCGAGGACCACGACGGCGAGCCCGAGACCGAACACCACGAGCGCAATCTTGAGGGCCACCGCAACGAGGCCCATGAGCCAGGCGGCCACAGGCGCCAACAGGATCTTCAGCGCCTCGAGGACGAGCAGGCCCAGGAGGCCCGTCACGGTCATGGATGCGGCGACCTTCATCATGTTCACGTCCTCCTCATGGGCACCTCGTGCCGTCTCAATTCCTTCTACGCGCACCGTCCGCTCGTTGTTTCTTTTCGCCGTTCGGGTGGCGCCTTCGGTCCGGCCTCGGCATGATGAGTGCATTGGTTGTCGATGACCGATCCTCTCACAGGGAGACGACATGAAGGCGAAGTATCCGACGATCGTGGCCGCGCTGGCGCTCGCGATCGGTCTCGCGTTACCACGACCCGCCGCGGCCCAGCAAGGCAAGAAGGCACAGGCCACGGGCAGCGTGAAGGTGACCAACGCACTCCTCACGAAGTTCGTTACGGTCTACCCCGAGGTATCCCGGATCGAGACGCGGATGCGACAGAAGATGGCGTCGGCCGGCAAGGGGGCGAAGTCGCGGAAGATCCAGATGCAGGCGCAGCAGGAGATCCGTCAGCTCTTCAAGGAGAACGACATGACCATGGTGAAATATGAGGCCGTGGTCCGGAAGCTGAATGCGGATCCTGCGATGATGAAGAAGTTCCAGGCGATGTTGGCCGCGAAGACCGATTCGAGCGGCGGAGGTGGCGGCGGGTCGAACTGACCATGGGGCGTCGGGTGCGCCTCGGATATCGAAGGCCGACCACTGCTGCGACAAGAGACCGCCATCCGATCCTCCCGCCATGACACCACACCCCGACTTCGACCTGGACGCGGTCCGCCGGCGGATCCCCATCCTCCGGACCCACATCCCGATGAACGCGTGCTCCCAGTCCCCGCAGAGCGACCCGACGCGGGAGGCCGCGGAAGACTACCTCGCCTCATGGGCCACCGACGGCATGGACTGGGACCGGTGGATGGCCGAGGTGGACGCTGCGCGCGCGGAGTTCGCGGCGCTGGTGGGCGGCGAGTCCGAGGACGTAGCGGTGGCCACGTCGGTGTCGCAGGCCACGGCGAGCATCGCCTCGGGCCTGGACTACACGGGAACCCGCCACGAGGTGGTGGTGAGCGGTGCCGAGTTCCCGACCGTGGGCCACGTCTGGCTGGCGCAGGAGCGTTTCGGCGCGGAGGTGGTGCGTGCGGCGGCGAAGGCCGGAACCGTACCTCTGGCCTCGTATGAGGAGGCGATCTCGGAGAAGACCCTGGTGGTCTCGGCGGCCCTGGCCTACTACCAGACGGGTGCCGTGCAGGACGTGACCGCAATCGCCGAAGTCGTCCACGACCGGGGAGCACTGCTCTACGTGGACGCCTACCAGGCGCTGGGATCGAGGCCGTTCGACGCGACCACGAGCGGAGCCGACTTCGTCTCGTCCGGAAACCTCAAGTTCCTCATGGGCATCCCGGGCATCGCCTTCGTCTGGGTCAGGCCCGGCCTCGCCGCATCGCTCCACCCTGCGCTCACAGGGTGGTTCGGACGGCGTGATCCGTTCGCCTTCGACGCCGACCACCTGGACTGGGCCGAAAGCGCACGGCGCCTCGACCTGGGCACGCCCCCCGTGCTGCAGGCGTACGTAGCCCGGGCCGGAATGGCCTGGCTCCGGGAGATCGGCCTGGAGGCGGTCGGCGCGTGGAACCGGGCACTGAGCGCGCACCTTCTGGAGCGCGCCACCGCGCTGGGGCTCGGCGTCCTCGAGCCGCGCGACCCCGCGCTCCGGGCCCCGACCACCGCGTTCGCCTGCACCGATGGCCATGCGGTGGAGGAGGCGCTGCGGCGTAGGGGGATCATCGCGTCGGCGCGCGGACCCGCCGTGCGGCTGGCACCCCATTTCTACAACACGCTGGACGACGTCGACCGGGCGGTGGAGGCGCTGGCGGAAGTTCTGGAGGAGCGGGGCGAGGCTCCCGTGTGAGCGAGAGAGAGACCTTCGCCAGCCGGCTGGGCTCGCTCGCCGCCATGATCGGCGTGGCGGTGGGGCTCGGCAACGTGTGGCGCTTTCCTTATATGGTGGGCCGGTACGGCGGCGCCGCGTTCGTGCTCGTCTACGTGGCCATCGCCGCGCTGGTGGGCGTTCCGGCCCTGATGGCCGAGTGGTCGCTGGGACGCCATACGCGGCGGGGCACGCTCGGGGCGTTCGAGATTGCCGGGATGCCTGGAGGCCGACAGCTGGGATGGCTCCTGGGCGTGATCGTGCTGGCGGCCGTGGCCTACTACGACAATGCCATCGGGTGGGTCGTGTACCACGCCTTCGCCCAGCTCGCCTCACCCGTGGCTACCGTCGACGCGTCGCGTATCCTCCCGCCGGCCTCGGGCTTCTCGGAGGTGTCGTTCGGACTGCAGATCGTCATGACCACGTTGGTGCTGGGTACCGAGGCCGCCGTGATCCTCGCCGGCGTGCGCGGGGGCATCGAGCGCGCGAGCCGATGGATCATGCCGGTGCTGTTCGCCTCGCTCCTGCTCCTCATCGCCCGCTCCCTCACGCTGCCCGGCTCCGGCGCCGGCGTGCGTTGGCTCCTCGCGTTCCGGCCCGCCGACGTCACCGCGTCCGTGACCATGGCTGCGCTCGGCCAGGTGGTCTTCTCCCTGGCGCTCGGCGGAACGTTTATGGTGACCTACGGCTCGTACCTCGCCGAACGCGCCACGTTGCGCGCGGACGCGGCCATCACCGTGGCGGGCGACACCGTGGCCGGCCTCCTGGCCGGGCTCGGAATCTTCCCGGCCGTCTTCGCGCTGGGGATGAAGCCCAACGCCGGCCCCGGTCTCCTGTTCGCCACGCTTCCCCACGTCTTCGCCCGCATCCCCGGGGGATGGATCTTCGGGTTCCTGTTCTTCGGATCGCTCGCGGGGGCCGCCCTCCTCTCGGGCATCGCCGCCTACGAGGTCCTCGTCGTCGGCCTCGCCGACTCGCTCGGATGGACGCGCCGACGGGCCGTGTGGACCGTGGGAGCTCTGGCCCTGGTGCTCGCCATTCCACCCATGGTGAACCTGGAGGTGTTCGTTCCGTGGGACCTGACGTTCGGGTCCGGCGGGCAGACCTTCGGCGCTGTGCTCGCCGTGATCACGGTCGGGTGGTGCATGAGCCGAGGCGACCTCCTGACGCAGCTCGGCGGCGAGCGCCTCACCTCCATGGACCGCTTCCTGGCCGGGTGGCTCCGGTGGGTGATCCCCGCCGCGGTGATGGCCGCTTCCGTGTGGTGGGTGCTGACCGACGTGCTGGGCGCGGTTCGGGGCGCGTAGACCGCGGGCGACCGCGGCCGCCAGGATCGCCCCGGCAGGAAGCGCGTCCCCCGGACTTCAGCGCACGTCACCCTTGCGCGGCACGGACGGCTGCGCACATCGTGCGGCTTCTCGCGAACAAGAATTGATCGTGTTGTCGCTCTAGAGACGTGGCCTCGGCCGGAGCGTTCTCACATCCCAGGGGAGGAACCGATGCGACTGAACCTGATCGCGATCGCGGGAATCGTACTGCTCGGCACCGCAGGGTGCGCCCAGAAGGAAGCGAGCTCGAAGGCCGGCAGTGGTGCTGCCATGTCGAGTGCCGTTCCCGCGGCGCCGCCCGTGGTCCGTTTCACGGCCAAGGACTTCGCGTTCGAGGGACCCGACACGATTTCGTCGGGAATGACCACGATCGATCTGCACAACGACGGGCCCGGCCTCCACCACCTCATGCTGGTCCGCCTGGACAGCGGCAAGACCGTGGCCGACCTGAAGGCCGCGTACGCGGCGCTCGGGCGAGGGTTGGACATGCCACCGTCCTGGGCGGTGCCGGCCGGCGGCGTGAACCCGCCCATGCCCGGCGCGGACACCCAGGCGACGCTCATGATCGAGCCCGGCAACTACGCCATCGTCTGCGTCGTGGACGTGCCGGACCACGTGCTGCACGTCGACAAGGGGATGATCAAGAGCTTGACCGTGGTTCGCTCGACGACCCCGTCCGCGTCGGCACCGAAGAGCGACCTCGACCTCTCGCTGGTCGACTTCGCGTTCGCGTTCGCGACACCGCCTACCGCCGGCCACCACGTCATCAGGGTCGAGAACAAGGGCAAGCAGCCCCACGAGTTCGAGCTCGTCCGACTCGGTCCCGGCAAGACCATGGACGACCTGGCGAAGTGGGGACAGACGTTCAAGGGCCCGCTCCCGGGA
Organism: Longimicrobiales bacterium; assembly: GCA_046704545.1. Lineage (GTDB taxonomy): Bacteria > Gemmatimonadota > Gemmatimonadetes > Longimicrobiales > Gaopeijiaceae > SZUA-318. The sequence continues at coordinate 20,538 of JBJKRT010000109.1, forward strand.
ACGTCTCTCGGAGGAGCGGCACCCATGGCGCCGGGAGACGTGGAGTACATACCGGTGGATCTGACGCCGGGCACGTACGTAGCGCTGTGCTTCGTCGTCGATCCGGCGAGCCACATGCCGCATCTGGCCAAGGGCATGGTGCTGCCGTTCCAGATCACGTGATGACGAGCGGCCGGTAGCGCCGCTCGCCGGGACCATCTCACGACGCCCCGCCCGTGCCTTCGGGCCGGACGGGGCGTCGTGTCGATTCCCTTGTACGCCGCGACGCCACAGCCATATTGGACTCAATGCCCGCGTGCGGCCGGGCGACCGGTCGCGTCGGAGCCCCTCCGACCCGCTGCGGTCGGCGATGGCAGCGATGCCCTCCCGCCCGCGCGTCTCCCGCCCCGGACGGTCACCTCCGCCGTGCCCCGTGCTCCGATCGCCTCGCCCGCTCTCGTTGTCCACTGACGACCACGTGGAGAGCAGGAACGCGGCCGGGGACTTCCCTCCCGCGTCACCGGTTCTCCGGAGCCGACACGGGAGGCCACCATGGACGGCAAGCCCCTTCCCCGCCGCGAGTTTCTCGCATTGCTCGCCGCGTCGTTCCCCGCGGCGACCTTCGACTGGAGCGCGCTCCCCCGCGCGACCGGATGGCCCTGGGCCGAGGACCAGTACGACGTCATCGTGATCGGCGCCGGGCTCGGCGGCCTCTCCTGCGCGGCGGCGTTCGCCCGCCAGGGCTTCAAGGCGCTCGTGATCGAGCAGCACGACAAGCCCGGTGGGTACGCCACGTCGTTCGCGCGGCCCGGTGGGTTCGAGTTCGACGTCTCGCTCCACTCGACCTCCGTCGGTCCGCGGGGCGGCGTCTACAACCTGATCGAGGGCTTCCCGGAGATTACCGAGGTCGAGTTCGAGCCGCATCCCACCCTCTTCCGGGCGATCTATCCCGAGCACGACATCCGCGTGGCGCAGCGCGACCCCAAGGCGTACGTCACGCAGCTCACGGACCTCTTCCCGGACGAGCGTGACGGCATCACAAGGCTGTTTGCCGACATGGGAGGGCTGGCCGGAGAGCTCGACCGGCTGTCGAAGGCCGGCGGCCGGGTCGACATGAGCACGTTTCCGGTCGACTACCCGCACGTCGCCGCGTACGGCGACAAGACGTGGGGCGAGATGGTCGACGCGAGCATCCGCGACCCCCGGCTCAAGGCGATCGTCTCGGCCCAGTGGGCCTACTACGGCCTTCCCCCCTCCAAGCTCTCGAGCTTCTACTACGCGATGCCCTTCATGGGCTACCTGAGCGCCGGCGGTTACTACCCGAGAGGACGCTCGCAGGACATCAGCTCCGCGCTGGCACGCTACATAAAGGGGCACGGAGGAAAGGTCCTGCTCAACACGCGGGTGGAGAAGATCCTGCTCGACGGCGGCAAGGCGACCGGAGTCGCCACGGCCGACGGCAGCACGTTCACGAGCCGGGCGGTCGTGTCGAACGCCGATCCCTTCGCCACGTTCACGGGGATGATCGAGGACCAGTCGGCCCTCGCCGAATACGAAGCGGCGTGGCGCCACTACAGCGTGAGCCTGTCGTCTTTCCAGGTGTTCCTCGGGCTGGAGCGCGACCTGGTGGGAGCGCTCGGCCTTTCGGACTCCGAGATCTTCATCGAACCCGACTACGACCCCGAGGCGAGCTACGAGCGGGCGTTGGCCGGCGACGTCGAGCACGGCGGGGTCACGGTGACCCTCTACGACGCCATCTACCGCGGCTACTCACCGGCGGGCAAGAACACCCTCACGCTGATCGTGCTCCAGGGCTACGATCCCTGGAAGCGGTTCGAAGCGGACTACCGGGCGGGACGCAAGGCCGCCTACAACCGCGAGAAGGAGCGGATGGCGGACGTGCTGATCGCCAAGGCCGAGCAGACGCTCCTTCCGGGACTGTCGGATGCGATCGAGGTGAAGGAGATCGGCACGCCGCTCACGAACGTGCGCTACACAGGGCACCACAGGGGCGCGATCTACGGCTGGGACCAGACCGTGAACAACTCGGGCTCGACCCGGGTGGGACACGCCACGCCGATCGAAGGCCTCTACCTCGCGGGCGCGTGGTCGCGACCCGGGCACGGTTATGGCGCCGTGATCCCGAGTGGCCTGGAGTGCTTCGCCGAGATCGCGAAGACGCTGTAGGAGGGCGGGCTCGGGTGGCAGGAGGGGGCCGCGCTTCGTCGGCGCCGGGTCGCGCCGGAAGCGCGCCTCCTCCGAAACCCCCGGCCGAGAACCGGGTACGCGCCATGCTCCCTCGAAATCGGACGACGGAAGAGAGAAGGTATAGATGGCGCAAGGCGTGCCCGGGCCCACAGCCGCGGAGCAATCCCCCTTCCGTCAGCGACTGATCGAGAGCTTCCCGGTTCTCGACCCTTCGCGGGACATTTACCGGTGGCTCGTGCTGGCCAGCATCATGATCGGCACGTTCATGGCGGTCCTGGATTCCACGATCGTCAACGTGGCGCTGCCCAAGCTCATGGCCACGTTCGGCGTCTCGGTGGACCAGATCGAGTGGGTGCTCAACGCCTACCTGCTCATCTTCGCCGTGATGCTGCCGGCGTCCGGCTGGCTGGCGGACCACTTCGGCTACAAGCGCATGTTCGTCCTCGGGCTCGCCCTCTTCACGCTCGGGTCGTTCCTGTGCAGCCTGGCGAACGACTTCAGCGTGCTCATCACATTCCGGGTGATCCAGGGGGCGGGTGCCGGCTTCGTGCTGCCCGTGGGCATGGCGATCATCACGCAGGAATTCCCACCCGAGAAGCGGGGCATCGCGCTCGGGTTCTGGTCCGTGGCGGCCTCCGCGTCGGTGTCGCTCGGCCCCGCGCTCGGGGGCTGGCTCATCGATCGCTACGACTGGCACGTCATCTTCGACGTGAACGTGCCGGTCGGCATCATGGGGGTGGTTGCGGCGTGGGTCATCCAGCGGGAGCACCGCCCGGCGCCCGGCAAGAGCTTCGACCTCGTGGGATTCCTGTCGCTGAGCGTGGGGCTCACCACGCTCCTGCTCGCGCTGGCGGACGGCAACAGCGCATGGAACACGGGCGGCTGGACGTCGCACTTCATCCTCACCTCGTTCCTGATCGCGTTCGTGAGCCTGGGCGTCTTCTTCGCCACGGAGTTCATCGTCGAGCACCCGCTCATCGACCTGAGCCTCTTCCGCAGCTTCAACTTCACGATGAGCAACCTCATCCGGTTCTTCTTCGGAATCGGGATGTTCGGCGCCAACTTCCTGCTCCCCATCTATCTGCAGAACTCACTGGGCTACACCCCGTTCCAGGCAGGCCTCGTCTTCCTCCCCGTCGGCATCCTGCTGGGTGTGACGGCGCCGTTCGCGGGCATGTTCACCGACCGGTACGACGCGCGCATCCCGATTGCGCTGGGCCTGGGGCTCATGGCGCTCAGCATGTACCAGTTCAGCTCGCTCTCGCTGTTCTCGGAGAGCGCACAGATCCTCTTCCCGCTCTATCTCCGGGGGATCGGCATCGGCTTGCTCATGTCGCCGCTCACCACCGTGGCGATCTCCGAGATCCCGAGGTCCCGGATGGCTCAGGCGTCCGGGCTGCTCAACGTGATCCGCCAGATCGGCGGCAGCTTCGGCGTGGCGCTCTTCGGGACGATCCTCACGCGCCGCGTGATCTTCCACTCGGCGATGTACGGCCAGCAGATCCGTCAGGGCTCGGCGACCTACCAGCACGCGGTCCAGAGGCTCACGCACTTCGCGGCCATCACCAGCGGCGGCACGCTCGGCACCGCGGCCACCCGGGCCAAGGTGCTAGTCGCCATGGACGCCCAGCGCCAAGCCTTCGTGTCGGCGGTCGACGACGTCTTCCTGCTGGCGTTCATCGTCCTCGTCATCACGATCGTTCCCGTGGTGTTCCTCAGGCGGCACAACCGGCCGGGGGACGAGGCGGGGATGCTGAGCGAGTAAGGCGGGAGCGGAGCGCACGGCACGCGTCGCGCCGGTGCGCGCCTCCGTCCGGTAAGACCATCCCCGTCGGAAGCGTATCCTTTCCGGGCCTCCCCCCGACGTGAAAGGAGTCGTCATGAGCGGCGCAATTCCCGGGACCGTGATCTGGTCGTACCTCGTCGGTGGGGCGGTGTTCGGCACCGGGCTGGTGGCACTCTCGCGCCGTGGAGCGTGGCGGAGCGCCCGAGGGCTCGACAGGCTGATCCTGCTCGGCCCCGTCTTCTACGCGGCCCCGCTCGCGGCCTTCGGCACCGAGCACTTCACGCTGACCGGGACCATCGCGTCGCTCGTGCCTTCGTGGATCCCCTGGCATCGGTTCTGGGCGTACTTCGTCGGTGCGTGCTTCATCGCGGCCGCGTTGAGCATCGTGACCAGGGTCCAGGCACGCCTCGCGTCGAGCCTGCTCGCCCTGACGTTCCTTCTCTTCGTGGCGCTCATGGATGTCCCGGGCTGGGCGCACGATCCGACCAACCGGTTCGCCGCCGCGCTGGCGCTCCGCGAGCTGTCCTTCAGCGGCGGAGCCCTGGCGTTGGCAGCCGTTCTGGCCGGGCCCCGCGACGAGGCCGACCGACGCCGGCTCGCGACCATCGCGCGGTACTTCGTGGCCGTCCCGGTGCTCTTCTACGGCGTCGAGCAGCTCCTGCACGGCGGCTACGTGCCCGCCGTGCCGCTGAATCGGGTGACCCCCGGCTGGATCTGGGGACACGCTTTGTGGACGTATCTGACCGGCGCCGTATACGCCGTGGCCGGCGTGCTGTTGATCTCCGGCAGGAAGACCCGGGCTGCCGCGACGTCGCTGGGTCTGGCCGTGCTCTTCGTGGAGCTGGTCGTCTACGTGCCGATCGCGATCGTGGATCGCGCGAGCCTCGACCTCGGGCTCAACTACGCGGGTGACACGCTGATGTACTGTGGTGCCCTTCTTCTGCTCGCCGGCGCGATGCCGCGTGACGCGCGGTCACCCGACGCGGTCGGCGCGTCCTCCTACTCGTAGCGGAGCGCCTCGATCGGATCGAGCTTTGCGGCCCGCTGCGCGGGCAGGATGCCGAAGAAGATGCCGACGCCGGCCGAGAAGAGGAGCGCAACCGCCACGGCCGCGGGCGCCACGACCGTCTTCCAGTTCGCAAACGAGCTCATGACGGCCGCGGTCAGGTAGCCGAAGCCCACGCCGAGGACGCCGCCCAGCACGCACAGCGTCAGCGACTCGACCAGGAACTGGAACAGGATGCTGCGCTTCGTGGCGCCGAGCGCCTTCCGGACGCCGATCTCGCGCGTGCGCTCGGTCACGCTCACCAGCATGATGTTCATGATGCCGATGCCGCCCACCAGCAGGCTCACGCCCGCGATGCTGGCGAGTAGCAGGGTGAGCGTCTTGTTCGTGTCGTTGAACGTCGACAACAGCGACGCCGCGCTGGTGACCTGGTAGTCCGCAGGTGCCCCGGGCAGGATCTTGTGCTGCCGGCGCATGATTCGGTCGATCTCGGGGTAGGCCGCGTCGACCTGCTTCGGGTCGACGGTCGCCGCATAGATGTCGGTCAGTCGCCGACGCCCGCCGAAGACGCGGTATTGCGCGGTCGTGACCGGAATGAACACCTCTTCGTCCGGTCTGAGCCAGGCGGCCGAGCCCTTCTCCTTCAGGACGCCGATGACCTTGAAGGGGACGCCCCGGATGTGGACCGTCTTGCCGACCAGGAGCGGGCCGGGAAGCGAATCGAAGTCGTCGCTCACGTCATGGCCGATCACGGCCACGTTGCGCATCCCGTCGACCTCGCCCTGCGTGAAGAAGCGCCCGGCCTCCAACTGGAGGTCGTAGATGGGGAACCACGTGGGCCAGGTGCCTCTCACGTCGTCATACGCGTTCCAGCGCGAGTACGTCACCTGAACGTGCCGGTCGATGTTGGGCGCGATTTCCAGGGGCGGGTCGGTGGACTTCGCCAGCGCCTTGGCGTCGCCCACCGTGAGCGGCATCGTGCTGGACGTCGAGACCCCGCCGTGCCTGACCCAGCTCGCGTGGATCGTGAGCACGTTGGTGCCGACCCGCTGGATCATGCTCTGCACGTTGGCCTGGGCGCCCTGGCCGAGCGCGACGACCGCGATGACCGCCGCGACCCCGATGATGATCCCGAGCGTCGTGAGCACCGCGCGCATGATGTTGGCGCGGATGGCGGCCATGGCCACCAAGACGATTTCCCAGATGAGCATGACGTTGTCGCCGTATCTGCCGAACATCCCGCCGAGCCGGCCGCGGATGCAGAGCTTTCAGGAATTCATTCCGATACGGAGCCGCCGGACCCGGTTGCCGAAGCCCGGTGCCGCCGCACGTGTCGGTACACGTACCATCCCACCAGCCCCACGATGAGGAGCCCGATGGGCAGGTCGAAGGGGCGCATCACGGCTCGGACCTCCTCCCAGTTCTGGCCGAGGACGTACCCGCCGTATGCCAACCCCAGCGACCATAGATAGGCACCGACGAACGTATAAACGTTGAAGCGCGTGAGGTTCATGCGGGACACGCCCGCGGGGAAGCTGATGAAGGTGCGGACCACGGGAAGGAGGCGCGAAAAGAACACCGTGGCCTCGCCGTGCTCGGTGAACCAGCGGTCCGCGCGCTCCAGGTCGCGCATGTCGATGAAGATGTAGCGCCCGTAGCGCTCCAGCAGGGGTCGGCCGCCCCAGGCCCCGAGCCAGTAGGCGACGAGGGACCCGATGACGTTGCCGACGGCGCCGCAGAGCCCCGCGAAGAGGAGAAGCCCGAAGCCGTACCCCTTCTCCTGGACCAGCATCCACCCGGCCAGCGGCATCGTGATCTCGCTGGGCAGAGGGATGAGGGCGCTTTCGATGGCCATGAGCCCCACCACGCCGACCCAGCCGATGGTGTCGTAGACCTGGCGAACGAGCTCGAGGATGTGGTTCTCGATTCCTGTCATGGGGCCTCAACAGAGTCGGAAACGGGGCCGGCTGCAAGCTCCAGGGTCAACTCGGGTCGTCGCTCATGTCGAAAACCGGAAGGGGCGCATAACTTGTCCCGCCTTCCATACCGATCACCGCCTATCCGAGGTGGCTCATGCCCCGCTTGTTCCGGTTGATTCCTGCCGGCCTCGCCACGTCGCTCGTCGCCGTGGCGGGCCTCCATGCCCAGGAGACGCCCAAGGCCGGCCCCGTCTTCGTCGACGGCCAGGCGCAGGTCGTCCCTGCGTTCGCGGACTCCACGCAATGGATCCGGCAGCAGCTGTGGGTCCAGACCGACTTCGACACCGACCACGATGGCAAGCCCGACCGGGTGCACGTGGACGTCACCCGTCCCCGCCAGACCGAGACCCAGGGGCTCAAGGTGCCCGTGGTGATGGGATCGAGCCCGTACTACGCCGGTACGGGGCGCCCCCAGGTCAACTGGGACGTGCACGTCGAGCTCGGCACCGTGCCGCCGCCGCGCGGCAAGATGAACGAGCCGGCGTTCCACTCGCCCCGGCCACGCATCTCCAACGTCCTGGTCAACCAGTGGGTACCGCGCGGCTTCGCCGTCGTGCACAACGAGGCGCCCGGGACGGGACTCTCGTCCGGCTGCCCGACGGTCGGTGACTATCCCGAGCGCGAAGCCCCGGCCGCGGTCATCGACTGGCTGAACGGACGGGCCAAGGGCTACACCACCAAGACCGGCGACGTCGAGGTCAAGGCGACGTGGACCACCGGCAAGGTCGGGATGATGGGCACCTCCTACGAGGGCACGCTGCCGCTGGCCGCGGCGACGCAGGCGCCGAAGGGCCTCGAGGTGGTGATCCCGGTCTCGCCGAACACGAGCTACTACCATTACTACCGGAGCAACGGGCTGGTGCGCTCGCCCGGTGGCTACCTGGGCGAAGACGTCGACGTCCTCTACGACTTCATCGCGAGCGGCGACACGGCCAACCGCGCCAACTGCGACCGCATCTGGAAGAACGGGATCTTCGCGGGCAAGAACGGCCAGGACCGCCAGACCGGCGACATGAACAAATTCTGGCGCGACCGCGACCTTCTCCTGCACGTCAAGAACATCAAGGCGGCCGTGCTGCTCGCGCACGGCTTCAACGACTACAACGTCGTGCCCGAGCACAGCGTGCGGATCTACAACGAGATGAAGAAGGACGGCCTTCCGGTATCGATCTACCTGCACACCGGCGGCCATGGCGGCAACCCGCCGTTCCAGATGGTCAACCGCTGGTTCTCGCACTACCTCTACGGCGTGGACAACGGCGTCCAGAACGATCCTCCGGTCTGGATCGTCCCGGACGCCGGCATGCAGGATCCCGAAGGCGTGCGCAGGCTCGATTCGCTGAAGGCCTACCTGGCCGCCCATCCGGAGCCGAAGGACACCACCGCGGCCGGCCGCAGGCGGGCACGCTACCGCCGCCGCTTCGGGCCCCGCGTTAACACGGCGCCGACGCCGTTCGCGTCGTTCCCGATTCCCGGGTCGGTACCGGTCGTGTTCCATCCGGCGGGCGGCGGAAACGGTGTGGGCAAGCTCTCGTTCGCGCCCGCCACCTCGGGCGTGGAGTCGCTCGTCGACGACGTCGACTCGAGCGGAAGCGTTTACGCCATGGCGCCCGAGTCGCAACATCGGCTGATCTACGCCACCGCGCCGTTCGACGACACCGTGCATCTCTCGGGGACCCCACAGGTGCACCTGCGGCTGGCCCTCAGCAAGCCGGACGCAAACCTGAGCGTCTGGCTGGTGATGCTGCCGTACGACTCGACCCACGTCGGCTCCGAAAGCACCGCGGGACTCATCGACCGGGGATGGGCGGATCCCGACAACTACCGCTCGCTCACGCACGGCGGCCCGTACGAGTCGATGCTCCCGGGCGTACCGCTCGTGCCAGGCAAGTTCTACGACCTGACCTTCGACCTCGAGCCCGACGACGAGTTCATCCCGGCCGGAAAGCAGCTCGCGGTCATGATCATGTCGAGTGACGCCGAGTTCACGCTGTGGCCGAAGCCCGGCACGAAGCTCTCGGTCGACCTGGCGCACTCGTACTTCACCATTCCGATCGTGGGTGGGAAAGCGCGGGTCGTCTCGGCCCGGGGGATGTAGGGAAGAGGCCTCCCCGGCCAACGCAAAAAGCGGCGGCCCGGGGACGTTCCCGGG
>JBJKRT010000110.1:0-30733 GCA_046704545.1 Longimicrobiales bacterium
CCCGGGGCGGCCCGCGGCTAGCGGGGGGGGGGGGCCCGGCGGGGGGGGCGCCCCCCCCCCGGTCTCTTTCGACCCGATCCGAGCGGTCAGGTGCCCCGCCCCACGGGCGCGTGGTGCGTGGGCACGATCTTCTCGAGCCACGACCGCAGCTCGGCCTTCTTGTCTGCGTGCTTCGGATCGTCCGCGAGGTTGTTCCACTCGCCCGGGTCGTCTCTCCGGTCGTACAGCTCCTCGCCGCCCTTGGCGTACAGGATGTAGCGCCAATGCTTGTCGCGAACGGCGTGCGAGCCGTGCCACGTCGTCACGATCGGGCGCGGGCGCGCCGCGGACGGATCGCGGAGCTGCGGCATCAGGCTCAGCCCGCTGAGGCCGTCCTTCTTCGGCAGTCCGCACAGCTCGTTCAGCGTGGGATAGACGTCGAGCGTGCTCACCGGCTCGTCGCAGCGCGCCCCGGCCGTGGTCACACCCGGCGCGGCGATCATCAGCGGCACGTGCGTCGAGCGCTCCCAGAGGGTGAACTTCTCCCAGTGATCGCGCTCGCCGAGGTGGAAGCCGTGGTCGGTCCACAGAACGACGATCGTGTTGTCCTTGTACGGACTCGCGTCGAGCGCGTCGAGCAGCCGGCCGACGTCGTTGTCCGTGAACGTGATCGACGCGAGGTACGCCTGGATCGCCTTGCGCCAGAAGTCGTTCTCGAGCACCCACTTGTGCCAGCGGCGGTTCACCATGCCGATCCCCTGGGGCGGCGTGTCGACCTCCCAGTCGAGGCGGATGTCGGGCGGCACGATCTCGTCCAGGGGATACATGTCGAAGTACCGCTGCGGCACGAACCAGGGGATGTGCGGCTTGTGCAGACCCACACCCTGGAAGAACGGCCTGTCGTGCTTCTTGCCCAGCTCCTCGATGGCCCAGTCGACCACCTTGTAGTCGCCGATCAGGCCGTCGTGCGTGGGAAAGCCACTCCAGTCGAAGTAATACTGGGGCCTGGGGCCCACATTGCCCTCGGCGACCGGCGGCCAGGTCCAGGTCTTGACCGCGCTCTCCTTCGCGCCCCGGGGCCAGACGGTCTCCGGCATCGAGCGGTGCTTCGACGGGAAGTACTCGTCCCACGCGTCGAAGTCGTTCAGGTCGAGGCCGTATGCGGTCTGGATCCACTCGAGCGCGTGGAAGATCTTGCCGCCGCCGACGGCTCGGTAGCCGGAGTTGCGGAAGTGGCGCGGAATCGTTTCGACGCCCTGGAGCACCGGGGAGTGCTTCCAGTTGTCGTAGTTGCCGTAGACGCCCGTGAGGTCCGGGCGCTTCCCGGTCATGATGGCCGTTCGCGACGGGTTGCACGACGGAGCCGCGCAGTGCGCGTTCGTGAAGAGCATGCCGCGCGCCGCCAGCCGGTCGAGGTTCGGCGTGTGGATCGTGCCCTTGTAGCCGCCCAGGCAGCTCGGCCAATCGTTGAGGTCGTCGATGGAGATGAAGAGCACGTTCGGCCGGTCGGCGTCGTTCGCGAGGCCGGGCTCGGCGGCCGCGAGCGGGCGAGTGCCGCCCAGGCTCATCGCGCCGGCGCCGAGCGCGCCCACGCCGGCCATCCTGAGGAAATCGCGCCGTGTGGTGTCTCCGCTCACGAGACGTCCCTCACGCATCGGAACCCACAGTTGATCATCGTGCTCTCCGGTGTGTTGGAAGTGCGTGCCCCCACCCGGTACCGGTTGCAGTACGAGTCGTGGCACAGGAAGGACCCACCACGGATGACCTTTCGCTCGCCCGAGGGCGGCCCGACGGGGTCCTCCCGGGTGGCGTGCATGTGGTAGGTGGCGCTCCACCAGTCGAGGCACCATTCCCAGGTGTTGCCGGTCATGCCGTAGAGGCCGAAGGCGTTCGGCGGAAATGCATCGACGGGGCAGAGACCGGCCCAGCCGTCCTCGGCCGTGTCGTGATCGGGAAACTCGCCCTGCCAGATGTTGCACAGGTGGCGGCCCCCCGGCGTGAGCTCGTCGCCCCAGGCATAGCGCTTCTGCTCCAGGCCGCCTCGCGCGGCGTACTCCCACTCGGCCTCGGTCGGCAGCCGCTTGCCCGCCCATCGTGCGAAGGCCCGCGCATCGCTCCACGCGACGTGCACGACCGGGTCGTTGTCGTGGCCGTCGAGCGAGGAGGCCGGACCGCGGGGGTGGCGCCAATCCGCGCCCGGCACGTCGCGCCACCACGAGAGGCCGGCGATGGCGACCCCCGTGCCTTCCGAGCCCTCCGGAAGCTGGTTGTGGAAGACGAACGAGGAGCCGAGCCGCTCGGCCACCGTGACGTGCCCCGTGGCATCCACGAACTCGCCGAAGCGTCGGTTCGTCACCGCCCGGGCGTCGATGTAGAAGGCACCGACCGTGACACGGCGCACCGGCCCTTCTCCGTCCGCGGGAAAGCCGTCCGGGTCGTCCGTGCCCATGAGGAAGGCACCGCCGTCGAGGCGCACCATGCCCTCCGTGGAGCCGCGTGCGACGCGTCTGCGCCCGTGCGCAGATGCCTCCGACTCCGCGAGGATGCGGGCCCGCTCGACGCTCGGCACGCAGCACGGATGGGGAGGAACGAAGGCCGAGGAGTCGTGGGACGAGTCGGACATTGCGCGGGCAGACGGGTCGGTCAGGAGCCGGCGGCCGGCTCGGCGGCACCGCGCACGATCGTGGCGCTCGCCTTCAGGTCGTCGACGAAACGCTCCACGGCCGCGCGTCTCTTTTCTTCCATGAGCATCTCGGCGAGCCTCCCGCGAACCTCCTCCAGCGGGAGCGTGCGCGCGGGTGTCCGATCGATGAGCTGGGCGATGTGCCAGCCGAATTCGGTGGGGAACATATCGCTCACCTCGCCCGGGCGCATCGCACAGACGACCCGCTCGAACGAGTCCACCATCTGCCCGCGCGCGAAGGTACCCAGGTCGCCGCCGTTGCCCGGGCAATCCGAGTACCGGTCGGCCACGTCCGCGAAGTCGGCACCCGCGTCGAGCTCGGCCTTGGCCTTCGCCAGGGGGCCCTTCATCGCCTGCTCGTCGACGGCATCGGCGGCATTCTTCACGATGTGCCGCGCGGTGATCAGCTCGGGCGTCCGGAAGCGGTCCGCATCGGCGTGGTACGCTCGCTCGATCTCACCCGCGTCGGGAGGAGGCACGTCCGCCGTGAGCCGCTCGATGAACGACGCGGTGCGCATGCGCCCGATCACCTCGTCCCGGAGGCGTTCGAGGTTGTCCGGCGCCACCGCCATGCAACGCTCGAACTTCTCGCGACCTCCGTAGCTCTCCTCGACCCGGCGCATCGCCTCGGCGACCGCTTCGTCGGGAAGCTCCACGGGATCCGCACGCTCGGCCTGCCGAAGGAGCTCCGCCTCCACGACGTTCTCCTCGGCCCACTCGAGGAGCTGCGTGACGAGCGCCTCCTCGTCCAGGTCCGTTCCGGTCTGCTGGACGTAGCGGACGTAGTCGGGGCGGAGCCGCTCCGCCTCCTGCTCGATCGCCACGTCGTCGATGAACACCCCGTTTACGCGTACGGCCACGGCTCGTCTCAGGCTCCCTGGTTTGCGGTCAGCGCATCGGCCCGGATCGGCAGCGAGCGGTCCCGAACGCTACCGGATCTTCCGCGGGTGCGGCCCGATCGACCACCCCTGCGTTCCGGTGATCCGCGCCTCGTGGGCGATCGTGCGGCCGTCGACCCGGAGCGTGACCGTGTAGTCGCCGGGAGGCACGAGCCGGTCGACGGGATCGCCTCCGCGACCGAAGCCACCACTACTCCTTCGTGAGCGGTACATGCGCCAGATCACCCGGTTGATGCCCGCCTCCGCGGGGCCCTTCAGGTGCGCCACCTCGTGGCCGAACGCGTCCGTGACGGTCACGGTCGCGCTGTCGGAGGCCGCGCTCTTCAGGTAGTAGTCGATCCTCATCCCGTTCGGGGCGTTCGGCGTCACGATGTGGCGATCGCCGAACAGGTAGTCGTTCGCTCCGAACTGCCACGGCACGCGCTCGACCGTCGGCTGCACGCCGAAGAAGTGCACGTCCTCGGCCAGCACGCTGTCGGTGAGCTCCTCGAGCGGCGCGATGTCCGCGACGAACATGCTCCGCCCGTACGTACCGACGACGAGGGCCTTGTCACGCTTCTGGAGCGCCAGGTCGCGCACCGGCACGTTCGGGATGTTCGACATGCGCACCCACCGTCCGCCGCCGTCGATGGTCACGAAGAGACCGCCGTCGTCGCCCGCGAACAGGAGGTTCGGGTTCACCGGATCCTGGCGAACGACGTTGATCGGCTCGTCGGGCAGGTTTCCGGCGATGGACGTCCACGTCTGTCCGTAGTCCGTCGTCTTGTAGATGTAGGGATGGAAGTCGTCGAGCTTGTATCCACTCTTCGTGACGTAGGCCGTGCCGTCGTCGAACGACGAGGGCTCGATGCGGCTGACGAACGCGTCGGGATTCGCTCCGGCCGCCTTCACCTTGTCGGTGAGATCGGTCCAGTGGGCACCGTCGTCGCGGGTCACCCACACCTTTCCGTCGCTGGTGCCCACCCAGATCAGCCCCGCCGTGATCGGAGACTCCGCAATCGCCGAGATCGCGAACCAGGGGATGCCACCGGGAATGCCACCCTCGGACTCCGGCAGGATCTCGTCCTTGGGATCGGTGCTCAGGTCCGGGCTGATCTCCCGCCAGTGATCTCCGCGATCGACCGACTTCAGCAGCATCTGGGCGCCCGTGTAGATGATCTGGCTGTTGTGGGGCGAGATCACGATCGGGGTGCTCCATATGAACCGGTAGGGCGGCTTCCCCTTCTCGTGGCGTACGGGACGGATGCTCTGTCGGATGCCTAGCTTCTGGTCGACGCGGGCCTGCCCTCCGTACTGCTCGGTCGTGTAGACCCAACGGCTGTTCCTCGGATCGGGCACGGTGAAGATGCCGTCGCCGTTCCCGACCGCGGTCCAGTCCCAGGTGTCCACGTAGCCCTGCGGCCCGTTCGAGATCCCCTTCCAGTTCTCGTGGTCCTGGAGGCCGGCGTAGATGTTGAACGGCTGCTGGTTGTCGACGGCCACCTCGTAGACCTCGCCGATGGGGAGGTTCGGGAAGTGGTCGGCCGTCTTTCCGCCGTCGTACGACTCGACCACGCCGCCGTCGCTGCCCAGCAGCATGCGGTCGGAGTTGTCCGGATCGATCCACAGCGTGCGCACGTCTCCGAAGATCTTCGTGAACAGCCGTCTCGGGGGCCACGTGACGTCGTGCCAGGTACGCCCCCCGTCCGTCGAGTTTCCGAGGGAGACGCCGGTGGTGAAGATGTGTTCGGCGTTGTTGGGGTCGACGAAGATCTGGCTGAAGTAGTACGGTCCCTTGCTGCTCACGTTGACCGAGTCCGGGCTCATCTGCGTCCACGACGCTCCGGCGTCCTCGGTCCGGTACACCTGTCCCCCGACCTCCGGCTGCGGCTTCGGCCGGCCTCTCCGCCGCGCCTGCTCGATCTCGCGCTGCGTGGGCGGCCGTGGGTTCGCGTTCTCGATGAGCGCGTACACGATGTTCGGATTCTTCGGATACAGGGCGAGCCCGATGCGCCCGATCCGTCCCGTGGGAAGCCCCTGCGTGAGCTTGGTCCAGTGCGCACCCGCGTCGGTCGTCTTGTAGATCGCGCTCTCGGGTCCGCCGTCGACGAGCTTCCACGGGAGACGCTGCTTGTCGTAGGTCGCAGCGTAGAGGACGCTCGGGTCCTTCGGATCCATGACCAGGTCGATGACCCCGACTTTGTCGTTCAGGAAGAGGACCTTCTTCCAGGTCTGCCCCCCGTCGGTCGTCTTGAAGACGCCACGCTCCTCGTTGTTCGAGTACAGGTGGCCCATCGCGGCCACGTAGACAATGTCCGGATTCGTCGGGTCGATGACGATGCGCGCGATGTGCTGCGTGTCCTTCAACCCCATGTGGGTCCACGTCTTGCCGGCATCCGTCGACTTGTAGACGCCGTCACCCGCGTAGGAGCTACGCGACGTGAAGGCGTCGCCCGTGCCGACCCACACGACGTCCGGATTCGAGGGCGCCAGGCTGACCGCACCGACGGTGAGCCGGGCGCTCTGGTTGTCGAAGATCGGCGTCCACGTCGTGCCGTTGTTGGTCGTCTTGAACAGGCCGCCGGTCCAGGGAGCCACGTAGATCGTGCTGCGGTGGGCCCTGGCGGGCGAGTCCGGCACCGCGATGGCAGCGATTCTCGCGCCCATGCGAAACGGACCCACGTTGCGGAAGGGGATGGCCTCCAGAAGGTGCTGGTTGAACGGGGCGCCCGTCTGGGCAGCAGCCCGCGCGGACGGAATCAGGCAAACCAGCAGCGCCAGGACGACGAAGACGGATCTCCGGGAGCTCATGGCTCCTCCTCATCGAACAGAAAAGACAACGGGGAAGGCAGCATGCTACGGGTGCCCCCCGTCCTTGGCCAGTTCGTGCACGTGGATGCCACGCTTGCGCACGCCGCGATAGACGAGCTCCACGACGAACGACAGCCCGAGCATCGCGACGAGCGTCAGCGTCTTGGCGGGGCTGGTGCCGATGACGTGCCAGAGGAGCATGCCGAGCGCTCCGAGACATGCGACGACCCCGACCATCGAGATCCACGCCCGGCTCTTCGTCTTCTCCGCGAGCCGGACGTTCGCCAGGTTGACCGCCGCGAAGATGAGCAGAAAGCCCGCGCTGCCCATGAGCGAGATGCTCGTGAGGTCGAACAGGTTGGCGATCACGAGCGTGGCCACGCTCGTGATCAGGAGCCCCTCGAGCGGCTTGTGCCAGACGTCCTTCTCCAGGAGCTCGGGCAGCTCCCCGGACTTGGCGATCGTGAACGAGAGGCGAGCCGCGCCGTACAGCGTCGCGTTGATGGCGCTGGCCGTCGACAGGACCGCGGCGAACGCGATCATGGCGAAACCTGCCTGACCCATCGCCGGACGCGCCGCAGCGGCCAGCGCGTAGTCCCGGGCGGCGACGATCTTCGACACCGGGAGGCTCCCGACCGTCACCATCGCGACAAGCACGTAGAGCACGATCACGAAGAGCACCGACCCGTAGAAGGCGCGCGGCATGTCGTGGGCGGGATCTGCGCAGTCCTCGGCCGCGTTGGCGATGAGCTCGAAGCCCTCGAAGGCGAGGAAGATGATCATGCCGCCCGCGATGAGGCCGACGGGCGAGGCCCAGGTCGAGGGCGCGAGCGACGACGCGCTCACCTGCGTGAAGCCGATGGCCACGAAGGCCAGCAGGATGAGGAGCTTCACCGCGACGATGAAGTCCTCGGCCCGACCGATCAGGTCCGCGGAGAACGCGTTGAGCACCGTGATGGCCACGATCGCCCCGCTCAGGAGCAGATGCTTCGCGAGTGCGTGGTGCGCCTCGGAGAAGAAGCTCGCGCCATAGGAGCCCAGCGCCTCGGAGTAGAGCGCGAGCATGACGATGTAGCTGAGCCACAGGAGGAGGTTCAGCGTTCCGCTGAAGACGCCGGAGCCGAACGCGGCGTTTAGGAACGCCACGGTCCCGCCCCGGTTGGGCAACGCGACGGTCAGGCGCACGTACGCGTACGCGGTGATGAGCGCCACGACGCCAGCCATCAGGAACGCGGCGGGCGCGCCACCCCGCGCCAGCTGGACCGCGAGCCCGAGCACGGCGAAGATGCCTCCGCCCACCATCCCGCCGATCCCGATCGCGGCGAGGCTGATCACACCCATCTTGTCGTCACGCGCCATATGGATTCGCTCCGGTGGGAGGATTCGCGGAGGAGCGGAGCCCGATGCCGCCCGCAGCGTGAGGTTCGGGCGGGAGTCCGTCGGCGTCAACCTCGACAGGACCGGGTGCCATTGCGCCCCTGGACCACCTGTTGTATTCAGAAACACACGTTGCCCGCAGGACCTGGACCCTCCCATGCTCGAACCCGACTCCGTGCCCGGGCAGGCCTTTGCCTCCGCCTTCGACGCGATGCCCGTCGCCCTCGCTCTGGTCGACGAAGCCGATCGCTACGTGCGGGTGAATCCGGCCTTCGAGCGGCTCGCCCGGGTGGAATCCTCCGAGATCGTCGGCCAGCCGGTGGGGAGCCTCACCTCCGCCGAGCGGGGCGTCGACCTGGCCGACCGATGGGCACGGCTGCTCCGTGGCGGGACCTCCGGGCAGGAGCTCTACCTCACCAGTATGGAAGGAAAGCCGCGGTGGCTGGAGGCCGACGGATTCGCGGCGGTGCACGAGGGCCTGCACCTCCTGGTCCTCCGCGACGTCACGCCGCCACGACGCTTTCGTGCGGTGACCGACCTTCTCCTGGACCTCGCGCTCGAGCTCGCCGCGGCTCCGGACTTCCGCTCGGCCGTCACCGCCATCCTGCGGCTCGCGTGCGCGGCCACCGACCTGCCCGTCGGCGAGCTGTGGGTGCCCACCGGGCGAGGACAGAGCCTGGTGCGAGCCGGCTCGTGGGAGCGCGGAGGTCTCGAGGCGTTCCGCGATTCGGGTGACGGGATGGTCGTCCGTCCGGGAACGGGCCTGGCCGGGCGCGCCATGGAACGGGGAGAGACGGTCGTCGAGCCCGATCTCCAGGCCAGCCCGGGATTCAGCCGGCACGAGGCCGCGGTGCGTGCGGGGCTTCGTTGGGGGCTGGCCGCACCTCTGCTGCGGGCGAAGGAGCCGGTCGCGATCCTCGTCCTCCTCGGATACGCTCCGCCACCGTTGCTCGACGAGACCGTCCGGATGGTTTCGGCGGCCGCCGCGCAGCTGGGCGCCGTGTTCGAGCGCAAGCGAGGCGACGAAGCTCGCTCGGTCCGGTCCGCGATCGTCGACGATGCGCGGATGGCCGTCGTCGGCAAGACGCTGGACGGCGAGATCGTGAGCTGGAACCGTGGAGCGGAGGAGCTCTACGGGTACACGGACGACGAGGCGATCGGGAAGCACATCTCGATTCTGGCCCCTCCCGACCGACCCGATGAGATCCCGGGGATCCTGGAGCGGATCCGAAGAGGCGAGACCGTGGACCCCTACGACACGGTCCGTCTGCGCAAGGACGGGAGGCGCGTCCTCGTCAACCTCAGCGTCTCGCCCGTCCGCGACGCCATCGGGCGCCTCTGGGGCGCGTCGGCCATCGCCCGGGACGTGACGCGTGAGCGTCAGCTCGAGGAGGAGTTCCGTCGGGGGCAACGAATGGACAGCCTCGGCCGGCTCGCCGGGGGAATCGCCCACGACTTCAACAACCTGCTCACGGTCGTCCTCGCCGACGCCGAGTACATGCTCGATCTCGGCACCGAGATGTCGGAGGAGGACCGAACGACGAGCCTCGAGGAGATCCACCAGGCCGCCGAGCGAGCTTCGTCGTTGAGCAGGCAGCTCCTTTCGTTCGCGCGCCAGCAGGCCCACAAGCCCGGGGTCGTCGACCTCGACGAGCTCGTTCGCAAGATGGAAGGGATGTTGGCTCGCGTCGTGCGGGCGGACATCCAGCTCGAGTCGAGGCTGCAGCCCGATGTGTGGCCTGTCTTGATCGACCCGACACACGTGGAGCAGGTCCTCGTGAATCTCACCGTGAACGCCCGCCAGGCCATGCCGGACGGAGGGCGTCTCACGGTCGAGACCGAGAACGTGTCGCTGGACGAGGCCTATTCCTTCGAGCATGTGCACGTGCCGGCCGGAGACTACGTGCTCCTCACCGTGACGGACACGGGACACGGCATGCCACCCGAGATCCAGGAGCGGATCTTCGACCCCTTCTTCACCACGCGAGAGGATGAGGGCGGAACCGGACTCGGCCTTTCCACCTGCTACGGGATCATCCGTCAGGCCGGTGGCCACATCTGGGTATACAGCGAGCCGGACATCGGCACGACGTTCAAGATCTACCTTCCGCGCACCGACCGGGCTCCCACGTCCCGCCCGGACACCCGGGAGCACGTGTCCGTCGAAGGAACCGAGACGGTCCTCCTCGTGGAAGACCAGCCCGACGTGCGCACTGTCGCCGCCCGGGGCCTCCGGAAGCACGGCTACCGGGTGCTCCTCGCGACCAGCGGGAAGGAGGCGCTGAGCGTAGCCGAGGCACACCCCGGAGCGATCCACATCGTCGTGACGGACGTCGTGATGCCGGGCATGGGGGGCCGGGAGCTCGCGGCGCACCTTCGCGTCAGGCATCCCGAGATTCCCGTGCTCTTCATGACCGGCTATGCCGACGACGAGATCCTCCGGGACGAGATGAGCCAGGGCGATGTCGTGGTCCTGCCCAAGCCGTTCGCGGGACTCGACCTGGCCCGACGAGTCCGCCAGATCCTGGACGGCTGACACCCCGGGGGGGTAGCGCTCGAACCCGCTCGATGGGATCTTCCAGGTGTCCTTGTTCGACCGCACAGAGGTGGTGGACCATGGCCTCGACGCGCAGCAGTGAGACGAAGAGGAGCACCGACCGGAGCTACGCTCGACCGAAGTCGGACGGGAGAAGACCGGCCCCGGCGCCCTCTCGCTCTCCGACTTCTCCACCCTCCCGACCCGGCCCCGCGCTCGAGCGCTCGCGCCGCGTCCTCGAGGACCTCTTCGGACCCGTAGCGGCCCGACCGTTCGCCGTCCGGTTCTGGGACGGCACCGTGGATCCCCCGCCCGACGAGCCCGAGTTCGTGCTGGTTCTTCGGCATCCGGGGGCGCTCCGCAAGATGCTGCTCCCCCCGACGGAAGCCTCGATGGGCGCGGCATACGCCCGCGGGCACGTCGATATCGAAGGCGACGTGGAAGCGGCCGCGGCGGTGGCGGAAGACGTGGCCGCGCGCATCCGCAGGCCTTCGGCGCTCCTGAAGGTCATGGCACGCGCGGCACGGCTTCCGAAGAACACGCAAGAGGGCGCGATCGGGCCATTCTCATCGGGATCGCCGCACGGATCGAGACATTCGCGGGAGCGTGACGCGGCCGCGGTACGGGGCCACTACGACGTCGGCAACGACTTCTACCGGCTCTTCCTCGACGAGCGCATGGTGTACTCGTGCGGATACTTCGCCGACGGAATCGACGACCTGGACCGTGCGCAGGAGGCCAAACTCGATCACATCTGCCGCAAGCTCCGCCTCCGTCCGGGTGAGCGTCTGCTCGACATCGGATGCGGCTGGGGTGCGATGGTCATCCACGCCGCGCAGGGGTACGGGGTCGAGGCGCTGGGAATCACCCTCAGCGAGCCGCAAGCCGCCCTCGCCCGCGAGCGCATCGCGGCCGCGGGCCTCTCGGACCGGTGCCGGATCGAGGTCGTCGACTACCGCGACCTGCCCGAGGACGCCGTCTTCGACAAGATCTCCAGCATCGGCATGGTCGAGCACGTCGGCCGCAGGAGGATGCAGACGTACTTCCGCGTGGCCGAGCGGCACCTGAGGCCCGGGGGCCTCTTCCTCAACCATGGCATCGTCTCGCTCGACCCTCCGCCGGGCCTGCTCGGGCGAGCCAGGATCCTGGCGCTGCGGCCCTTCGTATCGTTCATCCAGCGCTATGTATTTCCGGACTCCGAGTTGGTGAGCGTCACCGAGGTGACGGCACCCGGTGAGCGGGTCGGCCTGGAGGTCCGGGACGTGGAGAGTCTTCGCGAACACTATGCCCGAACGCTCCGTCACTGGGTGGAGCGGCTCGAGGACAACCAGGAAGAAGCGCGGCGGCTCGTAGGTGACCCGACGTATCGAGTCTGGCGCGTGTACATGGCGGGCTGCGCCCACGCGTTCCAGACCGGTTGGATCGGCCTCATCCAGACGCTCTGGGGCAAGCCGACCGCCAAGGGGGCGTTGCCGCTGCCGCCGACGAGGGCGGACCTCTACGCCTGACGGTACTTCCCGGAAGATCGGCGAGACGGGTCCTGCCGCGCTACTTCAGCGTCCGGATGTAGGCGGTCACGTTCGCGATCGCCGTGCTGTCCAGCGGAATGACCACGGCTTGCATCTTCCGGGCTTCGTAGTCGGTGGCGTTGACGCCTCTCCACCCGTTCTTGAACGCGTGGATCTGCGACACGATGTACCAATCGGCGAGTCCGACCACTGGCGGCACGCTCCCCTTGGTGGCGCTCACCCGCCCCTTCCCGTCATTGGCGTGGCACGCCGCGCACGCCTCGTACTCGACCTTCCCTTCGGCCACGTCGCCCTTCACGGTCGGCTTCGTCGGCTGGGGTGGGAGGTCGGATACGTACTGGGCGACCGACTCGAGATCGTCACTCCCGTCGAGCGTGGTCGAGACCACCGACATCGTCCTCCCCACGGTGTCGGCGGGTGCGAAGCCGCGCTGCCCGGCGATGAACTTCCTGAGCTCGCGCACGATGTACCACTTCGGAAGGCCCGCGATGTTCGGTGCGCCGATCTTGCGGTTGCCCTGACCCTTCGGGCCGTGACACGCCGCGCACGTGGTGTAGATCTGCTTGCCACGCTGTGCGCTCACTCCGTCGCCCTTCGAGCACCCGGCCACTCCGACCAGCAGGATCGCGCTTGCCAGCGCCCAGGCGCCGGATCGAGCCGGCCTGCGAGATGATGATGATATTCCGTTCATGGCGTCATGTAGACATTGGAGGGGCCGGCGGGTTCCACTACACCGCCTGGAGCACCGCGCCCTTGAGGTACGCGCTCTCGGGAATCTGCACGATTTCGGGGTGATCGGGTGCCTGTCCCCTCGACTCGATCCAGCGCATCGGCCGGCCGGAATCCGCCGCAGCGTCCTCGAGCATCGACCGGAAGATGTCGGACCTCACGTGATAGCTGCATGAAAAGGTGAGCAAGTGGCCTCCCTCGGCGAGCAGCCTCATCGCCCGAAGGTTGATCTCCTTGTAGCCGCGCAGCGCGCCCTCCACGTTGCTCTTCCGCTTCGCGAAGGCCGGCGGGTCCAGGACGATCGTGTCGAACCGCTCGCCGCGGTCGTGGTACTGACGCAGGAGATCGAAGGCGTTGGCCTCGGCGCACTCGATCTTCGACTCCAGCCCGTTGAGCCGCGCGTTCTCCCGAGCCCGGCCCAGCGCTTCGGCCGACGAGTCCACGGCCACTACGTCGGCCCCCGCGCGCGCGAGGTGCAACGCGAAGGACCCATGATAGGAGAAGCAATCGAGCGCGCGCCCACGAGCGAGCGTGCCGGCTCGCATCCTGTTCTCGCGTTGATCGAGGAAGGACCCGGTCTTCTGTCCGGCACCGAGCGGCGCGATCCAGCGAACGCCGCCCTCACGGACCTCGATGCTCGCCGGCACCTCGCCGTGCACGACGGTGGGCTCGCCGCCGAGACGCTCGAGGCGCCGCACGGCCACGTCGTCGAGCGCGAGGATACCCGCGGGATCGAGACGGTCGCGGAGCGCGTCGACGATCTCCGCACGGAACGTCTCCAGCCCGGCCGAGAGGAACTGCACGACCAGGTAGTCCGCATACCGATCCACGATGAGCGACGGCAGTCCGTCCGCCTCCGCGTGCACCATCCGGTAGGCGGTCGCGTCGGGCCGGATCCGCTCGCGCAGCGCACAAGCCGACTCGATCCGTTCGGCCCAGAACCCGCCGTCGATCGCGCGCGGCTCGTGCGTCAGCATCCGGAGCGAGATCGTCGAATGCGGACTCCAGAGGCCGGTCCCGATCGGGCGCCCCCGGGGATCCAGGACATCCACGGCGCCCGCGTGGGGACCGCTCCGTTCCCGCACGTCGCTTCTGTAGATCCACGGATGCAGGCGCTCGGTCCACCGCGCGGCACCGCGTCCCGAGACGCTGACCGTGGGAAGAGAGGAGCCACCCCCGGCATCAGACATCATCGCGATCGGCGACTCCTCTCTTCCCTTCGATCCTACGGATCGGTCGGCTCACTCAGCCTGGCGCGCTCCGAATTGCTGGTCGAGCATGAGCAGCGCCGCCGTGCTGTCACCCGCGAGCTGGAGCTGCTCGACGGCCCGACCCGCACTGTCCTCTTCCTCGACCTGCTCGGTGACGAACCACTGGACTGCGAGCTCCGTGGCGTGCTCACCGGCCTCTCGAGCCAGCTTGAACAGATCGTTGATCATTCCCGTGATCTTCTTCTCGTGCGCGAGCGCCGCCTCGAAGATCTCCAGGGCGCTCCCGAACTCGGCGGGTGGCGCGTCCACCGCCTTCAGCTCGATGTGGCCGCCGGTCTCGAGGACGTGCGCGTAGAGTCGCATCGCGTGGCCGACTTCCTCGCCCGCCTGGATCTTCATCCAGCTCGCGAAGCCGTCCAGGTTGCGCTCAGAGAAATGGGCCGACATGGCCAGATAGAGATAGGCCGAGTGCAGCTCGGCCCGGATCTGTTCGTTGAGTGCGTTGAGGACCTTCTTGTCCACATTTGCCTCCTCGGATGATGGTGACCGAAGGTTAGGCGCCGAACCTGTTGACACCGGGGTCCGACTGTTCGGAATGTAACGTACCTCTGCCCGCGGATGGGACTTCCACACCTGGAGATGATATGAGCATCGCCAAGGAGTTCCGTGAGTTCGCGGTTCGCGGCAGCGTGGTGGACATGGCGGTGGGGATCATCATCGGTGCGTCGTTCGGCACCGTCGTGAAGAGCTTCGTGGACGACATCCTCATGCCGCCGCTCGGTATGTTGATCGGCCACGTCGACTTCGCCGACAAGATGCTCGTCCTCCGCGAGGGAGCCACGCCCGGCCCGTATCAGACGCTGGCGGCCGCCAAGGAGGCCGGCGCCGTCACGCTCAACGTAGGCCTCTTCGTCAACGCCGTGGTGAGCTTCGTCATCGTGGCCTTCGCCGTCTTCCTCCTCGTGCGTGCGATCAACCGCCTGAAACGCGCGGAGGAGGTGGCGCCGGCGCCCTCGCCCGCCACGCGGGACTGCCCCTACTGCGCATCCTCGATTCCGACGAAGGCGGTCCGCTGTCCGTTCTGCACCTCGGAGGTCGAAGCCGCTTGACCGCGGCCGGTCCGGCGGGCGTCCGTGACGAGCGGACGCCCGCCGCTCAACCGTAGTACTCGACCTTGCAGCCGCATCCGTCCCACATGCGCTCGTAGGTGTCGAGGCGGTCCTTGACGAACGCCCGTGCTTCGTCGTCGTCGGCCAGCCGGCGCAGGACCCGCTCCTTCGGCGAGGGCTCTTCCACGGCCAGGAGGCCGTCCGGGCCCCGGGCGATCAGGAGGTCGCCGGCGATCAGCGTGGCGTGCCGCTCGACTTCTTCGAAGCCGCCCGCCAGCTCCGCCCACTCCTCCGGCGCCAGGGTCACGACCGTTTCAGAGCGCAGGCGCCGGTTCAATTCTTCCTTCGTCATCGACATCCCCCCGCGTGGGCGTGATCGCGCCGCGACGAGCCACCGGGAGGGAGATGGAGCGTCCGTCCGAGCCTTGAAGCTCACAGCGCGCCACCGTCTCGATCAAGACCGCGGGCCCCGACGGTGGCGGGTCGACGAAGAGGTGCCGACGACCAGGTTCGCGGCCACCTCGATCTCCCCCTGGCGAGCCGGACGCGAGAGGGCGATCCTCGGACTCCATGACACGACACGATGACGATCTGGCGGCGGCCTTCGACCAACAGGCCGCCGAGTTCGAGCGCGCCCCCGTTCAGAGCGACGCCGGGGCGCTCGACCACCTGGTGACGTTCACCGCCCCCGCCGACGGTGCCCGCGTCCTCGACTGCGGGTGCGGCCCCGGCCTGGTGGCCGAAGCGTTCCTGCGGGCCGGATGCGACGTGACGGGCGTCGACCTGTCCGCCGAGATGGTGCGCCGGGCGCGCGCGCGGTGCGCGCCGTTCGCGGGTCGCTTCCGTTTCGAGCGGGCCTCGCTCTTCGACGCGGACGTGGGGGACGACTTCGACGCCGTCCTGTCACGCTTCGTGCTGCACCATGTCTCCGAGCCCATGGCCTTCGTTCGGCGTCAGGCGGCCCTCGCGCGCCCCGGCGGCACGGTGGTCGCCTGCGACCACACGACCGACCCGCAGGCGGGTCCGGCCGAATGGCACCGCGAGATCGAGCTTCTGCGCGATCGCACGCACACGCGAAGCCTCACCGCCGGGGAGCTCGTCGACCTGTTCGCAGAGGCCGGGCTCGTCGACATCACCTGCGAAGAAGAGGCGTTCGACCTGGACTTCGACGAGTGGTTCGACCGGGGCACTCCGGCTGCGCCGAAAGATGAGGTCAGAGCTCGCCTCCTGTCCGGCTCCGCGCGTGGCTTTCGGCCCACCGAGCGCCTCGATGGTGGGGTGACGATCACCTGCTGGCGCGCGCTGGTGCGAGGAATCGTCCCGGCTGACGGTTGATTGGGCATGAGCCGACGCCCACGCTACCTTCCGGCGGAACGACCCGCCCGCCCACATCCACCCTCGAGCCAAGGAAGATCCATGGTTGCCGCCGTCGTCCTGATGCGTGTCGAGCGCGACCACATTCCATCGGTCGGCCAGGCCATCGCCGACATCGAAGGAATCGCCGAAGTCTACTCCGTCTCGGGAGACTGGGATCTGGTCGCGATCGTGCGCGTGCCCGACTGGGACCAGATCGCAGGCGTCGTCACGGAGCAGCTCGCGTCCGTGAAAGGGATCGAACGGACGCACACGCTCATGGCATTCAGGATCTACTCGAAGCAGGACATGGAAGCGGCGTTCGACATGTTCGAGTAGAGAAGGACACCCACCCGGCGGTAGCGCCGAGCCCGCCGCGGCCTCGGCTCAGCGATGCCAGTTCACGAACGGGAGCACGCTGAACGAGTCCTTGTTACGGGCGATGTTGATCAGGCCGAGCTGCACCCCGTGCAACTCGTCGGCGATGTTCACGATCCCGATCGTGAGCCCGTGCTGGCTCCCGAGCACCCGATTGACCGCACTCACGGACACGCCCCGCAGCCACCCTCCGTTCTCGACCTTGAAGTAGCCTGGAGCCAGGACGAGCCCCCGCACCTCCTCGCCACCGGCCCCGAAGCCGCCCACGGCCAGGCCGGTGATGCGCGGCGCACCGACGCCGATCCCGCCGATCGCCACGCCCTTCAGCTCCTTCCCCGCGCCCACGCCCACACCGCCGATCATGAGGCCGGTCACGTCACCGCCGGCGCCCACACCGACACCGCCGACCATGATGCCGCGCACGTCGCCCTGCGCGCCGACGCCCACACCGCCGATCGCCACGCCGGTCATGTTGCCGCCCGCCCCGAGACCGACGCCTCCGATCGCGATGCCGCTCAGGTCGCCCGACGTCCCCGCGCCGACCCCGCCGATGATCACGCCGCGCACGTCACCCTGCGCGCCCGCCCCCACACCGCCCACCATCAACCCGTCGAGCTCACCGCCGCTCCCGATGCCGACGCCCCCGATCGCGATGCCTCGTATGCTCTTGCCGGCGCCCATGCCGATGGCGCCGACCCCGATGCCGCTGAACGTGCGGTCCGCCCCCACGCCGGCTCCGAGCGCCAGGCCGTGGATCTCGGCCGCTCCGGTGAGCGGCACGCCCAGTGCGATTCCCTTCACCACGCCATGCGCGTCGTGATAGGGATTCCAGATCGTGGCATTGATGCCCCGCACCAACCGGAGGTCGCGGTCCCGGAAGTTGAGGCGGATGCCGTCGAGGCGCGGAACGTCCCCGATACCCAGCCCCACGTCGCCTACGGCGAGCTTGACGCCCTGCGCGGCGAGGTTCCGGGGTGCGAAGGAAACGATCGAAGAGACGGCGAGCAGGACGGAAATCGGGATGCGGGCACGCACGTGAAGGCTCCGCGCTGAAGGCTGGAAGAGCGACTCGCCGAACCCTACGGTCCGTCCGCCGCGCTGGTTTCGGCCGGCCGTGCGGCCGACCCGTCGGCCTCTCGCGCGCATGACTCTTGCCCGGTCCATATCCGCAGCATAGCCTGGTCCGTCATGAGCCCCTTCGACCCGGTGGATCCGTCGGCCGACACGGCCTCCCCACCCCCTACCCGTCGCCGCCTCCGGTCTCTGGCGCTGTGGGTGGCGGCCACGGCGCTCATGCTCGCGACGGCCTCGTACCAGGAGCGCACGGGCCCCACCTATCCGCTCCGGGGCACGCTCGAGATCGGCGGCAGGTCGCTGTCCTACACCCTTCCGCGGACCGAGACGACCCCGCGCGACCTGCGGGTGGCCATCCCGGATCCGGGCGAGGAGGCCACCGGCCGCGTGATCTACCGCCGTTACCCGACCGACGACCCGTTCACCACGGTGGCGATGACCCCGGAGACGGACGAGCACGGGGCCACGGAGCTCGTCGCCCGCCTCCCGGCCCAGCCCGCGGCCGGAAAGCTCGAATACCGTCTCGAGATCGCCGTTCCGGGCGACACGGCGCGCATCCCCTCCGTGGCCCGTGCGGCGGCCGGCGAAGGGATGATCGTCATGCGCTACAAGGACCCCGTCCCACTGCCGCTTCTGATCGCGCACGTCACGTGCATGTTCTTCGCCATGCTCTTCGGCATGAGAGCGGCGCTGGGTGCCCTCGTGCTTCCCGTCGGGCTCGGACGTCTCTCCGGCATCGCGCTCGGCCTGATGACCGCCGGCGGTCTCGTTCTCGGGCCGTTCGTGCAGAAGCACGCCTTCGGCGCATTCTGGACCGGCGTGCCGTGGGGGTGGGACTTCACGGACAACAAGACGCTCCTGATGTGGCTCGCCTGGGCCACGGTGTGCGGCATCCTGTGGAAGACGCGCAGGCGAGGACCGGGCTCCCGCGTGGGCCGCGGGGCCGTGATCGCGGGCGCGCTCGTGATGACGGCCGTGTACCTCGTGCCGCACAGCTACAAGGGGAGCCAGCTCGACTACGGACGCCTCGAGCGCGGCGTGCCGGCCCGGAAGGCTATCGGAACCGGGCTCTGAGCTTACTCCTCCACCCGTCCAGGATCTCGTAGACCGTCGGGATCACGAGCAAGGTCAGCAGCGTCGAGGTGATCACGCCTCCGATCACCGCGCGCCCGAGCGGCGCCCGGAAGTCGGCGCCTTCTCCGAGACCGAGGGCCACCGGGATCATCCCCGCGATGAGCGCCGTGCTCGTCATCACGATCGGCCGTAGGCGCACGCGGCCCGCCTGGATCATCGCCTGACGCAGCGGAAGCCCCTGCTCGCGGCCCCAGTTGCAGAAGTCGATCAGCAGGATCGCGTTCTTCGCGACGATGCCCATGAGCAGGATCACGCCGATCAGGCTCATGATGTTGAGCGTGTCGCCGGTGATGATCAGCGCCGCCACCACGCCGATGAGCGAGAGCGGCAAGGAGATGAGGATCGCGAGCGGGTCGAGGAACGAGCCGAACTGCACGACCAGGATCAGATACATGAGGAGCAGCGCGAGCCCCAGCGCGGCGAAGATGCTTCCGAAGACCTCCCCCTGCTGCTGGACCTGTCCCCCCTGGGAGATCGTGATGTCGGGCGGCAGGCTGAGCGTGTCCACCGCCTGGATCACGCCCGCGGACACCTCGGAGAGCGAACGACCGTCGACGTTGGCGCCCACGGTGATGACGCGATCGCGATCGAGGTGCTGGATCCGCGCCGGCCCCGTGCTCTCCTCCACGCTCGCCACCTGCCCGAGCGGGAGCGTGGCCGGCCCGCGCCCCTGCCCGCCGGGGACGACGAGCGGAAGCTGGCTCAGGTCGGCCGCGTTCCTGCGCGCGGACGAGACGAGCCGTACCCGTACGTCGCGGGTCTCCCCGCTGGGATCGACCCAGTGGCCCGCGTCGATACCCGCGAAGGCGGGCCTGAGCGACTGCGCGATCTGGGCGGGCGAGAGCCCCAGCGTCGCCGCGAGGCCACGGTGGATGTCCACCTTCAGCTCCGGCTTGCGTCCCCGCGTCGACAGCCCCACATCGACGGCGTTGGGCACCGTCTCGACCGCCTTCTCCACCTCCCTCGCGGCTTCGCGCAGCTCGGTCTCGCTCCCACCGCGAGCCTGTCGGACCTGGACCTGGATCTGCTTGGTCGTTCCGACAATGCCCCCGTTGTAGACGTAGGCGGTCGCTCCCGCCACCCGCCGGATCTGCTTTCTGAGCTCTTCGGCGAGCTTCTGCTGCGACAGGCTCCGCTGGGAGCGAGGAACGAGTCGGACGTAGATGTTGCCCTCGTCGGCCTCTCCCCCGCCGGAGCCGATGCCCACCGCCGTGCCGCCTCCCACGGTCGTGTACGTGTACTCGACCTGCCTGTGTGCGCGCGCGATGCGGGCCACCTCCTCGGCCTTGATGCGCGTGTACCCCAGGCTGGAGCCGGGCGGGGTCTCGACGGCGATGTTGATCTCGGAGTTGTCGCTCTGGGGCACGAAGCCCGCACCGCCGACCGTGACCTGGAGCACGATGGCGCCGACGAAGGTGGCCAGGGCGATGCCGATGATCGTCCAACGATGATCGAGCGCCCAGGCTATCACACGCTCGTACCGCCCGGCCTGGCGGTCGAACCAGCTGTTGAAGCGCTCGAGCCAACGCCCGAGGAAGTGGCGGTGCTCACCCTCCTCGAGCTGTGGGTCGGGCCAGAACGCGGACAGCATCGGGTCGAGAGAGAACGACACGAAGAGAGACACGAGCACGGCACAGGCGATCGTGAGCGCCATCGGCTTGAACCACTGCCCGGCGAGCCCCTGCATGAACGCGACGGGTACGAACACGGCCACGATCGAGAACGTGGTCGCGGCGACGGCGAGGCCGATCTCGTCGGTCCCCGTGTGGGCCGCTTCGTAGTGGTCACGGCCCAGCTCCACGTGCCGCACGATGTTCTCGCGCACCACGATGGCGTCGTCGATGAGGAGGCCGATCGCGAGCGAGAGCCCGAGCAGCGACATCGTGTTCAGCGTGAAGCCGAAGGCCCACACCGCGATGAACGAGGCCAGCACCGACACCGGCAGCGCGAGGCCGGTGATGATCGTGCTCCTCCACGAGTTGAGGAAGAGGAACACGACGAGCACGGTCAGCAGGGCTCCCTCGAACAGCGTCTCCTCGACGTTGTGGACCGACGCCTTCACCCGCTGGCCCGCGTCGCGCACGATGTCCAGCTTCACGCCGGCGGGCAGCCCGGTCTGGATGCTGTCCAGCTTCGCCTTGATCAGGTCGCTCACCTGGGCCGTGCTCGCCGTCCTGGACTTGGTGACGTCGATGCCCACCGCCTCTCGGCCGTTGTAGAGCGCGAGCGACTGCGGATCCTCCGTGCTGTCCTCCACGTTCGCGACCTGGCTGAGCCGCACGAGCTGTCCCCCCCGCCGCCCGACCACGATGCGGCGGAACTGGCTCGGGCTCTGGAGCCGGCCCTGGAGACGGATGGACGTGCGGGTGAGCGGCGTCTTCACGTCCCCCACGGGCGCCGACAGGTTCTGCGACTCGAGCGCCTGGACGACCTGCGAGACGCTCACGCCCGCGGCCTGGAGATCGGAGGGCCGGAGGTTCACCGCCAGCTCCGGCTCCGCGGCCCCCTCCACCGTCACCTGGGCGACGCCCTGGATGCCGCGCAGCTCCCTCGTGATGCCCGGATCCGCGAGCTCCGTGAGCTGACCGGGGCTCATGCTGGGCGACGAGAGCGTGGCCGACACGACCGGAAGCTCATCGGGGTCGATCCGCTGGATGATCGGCGCCTTCATGTCGGCAGGCAGGTTGCCGCGTATGCGGCTGATCGCGTCGCGCACGTCCTGAGACGCCTGGTCGACGTCCTTGCTGAACACGAACTGCACGATGATCTGCGCAAAGCCGTCGCGAGAGGTGGAATCGATCTCCTTGATCCCGCTGATCGCGTTGAAGGCCTCCTCCATCGGATCGACGACGTCGCGCTCCACCTGCCTCGGCGACGCGCCCGGATACGGCACGGACACGAACACGATCGGGTTCTGGACGTCGGGATACTCGTCGACCTCCAACCGGATGAGCGCGTAGAGGCCGAACGCCACCAGCGCAATCATCACCGTGATGGTGACGATCGGCTTCTTGATCGCGAAATCCGAGATGACCATCGGCTCAGTGGCGGGAGGGCGGAGCGCTCTGTCCGTCTACGCGGACGGGCGTGCCCGGTGTGAGCTCGCGCGCCGGCCCCACCAGCACCGTGTCTCCGGGTTGCAGGCCGGCCTGAACCTCGACGAGTCCGGATGTCCGGTCTACGACGCCGAAGTCGGCCTTCACCTGCTGGACCCGGCCCTGCTTGATCTCGTCGATCTCCCCGGACCCTGCCGCCTGGCCCGAAGCGATGTCGGTGGCCGCCATCGGAACGACGAGGGTGCTCCGGTGCTCCGTGTCGACACGGCCCTGGGCGTAGACGCCGGCGACCAGATCGCGGTCACTGTTCGGAATCTTGATGTACAGCGTGACCTGGCGGGTGTCGGGGTTGGCGGCCGGGTTGATACGCTGGACGATACCGGTGAACCGGCGGTCGGGATATCCGGTGACCCGGAAATCCACCTGGGCACCGGTGTGGACCGCGGACAGATCCGCGGTGGGCACGGATGCGACCAGGCGCAGGCTGAACGGGTCGATGATCGTCACCAGCGCCGCACCGGGCGACACGACGTCGCCCGCGTTCACCGAGCGCCGGCTCACCACGCCGTTGAACGGCGCCACGGGGCGCGTGTCGGAGAGCTGCTTGCGGGCCTGCGTGAGCCCGGCCCGGGCGCTCGCCAGCTGTGCCTGGGCGGCGACGAGCTTGTTGCGCGTGTTCTCCAGGTCGCTCTCGGAGATCGCGCCCTCGCCCAGCAGGCGCTTCATGCGTGTGACGTTGCGGCGCGCCACGCGCAACTGCTGCTCGGCCGACTGCATGTCGGCGCGTGCCGATGCCACGTTCTGCGTGGGCGTCTCGGAGTCGAGCTCGACCAACGGGGCTCCCTGCTTCACGGCCTGACCCTCGTCGACGAGGACCTTCCGAACCGTTCCGCCGATCTCGGCACGGAGCGTCGCCTGCTGCCTCGGCTCCAGAGAGCCCGACAGGAGCGGGCCGGTCTGGATCGTGGCTGAATCGACGACGAACAGGTCCGTGGTGTCCACCGTGACCGCGGCCGCCTCCCCACCGTGGGCTTCGGCCAGGCGTCCACGACAGCCCCACGCCACCACGCACAGCGGCAGGACCGCGAGAGCCAGGCGCTTCTTCATCGGCCACCTCCCGTTCCAGGAACACCGACGGGCATGGCCCCACCTCCCGCTGCGGTCCTGCCCGAGGCGCTCGAGGAGGCCGCGGCCGCGCCGGTCCCGGTCGTCGTTCCCGTTGAAGCCGTCGCGGCGGTGGTGCTCCCGGCCTGCGCGGAAGACGCGCCGGCCCCTCCGGCGGCCGTGCTCAACGGGAGGCTGGGCAGCAGGCGCACACGCGTGAGCGCTACGTGGAGGTCGCGCGCGGCCTGAGCTCGGTTGCCCCGTGCCTGCTCGAGAAGCAGCCGCGCGTTGCTCAGCTCGAGTTGGGTCGAAAGTCCCTCGCGGTAGCGGATCTTCGCGATCTTGTAGGCGCGCCGCGCTTCCTCGACCGTGCCCTGGCTCGCCTTCCAGGACGCCTGCGCCGCCTTCAACTCGGCCTGCGCCTGGTACGTGTCGAGGGCCGCCTGCTTCCGTGTCTGGTCCAGGCGGGCCCTGGCGCTCTCCAGTCCGGCACGGGCGGTCAGCTCCTGGCTGCCGATCCGGCCCCCCTCGAAGATCGGCAGGTCCAGCGCGAAGCCGACGGTCCAGTTGGTACGGAAGTCGCTCCACGCGGGCGCGAGAGCCTGCGGGTACTCCACTCTCCCGTAGGAGGAGGTCAACGACAGGCCCGGCAGACGCTCCGCCTCGGCCTCGTCGAGCTGTCCGCGAGCGGCCGCGACCTCGGCCTGGGCCTGCCGCACCGGGGCGCGCGCCTCGGGCGGCGGATCCGTGGCGACGCCTGCCGAGTCCACGCCGTCCGGCATACGCTGCAGGCTGTCGGTGAGCACCAGCGGCTCGTCGAGTGGGAGGTTCAGCAGCTGCTTCAGCCGGAAGAACGCGACGTCCCGCGACGTCTCCCTCTGAATCAGGATGGGACGCTGGTTGTCCCGATCGACCCGGGCCCTGAGAACGTCGAACTCCGATTCCCGGCCCTGCTGCTGCTCCGCCGTGGTCACCTTCAGGGCATCGTCCGCTTGCTCCAGAGACGCCCGCTCGATGTCCACCATGCGGGCGGCCAGCTGCGCGTCGTAGTAGGCTCGCGTCACGTCCAGAACGAGCTCCGCCTCGGCCGACGTCAGGCCGATCTCCGCGCTCGAATGGCTCGCTTCCGCGGAGCGGCTCTGGGCCGACAGCGCACCGCCGTCGAAGAGGCGCCACGAAAAGGCGAGTCCGAGATTGTACGCGTTCTCGCTTCCGAATCCGAGCTTGCTGAAGCTCGCGCCGCCGAACGGGCTCGAGCCGCTGGAATCGGATGCGGCGCTCTGGAATGCCTGCCGGAACTGACTGGCCAGCGTACGTGTGTACGCCGCGGTCGCGTTGATCTGGGGAAGCCGCTGGGCGGCCACGAGTCCTTCGTTGCCTTCGGCTCGGCCGACGGCAGCCTTGGCGATGCGCACCGGGTCGGCCCCCTTCCGGGCGAGCCGGACGGCGGCGCGCAAGGACAGGCGCCGCGGTGCGCGCTCGACTTGCTGCGCTGCGGCCGGAGCGACGGTAGACAGCGCCAACAAGGTCGCGATCCAGGGCGCAACGCGGCCCGGACGGGCGTGCGGACTCGGTCCGCCGCCCTTCTCCTTCGTGTGCATGTCGGTCGTCGGGTCGGATTGGGCAGATCTGGGCATCCCGCCTCAGGCGGGCCAGCACGGGTTCTACCGGGCAGACTGCCGGGCGTTCCGGCGGCGCACGCGTGGATCGGGAAGGCCGATCGCGTGCGCCGCCCCGCGGGTGCGGGTCAGCGCGAGGGTGCGCCTCCGCCGTCCGGATGCAGGTAGTCGCCCAGCCAGTCCATCACGGTATTCCACCAGAGGCGGCGATCCCTGGGCTTGGTGACGAAGTGGAACTCGTCCGGGAAGTACAGGAACCGCGAGGGCACGCCCATCAGCTGCAGCGCGGTGAACGCCTGGTAGCCCTGCGACATGTCCAGCCGGTAGTCGTGCTGCGAGTGCACGATGAGCATCGGCGTCTTCCAGTCCCGGACGTGGTTGAGCGGGGACCACTTCTCGTACAGGCTCCGCTGCTTCCCGTAGGGTGTGCCGCCGAACTCGTGCAACGGGAACCAGAGCTCGTCCGTCGATCCGAACATGCTCACGGTGTTGAAGACCCCGTCATGGTCGACCATGACCTTGAACCGGTGGGTGTGGCCCTCCATCCAGTAGATCATGTAGCCGCCGTACGACGCGCCCGCCGCGCCCATCCGGCTCGAATCCACGAACGCGTACCGCTGCACGACCGCGTCCAGGCCCTTCATCAGGTCCTCGTAGGGACGGTCGCCCCAATGCTCGGAGATCGAGTTCGTGAACTTCTGACCGTAGCCGGTCGATCCGTGGAAGTTGACGGCCGCCAGCACGTAGCCCGGCGCGGCGAACATCTGGTAGTTCCAGCGCGGGTGCCACTCGTCGAGCCAGGCCCCCTGGGGTCCCCCGTGCACCAGGTACACGAGCGGGTACTTCTTCGAGGGATCGAAGCCGGGAGGCTTGATCAAGAATCCGTGCACCGAGTCGCCCATGGCGCCCACGAAGGCGAAGTCCTCGGCCGGTTTCATGTCGAGGCCGGCCACCGCCCGGTCGTTCAGGTGCGAGAGCGCCTTCGGATCCTGTCCGTCGCTGCCGGCCGTGAACACCTCCTGCGGACGGTTCGCCGTCGAGCGGATGAACGCCAGCATCCGTCCCCGGGGCCCGAGAGAGATCGAGCTCACGGTCCCGCCGTAGAGAACCCTTTTGCGTGCGCCGCTCGGCACGTCGATGCGCCAGACGCCGACCCGGCCACGCTCCTCGACCGTCGCGTAGATCGCCCTGGAGTCCGGCGTCCAGAGGATCTCCCCGACGGAGAGCGGCCAATCCGGTGTGAGATCCTTCGCCTGCCCCGACCGGCGATCGAGGACCATCAGGTGCGTCCGGTCGGATTCGAAGGCCGGGGTGGGCTGCGAACGGTACGCGAGCCAGCGCCCGTCCGGCGAGTAACGCGGCGTGTTCTGATCGCCCCGGTTCGTGGTGACGGCATGGCGGCCCGTCCCATCCGGGTGCATGACGAAGATGTCGTTGTTGGTGCCCGTCGTGACCACCGAATCGGGGTTCATGACGAACGCGATCTCGGAGCCGTCGGGAGCGATCGACACGTCGCCGTCACCGGGCAGCGTGATCGTGGGCACGTCCTTGTCCCACGGCGTGAGGTCCTTCGCCTCGCCGCCCGTCGCCAGCACGCTGAAGAGGTGCTCGCGCAGGCCGGCCCGCCACTCGTTCCAATGGCGGTAGAGGAGGTGGTCCCACATGCGGGCGTGGGTGGGATAGCCGGCCTGTAGGCTGTCGAGCATGGAAGGGTCCGGCCACTTCAGGTCGCTCACGAAGTAGAGGGTCTTTCCGTCGGGCGACCAGACGGGGCTCGAGGCTCCGGTCGCGAGCGTCGTGACCTGACGGGCCTCCCCGCCCTTCATCGGCAGCACCCAGATCTGGGGCGTGCCCGAGCGCGTCGAGACGAAGGCCAGCTCGGAGCCGTCGGGCGACCAGACGGGATCGCTGTCCGAGCCGGGGCCGCCGGTGAGCGGCCGCGCCGCGCCGCCGTCCAGCGGAGCGATCCAGATGCGCGTGGTGCCCTTGTCGTCCTTCAGCGCGTAGTCGGTGACCGAATACGCCACCGACCTGCCGTCCGGCGCGATCTGCGGCCCCGCCGGTACGTGGAACCCGATGAAATCCTCGAACGTGAGCGGCCGGGTCTGCTGGGCCTGCACGTCGAGGGGAAGTACGAGCAGCGCAGCCGCGACCAACGCGGCCGACATCGTCCGGACCATGACCGAGACCTCCTCCTCGGGGGGATCGGCGCTCGGGGGAGGGGCCGCAGGCCGATCTACGTTCGCGTCGTATCCAGCCCCGACAAGCTGTCACAGCCGGCGTGCCGGGGGAAGCCGCGATCGCACACGGTCGGCGCGATTCATTATCGTTCGCGATGCCATGGTTCCTGCTCGCCGGACTCCTTGCCGGCTTCTGCGTCGGCTTCATCGGCGCCGGAGCGGCGGTGGTCGGCCTACCGTTTCTGCTCTATCTCGACGGGATGAAGCCCGACACCGCGCTGGGAACCAACGCGCTCGGCGTGGCACTCACGATCGTCGTGGTCCTCCTGTACCGCCTGTACAAAAAGGACGTGCATGTAGGGTCGGGCCTGATCTTCGCGGCACCCGGGTTGGCGGGTGTGTCTCTGGGCACGTGGCTGGGTGGCCTGCTGCCCGGCAAGGAGATCCTGTTCCTGCTCGGGTTTCTGCTGTTCGCCGTGGCCGGGTGGATGTTCTACCTGAGCGTGCACCTCGCGCGGGCGGAGGCGGGCGACAGCGACGACGCGGCGACGGAACGCTCCGCCGAGCGTAGCTCGCCGGGTCGGCCGTCCCCGTCGCGGCGCGATCGCGTCAAGCTGGGCGTCTGCGGTGCGGGGGTGGGGGTGGCCTGCGGCTTCTTCTCCATCGGTGGTGGCTTCATGATCATCCCGGCTATTATGCTGTCGGCGGGCTTCCCGCTGCTCGACGCCATCGCCACCGGGCTCCTGCCCTTCGCCACCTTCTCTCTGTGGATCGGAGGCGAGTACTGGGTCGAAGGGTCGGCACGCGTGCTGCCCGCGGTGACCATGATGGGCACCGGGATCCTCGGAGGAGTGGCAGGCACATGGCTCGCGACGCACATATCGAAGGTGAAGATGCAGCGCCTGTTCGCGGTTTTCATGCTGGCGCTCGGGATCTACATGATCGTCCAGTAGGAGGGGGGATCCGCCGAACGGCGCGCGCGGCCGCCGTCCTCTTCCTGCTCGGCGTGGCGTGCGGTGCCGCGCGGGCCCAGACGCCCACGACGCGCTTCCGTGTCCGCTTTCCCGCGAGCGCCGTAGACGGCCCCATCACCGGCCGCGTCTACGTGATGATCTCCAAGACCGACCGGCGCGAGCCTCGCCTGCAGGTCGGCCGCACCGGCATCCCCTTCTTCGGGCACGATGTCGAGGGGCTGGCCGCCGGTGCCTGGGCGACCGTCGACGGCTCGGATCTCGGCTTCCCGCTCGACAGCATGGCCGCGCTGCCGGCGGGCGACTACTACGTCCAGGGCT
Source organism: Longimicrobiales bacterium (assembly GCA_046704545.1). Taxonomy (GTDB): domain Bacteria; phylum Gemmatimonadota; class Gemmatimonadetes; order Longimicrobiales; family Gaopeijiaceae; genus SZUA-318. The sequence continues at coordinate 28,033 of JBJKRT010000110.1, forward strand.
TCGTGAACCGGTACTCGGAGTTCAAACGTGCCGACGGCCACACGGTCTGGATGCACGACGACCGCTGGGAGGGCCAGCAGTGGCGCCGCTCGCCCGGGAACCTGTACAGCGACGTGCAGAAGGTGCACCTGGACCCGAAGCGAGGGTGGAGCGTCGACCTCACGGCGTCGCACGTCATCCCGCCGGTCCAGGTCCCGCCCGACACCCGCTGGGTGAAGCGCTTCAAGTTCGAGAGCCCGACGCTCACGAAGTTCTGGGGCCGCCCGATCTACCTCGGCGCGACCGTCCTCCTGCCGCAGGGCTACGACCAGGACACCACCCACTATCCGGTCCTCTACGAGCAAGGGCACTTCTCGCTGCGCGCGCCACTCCGCTTCCGCGAGGGGACCGACCTGTACCGCGCGTGGACCAGTCCCGACTTCCCGCGCATGATCGTCGTCACGTTCCAGCATCCCACGCCTTACTTCGACGACTCGTACGCGGTGAACTCGGTGAACGTCGGCCCTTACGGCGACGCCATCATGCAGGAGCTGATCCCCGAGGTGGAGAAGCGCTTCCGCACGATCGAGGAGCCCTGGGCGCGCTGGCTGTCCGGAGGATCCACGGGCGGTTGGGAGTCCCTCGCGCTCCAGATCTTCCACCCCGACTTCTTCGGGGGCACGTGGTCGTACTGCCCGGATCCGGTAACGTTCATGAACGTCGAGGGCTACGACGTCTACGAGGACACGAACGCGTACGAGCGCACCCGCGGCTGGGTCACCACGCCGATCCCCAACTCCCGCGAGACCGACGGGTCGCTCCGCACGACCTCGCGTCAGCGCAACTACTTCGAGCTGGTGTCGGGCACACGCGGCCGCTCGGGCGAGCAGCAGGACATCTGGGAAGCGGTCTTCGGGCCGCTCGGCAGCGACGGGTACTTCAAGCCGCTGTTCGACAAGCGCACGGGAGCGATCGACCCCGAGGTCGCCTCCTACTGGCGCGGCCACTACGACCTGCTCGAGTACCTGAAGCGCAACTGGCACACGGTCGGCCCCGAGCTCGTGGACAAGCTGCACATCTACGTCGGGACGATGGACACGTACTACCTCGACGTCGCGGTGCGGCAGCTCCAGGCCTGGATGAAGACCACCGAGAACCCGCACTACGAAGGCTACTTCCAGTACGGCCTCTTCAAGCCGCACTGCTATGCGGGGGACGTCTCCACGCCGGATCGTCTGCGCGAGATGGCGACGTTCGGCGTGGCGCACATGCCCGCGGGGCACGCGACGCCGTGGTGGAGCCGACGGTAGCCGAAGAGGGGACGCTTCCTACGGCATGATACGGATTCGCGCGCAGGACGCCCGGGGCATATTCAACGCTCGACCCTCCCTCACGGTTCCTGCCCCGAAAGGCGAGTTCCGCGGCGCGGCTCGCACCCGCCGACTCCCGGAATTCGCGGGAGGAAGTCGAAGATGGAGATCGGGACACGCCTGTCGCGTGGGGCCCGATGGCTCGCAGGCCGCACGGGCCAGCGTGCCGCCCGGAGCTTCCGGGTCCGCATCGTCGTGCAGGGGGGATTCGCGCTCGCCTGCGTGCTGATCGGCATCCAGTTCATGCGGTTCTATCGGGCCGCGGCCGCCGGAGCCCTTCCCCTGCCCTCCCGGCCCTCGGGCGTCGAGGGCTTCCTGCCGATCAGCGGCCTCATGGGGCTGGTCGACTGGATCCGCCGAGGGACGCTGAACCCCATCCATCCGGCGGCCACGATCCTGCTGCTCGTGGCAATCGTGCTGGCTCTGCTGCTGCGACGGTCGTTCTGCTCGTGGGTCTGCCCCATCGGCTTCCTCTCCGATACGCTCGCGCGATTCGGCCGATGGGCGTTCGGCCGCAACTACCGCCCGTGGCGATGGCTGGACATCCCCCTCCGGAGCCTCAAGTACCTGCTTCTCGCAATCTTCGTCGGAGCGATCCTGTCGATGAGCGGCCCGGCGCTCGAGGCCTTCATCCACTCGCCCTACAACCAGGTCGCGGACGTGAAGACGGGGCTGTTCTTCGCGCACATGGGCCTGACCGCGGCCATCGTGATGTCCGTGCTCCTGGTCGGATCGGTCTTCATCCGCGGGTTCTGGTGCCGGTATCTGTGCCCCTACGGAGCGCTCCTCGGGTTCTTCTCGCGGCTGTCGCCGGTGCGCGTGACCCGCGACGCGGACGCCTGCGTGGATTGCACGCTCTGCGACCGCGCGTGCGGCGCCAGGCTGCCCGTGTCCACGCTCGACACCGTGCGTAGCGTGGAGTGCACGGGTTGCTTCGACTGCGTCGCGGCGTGTCCGATCGAGGGAGCCCTGACGATCCGGACCCGCCGCAGGAACGTTCGGCCCGTCACGTACGCGGCCGCCGTGGTGCTCCTCTTCCTCGCCGGCTACGTGACGGCGCGGGCCACCGGCGTGTGGCACACCTCGATCGACGATGCCACCTACGTCCAGGATATCCGGCACATCGACTCGGGCACGTATGCGCACCCGGGCGTGGCGCAGATGGAGGAGAGGCCGGCCGGCCATCGCGGCGCGAGCCGCTGAGCACCACCCGCACGCGGCAGGGGGCCGCTGCGCCGCTGCGCCCGGCCATTGCGCAACCATAGCGCGGGGCCGCAGCATCCGAAGGCTGGGACCACGGCCGGCGCGCGACCGAAACGCGCCGGCCCCGACCGGGAGGGGAGAGCATGGGT
>JBJKRT010000111.1:0-10334 GCA_046704545.1 Longimicrobiales bacterium
CCGGCACCTTGAACGTCCCGGTGGACATCCACGTCCAGTACGTCCTCACCACCGGCTCCTCGAGCCCGGTGCCGAGCATGTGGACGAAGTTGACCAGCGTGATGAGGAATGCCAGGAAGACCACGCCGGGTCCGATCCAGGTCGGCAGCACCCGGGTCAGGGGGCGGCCGTTCGGCCCCTCCACCGAGGGCTCTCCGCCCTCTCGGACCACGTCGGCGTAGCGGCGTGCCTGCACGAGCGCGAGGACGCCGTTGGCAAAGAACCCGAGGAGCGGCAGAAGGACGATCAGCCCCGGGAGGAAGGGCTGGAACCCGCCGCCGGCTTCGGATCCGCCTTGCGTCAGGAGCATCGAAGAGATGGCGTACATGCCCCTACCACTTCAGCAGGTTGAAGTTGTCCACGTCGACGGTCTCGTAGTGACGGAAGATCGAGATGATGATCGCCAGGCCCACCGCTGCTTCGGCGGCCGCCACCGTCATGACGAAGAAGACGAACACCTGGCCCTCGATGCCCCTGAGCCGGGAGAACGCCACGAACGCCAGGTTCACCGCATTGAGCTGGAGCTCGATGCACAGGAACATGATGATCGCGTTGCGCCGGACCAGGACCCCGAAGGTTCCCAGGACGAACAGGATCGCGCTCAGAACCAGCGCCGGAGTGATCATGACACACGCCTCTTGGCGAGGACGAGGGCACCGACGATGGCCACGAGGAGGAGGATGCCCGTGATCTCGAACGGCACCACGTAGGTCGTGAAGAGCGGTCGCGCGATGGCGCCGACCGCACCGTAGCGGGCAACGTCCATATCGATGGTGCGGCCTCCCGTGGCCATCATGGCGCCCAGGCCGGATCCGGTGCCCCGGACCTGGTGTGCGATGAGCCCGGCGATCACGCCGACGACGGCGAACGACAACACCGCGAAGAAGCCGCCCTTGAGGTCCCTCCGGTAGTCATGACCCAGGTTCAGGAGCATGATCACGAAGAGGAAGAGCACCATGATCGCGCCGGCGTAGACGATGACCTGTGCCGCCGCGAGGAAGTGGGCTTCCAGGAGGACGTAGACCCCCGCGAGGCTCGCCAGCGTCACCACCATGAAGAGGAGGCTTCCGACGGGGCTCTTCGAGAGGACCACACCGAACGCACCGCCGATCATGACGGCCGCGAACACGTAGAAGAGGATGTCGACCATCGCTCACTCCGATCTCGGATCGGAAGGATCCCACAGGAGCGTGACCGGATGGTCCTGCTCCATCAGACGATCCAGGTCGTAGACGAACCGATCACGGCTGTACTCCGCGTTCTCGAAGTGCTGACCCACGTGGATCGCCTCCACGGGGCAGACCTCCTGGCACATGCCGCAGAAGATGCACCGGAACTCGTCGATCTCGTAAACCAGGGGATAGCGGTTTCCCTGGTCGTCCTCGCCGCCCACCAGGCGGATGCAGTTGGCCGGGCAGACGGTGGGGCACAGGCCGCACGCGACGCACTTGGGACGGCCGTCCGCGTGGACCTCCATACGATGCGTGCCCCGCCAGCGGGGACGCAGGTCCGTCTGCTGCTCTGGATACTGCTGCGTGACCTTCTGCGGATTCACGAGGTGCTTGAAGGTCAGCGCCATCCCGCTGAGTGTCGCCCGGAGGTAGGAGTTCTTCTCCGGCTCGGGGCGTTTCATGACCTTGACCGATATCGCCATCGTCGCTGCGTTCCTTCGTCTAGCGGATCGTTGTCACGACCGTCGTCTGCACACCCGGCACGCGCCTCAATCTCCCGCCGCCGCGGATGCGGACACGGCCGCGGGCCGCGTTGCGCCGGGGCGCTTCGCCGCCGCACCGCTGATCGTATGACCGCGGTCGATCAGGAAGAGGAAGCCCGCCGTCGCGATCGCGCTCACACCGGTGAGGGCCAGCCCGTACCAGAAGCCCCACGCGACGCCGAGCGAGCTGAGAACCAGCGTGGTCGCGGCTACGAGCATCACGTAGGCCAGCGCCGTCGGCAGCATCACCTTCCACCCGAGCGCCATGACCTGGTCATACCGGAAGCGTGGTAGCGTCCACCGGATCCAGATGTAGAGCAGGAGGAAGAAGCTCGTCTTCACGGCGAAGGCCAGGAAGGTCACGATCGTCTTCCAGACCGCCGGATGCGCCAGGATCGGCGCTCCGCCCGCCGCGAACCCGCTGATGAGCTGGCCGTGGTACCAGAAGGCGTTGTCCCACGTCCCGGGCAGATCCCATCCGCCGAAGAACAGGGTGGCCATCAGCGCGGAGCTGGTGACCATGTGCGCGTACTCCGCCATCGGGAACATCGCGTACTTCATCCCCGAGTACTCGGTGTGATAGCCCGCGATCAGCTCGGACTCGGCTTCCGGCATGTCGAACGGCAGCCGGTTCGTCTCGGCGAACGCCGACGCCACGAACAGGATGAACGCCAACGAGAGCGGAAAGATGAACCAGAAGTGGAGCTCCTGCTGCTGCCACACGACCTGCGTCAGCGTCACGTTGCCGGACAGAATGAGCACCGCCACCACGGAGAGGCCGAGCGCCACCTCGTACGACACCATCTGCGCCGAAGCCCTCAAGCCGCCGAGGAAGGCGTACTTGTTGTTCGAGGCCCAACCGCCGAGCACGATCCCGTATACGCCCAGAGAGCTGAGCGCCATGATGTAGAGGATCCCGATCGGGATGTCCGCCACGATCATGTTCACGACGCCCCAGTGCGTCGGCAGCGGGGCAGCGAACGGAATGACCGCGAAGGTCACCAGCGCCGGCATCACGGACAGCATCGGTCCGAGCATGAACACCAGCTTGGACGAACGGTCCGGTATCGTCGCTTCCTTCAGCAGGTTCTTGATTCCGTCCGCGATCGGCTGCAGCAGGCCGAAGGGACCGACCCGGTTCGGCCCGGTGCGATCCTGGATCCACGCGGAGACCCGGCGCTCGGCCAGCGTCATGTACGCGACCGCCAGCATGACACCGGTGAAGACCAGCAAGATCTTCAGGACCATCGCGATCAGGCCCGGGATCCCGGAGATGGGGTGTAGCGCGTCCAAGGCTCAGTCTCCCGATAGGGGAACGGTCTCGTTGACGACCGCCCCGCGGCTTCCGATGTCGTCGTAGGTGAGCCCCGTGAACGGGGAGGAGCTCGCCGCCAGCAGCGCGAAGGACTCCGCTCCGGACTTCGGGGCGGCCTCCCCCGCGATCTCGGCGAGAAGCGCACCCACCACGAACCACGGCGGACGAGCCGCGCCGGGCGCCACCAGCCCCGGCCAGAAGCGCTGCACGCGCCCCTCCAGGTTCGTGAAGGTCCCTTCCTGCTCGGCGAAGGTCGTCGTGGGAAGCACGAAGTCCGCCGCGCCCGCGCCGGGACCTGCGTGCGTGCCGAGGTAGACATAGAGCGCGGCGCCCTCGCCGAACGTCTCCGGCTGATCGGCGAGCTCGTCACCCAGGACCAGGATGATCCCGTCGTGGCTCGCGACGCCGTCGAGGCCGCCCTTCGCGTCGTCGTCACCGACGCGCTGCATCCCGAGGAGATCGGCCCCCTTGCCGTTGGGTGCCAGATCGCGCCGGCGGGCGAGCGTCGGAAAGCCCTTCAGGACGATTTCGTCTTCGGCGCGGGCCGAGCGGTACACGATGTCCCCGCCGCCCAGACGATCCACGAGCGCCTTCAGCGCTCCGAGATCCTCGTTGGAGGCGAACGGTGACGCGACCGCCTTGACGGGCTTGCCGCCCACCGACTCGAACGCCTCGAGCAACACCGACAGCGCTTCGGACCATCCCATCGCCTTGAGCGATCCGCCCTCACGCACGAGCGGCGCCTCAAGGCGATCGCCTCGATTGATCCACTCGTAGTTCAGACGCCCGTAGTCGCACATCCAGAACCCGTTGACGTCCAGGTTCTCCCTGGGCTTGAGGCGCTGCACGAGGTTGTCGCGGGTGTGCAGATCGATGTTGCAGCCCTGCGAGCAGCTCGGGCAGATCGACGGCGTGTGATCGAGATCCCACGCACGGGCCTTGTGCAGGAAGTCCTTGGAGACCAAGGCGCCCACCGGACACAGGTCGACGATGTTGCCGTGCCAGTACGTGCCTTCGAGGCCTTCCTCGAAAAACGTGTCGATGACGGAGCGGTTGCCGCGCTCCACGACCGTGAGGCGCGGATCCTGCTCGATCTCGTTCATGAACCGAACGCAGCGCGTGCACATGACGCAGCGGTCGCCGTAGAAAAGCACGTCGCCGCCGAAGTCGTCCCGTCCGAACACACGCTTGGGCTCGCGGGAGCGACCGTGCTGCCGGCCCTCTTCATGGACGTAGTTCTGGAGGTTGCACTCCCCGGACATGTCGCAGATCGGGCAATCCAGGGGGTGGTTGACCAGATAGAACTCGAGCACGCCCTTGCGCATCTCGAGCGCCAGATCGGACTCCGTGTTCACGACCTGCCCGTCGGCCACCTGCGTCACGCACGACGGCATCGGCTTGGGCGCGCCCTCCACCTCGACGAGGCAGAGCCGGCACATGGCCGGCGAGGACAGCCCCTCATGGTAGCAGTAGTGGGGAATGTCCTTGCCGATCCGCTTGGCGGCCTCGAGGATGGTCGTCCCCCTGGGGACTGTCACCTCGTGGCCGTCGATCGTCAGGGTGATCGTGGTGGGTTTGTCTGCCATATCGACTCTCGTGACCTCAGGCCGCGCCGACGCGCTCGCCGCGCCGGATGAGCGCCAGATATTCGTCCTTGAACTTGTTGATGGAGGACACCACGGGCGCGGCCGCCGAGTCGGACAGGACGCAGATCGTCGTGCCCGTCATCTGGCGGCTCATCGAGAGGAGCGTATCCAGATCCTCCTCCATGCCCTTGCCCTCCTCGATCCGCTTCAGGATCCGTCCCATCCACGCGGTGCCTTCACGGCACGGCGTGCACTGGCCGCACGACTCGTGGGCGTAGAAGTCCACCATGCGGCGGACCTGCTTCACCAGGTCCGTGGTCTCGTCCATCACGATGACGGACGCGCACCCGAGCATCGATCCGGCGGCCTGTACCCCCTCGTAGTCGAGCGGGCAGACCTGACACTCCTCGGCCGTCAGAATCGGAACCGACGAGCCCCCGGGGATGACCGCCTTGAGGGCGTTGCCGTCGCGGACCCCCCCGCACACGTCGTTGATGAGCTCCATGAGCGGGAAGCCCAGCGGCAACTCGTAGTTGCCGGGCTTGTTCACATGGCCGCTCACGCAGAAGAGCTTCGTGCCCGGACTCTTCTCCGTCCCGTACTGCCGGTACCAGGCCCCACCGTTGTTGACGATGTGCGGCACCGCGGAAAGCGTCTCTACGTTGTTCACCGTCGAGGGCATCCCGAAGGCCCCGACGGCCGCCGGGAACGGGGGTTTGACGCGCGGCTGGCCCCGTCTCCCCTCGAGGGAGTTCATGAGCCCTGTCTCTTCCCCGCAGATGTAGGCGCCACCGCCCAGGTGGATCGTGATGTCGATGTCCACACCCGATCCCTGGATGTTCTTGCCGACCCAGCCGCCCTCGTACGCGTCCTCGAGCGCCTTCGCCAGCACCTGCGTCGCCTCGAAGAACTCACCCCGGCAGTAGATGTAGGCGTGCTTGGCCCGGATCGCGTACGCCGCGATGAGCACCCCCTCGATGAGCTGGTGGGGATCCCACCGCATCAGCTCACGGTCCTTGAAGGTGCCTGGCTCCGACTCGTCCGCGTTGCAGAGGAGATAGTGGGGCTTGGTGGGCTCCTTGGGCATGAACGACCACTTCACGCCGGTCGGGAATCCCGCGCCTCCGCGCCCGCGCAGGCCCGAGGCCTTCACCTCGTCGATGACGGCATCCTGGCCCATCTCGAACGCCTTCTTCAGCGCGCCGTAGCCGCCGCGCTCGACGTAGGTCGCCAGACGCCGCGCCTGCGGGTCTCCGAAGTTCTTGCTCAGGATCCGGACCTCGCGGTCCGAGACGTAGGGGTACGCCATATGCGCTGGCCTCGGTCAGTCCCCGGTCCCGGAGCCGTCCGGGGCCGCGGCCTTCAGCTGCTCGATGATCTCGGGCACGTCCGAAGGGGTCACGTTCTCGAAGTATCGCGAGTTGATCTGGACGCACGTCGGAAACCCGCACGCCGCCAGGCACTCCGCCTCCACGACCGTGAACTTCCCGTCCGTCGACGTCTCGCCCAGCTCGGTGTCCGTGTAACGGAGGAACGCCGCCAGGACGTCGTCCGCGCCGCACAGGTTGCAGGAAATGTTCGTGCACACCTGAACGAGAAAGCGACCGACCGGCCGCTTGTTGTACATGGTGTAGAAGGTCGCCACGCCCCGGACGTAGGCCGGGGCCAGGTCGAGGAGCTCGGCGACCCGGTCCATGGTCTCGGGGCTCACGTGACCCCGCACCTCCTGCGCCAGAGCCAGGGCCGGCATCACGGCCGCCCGCTTCGTGGGGTATCGGCTCAGGATCTTCTCGAAGCGCTCCTGGTAGGGGCCCTCGAAAAGCGCGGCGTCCGGATCCTTGTCCGGAAGCATGTACGGATAGGTCGCGGAACCCGAGGGGTGCGACCCGGCCGCGGGGCGCTCGCCGACGAACTCGTCGCCGCGCACCGTGGCTTCGTCCAGGTCGAACTCCCCGGTGTTGCCGGCCCAACCGGGATTCTTGAAAGGGACGTCGCTCATCGGTCGATCTCCCCGAGAACGATGTCCAGGCTCGCGTTGATCATGATCAGATCCGCAACCAGATGGCCCTCGGCCAGCTTCGAGATCGCAGCCAGGTTCACGAACGACGGGGGCCGTACTCTCCAGCGAACGGGCTTCGTTCCCCCGTCGCTCACCACGTACATGCCCAGCTCGCCCTTCGAACCCTCCACCGGGAAGTAACAGTCTCCCGGAGGGGCCTTGATCCCTTCGGTGATCAGCTTGAAGTGATGGATCATGCTCTCCATGTCCGACATGGCGTCGGTCTTGGAGGGGAGCGAGATGGCCGGATCCTCGACGTTCATCGGTCCGTCCGGCAGGCGGTCGATCGCCTGCCAGACGATCTTCACGCTCTGCGCCATCTCCTCCATACGGGTCAGGTACCGGTCGTAGCAGTCTCCGTGCTCGCCCACCGGGACCTCGAAGTCGTACGTCTCGTAGTCGTAGTACGGACGGTCCTTGCGCACGTCGTAGGTGACGCCCGAGGCACGTAGGTTCGGCCCGGTGAGCCCCCAGTTGACCGCGTCTTCCGGACCGATGGCCCCGACGTTCTGCATCCGACCGATCAGGATCTCGTTGTTCGTGAGGAGTCGGTGCACTTCGGCGAGCGTATTCGGGAACGTTTCGAGGAAGTGCTTCAGCTCGTCGATCCACCCCTCGGGGAAATCGGCCATCATGCCACCGACCCGGGTGGCGGACGTCGTGATGCGGGCGCCCGTGTACGCTTCGTGCAGCCGGTAGATGCGCTCCCGCTCCTGGAACGTGTACAGGAACGGCGTGAACGCACCCACGTCGATGGCGGTCGTCCCGATCCACAGCAGGTGCGAGAAGATCCGCTCCATCTCCATCAGGATGACGCGGGCCACCTTGCAGCGCTCGGTGACCTCGATGCCCATGAGCTTCTCGACCGACATCACATAGGCACAGTTGTAGATCAGCGGCGAGAGGTAGTCCATCCGATCGGTGAGCGGCACGATCTGGTTCCACGACCTGTACTCGCCCAGCTTCTCGAACGAGGAATGCAGGAACCCGATGTGCGGCGTGACGTTGACGATCGTCTCGCCGTCCAGCTCGCACACCAGCCTGAGCACTCCGTGCGTCGCCGGGTGCTGCGGTCCGATGTTGATGAGCATGTGCTCGGAGTCGAGCACCGGCTCCTCGATATCGAACGGCTCCAGTGGGCTTCTTGCCGGCAGCCCGTCCACCCCCATCTCGGGTGTCCGCTCCACCGTGAACTCAACGGTCTTCTGGGCCATGGCGTGCCTCAGGCTTCGGTGCCCGAGTCCTCGGTGGACTCGGCCGGGGGAAGCGTCACTTCCTTGGGTCCCTGCGGCTCTCGACCGATCTCGCGCTCGCGGTCGATGTAGAAGCGATCCACATCCTGGTTGAGCGCACGGCGGGTCTGTTCGGCGCGCGAGAAGCGGCCGCGCAGGGGAAAGTCCTTCCTCAACGGATGGCCTTCCGCGTAATCGTGCGGCATGAGGATGCGGCGCAGGTCCGGATGTCCGCGGAACGTGATGCCGAACAGGTCGTAGACCTCGCGCTCCAGCCAGTTGGCCGACTGCCACAGCGGAACCACGGAATCGACTTCCAGCGAGTCCAGCGCGAGCAGGCACTTCACACGAAGCGCCCGCTTGTGCGGGATGGACCAGAGCTGGTAGACGACCTGCAGCGGCTTCCCGCCCCCGAAGTCGACACCTGTCACGTCGGCGAGCAGGTCGTAGCGTTGCTCCGGGTCGTCACGCAGCCACCCGAGGATCTCGAGGTTCCTCGCCGGCTCGATGTGCACGACGTGCTGGTCGCCCGAAACCACCTCGTGGTGCTGAATCGAGTCGCCGAAGCGGGCGAAAAGAGCAGCTACCGAGGGGTGGCCGTTGGGATCGGCAGACGTGCTCACAGCATCAGATACGGACGCGTCGGAGGGGACGGGCCCCTCGTCCACCGCGTGCAGCCCGTCTTTGGTCTCGTCGCTCATCGCTCAGGGGCGCCGGTCTCGGGGGCGGTCCGTGGCTTCCGTGTCCACGTGGCCCGAAAGCTTGTTCTGGCGCGTTGAGTTGCCGAAGGGACCCGTGAGAGCCCGGATCTCGGACTCGGACGCTCTCGGCCGGGCCACGCTCTCCGGGTCCTCGGCTCGGAGCTCGAAGTGCTCCGTGACCGACTCTTCCCGGATCTTCTCCTGGATCATCATCAGGCCGTAGATGAGGCCTTCCGGCCTCGGAGGGCATCCCGGAACGTACACGTCCACCGGGACGATCGTGTCGATGCCCTGTACCATCGAGTACACGTCGAAGACGCCGCCCGACGAGGCGCAGGCGCCCATGGACACGCACCACTTGGGCTGAGGCATCTGGTCCCAGATCCGCCTCAGCACGGGAGCGAGCTTGTAGGGCACCCGACCCGCGCAGATGAGCACGTCGGCCTGGCGCGGGCTGAACGACATGCGCTCCATGCCGAACCGGGACAGATCGAAGTCGGACGCGAAGGCGGCCATCATCTCGATGGCACAGCATGCCGTACCGAACGGCATGGGCCACAATGAGTTACGCCGCGCCCAGTTTACGAGGAAGTCGACTTTCGAGGTGAGGAACGTCGGCGTACCCGCGCCCAGCAGACCACCGGTGCGCTGGCTGACGCCCCCTCCGGGTAGTTTCAGTCCCACTCGAGACCTCCCTTCTTCCATTCGTACAGCAAGCCGACGGCCAGGACGATCACGAACAGCGTCATCGCCAGGAACGGCCCCCAGCCAAGCGCCTTCGCCTGTACGGCCCATGGAATCAGGAAGATCGTCTCGAGATCGAAGACGATGAAGCTGATGGCGACCATGTAGAACTTGACCGAGAAACGGGCTCGGGTGTCGCCCAGCGGAATCATCCCCGACTCGTAGGGCATGTCCTTCTGCGGAGTGGGACGGTGCGGAGTCAGAACGTGGGTCAGGACCATCATTCCGATGGCCGTCACCGCAGAGATCGCAAAGAGCAGAAGGAGGGGGAGATAAGCTCCCGACATGATGTCGCCGATGCTGCAGAAGTCTATGTGAAATCGTTCACGTACGGACGTGAAAAGGTACCGGCGAATCCGGAGAAGTGTCAAGCTGAAGGGATGCCGTATTTTCCGGACTTTATCCGGATTTGCACGCCCCTCCGGCCGCTTCTATCTTGGGGCCCTTTCCGGAGACCTCGAGCTCGACTCGGGATCCGGATCCCATCCTCCGTCGCCCCAACAGATTGCGCCACGTCGATGCCCATCAAGAGCGACAAATGGATCCGCCGCATGTCGGTCGAACACGGCATGATCGAGCCGTTCGAAGCCGGTCAGGTGCGGGAGGGGGTAATCTCCTACGGGCTGTCGTCCTATGGATACGACATCCGGGTAGCCCCCGAGTTCAAGGTCTTCACCAACGTGCACAACGTGGTGGTGGACCCGAAGGACTTCGACAATCGGTCGTTCGTGGACATCGACGACGACACGTGCATCATTCCGCCGAACTCGTTCGCGCTCGCCCGTACGACGGAATACTTCCGCATTCCGCGTGACGTGCTGGTCGTGTGCGTCGGCAAGAGCACCTACGCGCGCTGTGGGATCATCGTCAACGTGACGCCGCTCGAGCCCACCTGGGAAGGGCACCTCACGCTCGAGATCTCCAACACGACGCCGCTTCCGGCC
>JBJKRT010000112.1:0-15781 GCA_046704545.1 Longimicrobiales bacterium
CGTCGCACCGATGATCGGGGCGGTCAGGCCCGGACGGGACAGGAGCCATGCCAGGGATACCTCGGCCGGCGTCACGCCGCGACCCTTCGCGACCTCTTCGACCGCCTGGATGATCTCCCAGTCGCCGCGGCCGGTCGTCTACACCCTGCGCGCGCCCGATCCGGCCACGCACGTCCTCGAGGTCCGCGCCGTCGTTCCGACGGAAGGTCGTGCGTCGATCGTGATGATGATGCCGATCTGGTCGCCGGGGTACTACGTGGTCGAGAACTACGCGAAGAACGTGAGCGACGTGAGCGCGCGGGACACCGACGGGTCCGTGCTCACCGTCACGCAACCCCGGCCCAACCGCTGGAAGATCGAGACGAAGGGGAGCCCGAATGTGGTGCTCACCTATCAGGTCAAGGCGGATCGTGGCTTCGTCACGTCCGATTATGTCGCGAGCGATTTCTGGACGCTCAACGGCGCGCCCACCTGCATGATGCTCGTCGGTGACAAGGGAGGACCGTACGAGGTCCATCTTGAGGTGCCAGAGGGATGGCGTGCCATGACCTCGCTCGACCCCGCGCCCGACGGCCTGCCCAACCACTGGATCGCGCACAGCTACGACGAGCTCGTGGACTCTCCGATCGCCGCGGGGCATCTGTCGATCAAGGAGTTCACGGTGGCGGGCAAGCCCCATTACCTCGTCGACGTGGGAGAGGTGGACGGCTTCGACGAGGAACGCGCCGCCACCGACCTGAAGAAGATCGTGCAGCAGGACGACCTCTTCTGGGGCGGGCTTCCGTACAAGCGTTACGTCTTCCTCAACATCTTCCGGCGGGGCGGCGGCGGTCTCGAGCACAAGAGCTCCACCATGCTCACGTCGAGCGCCGCCGGCACGGCCACCCCGCGGGGCTGGCTCCGGTGGCTGAACTTCGTGAGTCACGAGTACTTCCACGCGTTCAACGTGAAACGGCTGCGCCCGGTGGCCCTCGGCCCCTTCGACTACGAGAAGGCTCCACGCACGACCAGCCTGTGGGAGGCCGAGGGGCTCACGACCTACTTCGCGGACATCATGGTCGCGCGCGCCGGGCTCTGCACGACGGATGATTTCCTCTCGGACATCTCGAGCTCGATCCGGCACCTCCAGACCTCGCCCGGCCGCCTGGTGCAAACGCTGAATCAGGCATCGCTCGACGTCTGGGGCGAAGGGGGCTCGGGCGTGGGTGTGAACCCCAGGAGGACCGTCAGCTACTACGAGAAGGGCGTGGTCGTCGGCTTCCTGCTGGACGCCCGCATCCGGCACCTCACCGACGGTCACAAGGGCCTGGCCGACGTGATGCGCCTGGCGTACAAGCGGTACTCGGGCGCACACGGCTACACGCCCGAGCAGTTCGAGAAGACGGCCGAAGACGTCGCGGGCCACGACCTCTCCGGGTTCTTCCACCGCGCGCTCGCCACCACGCGGGAGCTCAGCTACAACGAAGCGCTGAAGTGGTTCGGCCTGCGCTTCACGTCCACGGACGCGGACCCACCCGGTGCCGGATGGAGCCTCGAGGTGCGTCCCGATGCGACGCCCGCGCAACGGCGCCATCTCGAATCGGTAATCCGGGGCGACGCGCCCTAGAAGGGTGATCGGAGAAGGGAGCATCCCGGGCACGCGTGCCCGGGAGCGCGGCGACGTTCGATACACGTCTGTTACAATTCGGTGACCCTTCCTATACGCAAGCGCGCTCAATTTTGAGCCGCTATGCCCGAAGGCACGCCGATCGGAACAACGGAGGCGACGGACGGGGCGTCCGCGGCCCGCCAGCCCGCCAAGATCCAAGGTGGAAGCCTGGGAGACCGAATCTATTCGGCGCTCCTGACGCTCTCCGCCCTGGGAGTTCCGGCATTGCTCCTGCTGATCTTCGTCGTGGTGACGAAGGCGGCATGGCTCGCGCTCAAGACCTTCGGATTCGGGTTCCTCACGTCGACCCAGTGGGACCCCGTCAAGGGACACTTCGGCGCCGCGCCCGCCCTCTACGGCACACTCCTGTCGTCGCTTCTCGCGCTCCTCATCGCCACGCCGCTGGCCATCGGGGTGGCCATCTTCCTTTCGGAGTTCGCGCCAAGCTGGATGCGCCGACCCGTAGCGTTCCTGGTGGACCTGCTCGCCGCGGTGCCGAGCGTCGTCTACGGTCTCTGGGGGATCTTCGTGCTGATCCCCTTTCTGCGCGCCGACGTGATGCCGTTCGTGACGGACACGCTGCATCTGGGCGCAACGCCGTTGTTCAAGGGCGCGTTCTACGGGCCGAGCATGCTGACCGCAGGCATCATCCTCGCCATCATGATCCTGCCCTACATCTCGGCCGTGGCGCGCGAGGTCATGATGGCCGTGCCGCGCTCCCAGAGGGAGGCGGCGCTGGCCCTCGGGGCCACGCGCTGGGAGATGATCCGCGGGTCGGTGCTGCCCTTCGCTAAGTCGGGCATCTTCGGGGGAGTCATCCTCGGGCTCGGTCGGGCGCTGGGTGAGACGATGGCCGTGACCATGGTCATCGGGAACCGCCACGAGATCTCGGCGTCGCTGCTCGCTCCCGGTTATACGATGGCCTCCCTCATCGCCAACGAGTTCACCGAGGCCACGACGGACCTGCACCTCTCGGCGCTCATGGCCGTCGGCTTCGTGCTGTTCATCGTGACGCTCGTCGTGAACGGCTTCGCACGCTGGCTGGTGTGGCGCACGTCTCGGGAGATCGGCGTATGAGCACCGAGACCGTGACCTTCCGCACGTCGCCCCGGCGCCGGGCGATCAACCGGTTGATGATCGGGCTGACGTGGGTGGCGGCCGTGGTCGCCACGCTGCCTCTCCTGTTCATTCTCATCAACCTGCTCGAGAAGGGTTTCAGCTCCCTGAACTGGGCGTTCTTCACCCACATGCCCGCGCCTCCCGGAGAGAAGGGCGGCGGCGCGGCCAATGCCATCGTCGGCACGCTGCTCCTCGTCGCCGGCGCGAGCCTCATGGGCGTGCCCATGGGCATCGGAGCGGGCATCTACCTCGCGGAGAAGAAGGGCGCCCCCCTGGCGGTGCTGGTGCGCTTCCTCGCCGACGTGCTCAACGGGCTCCCGTCGATCGTCATGGGCATCTTCGCCTGGGAGCTGGTCGTGGTGCCCATGGGGCACTTCTCGGCGTTCGCGGGCGGTGTCGCCCTGGGCGCGATGATGATTCCGACCGTGACGCGCACCACCGAGGAGATGGTCCGCGTCGTGCCCTCCTCGTTGAGGGAAGCGGCCCTCGCGCTCGGATATACACGCTGGCGCACCGCGCTGCGGGTCGTGCTTCCGACCTCGATCGCCGGCATCATCACGGGCACGTTGGTGGCCGTGGCGCGCATCGCGGGAGAGACCGCGCCGCTCCTCTTCACGGCCCTGGGCAACGACTTCTTCTCCCTGTCCCCCAACAAGCCCATCGGCGCCCTGCCGCTCACGATCTACAACTACGCGACGGGTCCGTACGACGACTGGCACCGCCAGGCGTGGGCCGCATCCCTCGTCCTCATCGGAATCGTGCTCGTGATCAGCCTGGCGGCCCGCTGGGCCACCCGGAGTGGGTTCTCCCGTGGCGTCGAGTAGCCCCCCCACCATCGGGATCGCGGCCGGCGCCAGCACGGGTTGGGACCCGGACGCCCCGACCCGCCTGGAAGTACGCTCTCTCGACGCTTACTTCGGAGCCGTCCACGCGGTGAAGGGCGTCTCGATCAAGGCTCCGCAGCAGAGCGTGACGGCCATCATCGGGCCCTCGGGCTGCGGCAAGTCCACCTTTCTGCGCACGCTGAACCGGATGCACGAAACGGTGCCGACGGCGCGGGTGAGCGGAGAGGTGCTGCTGGACGGTACCGACATCTACGATTCCCACGTCGATCCGGTCTCGGTGCGACGCCACGTGGGGATGGTGTTCCAGCGTCCCACGGCGTTTCCGACGATGTCGATCCGGGGCAACGTGGCCGCCGGCCTCGGAGTCCTGCGCTCCGCGGGCGAACGGTTCGACGAGCACGAGCGGGTGGAGGAGGCGCTACGCAGGTCCGCGCTCTGGGACGAGGTCAAGGATCGCCTGGACGAGAGCGCGCTCGAGCTGTCCGGCGGGCAGCAGCAACGGCTGTGCATCGCGCGTGCCCTCGCGATGCAGCCCTCGGTGCTGCTCCTCGACGAGCCGACGTCCGCCCTCGATCCGATCAGCACCGAAAAGGTCGAGGAGCTGGTCCACCAGCTCCGCCGCGAGATCACGGTGGTCATCGTCACGCACAACATGCAGCAGGCCGCCCGCGTCTCCGGCCAGACGGCCTTCTTCCTGAACGGGGAGATGATCGAGCTCGCACCCACCACCGAGCTCTTCACCCGCCCCGGCGACCCGCGCACCGAGGCCTACATCACGGGGCGCTTCGGCTAGCGGCCCGCTCGAGCGGGCCGGGCCACCTCCCTGCTCGGCAGCCTGAAGCCTCTCCGTGTCACGGACCTCCGTGACCCGTTCGTTACGCGTCTCCGCAGCGGTCGTTACAGGTCAGCCATACAGTGTAACGGACCAGACGTCGAGAAAACCACAACGGAGGAAGAACGGAGATGAAGCGATCGATTCTGGCCACGATGGCGGTCCTACTCGTTGCCTGCAGTGGTAAGGATCGGCCGTCCAACAAGGCCAACGCCGCGCAGGCACCGAGTGCGGCGCCCACTGCGGCGAAAGTCAACCTGACGGGCGCGGGCGCGACGTTCCCCTATCCGATCTACGACAAGTGGTTCAAAGAGTACGCCCAGAAGACGGGCGTGCAGATCAACTACCAGGCCATCGGCTCGGGCGGCGGCATCCGCCAGGTGACCGAGGGCACGGTGGACTTCGGAGCCTCGGACGCGCCCATGAGCGACGAGGAGATGTCGAAGGTCCCGGACCACATCTTCCACTTCCCCACCGTGATCGGCGCCGTGGCCGTCACGTACAACCTCCCGGGCGTCACGCAGTCGATCCGGCTCACGCCGACCGTGCTCGCCGACATCTTCCTCGGCAAGATCACGAAGTGGAACGACTCGCGGCTCACGTCGATCAATCCGGGCCTGAAGCTGCCGAACACCGACATCCTGGTCGTGCACCGCTCCGACGGTAGTGGCACGACGTTCATCTTCACGGACTACCTCTCGCAGGTATCCACGGCCTGGAAGAACGGACCCGGCAACGCCAAGTCGGTGAGCTGGCCGGTCGGGCTCGGCGGAAAGGGCAACGCCGGGGTGGCGGGTCAGATCAAGCAGACGCCCGGCGCCATCGGCTACGTAGAGCTCGCGTACGCGAACGACAACAACCTCCCGGTCGCGGCGCTGCGCAACCGCTCAGGCAAGTTCCTCAAGCCCTCGCTCGAGGGCGCCACGGCCGCCGCGGCGGGCGTCGCGAAGAGCCTTCCGGCGAATACCGACTTCCGCGTGTCGATCGTGAACGCGCCGGGCGCGGACGCCTACCCGATCTCGTCGTTCACGTGGCTCCTGGTCTACGAGCACATGAAGGACGGCACCAAGGGCAAGGCGCTCACCGACTTCATCCACTGGTACCTCACCCAGGGCGAGAAGGAAGTGACCGCGCTCAAGTACGCGCCGCTGCCCGAGAACATGGTGCAGCTCGAGCTCAAGCAGCTCCAGAAGGTCCAGTACCCCGGAAAGATGTAGCAACCGGAGGGGCCCGCGTCCCGCCCATCACCCCGGCGGAACGCGGGCCCCTTCGACTCCGGATTCAGCAGTTACCTGCACGTTACCGCACAGGCCATTCGGTCGTTACCGGCCCGTATGAGACTGAGCCCAGTCCACCCAGTTACTCTACGGAGGCGAACCACCTTGAAGACCATCGACAGACGGCTGTACCTGCTCGGCGCTGCCCTGATCATGACAGCAGTGGCGGTCCGCCCGGCATCTGCCCAGACGAAAGTCAGCGGCGTCGTATACTCGCAGTACGGCTACGCCACCAGCGCCGACACGGCGGGCGTCCACCAGAACGCGTTCGACGTCACGCGGGCGTACCTGAACTTCACGCACTCGTTCGACCACGGCATCGCCACCCGCATCACGGGCGACATCTACAGGGACGCGAACGGGTCGATCAACTACCGGCTCAAGTACGCCTACTTCACCTGGACGCCAAAGAACAGCCACGTCGACTTCCGCTTCGGCCAGACGCAGACGCCATGGCTCGACTGGGACGAGGGGCTGTGGGGCTACCGGATGCAGGGACCGATGGCCCTCGACCGGAACCACTACATCACGTCGTCCGACATCGGGCTGGCCATGGACGGCAGCTGGGCCGAGCACAAGTTCGACATCCAGCTCTCCGCGATGAACGGCGAGGGCTACCACGCCGGCGAAGGCGACCAGCACAAGGACATCTCGGCACGCGCGTCGCTTCGCCTCCTCAAGTCCGACGAGGGTGGCAGCCGCGGCGGTCTCCGTGTGACGGTCTACGGCCAGACGGGACACCATGTGGGCGGCGCCGCCCGAGACCGTCTGATCGGCATGCTGTCCTACAAGTCCAAGGTGCTCCTGCTGGCCGGTGAGGCCGCGAGCATGAAGGACGGCAGCACCAAGGGCCGCATGGTCACGCTGTTCGGCACGCTGACGCCCAAGGACTCGAAGGTCGGCATCATCGGTCGCGTGGACATCCTCGACCCCAACACCAGCGTCTCCAACGACGGCAACACTCGCGTCATCGCGGGTGTCTCGTACGACCTCTCTCCGAACGTCAAGCTCCTGGCCGACGTCGACCACGTGAGCTACCAGGGCACGCCCTCGGTCGAGACGAAGGCGAAGGGCTCGCACCTGTACTTCCAGACGCAGTTCACGTTCTGAGGCGAAGCGCCTCCGGGCGCACCGAAGGACGAGAGGGGGCGGGCCCGACGGGCCCGCCCCCTCTTCCTTTCCGGGAGCAGAGCAGAGCAGTGCGCGCTCTACTCGATCGGTCGTGCCATCACGGCCCGATCGGCTCGCAGGTCGCACCCGTGATCGTGTACGTCACGTTGCCGACCGAGGTGTTGGTCGAGTCGACGACTGCCTGCGACGGTGACACCGAGGCCTGCCACACCAGCTTCGTGGAATCGAACGGTGTCTCCGCCTGGAATCCGAGGGCGTAGGTGTCGTAGCTCGTCACGTCGATCTTGAACGTGCTGCTGTCCGTGACCATGCCGGAGAACACGAGTGAGTCCCCGGCGCTGTCCGTGAGCGTCGTCGTCGTGGCGGTCGGAACGAAGGCGCTGAGCGACGAAGTGCTGTCCGATCCGCACACGGGAATCGACAAGGTGTCGCCGAGCGAGTCGGTGCCGAGCACGACGTGGCCCATGATCGTCCCGCCGACCGTACCTCCGGTGATCGCCCCCGGAGAACCGGTGGTCCCGTGGATGACCGGATGCATGATCCACTTGCCCGACTTGCCCGCCTGGTGACCGAAGCTCTCGGCCACGTCGAAGTCGAGCAGCAGGCCGTTGCTGCCGCCCGTGACCTTGATGGGCTGGGCCAGCTGGACCTTGAGCCCGCTCTGCGCACAGCTCGGACACATCAGCGTGCCGGTGGCCTGCAGGCCGTCGGGCGGGGTCACGCCGGAGGTCGCATACACGTCACCTCCGGTCGTCTCGAGCACCGCGCCGCCGAGGACGAACCGCACCTGGTTGTAGCTGCCGGAGTCGACCTGCTGATCGGCCGTCAGCGTCGTCACGGAGTCCTGAAGCGACGTGATGTTGATGAGGCCGGTCGGCGCCGAAAGCACCGAGACGCTCCCACTGTCGCCCGCGAGCATGATGTCGTTGATCTGCACCCACACGCTGTCCACGTTGCCCGCGGCATCCTTCAAGTAGACGGAGAGCTGCGGCGAGCTCCCCGGGGTACCGCCGGTGTTGGGTGACACGGCGTTGTTGCACGCGCTCAGAGCCAGAGAGCCGCACACCAACGGCAGCCCCCATCGAGCGATTCGCTTCCACAGGATCGGGTGATTCATATGTAGCCCCCCCCTTCGTCTCGTGTTCGCCATTCATTCGGCCCGCCCGGAATGAATCGTCCGGCGCGGGTTTCAAGGTGATGCAACCCCCGTGCCGATCCCCTCGTCCCGGGCGATTCCCGCATCGCCGAACGGCTCTTGCCCCGCCGCCCCGCCGCCCATGCGGCAGCATGCTTCCGCCGCTGGCACGATTTGTTCATCGCCTCATCGGCGATGAGACCGATACTGCAGCGCGCATTTCGACTTCTCGCCGCGCGGATCCCCCGGGACCCCCGCGGACGTGCCCTGCTGTGCCTGACGTTCGGGGTCACGTTCCTGACGCTCCTCACCCTGGTCACGCGTTGGCTCTCGGTCTCGTGCGTGCCGGACACCCCGTGCGTCACGCTGCGCTCGCTGGAGAAGGGAGGTCGGCTCCCCGAAGCGATCCACATCTACGACCGCTACGGCCATCCGCTCGCGAACGTCGACGGTCCCCTGCGGCGCTCGCTTCCTCCGAGCCGAATCTCTTCGCGGCTCTCCGGCGCCTGGGTGGCGGTCGAGGACCGCCGCTTCTGGAGCCACGGCGGGGTGGACCTTCGAGGGATCGTGCGTGCGGCGGCGCGAGACCTGGAATCGGGTCGGGTCGTGGAGGGTGCGAGCACCATTCCCATGCAGCTCGTGCGCACGCTGTGGGGTGCGTCGCTGAAGGGCGTCGATGCCTGGCATCGGAAGATCATCGAGATTCACGAGGCCCCTATCCTGATCCGGCGGCTCGGGCACCGGAGGGTCCTCGACCTCTATCTCAACTCCATCTACCTGGGCAACGGTCTGTACGGTGTGGACGCCGCGGCCCGGTACTATTTCGGCGTGAGCGCGGACTCCCTCGACCTGGCCCAGCTCGCGACGCTCGTCGGTATGACCCGGACCCCCGGACGCTACGATCCCAGGCGATACCCGAACCGCGCCCGGCGCAGAAGGAACGTCGTCCTCGACGTTCTCGCGCAGGCGGGGCTCGTCAGCGCCCAGGCCGCCGACGCCGCGAAGGCCGAGAAGGTGACGACCATCCCGGCACCGTCGCGGGACGACCACCGCAGCTACGCGACAGCCGAGGTCAGGCGGGCGCTCCGCACGGCCGTGCCGGACCTCGCCGGACGTCCGGGACTCCGCGTCTTCACGACGATCGACCCGAAGATCCAACGGGCCGGCCGACGCGCGCTCAGGCGTCAGCTCGAGGACATCGAAGCGGGCTACTACGGAGCGATACCGCACCCGGATTCCACCGAACCGCTCGAGGGAGCGGCGGTGGCCATCGATCCATGGACGGGCGCGGTGCGCGCGTGGATCGGCGGACGCAACTTCCAGCGCTCTCAGTTTGACCGGGTCTCGGAAGCGAAGCGTCAGGTCGGCTCTCTTGCCAAGCCGTTCCTGGTGGCCGCCGCCCTCGAGCACGGACGCGGGATCCTCGACCTGGTATCCTCCGACACCATCTCGGTCCCCGTACAGAACGGTGTCTGGTCACCCAGGGATCACGTGAAAGACACGATCATGCCGATGCGTGAGGCACTCATCCATTCCTCCAACCGCGCCGCCGTCCATCTAGGTCTGTCTGTCGGCGTCGGACCGATGCGGAGCATCAGCCGCGAGATGGGGATCGACACGCCGATTCGTGACGTGCCGTCGTCCTTCCTGGGGAGCTTCGATGCCTCGCTGCTCGACATGACGACCGCGTTCGCGGCATTCGACGACGGGGGGCTGCGCGTCGAGACCCACGTGCTGGACTCCATCGCGGCGCCGGACGGCACGATCCTGTGGCGGTACCAGCCGCCCATCCAGCGCATGCGCGTCATATCCGCCGCTACGAGCTTCGTGGTTCTCGACGCCCTGCGGGGTGTGGTCGACCGGGGAACCGCGCGTCCCGTGCGCGCAACCGGCTACGACGGCCCTGCCGCCGGAAAGACCGGCACGACCGATGCCGTCCGCGATGCATGGTTCATCGGCCTCACCCCCGACATGGCCGCGGGTGTGTGGATCGGATTCGATCGACCTCGCACGATCGTGCCCCATGGCAGCGGAGGGGTGCTCGCGGGCCCGGTCTGGGGCAGATGGATGGAACGGGTGCGCGAGCAGATCGGCGAGGATTCGCTCTCCTGGGCCCCTCCGCCCGGCGTGCTCTCGGTCCGGTACGATCCCACGACCGGTGACGTGTACGATCAGGATTGCCGCTTCGGACCGGCCTCGCATTACGAGGATGCGTACGTCCGCGCGGACGACGAGCTCGACATGGGAAGCTGCCCCGGTGGGCTCTATCGGTGGCTGGACGCGCTGTGGGGCACCCTCCATGCACGAAAGGTGCGCCCGCTCCCGGACACGATTCGCGGTCGGCGTTGACGCGCTCGAGCGTCGAGCCTGCCTCCCGCCTACGCCTCTCCGACCAGCGCGATGACGAGTCCCATCCGGAGCTTGGGCTGGAACCAAGTCGACTTGGGAGGCATGAGCCGTCCCTGCCGGCACACGGCCACGAACTGCTCCATCGTGACGGGCGCGAGGGTGACGGCGTACGCGAATCTCCCTTCGTCGACGCGCGCTTTCAGATAGAGTGCATCCCGGTCTCCTCCGACGAACGTGAGGCGCGAATCGCGGGGGTCCTCGATCCCGAGCGCGCCGGAAAAGAGCCCACGCTGCACGATGTCCGCGTCGATGGCACGCACGGCGTCGGTAGCATCGAGCGTACCGGGGAGAGGCCGAAGCCGGTACCAGCTGCCGGCGGCGTAGAGGCCGATGTCGTGGGGAACGGACGGCTGATAGGCATCCGTGTCTTCGAGAGCATCCACTTGGAAGGCGGACTCCAGGCGACGCAGCAGCTCGTCCCTTTCGACGCTGGGCTCCTTCACGAGCCGGTTGTACGGCGCCAGCCCGAGCGTAGCGGCCGGAAAGAACACCCCGAGGTAGCCTTCGAGTCCCGCCATGACCGCGGCGGCGCTCCGGTGGTTGCCGTCCGCGACGTAGGCCAGCGGCTCGGCGGCCAGGATCCGCTGGAACGTCGCGATCGCGTCCGGATCGTCGACGAGCCAGACGCGATGCGCACAACCGCGCTCGTCCGGCGCCCCGAAGTCGGCGGGATGGCCGTCGGCCCACGCCGTCAGCGCCCCCTCGAGGATCCCACGCTCGTCTTCCACGGCGTGGTTGACCGTGCCGATGAACGCCCCGGTCGCCTCGATGAGCAGGGCACGTCCGCGCGCCTTCTCCTCGCGGATGCCTTCGTTGCGCACGATCGTGCCTTCGGGCCGGGCCTCGGTGCGGATGTCCTCGGTGCGTGCCATTCCTCCGAGACCGATCTGGCGGATGCCCGGCCGCCCCGGGTCCACGATCTCGTACACGAACAACACGTCTTCGACACTGCGCATGAGGCCGGCGGTGCGGAGTCGCCGGAGGTTGCCGGCCGCCCGATCGAGAGCCTCCGGCGAGTCCGGAGCGGGCATCGCCTCCGGGCGCTCGACCGCGCAGTGCGACATGGTGACGCCGAGCACGCATTCCGGTCGCTCCCGGAGCTCCTCGAAGATCTCCAGGTCGCTCTGGAACTCGTCGTAGTTACGCGCGGACACCCGCGCGGCCACCGCCGAGTCCTTCGGGACCAGGGCCCGGGAAACGGGCTTCACAGTGACCACGCGGCTCGTCCTCTGACGTGTTGGGAGGGTTTGCAGGGTGTCGTTACGGAGCAGCGACCTCGGGCAGCTCGCCCAGGGCGCGCTCGAGCGACTGCGGATCGTAGTCGCGATCCTCGAGGCCGCCGCCGAAGTACTCGAGGTAGGCGCCCATGTCGAAGTTTCCGTGTCCGGACAGGTTGAACAGGATCGCCCGGCTCACACCTTCCTCCCGGCAACGGATCGCCTCGTCGATCGCGCCCTTGACCGCATGGTTCGACTCGGGTGCGGGAACGATCCCCTCGGTCCGAGCGAACTGGATGCCCGCCTCGAAGCAGCCGTTCTGGTGGTACGCCTGCGCCTCGATCAGCCCCAGCTCGAGCAGATGGCTCACGATCGGCGCCATCCCGTGGTAGCGCAGCCCGCCCGCATGGAATCCCGGCGGCACGAAGCTCGAGCCCAGGGTGTGCATGCGTACCAACGGCGTGAGGTGGCCGGTGTCGCCGAAGTCGTAGGCATACCGCCCACGCGTCAGGGTCGGGCAGGCCGACGGCTCGGTGGCCACGACGCGGAGGTCGCCCCCTTCGCGGAGCTTCTTGCCGATGAACGGAAGCGCGATTCCACCGAAGTTGCTCCCGCCTCCCGTGCATGCCACCAGGACGTCCGGGTAGTCATCGGCGAGCTCGAACTGCTCGATCGCCTCCTGGCCGATGACGGTCTGATGCAGGAGCACGTGGTTGAGCACGCTCCCGAGCGAGTACTTCGTGTCGTCGTTCGTGGCGGCCAGCTCCACCGCCTCGCTGATGGCCATACCGAGGCTGCCCGTCGTGTCGGGGTCGTCCGCGAGCATCCGGCGCCCGGCCTCGGTCTGGTCGCTCGGGCTCGGGATGCACTCGGCGCCGTACGCCGCCATGAGCGCCTTGCGATACGGCTTCTGCTCGAAGCTCACCCGTACCATGAAGACCTTGACGGTCAGGTCGAAGAGTGATCCGGCGAACGCGAGCGCCGAGCCCCACTGCCCGGCCCCCGTCTCCGTGGTCAGCCGCTTGACCCCGGCCTCCTTGTTGTAGAAGGCCTGGGCGACGGCGGTGTTCGGCTTGTGGCTGCCGGGAGGGCTCCCGCCCTCGTACTTGTAGTAGATGCGCGCGGGAGTATCGAGCGCCTTCTCGAGCCGCCGGGCCCGGTAGAGGGGCGAGGGACGCCAGAGGCGGTAGACGTCACGCACCGGATCGGGAATGTCGATCCAGCGCTCCGTGCTCACTTCCTGGAGGATGAGCTCCATGGGAAAGAGCGGCTCCAGGTCGGCGGGGCCGATCGGCTGACCCGTGCCGGGATGGAGTACCGCCGGAAGCGGCTCCGGCAGGTCGGCGGCGATGTTGTACCACGCCTTGGGAATGCGGTCTTCGGGCAAGATGTACTTCGATGCATCGGACATGATCGAACCCCTCGCTGAGTCGATCGGTACGCACGGCAAATCGGGAAACAAAGAGGGCCCAAGGTGTCGTGGAGCCCTGCCTCGGGCAAGCCCCCTCGACAGAGACCGCTCGTCCACTCCGTCGGACGACGAGTTGCGTGCCGGAGTATCGCCCTGCATGGTCACGAATCGCGAGCGGCGACGCCGTTCTTCCTGTCCCGATAAACCCGTCCTGAGGTGCGTCCCATGCCTCACGAGATGCCACGCCGAGATTTCCTGAAGACCGCTCCCGCCGCCGTGGGACTCTTCGCTCACGCGGCCAGGGGCCGATCGCCCGCCGCCCCATCCGCCGACATGCGCCTGCAGCCGTTCGACTACGTCGGGGTCCGCCTGCTGGACAGCCGCTGGCTGCACCAGTCGGAGGCGGGACGGAACTACTACTTCGGGCTCACCAACGACGACATCCTGCACGGCTTCAGGGTCGAGGCCGGCCTTCCGGCCCCCGGCGACCATCCCGTGCGCGGGTGGGGCATCGAGCCGACGACCGGAGCGATCTTCGGGCAGTGGCTGTCGGGCATGGCCCGGATGTCGCTCGCCACGGGCGACGACGCGTTGCGCGGCAAGGCCGTGGCCCTCATGAACGGCTGGGGCGAAACGCTCCCCAAGGGGAGCGCTCGGAAGATGAGCGCGTACGAGTACGACAAGTTCATGTGCGGCCTGGTCGACATGTACGTCTATGCTGGAGAGAAGGACGCGCTCCCCCTCATGGCGCGCTTGACCGAGAAGGCGTCGAGCAGCATCAGTCGCGATCGCGTCCCGGCATCGAGGCACTCGTTCTCGGGACGGCCGGGAGAGTGGTACACGCTCTCCGAGAACCTCTACCGCGCCTTCCAGGCGACGGGCGACGAGCGGTACCGCACCTTCGCGGAAGTCTGGCTGGGAACGCCGTACTGGTCGAAGTTCGCCGACACGGCGTCACCGCCGGACGCGCACGGGGTGCATGCCTACAGCCACGTGAACACGTTCAGCAGCGCGGCGATGCACTACGAGATCACCGGAGATCCGCGCACGCTGCGCATTCTCGAGAACGCGTACGACTACCTGCAGAACACGCAGTGCTTCGCCACGGGGGGCTACGGCCCCGACGAGCGGATCCTGGCCCCGGACGGATCCCTGGGACGCGCCCTCGAGATGCGGCCGAACACCTTCGAGACCGTGTGTGGATCGTGGGCCGGCTTCAAGATGGCGCGCTACCTGATGCGCTTCACCGGCAAGGCACGCTACGGCGACTGGATCGAGCGCCTCTTCTACAACGGCGTGGGCTCGGCCCTGCCGATCGAGGAGGACGGGCGCAACTTCTACTACTCCGACTACCGCTCGACGGGCGGCATGAAGGTCTACCGCTACGACAACTACACCTGCTGCTCCGGCACGTACTTCCAGTGCATGGCCGACTACAGCAACCTCGTCTACTACAAGGACGACGCCGGCCTGTACGTGAACCTCTACGTGCCGTCCGAGGTGGTCTGGGAGCACGGCGGCGGGCGAATCACGCTCCGGCAGGAAACGGACTATCCGGTCGACGACGAGACGACGCTGACGGTCCGGGCCGGAGGGCCGATCGCCTTTCCCCTGAGCCTGCGGGTCCCCGAGTGGTGCAGCGGCATGAAGATCGTCGTGAACGGTGCGGTCGCCGACGTCCCGTGTAAGCCCGGTACATGGGCGACGGTCTCGCGCACGTGGAAGGCGGGCGACCGGGTCAAGGTCCACCTCCCCCAACCCTTCCGTTGGGAAGCCGTCGACCACCAGCACCCGAAGCGCGCGGCGATCGTACGGGGCTCGGTGGTGATGCCGCTGGAGTTCCGCTACCTCGAGACGACCTTCAAAGCTCCCCGCAACGACCAGGAGCTGAACGAGGCGCTCACGCCCGACACGAGCGGCAAGGTCATCAAGGCCCTCGGGTCGTACGGGGCCTACCGGCTGCGGGGCACGAACGGACGGGATCTCGCCGCCAGGGTGAGGCCGTTCTACGAGTACTACGAGAACTACCCGTACCTGATGTACATCGACCGCGACGAGTGGCCGGTGGATCTCTGGGCGTAGGGGCTGTCGGGGGTGGTGCCGATGCTCACGATCCGTGACCCCTTCCGTGACATGGGATTATATTTATAATTGCATCCTATGCCGAGCTACGACTTCGTTTGCCAGGACTGCGGCGCGTCCTTCGAGGTGCGCCTTTCGATCTCCGCCTACTCCGAGGGTGAGGGGCGGGTGTGCCCGAAGTGTGCGTCGGAGAACGTCGAGCGCGCGTTCACGGCCGTGAACGTGATCGCCGGAGGAAGCTCGGGTGGTGGATACTCGAGCTCGTCTTCCCGAGGATGCGGGTCGAGCGGCTTCGGCTGAGGAATCTGAGCGCATCGCCCGGTTCGGGCGAACGTGGACGTTGTGGGCCTCCGGGGTGGCGAAGGATCGCACCGCGGGGGCCCGCTCGCTCTCCTGAGGAGTTTCTTGCTTCGGAGCTCGCTTAGCGGCGCGGCGCGGTCGGTCACTCCCGCCCGCTGACTCGTTCCGCTGCGCCGCGCCGATGACCCCCGGGGCGCGATCCTTCACCACCCCGGCGGATCAGCATGTTGGGCGGAGCCTCCCGGGCGATGCTCGGTGAAGCCGTGAGGGGGGGGGGGGGGGGCGGCCCCCCCCCCCCCCCAATAGGGGGTGGTGGCCCGCTATAAGGGGGCGGAGGGGCGGCGGGGGGGTCTTTTAATATTTTTTGGTGTGTAA
>JBJKRT010000113.1:0-24451 GCA_046704545.1 Longimicrobiales bacterium
CCCCCTAGAGAGCCCCCCCCCCCCGCGCGCGCCCCCCCGACCGCCGGGGGGGGGGGGGGCAGCCCCCCCCCCCCCCCGCCGCAGCTTTTGCAGGCGCCAGGCGCGGCCGCGTCAGCTGCCGCGCTCCAGCCGGTAGCGTACGACGGAAGGGACGTCGAGGCTGTCTCGCTGGGTTCCCCAGATCTTGTTTCCCCGCACGAGCATCGGGGAGAAGCGGGGCGGCAAGGGAAGCAGGCCGAGGTAGCGGCCGTCCGCTCCGAACACGTCCCAGTCCCTGGATCCCATCTGTCCGAGGTCCATCTCGCCCGAGCCCTCGGTCATCTCCGCGGCCGTGCGCACGCGCTGCACCCAGAGGGTGCTGTCCGGCCCCGCCAGCAGCATCTGCATCGCGGGGTAGGTGTCCGCGAAGGTCACGGCCGCCAGCACCTGGTCCAGCGCCTGAGCCGGGATCCCCTGATCGCTCATCCTGCGGCGGAGCTCCGCGATGATCTTCTTCTGGTCCGACTCGGTGACCTTCTGCGCCTCGTACGGCTTCGTGATCACCCGAAGGAGCTTGCCCGTGCCGTCGTACACCTCCACCCGGTAGGCGCCGGTCATCGCCACGAAGATCCGACCGTCCGGCGACGCATCCCAGCGGGGCTCGGGCTCGAAGAGTCTCATGCTCGCCCGGCCACCGCTGACCGTGAGGGTCTTGCCCTTCGGGAGGACGAGGATCGTGTCCCTGCCGTCCGTTCCGAAGGCCACGAGCGGATCACCCGTGGACTTGTCCTCCATACCCGGCATCGGAAGCGTCTGGAACCGCGTCAGCAATCGTCCGCCGTCCAGGTGCGCCCACTGGGAAGGAAGCCCGTGCTCGAAGTCGACGGGATCGCTCCCGAGCGGCTTTCCATCGAGGCTGAACCGGTCGATGCGCTGGTTGTTGAGGTCCGGCACCCAGACCTGATTGCCGTGCAGGAGTACCGCCGTGACGCTCTGCATCTCGCCCGGACCGTTCCCGGGCCCCCCGATCGTCCGAAGGAAATGCCCGTCCGGCCCGAAGACCTGCACGTGTCGAGCCTGCGAGTCGGCGACATAGATGTCGCCGGCGGAGTCGACGTCGATGCCCGCGACGCTGCCGAACATCGCCTCGGGAGTCGCGGCTCCCTCGACGCCCGAAGCTCCGATGCGGAATTCCTCGGTGAAGCTCCAGGGCGTGCGGCCGTTCCACAGGCCTCGACTCGGATTGGACACCACCTGGACGCCGGCGGAGTCCGTGATGGATCCAGCCCAGCCCCCGTGGGATCCACCACCACAGGCGGGCAGGGACAGGAGAAGGACGAGGAGGGCCGGGGATACGCGCATCGCGCCGGTTCGCGGAACGAACATCGAAGGGATGGCTCCTTTGGAGGTTCTGGGCAGGAACCACAATCCCGCCGAGCCTGGCCGGGCTCCCCAATGTAGCAGGTTATGCGGTCGCCGCTGGCTGGTCGTGCACCTCTGCGCTCGGCCGCTCCTTGTCGACGAGGATCTCTCCGCCGGGTCCGATGCTCTCGCGCGAGAACCGCCATACGGCCCAGGCCGCAACCAGCGAGAGGACTCCGACCACCCAGAACGGCACGACGAAGCCCATGTATCCGGCGAGCCATCCGGCGATCAGCGGGCCCGCGCCCAGACCGATGCCGAAGCCCATCGTCACGAAGCTCATCTCGCGGCCCTCCCCTCCGGCGGGCGCCAGGTCGCCGGCGAGCGCGAACGCGGGGGCGGCTACAGCGGCCAGCGCGACGCCCTGCACGAGGCGCAGCCCGACGAGCTGCGTCGTGCTTCCCACATATCCGAAGAGCACGGTCATGGGCGCCAGCGCGAGGAGCCCGCCGACGATCAGCTTCTTGCGGCCGATGTGGTCGGACCAGCGTCCGATGGGGATCTGGACGACGAGACGCGAGACCGTGAGGGCGCTGAAGGCGATGCCGAATCCGATGGCCGTCTCCGAGAGCCGCTGGTTGAACTCGTTCTCCAGCGCACCGATCATCGACAGGGAGCTGGCGAGAATGACCGTCGCGAACATGAGCGCCAGAATGCTGGTCGACGGCAGGAACGCCGGGCGTCGGCTCTCCGACGTGTCGTGGCGGTCGCGCTCGGGAGGGGCGGAAACGGGCTCCGGCTCAGCCACCGTGAAGTGCACGAGCACGAGCGCCAGGACGAGAAAGGCGCCGCCCACGATGAAGGCGGCGTCGAAGCCGAAGTGGACCTCGAGCACGCCGGCCAGGAGCGGCCCGACCGCGAAGCCGGCCATGCGGAACGTGCTGTAGACACCCATCGCGTGGCCGCGGTTGGCCGTCTCGGTCACGCTCGTGATCACCGCCATCACCGCGGGGACGACGAGCGCCACGCCCAGCCCCTGGAGTCCGCGGAGCGCGAAGATCCACACGTAGCGGTGGACGAACATGAACCCGCCGGTCGCCACGGCCATCATGGCCAGGCCGGAGATGATGAAGACCTTGCGCTTGCCGGTACGGTCGCTGAGCGAGCCCGCGAACGGCTGTCCGAACGCGAACAGGAAGCCGTACAGCGAGATGACCAGCCCGACGAGGAAGTCGGTGGGAAGGTGGAAGTAGGGAGAGGGCTGCTTCGCGATGAAGAGCGGCAGGACGATGATCAGCAGGCTGTTGCCGAGCGCGTCGCACATGCGCGCGAAGGAGAGCGCGACGACTTCGGGTGGGGTGCGGAGCAGGCGGGCGGCACGACTCAGCATGGCATGGCCTCCCGAAGAGGTGTGCGCTTCTCGTTCGCGGACTCGATGTGGTGCTCCTTCGAGGGGTGAGCGATGCGTGATCCCGTTCCCCGGCGGCGCGGCCTGTGGGCGGAACCGTTCCTCGTGTCGCTACACTGACGCGGCACTCGTGGTCCGGCGGAGGCCGGCTCGCGGCGGGCGCGAGGGGCCTCGGGGCGTCCAGCCGAAGGTCAGCCGAGCGTCTCCCGGAGCTCGTCCAGAAGCTCGCGCGAGCTCGCGCCCATGATCGGGCCGTCCAGGAGATCGACCGGGCTCCCGTCCACGCGCGTCACCACCGCACCCGCCTCCTGCGCGATGAGCATTCCGGCGGCGTAGTCCCACGCCGACAGCACCAGCTCCCAGAACGCGTCCAGCGAGCCCTGCGCCAGGTAGCACAGGTCGATCGAGGCCGAGCCCCCGCGTCGGATTCCCGCCGAGGAGCGGAGCACACGGTCGAGCTGGCTCAGGTAGGTCGGCATCTGCTCGAGGATCTTGAATGGAAATCCCGTCCCCACCATCGCGTCGCGCAGGGGACGGCGACGCGACACGGAGATCCGCCGTCCGCCCTTGAACGCGCCTTCTCCCCGCGCGGCCCACCAACGCTCCCCGGTGCTGCCGCACACGACGGCTCCCGCCAACGGCAGACCGTTCTCCCAGACCGCCACGGAGGCGGCGAACTCGGGATGTCCGTGGAGGAAGTTCGCGGTCCCGTCGAGCGGGTCCACGACCCAGAGGGGAGAACCGTCCCAGCCGGCGAGACGCTCCGCCAGGCCCCGCTCGTCTTCCTCGGCCAGCACGCCGTGTCCGGGCTGCCGCGCGTGGATGACCTCGAGGGCGGCGCTCTGGGCGTCGAGATCGGTGCGCGAGACGTAGTCGGCGCGTCCTTTCTCGGACGCTGCCTCGACGTCGACGCGCCCGCGATCGCGACGGTGGATGGCCACGGCGGCTTCGGCTGCATCGAGTGCGGTTCGGAGCAGGTCGTTCAACGGTCGTAGTCCCGGAGATTTGGGGTCGAAGGAGGTCGAAGAGGCGCCAGGGTCCCATCCCCGCGCGCGGACCGCTAAGTTAGCCCCTTTCGTGCCCGGCATCGTCGACCGCGGCACGAACGGGCGGTTGTCCGGTACGGAGAGCCGCTCGCCCGACACGGACCCCACACCGACGAAACCAGAACCCGCATGAGCGACTCGACCAGACCGCACAAGAAGCCCCGCGTCTTCAGCGGGATGCAGCCCAGTGGCGAAGCCCACCTCGGCAACTACCTCGGGGCCCTGAAGCGGTGGGTCGACATGCAGGACGACTACGAGTGCATCTGGTGCATCGTCGACGACCACGCGATCACGGCCGGGGGCGACCCCCGCGACATGCCGGGCAACACCTTCGACCTGGCGGTCAGCTTCCTCTCCGTGGGGCTCGATCCGCAGCGTGCCACGATCTTCGTCCAGTCCGATGTCCAGCAGCACTCAGAGCTCGCCTGGCTCCTGAACGCGGTCACGCCGGTGGGTGACCTCGAGCGCATGACGCAGTACAAGGACAAGGCGCAGCACTTCGAGTCGGTCCCGGCGGGCATCCTCAACTACCCGATCCTGATGGCCGCCGACATCCTCGCCTACAAGGCCGACGCCGTTCCGGTGGGCGAGGACCAGCGACAGCATCTCGAGCTGACCCGGGAGATCGTGCGCAAGTTCAACGCTACGTACGGCGACACCTTTCCCGAGCCCGAGGCCCTGGTCGGTGAGGCCGGCCGCATCCGCGGCCTCGACGGCGAGGCCAAGATGAGCAAGTCGCTCGGCAACACGGTGGGCATTCTCGCCGAGCCCGACGAGGTGTGGGCGCGCGTGCGCACGGCGGTGACCGATCCCCAACGGATCCGCCGTACCGATCCGGGGCGGCCCGAAGTGTGCAACGTGTACAGCCTCCACGGGCACTTCGGAGACGAGGCGACCGTGGAGGACGTGGCCGAACAGTGCCGGGGAGCTACGCGCGGGTGCGTGGATTGCAAGAAGATCCTGTCGGACAACATCGCGCGCACGTTCGAGCCGTTCCGGGAGCGAGCGGCGTATTTTCGCGCGCATCCCGAGGAGGTCGGGCGTATACTGGAGGAGGGGGCGGAACGGGCGCGGGCCATCGCCTCCGAGACGCTTGCGGAGGTGCGTGGGCGCATGGGCCTCCGGTGGCGCGACGCGCTCCCGGGGAAGTAGCTCAGCGGCGTCGCGTCCTCCATCGTCGACCACTATCTTCTCGACTGTAGCAAACGGTCCAGGTGTTTCGACCTCTGCGGGGGGACCCTCCATGCAGGATCTGTTCAAGGCGGCAATCGAGCGAGGGGCGAGCGACATCCACATCAAGTCCGGGGATGTCATCCGGATTCGCGCGCAGGGCGAGCTCGTCCCGCTCACGCAGCAGAAGCTCTCTCCTGACCAGGTGAAGGCCATCGCGCTGAAGCTCATTCCGCACGAGGCCGACCGGGAGGACTTCGACCACCTCCTCGACTACGACTGCTCCTGGGGTATCCCCGGCATCGGACGGTTCCGCGTCAACATCATGAAGCAGCGCGGCTCGCCGATGATCGTCATGCGCGTCATCCCCATCGAGATTCCGACCTTCGAAGACCTCGGGCTTCCGGAGATCCTCAACAAGATCGCCAACCACGAGCGCGGGATGGTTCTGGTGACGGGCGTCACCGGGTCGGGGAAGAGCTCGACGATGGCGGCCATGATCAACTGGATGAACCAGCGCAAGCGGCTGCACATCGTCACGCTCGAGAACCCGATCGAGTTCCTGCACCGCGACAACCTCTGTTCGATCACGCAGCGTGACATCGGGACCGACACCGATTCGTTCGTCTCGGGCCTGCGCGCCGTGCTCCGTCAGGACCCGGACGTGATCCTCATCGGCGAGATGCGCGACAAGGTCACGATCGATACCGCGCTCAAGGCGGCCGAGACCGGCCACCTCGTGATCTCGACGCTGCACACGAAGAACTCGGTGCAGACGATCTCGCGCGTCATCGCCATGTTCGAGCCGAGCGAGCAGGAAATGGTGCGCATCCGGCTCTCGGAATCTCTCATGGCCATCGTCAGCCAGCGTCTCGTGCAGAGAAAGCAGGGCGGGCGCGTGGCGGCCATGGAGATCATGCCCGTGACGGCGACGATGCGGGACTGCATCAAAGACAAGAACCGGCTCGACGAGATCTACGATCTCATCGAGGAGGGCCGGGACCACTACGGGTCGCAGAGCTTCGACCAGCACCTCATGGCGCTGGTCAAGGACGACGTGGTCGACTTCGACATCGCCAAGGCCGCGGCGACCAATCCGGCCGACTTCGACCTGAAGATGAACATGTTCGGCGACCCCAAGGGCCGGGGCGGTGCGCCGGGGCAGCAGAACGTGGATGACGAGATGTCCAACCTTTTCGGCGGGCGCTGAGAGCAACCCCATGATCGACCTGAGCGGGACCTTCCTTCCGATAACGACACCGTTCGACCCCGTCACGGGGGATGTGGACCTCGTGGCGCACCGCGCCAACCTGCGTGCATGGTTCGCGCACCCGATCCGGGGCGTGCTCACTGCCGGATCCACCGGAGAATCGGTCTTCCTGGACGAGGGCGAGCGCGCTTCGCTGGTCGAGTCGGCTCGGGACGTGGCGCCCGACGACCGCATCGTGATCGCGGGAACCGGTGCCGAGTCGACGCGTGCCACGATCCGCCTCACCCGTCAGGCCGCCGAGGCCGGAGCGGACGCCGTGCTGGTCCAGCCTCCGGCCTTCTTCAAGGGGGCGATGACGCCGGACGTGCTCCGGCGCCACTACGGAGCGGTGGCGGATGCGTCGCCCGTTCCGGTCCTCATCTACCAGGTGCCGCTGCGCCTGGGCACGGTCGAGTTCGCCACGGGCCTGGTGGCCGAGCTGTCGCACCATCCCAACATCGTCGGGATCAAGGACTCGCGTGGGAGCCTCGACCTGGTCGGAGAGCTCGTGACGCAGTGCGCCGACGACTTCCAGGTGATCGTGGGGAACGGAGCGGTCCTGTATGGGGCGCTCGAGACCGGCGCCGTGGGCGGCATCGTGGCGGTGGGATTGATGGCGCCCGCCGAGGCGGCCGAGATCAGCGTAGCGTTCGCCGAGGGGCGGACGGCCGACTCCGGGCGTGTCCAGGAGCGGATCGCGTCGGTACACAAGGAGATCGTGGGCGGGATGGGCGTGCCCGGGGTGAAGGCCGCCCTGGAGATGCTCGGCCTGCATGGTGGTGCGCCGAGGCCCCCGCTCGCCCCGTTGCCCGAGGGTCGTCGCGAGGAGGTCCGCAAGATTCTGGACCGCGCGGGGCTGTTGGAGAAAGCCTCGACGCGGTAGCCCGGGTGCCGCCGGGGCGGGGCGCCGGTCCGATTGACTGCCGGGAAGTCGGGGAGTAGCTTTTTCCGAAGGATACTGCAGCCAACGGGCCCATCCCCCTTCGGGGAAGGGCCCTTTTTTCATGAGCCGATCGCGCATGTCCGGAACCGGAAAATGCACCGTCGTCGTCGGGTGTCAGTGGGGCGACGAAGGCAAGGGAAAGATCGTCGACGTCCTCGCCGAGGACGCCGACATCGTCGCGCGTTACCAGGGCGGGGCCAACGCGGGACACACCGTCCACGTGGGGGAGGAGTCGTTCATCCTCCATCAGATTCCGTCCGGGATCCTGCATCCGGCGATGCGCTGCCTGCTGGGCAACGGCGTGGTGCTCGACGTCCAGCAGTTCTTCCAGGAGTACGAAGCGCTCGCCGCTCGGGGCGTCGACGTGGAGGGACGGATCGGCGTGAGCCGGAGGGCGCACCTCTTGCTGCCCTACCACCGCCTCATGGATCGGGTATCGGAGACGTCCGCGGCGGAAAAGATCGGGACGACGGGGCGGGGCATCGGGCCTGCGTACGAGGACAAGACCGGCAGGCGCGGCGTGCGGGTTGCGGACCTGGCCAACCCGGAGCGGCTGCAGAAGCGCGTCGCGGACGCCATGGAGCGTGTGTGCGCGCGCCTTCAGTCGCTCGGGCACGACGCGGGCGACGAGCTACAGAGGCAGCTGGACGAAGCGCTCGCGCTCGGCGAGCGGCTCCTCGCCATCGCCACGGATACGGGGCCCGAGATCACGACCGCGCTGAAGGCCGGCAAGCGGGTGCTCCTGGAAGGTGCGCAGGGCACCGCGCTCGACGTCGATCACGGCACGTACCCCTTCGTCACCTCGTCCAGCACGACCGCCGCCGGCGGAGCCACCGGGACGGGCATCGGCCCGACCGTGATCGACTCCGTGGTGGGCGTCGTGAAGGCGTATACGACTCGTGTGGGCGAGGGCCCGTTGCCCTCGGCGTTCGAGCCGGAGATGGACGAGCGCGTGCGGAAGCTCGGCGCCGAGTTCGGTGCCACGACCGGACGGCCTCGGCGATGCGGGTGGTTCGACTCGGTCCTCACCCGGTTCGCGGCGCAGGTCAACGGCTTGACCTCCCTGGCCATTACCAAGCTCGACGTGCTCGACACGCTCGACCAGGTACGCATCGCTACCCACTACCGGATGCCGGACGGCAGCGTGGTCCGCGAGTTTCCGGCGGACACGTGGTCTCTGGGCTCGGTGGAGCCGGTCTACGAGACGCTACCCGGGTGGGGAACGCCGATCCAGGACGTCCGTCGGCTCGAGGACCTGCCTTCGGCGGCGAGGGCCTATCTCGACCGCATCGAGGAGCTGACCGAGGCACCGGTCGGCTGGGTGTCCGTGGGCACCCAGCGCAGGCAGATCATCCAAGTGGACTGACGCCGGACGGCGTCGTCACCACCACCACGGTGGTCCCCTTGATGTTGCCTACCGCGGCGGTGACCGTGGCCGTGCCCGCGCCGGCGCTCGTGACCGTGCCGTCCGTGCCGACGGTCGCCACACCGGCGTCCGACGACGACCACGTCAAGGTCAAGCCCGAGACCGGATTGCCCGCCGAGTCGACCGGCGTGGCCGAGATCTGGGAGGACTGGCCGGTGTCGCTGAAGTGAAGGGTGTCGGGCGCCATCTGCACCTGGGTCACCGAGGTCTGCTCCGAGGGCGGCGTCGAGGGCGCCACGATTCCGCTGAACGCGTTGCTGCCCCCGCACGCGGAGAGTACCGCCGTGAGCGACAGACCCAGGTACATCCGCCAACCATGCCAACGTCTGAGTGAAGCCATCGGACCCGCCTCCTCTTGCTTCACGATTGTGTCGAACTGTGTTCTGGTTGAACCGCGCGAGGGCAGCGAACGTTCCTCCTGTTCCTCAGAGCCAGGCGACGATTCGCACGACGAATTGGATGACCGCGAGCAGTGTGGGCAGGAGCGCGAGGCCCACGGAAAAGGTCAGCCCCATGCGGTAGAGCGCCGGCCCGGTCGGGAGCACGGAACGTCCCCACAGCTTGTGAATCGCGATCTCCGCGGCGGGTCCCAGGAGATAGCAGACATTGGCCATCACGCCGAACGCGAGGACGGCCTGCCACGGAACTCCGACGTGCATCTCGAAAGGGTGCGGCGGGATCCGCGTGATGACGTTTAGCGCGGCGAGTGAGAACGTCCCGGCGGCGCCGACCGCCAGGTTGTAGCCCGGACGTCGGCGCTCCCACCATCCCACGATCGAAGAGACGGAGCGCGCGGCGGGAGCGGGAAAGAGGAGGTCGACGAGGGCGTTCATCCGCGTACCGTGAGGGCTGGGGTCGTTGATGATGCCAACGATGCATCGAGAACGCGGCGTCGTCAAGTACTTTGCGATACAGAGTGCCGGTCGGTATCGGTTGAGCCCTTCGGGGCGGGCGTCTAGCTTTCGGGCCCTTCGACGCCGCCGCGCGAGCGGCGCGCCGACGAAGCGATTGTCCCCCGAGGGAGCGCCGCAGCCGGATGTTCGACGACCTCAGCAACAAGCTCGATACCGCTCTCAAGAAGCTCCGTCAGCGAGGTGTGCTCACGGAGCCCATGATCCGTGAGGGCCTTCGCGAAGTGCGGCGCGTCCTGCTCGAGGCGGACGTCAACTATCAGGTCACGCGGGAGTTCCTCACGCGCGTGCAGGAGCGGGCCCTCGGCGAGTCGGTCCTCAAGGCGGTGTCGCCCGGGCAGCAGATCGTCAAGATCGTCCACGACGAGCTCGCCGGGCTTCTGGGTGAGGGGCGGCCGGGGATCTCGTGGGCCTCCGCTCCGCCGACGGTGATCCTCATGGTGGGGCTCCAGGGATCGGGAAAGACGACGTCGGCGGCCAAGCTCGCCCGCAGGCTCGCCCGTGAGGGCCGCACACCGCTGCTCGCGGCGTGCGATCTCCAGCGCCCCGCGGCCATCGAGCAACTCGTCACGCTCGGGCAACGCATGGACGTGCCGGTGCACGCCGGCACCTTCGGCGGCGATCCGGTCGCAGTGGCCCGGGAGGCCCGGGATCGGGCGCGGGCGGACAAGCGGCAGGTCCTCATCGTCGACACGGCGGGCCGGCTCCAGATCGACGACGTCCTCATGGACGAGCTGAAGAGGCTCAAGGCGGAGCTCGGCCCTTCGGAGGTGCTCCTGGTCGCCGACGCGATGACCGGCCAGGAAGCGGTGAAGATCGCGGAGGGCTTCGACGAGGCCCTCGACGTGACCGGCGTCGTGCTCACCAAGATGGACGGCGATGCGCGCGGTGGTGCCGCCCTGTCGATCCGGGGCGTCACCGGCAAGCCTCTCAAGTTCGTCGGCGTGGGGGAGGGGCTGGACGACCTGGACGTCGCCGATCCTCAAGGGCTTGCGAATCGCATCCTGCAGATGGGAGACGTGGTCGGCCTCGTGGAGCGGGCCCAGCGCGCCTTCGACCAGGAGGAGCAGGAGCGCCTTCAGCAGAAGGTGCTCGGCAAGGGGCGCTTCACGCTCGAGGACTTCCTGGATGCGATGCGCCAGGTGCAGCGTATGGGGCCGCTCGAGCAGCTCTTGAAGCTGATCCCCGGGGCGGCTCGCCTCAGCGTGCCGGCGGCCAATCTGGATCCGAAGAGGTTCAAGCACGTCGAGGCGATCATCCTGTCGATGACGCCCCAGGAGCGACGACGTCCGGAGATCCTGAACGGCTCGCGCCGCGCGCGCATCGCACGGGGGAGCGGCCGGCCCGTCTCCGAGGTGAACCGTCTGCTCAAGCAGTTCAAGGAGATGCAGGGGTTCATGAAGCAGATGAAGGGGATGATGGGCGGAAAGGGAGGATTGGGGGGGCTGCCCGGGATGGGCGGGCTTCCGTTCGGCAGGTGAG
The DNA here is from genome assembly GCA_046704545.1 of Longimicrobiales bacterium. Classification (GTDB taxonomy): domain Bacteria; phylum Gemmatimonadota; class Gemmatimonadetes; order Longimicrobiales; family Gaopeijiaceae; genus SZUA-318. The sequence goes on from JBJKRT010000113.1 coordinate 10,977, forward strand.
CATGCGTCGCGCGGGCCGATTCACCTCCCTTGCGCTCGCGGCCACCCTGGCGTCGGCCGGTACGCTCCACGCCCAGTCGGGTGTGCCGCCGGCGTCCGACACCTCCGGGGTTTCCCACCCGGTCGAGCTCTTCAGCTTCGCCTTCACGCGCAACGTGGCGCTCGCGACGGCCGGAGCGCTCGTGTTCGTGCCCCTCGACAGTCACGTCCGGGCCTGGGCCCGGAAGCCGGCCCGCCAGGACAACTCGTTTCTGCACGACGGCGTTCACGCGGCGATGTCGCTGCCCACCGCGTCCATCGCGGCCGCGGTCGGGCTCTACGGCGTGGGCCGGATCACCCACTCGCCCGTGGCTACCGATATCGGGCTGCACGTGACCGAGGCCATTGGCGGAGCGGGCGTTGCGGACCTCGTGCTGAAGTTCCTGGTCGGGCGAGCGCGACCCTACGTGGCGCCGCACGACCCGCACGTCTTCGGCAAGGAGAGCCTGGCCGACCCGGTCAACTCCCGCTACGAGTCCTTCCCTTCCGGCCACGCCACGGTGGCGTTCGCGATGGCGAGCTCGGTGACGGACGAGATCGCGTACCATTGGCCGGGCAAGCAATGGATCTTCGGACCGCTGCTCTATGCGGGCGCGGCGTCTGTGGCGTTCGGACGCGTCTACCTGGACAAACACTGGACCAGCGACGTCGTCGCCGGTGCTGCGATGGGAGGCCTGATCGGCGACCGCGTGGTGCGCGCCGTGCACTCGGGCGGGGGCGGCTTCCTCGACAGGTTGAACCCGGTGCTCGTGCTCGGACCCGACCGGACCTCGATGGTGGGCTTGAGCTACGCCTTCCGTTGAGCGCCCCGGTCGTGGGTCGCTTGGAGTGCGGTGCGGTGCCATCGCTGTACACATCGGGGCGTCCTTGGTATGATATCTGTCTCTTCTCCCGTCGGGTGCAGGGCACCCGCGGGGCCGCCTCCGCCCTACGGGGAGTGCGGACGCACCCAGGACCGTGACAGGACGATGCCCGTACGAATTCGACTCCGGCGGATGGGCCGGAAGAAGCAGCCCCACTACCGGGTCGTGGTGGCCGACAGCGCGTCACCGCGCGACGGCCGATTCGTCGAGACGCTCGGCTACTACAAGCCGCTCACCCACCCGGCGCGCCTCGTGCTCGATCTCGAGCGCGTGGACCACTGGATTTCCCAAGGGGCTCTCCCCTCCGGAACCGTCGAGACGCTGATCACCAAAGCGAGGCGGGGCGGGGACGAGTCCGTTCAGCTGGGTGAGGTCGACGCGGAGGAGCGCAAGCAGAAGCGGGCCGAGGAGCTCGCCAGCCGGCGTGCCGCCGAGAAGAAGGCCGAGGGGGAGGCGAAGGCGGCTGCCGAAGCGGCCGCCAAGGCCGAAGCCGCTGCGCAGGAGGCTGCGGCCGCGGAGGAGGCTTCCGCCGGGGAAGAGGCTCCCGCGGAGGAGGCCGCGTCCGCAGAGGCTGCTTCCGGCGCTCCGGCGGCCGAAGCCGAAGAGGGCGAGAAGGCCTGAGCTTCCCGGGACACCGGTAGCACGATCGATGAGTCGGGAGGATCCTCGCTTTCTCGCCGTCGGGCACATGAACAAGCCCCACGGCACCAAAGGCGAGGTCTTCGTCTGGCCGTTGACGGACCACCCCGAGGGGACGTTCGCCCCCGGGGTGGTTCTGCGTTCGGGTGACGCCGGCCGCAACGATCCCGATCTCGACGCGCCGCCGCTTCGCGTGGGTGGGGTGCGGCCGTTCCGGCGCGGGTATCTGGTGGCGTTCGAGGGAGTCGGCGACCGCAACCAGGCGCAGCTCCTCTGTGGCCGCTATCTGTACCGGGAGATGGAAGAGCTGGAGCCGCTCGCCGAGGGGGAGCTCTTCTATCACCAGATGCTCGGTCTCGAGGTGCGGACGAAGGAAGGCCGTCGTGTAGGAACGGTCACCGAGCTGTACGAGCTGAGACCGGCGGATCTCCTCGAGGTGAGCGACGGCGCGTACCAGGTGCTGGTGCCGCTCATCGAGGGTGTCGTGGTGGACGTGGATCTCGAAGCCGGCCGGCTGATCATCGATCCTCCGGAGGGATTGCTGGATCTGTGAGAGGCGTCCGGCCCACGACGTCCGGACGTTACGGCCGCGAGTGCGAGGAGGCTCCGTGCGCATCAACATTGTGACGATCTTCCCCGAGCTGTTCGCCGGACCTCTCTCTCTGTCGATTCCGGGACGAGCCCGCGAAGCGGGCCTGGTGACGTACCGGGTCGTGGACCTGCGGGACTACACGCACGACCGGCACCGCACCGTCGACGACCTCCCCTACGGTGGCGGCGCCGGAATGGTGATGAAGCCGGAGCCGTTCTTCGAGGCGGTCGACGATCTGGCTCCGGAGGGACCGGTCGCGCTCCTGTCCGCTCGTGGACGGCCGTTCGGTCACCGCGACGCCGTGCGCCTTTCGGTCGAGCCCGAGCTCACCCTTCTGTCCGGGCACTAGAAGGACGTGGACCAGCGCGTGGCCGATCACGTGGCCACAGAGGAGCTCTCTCTGGGCGACTTCGTCCTGTCGGGAGGAGAGATCGCGGCGCTGGCCGTCGTCGACGCGGTGGTGCGTCTCCTGCCGGGGGCGTTGGGCGACCATGACGCGGCGCAGACGGATTCGTTCTACGACGAGGCGCTCCTGAGCGCTCCGTCGTATACGCGTCCCCAGGAATACCGGGGGCATGAGGTCCCCGAGGTCCTGCGCTCCGGGGACCACGCGCGCATCGAGGCGTGGCGTCGAAGCGAGGCGTTGCGTCTCACGCGCGCGCGCCGCCCCGATCTCCTGGGCGATCCGGAGGAATAGTCGGCATACCAGCCCTTCACCGTGCGTAACAGGGGCGTTAGATTAGCCGTCTCTACCGGAAATTCCCGGCCGCGTCACCGGAGGCGAGCATGGCTGATCTGATCCAGGAAATCGAGAAAGAGCAGCTCCGGGCCGAGACGCCCGACTTCGCTCCGGGCGACACGATCCGTGTCCTGTACCTCGTCCGCGAGGGCGCCAAGGAGCGCATCCAGGCGTTCGAAGGCGTCTGCATCGCACGCAAGGGCGGCGGACTGTCCGAGACGTTCACCGTTCGCAAGATCTCGAGCGGCGTGGGTGTGGAGCGCATCTTCCCGCTCCACGCGCCCACGGTGAGCGGCATCGAGGTCGTGCGCCGCGGTCGCGTTCGGCGCGCCAAGCTCTACTACCTGCGCGGACGTCGCGGAAAGTCTGCACGGATCGCGGAGAAGCGCACGACGACCTGACGGATCCCGGCCGTGAAGCCGGATCGCGAAAGATCATCGCGGCTCCAGGACCTGCTCGAATACGAGCGTGGGTTCTGGAGCCGCGGCGTTTCGGTGGCGGGCGTCGACGAGGCGGGGCGGGGGCCGCTCGCCGGTCCGGTGGTGGCCGCGGCGGTCGTGTTGCCGGAGGGAGCCGCCGTGGAAGGCGCCGACGACTCGAAGGTTCTGTCTCCGGCCACGCGCGAAGAGCTCTACGGGCGCATCCTCTCCATTGCGGTGGGCGTCGGCGTCGGCGCCGCGTCCGTGCGTGAGATCGACCGGATCAACATCCTCCAGGCAACCACTCGCGCGATGCATCGCGCGCTCCTGCACCTCCCCGATCCGCCGGGACACATCGTGGTCGACGGAAAGCCCGTGCGGGGGCTCGGCTGGGAGCATACCGCCGTGGTGGACGGTGACGCTCTGGTCCACTCCGTGTCGTGTGCCTCCATCGTCGCGAAGGTGCTCCGCGATCGCCTGATGAGGCGGCTCGCCGTTCGCTATCCGGGGTATGGGTGGGAGACGAACGTGGGGTACGGCACGGCGGCGCACCGCGCGGCCATCGGCACGCTCGGCATCACGCCGCACCACCGCCTCACCTTCTCGGGCGTCCAGTTCGAGCTGGAGCTGTAGTCGTAGCGTCCTGCCGCGAGGGGAGGAAGCCATGCACACCGAGCATCTCAGGAACCTCCATCCCGGGTGGGTCGTCGGTGGCTGGGCGGTGGCCGTGGCCGTGACCTCGATCGTCTATCTCGCCCTGGTCGGAACGAGCATCGTCCCTGCCGGCCACGCCGGGGTTCTGTGGGTCACGCTCGCCGTGGCGGTCGGGTTCTACGTGGGTGGGTTCTTCGTCGGCGTACGGTGGACGAACGCACCCGTTCTGCACGGCGCCGCCATCACGCTGTTCGGCGTGCTCGTCTGGTTCGTCGGGGCGCTGGCGTTGCCGAGCAGCCTGGGAGGGTTGGTCGGATCGGGACCCGGTGTGCTCGGCATCGTGCTCGTGCAGCTCGCCGCGTCGGTGCTCGGCGGATGGAGTGGTCGCCGCCGCGTGCTCGGGTCGAGCGAAGAGGAAGCGTAGCCGCCTTCCGCTCCTTCAGTCGCGGGACAGCAGGTCTTTGCGGAGGATCTTGCCGGACGGGGTTCGCGGAAGCTGGTCGCGGAACGTGAGCGTGCGTGGCGCGAGCGAAGGCCCGAGGCGATCCAGCGCGAACCGGAGGATCTCGCGACGCATCTCGTCCGTCGGACGTGCATGTGGGGCCAGGACGACGCAGGCCTCCACCTGAGTTCCCACCATGGGATCCTGCCTGCCGACGACGCCGGCGTCCACGACGTCGCCGTGCTCCAGGAGGGTCGCCTCGACCTCCGCCGGGGTCACGAAGTGACCCTCGGACTTGAAGACGTCGTCCGAGCGCCCGAGGAACCGGATCCACCCGTGCTCATCCGCGATCGCGAGATCTCCCGACAGGTACCACCCGTCCGAGAACGATTCGGCATAGAGCCGGTCGCGTCCCACGTACGCGCGAAACATCGAAGGCCAGGGCGCGCGGACGCCGAGCTCTCCCTCCCGGCCCGCCGCTACCGGTGTCGCAGGACCCTGCCCGACTCGCTCGAGGATCGCGACCTCGAAGGCGGGGAGGGCGTGGCCGATCCGTCCGGGCCGAGGCTCTTCGTCGTAGCGCGATGCCACCACGATGCAGCCGGTCTCGGTCTGCCACCACGTGTCGCGTACGTGGACCCCGAGCGCCCGCTCGGCCCAGAGCGCTTCGGAAGCCGACAGGAGCTCGCCGGCGACGAAGATGCTCCTGAGCTCCGGGTACGGTCCCCGGCCGCGGGGGTCGTCCCCGCCGTGGCGCAGGCGTCGGAGCAGGGTGGGGGAGGTGTAGAGCACCTCGATGTCCTGCTCCGCCAGGTTCTGGTACCAGCGTCCGGCGCGTAGCTCCTCCTCCTCGTCCATGAACACGGTGCTCCCGTTGGCCAACGGCGACACGATGCCGTAGGAGACGCCGGTCACCCAACCCGGATCGGCCGTGCACCAGATGCGGGTTCCCGGCCCGAGGCCGAGCGCGACGCGTCCGGTATGCGCGAGGGACACGACCGCGTCGTGCACGTGGAGCACGGCCTTCGGCTCACCCGTGGTTCCGCTGGTGAAGTGGAGGAGGGCAGGGTCCTCCGGATCCACCGGCTCATCGGGTGCGGTGGGGTCACGGGTCGACAGCCAGGCGTGGAAGTCACATACGCGCCCCGCCGGCTCGGCCTGCGGGGTCGAGGAGGAGGTGGGTGAAAGACCAGGCTCCGTCACGACGAGCACGTGCTTCAGCCCCGGCAGCTCGTCATGGACCGCCGCGATCCGCTCGTCCCACGCGCGCTGCGTCGTCACGAGAAGGCGCGTGCCTCCGAGAACGAGCCGTCGGCGAATCGGGTCGGGGCCGTACGAGGAGAAGAGCACGGAGGGGACTGCGCCCGCCCTGAGGGCACCGAGCACGGAGACGAACAACTCGGGCGTCCGCCCGACCATGATCGTGACCGTGTCGCCCTTTTGGATGCCGCTCTGGCGCAGGCCGTCCGCGAACCGGCTGGTGAGCCTGTCCAGATCGCTGTAGGTATAGGCGCGTACGCGCCCGTCGCGCGGCCGCCAGAGCAGCGCCACGCGATTGCCCGCACCTTCCTGCACGTGACGCGTCAGAACGAGGGCGGCGATGTTGCTCCCGACCCCCGCGCCTGCACCCGACTGCGCCCGGACCTCCGACCACGCATCCGACACGGATCCTTCCTTCCTCTCTTCTTTCCCTGGGCTCCGGCCTGCCCCCGCCGAGGCTCCTTTGCGCTGAGTGGCGATAGACTATCTTGTCCGCAGTGGACCCGGTAGCTCAGTTGGTAGAGCAACGGACTTTTAATCCGTAGGTCGTGGGTTCGAGACCCACCCGGGTCATTCGAGATGCCTCGTGCCGAGACGGTCGTGTCGTTCGCCTGGGACCGTCGCCGGAGCGGGCGCGCGTTTGGCCTTCGTTCGCGAAGAATACCCGGCCGGAAGGCCTCGGGCCAGATATTTCGGCGCTGCGTCTGGTCGCGGAAAGGCACATCGCGGCGGGTCGCGATGTGAGGCTACGGACGGTCGTGTCCTGCGTCCTGCGCTCGGAGGCACGCTCTGGACGCCGCTCTGGGGCGCGTACGGCACGATGATAGGGGGCACATTCTTCGTCGGGGTGCTGCGCGAGGCGGCGAGCGGTGTGTCTGCGCCCGATCCGTCTCCCATCGGCCATTCCACTCCGTTCCTGCCACTTCCGGCGGGACCTACCTCGCCAGGCTGTCCAGAAACACCCTGTCCCTCTGGGTGAGCACCTCGACACCTTCGCGCGCCACGGCGTCCAGCAGGCGCGCCACTTCCTCCCGGTTGAGCGGGTGCAGCTCGGAGAGCTCGATCGCGCCCCAGCGCTCCCGGTCTTCCAGCGCCCGCACGCCCTGGGAGGCATAGAAGGAATTCGGCTTCTCCACCACGCGCCTGGCCGCGATCGTGCGGCGGCGCCAGCGCTGGTATCCGAGGCGAACGCCGATGCCACCGATGAGCGCGGCAGAGGCGACTGCGATCCACATGGCCATGGTAACATCGTAAACCCGACGCGTCGGAGCGTCGAGCGGTGCGGGGTGCGTCCCCCTACCGATCCGCCCCCTTGTCCGCGTTCACGTCGAGCGCCTCGTCGATCCGGTGGTGCAGGTCGTCCAGGTGGGCCCGCTTCATGCCGGTGGCGATCAGCATCGCCCGCTCGAGGCGACCGTTCAGCTCCTTGAGCGCCGCCCGCGCCACCGGCTGGACGTCGGACAACGAGAGCTCCAGGTGCGGCGGCGTGGGACGCCCTCCCGGTCTCCGGCTTCCTCCGGGGCTCGTCGGCACGGAGGGCACCACGATCTTCTGGATCAGGTTGTCCACGTAGGCACGCTGGAGGGCACGCCGGTAGACGTCGATGTGGGCGTTCGCGCTCAGCTCGCTGAACAGGCCGGCCTGGACGTCTTCGAGGAGCTCGAGGGGGGTGTAGGCCGTGCCGGGTCTCGCGTCGTGGGCATACTCGCTCATCCGGTCGAGACGGTTCTCCCGGAGGAGCGACCCGAGGATCGCCGATTGGGCCTGTGAGATCCGCGCCACCGACCCGCTCGGCTCGATGCGGCGCAGCACGGGCTCGTACAGGAGGAAGTCCGGCGTGTGGAATGCGTTGGCGAGGAGGAACGCCACGGCGCGCTTCTGCCGCACCCGGTCGACGGGCGTGAAGATCACCCCGGTCTGGCTGCCGTACTTCTCCTGAGAGTCGGCGGCGCCGACGATGTTGGTCACGTGTGTCAGCTCGGTGCGCCACTGTCCGACGAGGTCCCCGTAGAGGCTCGCGAGGTCGTCCCAGTTCTTCGTGGGACTGCGCGTCGCGGGGATCAGCCAGTTCACCTCCCGCTTCAGGTTCGCGAGTCCCAGGCGGGTCGCCCTCACGGCGTCCTGGTCTCCGACGGCCTCCGTTTCCTGACCGGGATCGCTGCCCGCGCTGCCGGCCGTGTTGAAGCGGAGCCAGGGCTTCCTGTCCTGCTCGCGGGCCCAGGCGTCGAGCGTAGGCCGCTCGGCCTGTGCGGTCGCGGCCGAGGGGATCGGCTTGTAGCCCCACATGATCGCCCACTTGTCGTACGGGCCGATCCGGGGGATCAGCAGCTCGGGAGGCACGTGGTCCTCGGGCTGTGCGACGTAGTCGAAGCGGGCATAGTCCATGATGCTCGGCGTATCACCCCATTTGCGCAGGAACGACGCGCTGCGGAGCGAGTCGACGGGATACATCGAGCTGGCCTTCATGTTGTGCGTGAGCCCGAGCGTGTGCCCCACCTCGTGCGTCAGCACGTACTCCATGAGCCGGCCCATCAGAGAATCGGGCAACGGGAACGAGCGGGCGCGCGGATCGCTGGCGGACGCCTGTGTGAAGTACCAGGAGCGCACGAGCCGCTGCACGTTCTGGTAGAACTGGATGTGCGCGTCCAGGATCTCTCCGGAGCGTGGATCGTGCACGTTCGGGCCCGACGCGTTCTCGACCGTCGAGGGGAGCCAGCGGATGACCGAGTAGCGGGCGTCTTCCGGCGACCAATCGGGGTCGTCCGGTGCTTCCTTGGCCATGATCGCGTGACTGAAGCCCGCGGCCTCGAAGGCCGGCTGCCAGGCGTCCACCGCCTTCTCGAGCCACGGGATCCACTTCTTGGGCGTCGCCGGGTCGATGTAGAAGACGATCGGCTTGACGGGGTCGGACACGGCCGCGCTCGGGTCCTTCTTCACCAGCCGCCAGCGGGTGATGTAGCACCGGGTCTCGACCTGCTGCTTCACGTTCGCGAAGTCGGTGAATCGCACGGAGAAATATCCGACCCGGTCGTCGCAGAGCCTCGGCTTCATCGGCACGTCCGGGAGCCGGTGGAAGCTCCAGCTCATGACGATGGTGTTCGACGGGTTCCGGTTGGGCATGAACCCGAAGCCACCCCGGCCCGACCCGGAGCCCGAGCCGCTTCCCACGTGCTGGGCGTACGTCAGCGTGGAGAAGACGTTCACGTTGTCGGGGAAGGGCGTGGCGCGCTCGATCCACGACCGGTCGGAGTCCACGTTTCCGGGAATGCGCTCACCCGGGCCGAGCTCGGCTGGCGGATCGGTGAAGAGATGCGTCACGTCGATGACGGCCGAGCTGTCGGGGCCGTACGCCTCGACGTCGAACGCCGCCACGATGGGGCTCACGTTGGCCGCCTGGACGGCGCGGTATTCCGGCGTGGCCGAATCGGCCATCACCTCGTAGGAGACCGTGCGCAGGTACATGCGATTGTCGCGTAGCTGCCAGCGGTACACACGGTTGCTCACGGCCTGCCCACCATAGCCCGACCCGTGCACGGTCTTGGCGATCTCCGTGACGAGGAGCTCGTCCTTGCCGAGCTGATCGCGCGGGATCTCGAACAGGAGCTTCTGTCCGATCCGGTGGATCGTGAACATGCCCTGGCGCGTCACCGCGTCGGGAGTGACGACCTCGCGGTACGGCCGGGGGTGCGGCTCGGCGCTCCTCGTGCGGCCGGGGTGCTCCTGGGCCGCGTTGGCGCTATCCGCATGTGGGTGGGCCGGCGTGGGCGACGGAGCGGGCGCGGGGTGCGCGCAGGCCGCTGCCGTCAGCAACACGACGAGCGCGGCAATGGGGGAATGTCTCATGGCCGCATTCTCCTTCGGCGGCCCGCGCGATGTCAAGCCGGTCAGCGACGATCCTTCTTCTCGTCCTTCAGCGCGCCCCCCAGCACGATCGTCACGAAGGAGATCACCAGGCTGCCCAGAATGGCCGAGCCCAGCCCCGCCACGGCGAGGTGGCTACTCAGTGCCGCCGTGAAGAGCAGCAGGATTCCATTCACCACGAACGCGAACAGGCCGAGCGACAGGATCAGGAACGGCAGCGACAGGATGATCAGGACGGGCTTGAGCAGCGCGTTCACCAGCCCGAACAGGAACGCGACCACGAGGATGGCGCCGAACCCGCCGGAAAGGTGGATGCCCGGGACGAGCCAGGCGGCGGCGGACAGCGCCATTGCGTTCACGAAGAGACGGATCACGAAATTGCGCATCGTGGATCTCCCGGATGTGGGTCTCCTCTCTCTACGGACCGGGCTCGGCCCGGGGTTCATTCCTCATCTTCATCTTCGCCCTTCCGGCGATGCCCCGCACGTCTCTTTCGGACATCCTGTCCGGTCGTGCTGGCCGATTCGGCCATTCTGTCCGGCGTTTCGGCGTCGATCGTTTCGGGAAAATGTCGTTGTAAGGGAATGTAAAACAATGACTTATGGGTTTGTAAGATGTTTGGCATCGGCCTTGCTTTCCTGAAGGGCGCACGAGGAAAGAAGGCTGCGGGGCCCCGCGTCGGCGTTGAGGATGCGACCCTGCGAACGACACGGATGAGCCCCCCCCAACGGGGTCCCGCAGCCGCCAGTCTCTCGAGGGTGCCACGCCCCCCCAAACTCAGGGTGGCCCCTCGCGGCCCTGCGGGCTTTGCCCGCAGGGCCAACTCGTTTCCCCCACCTCACCCTCGCGGCGCTTGCGGCATGGGTCCTACACAGAGAGTGTAGGTGCCATGACGACCCCTCCCCATCCGACCGTTTCCGTGCTCGTCGCGGACGACGACGAAGGCCAGCGGGTGCTCGTGGAGCGGATCCTGCAGGGCGCCGAGGGCGCCCGCTACGTGGTCACGCTCGTTCCCGACGGCCGCTCCGCTCTGCAGGCGTTGCGAGAGAAGGTGTTCGACGTAGCGCTCCTCGATCTCAGCATGCCCGGGCTGGATGGCCTGGACGTCCTCGAGGCGATCGCCGGCGACCCTTCGCGCCCCCAGGTGATCTTCGTGTCCGGCTACGGGACGGTCGCCACGGCCACCCAGGCGATGAAGCTCGGCGCATACGACTTCATGGAGAAGCCGGTCGACCCGGACCGTCTGACCACGCTGGTCTGGCGGGCCGCCAACGCCCAGCGGATCCGCGCGAAGAGCGAGCGCCTCGAGGCGATGGTGAGCAGGAGCGTCGACGAGGTGCGCATCGTCACACAGGACGAGCGCATGAAGCGGGTGCTGGCGCTCCTGGAGCGGGTGGCGCCGTCGGACGTCTCGGTGCTCGTCGTGGGTGAGTCGGGTACGGGAAAGGAGCTGATCGCGCGCGAGCTCCACCGCCTCTCGGGCAGGCACAGGGAGCCCCTGGTCGCGCTGAACTGCGCCGCGGTCTCCGAAGCGCTGGCCGAGTCGGAGTTGTTCGGCCACGAGAAGGGCGCGTTCACCGGCGCCGCCGGCCGCAAGATCGGGCTCGTCGAGCTCGCGGAGGGTGGGACCCTCTTCCTGGACGAGATCGGCGACCTCGATCCGGCACTCCAGGCCAAGCTTCTGCGTGCGCTGGAGACCAAGCGGTTCCGGCGTGTGGGAGGCGTCAAGGAGCTGCCGGTGGATTTCCGGTTGGTTTCGGCTACGAATCGGCCACTCCAGACGCTGGTGGACGAGGGGACGTTCCGGGGCGATCTCTACTACCGGATCAACGCCGTCATCCTGGAGCTGCCGCCGCTTCGAGAGCGCCCGGACGACATCGCACTCCTCGCCCGGCACTTTCTGGACGAGCTTCACGCGGGTGACCTCGGGAGCTTCACGGTGGCGGCGGATGCCGCGGCCGCGCTCGACCGCTACGCGTGGCCCGGCAACGTCCGGGAGTTGCGGAACGTGATCGAGCGGGCGGCTCTTCTCGCGCATGACCGAACCCTGCACGCGACCGATCTGGGCGCCTCCATCGCCGATGGCGTCGCCAATTCGGAGTCGGCACGGGAAGGAGGCGGCGGACTCCCGTCCCTCAACCTCGAGGAGCTCGAGAGGATCGCGGTGGAGGAAGCCCTGACACGCACGAGCTGGCATCAGGGACAGGCCGCCGAGCTGCTCGGGCTCTCCCCCCGGACACTCCACCGCAAGATTCGCGCATTCGGCCTTCGTCGGCCGCGGTGACCTCGGCGGCTTTTCCACCGCCGAAAGGACCCCGCAGCTCCGAATCGAGGGGGATCTGCCTGCCGGGCCGCGAAAAGAATTGATTGACTTGGGCCCTCATGTGCACTCACCGTACAAATATGGGCTTTCACCCATGAAACCCTCCCGTTCGACGGTGGGCGCCCCCCAATTCCCGGTCCACGACACGTGTGGCCGGGGCGGAGTACGGTATTTGACTGGACGATGGTGGCGTATCGCGCGGCGGCTGCTCCCGTGGGGGGCGGCCGCAGTGGTCTTGGCGTCCTGCGTCGATGGCGGAAGCCCCGTCGCGCCGGACGCGCCGATTGCCGTACATCTTCAGGCTGCCCCCATCTTCGCGATCAAGCCCACCGCGGCGCAGGCCGCGGAGCTCACCCGTGCCCGTGTGGCTGCGTTGGCGGCGGGGTCGGGCGTGGTGCTGGATTCCGTGACCGAGGACATCGATCCTCAGGCAGGCCAGTGGAGCTTCGACCTCACCGTCGACGTGAGCTCCAAGGATCGTCCGTCGATCGTCATCCAGGCGGAGTTGGCGAGTGTAGGCACGGACGGGTCCGAGACCGTGCAGTGGAGTGGTCGAACCGCTCCGTTCACGGTGACGGTGTCGGCGACTCCCCTCGAGATCCGATCGATCCGGATGCTCCGGGGTCCGCCCGACAACCTCAGCGTCACCGCGGTGGACGTGAGCAGTCCTCCGAGCTCGCTCTTCGAGGGCGAGTCGGCCACGCTTCACGCGAGCCTCCAGGGGGGTGGGCCGAACGCTCGTGTCTACTACGAGTCTCTGGATCCGGGCACGGCGAGCGTAGACGGGACCGGGCGGGTGACGGCGCTCAGGGCGGGCACGGCGCGGATCGAGGCCGTGGCGGGTCCCGCGTCCCAGACGGTCTCCATCACGGTGGACACGGTGACCGTTCCGTCGGCGAAGGTCATTGAGGGCTCGGTGGCTCCGCAGATCGAGGATGCCGCAACGCGCGTGACGTCGTCACTGGCGGACGCGGCGGCGGCGAAGGCGATCAGCAGCGCGCTCGGCCAGCTCGCTACGGCGCTCGCGGCGGGGCAGGGAAAGGCGGCCGTTACGGCGTTTCAGGCCGCTGACGATGCCTGGAGCTCGTACGGTGCCGGTACCGACCTCAGGCGTCTCGATGGCCCGCAGCTCTCGCTCATCGAGATCACGCTGATCGAGACGGCGGATGCCCTCGGCATCCCCTTCGAATAACGGGACCAACACATGATCCTCCCGGGAATCGAGAGAATGATGGACCGTTTTCCAGCTCTTCGGATGGGAGGGGTGATGCGGTGCAGCCTCGCAGTCGGGTTGCTCGCGCTGGCATCACTCGTTCCTTCTCCGGTTCACGCACAGGCGACCGACAGCATCGTCAAGGCGTGCCTCATCCCGGGAACGGGGACCCTCTACATCGTCGGACAGAACGGAACGCCGGCGAAGTGTCTGAGAGACAACCACATCCTCTTCGAGTGGAACAAGGTGGGGCCGGCCGGTGCGGCCGGCGCGACGGGTGCCGCAGGTGCGACGGGTCCCACCGGCGCCACCGGGCCCCAGGGGGCGGCGGGTGCCACGGGACCGAAAGGCGCGAGAGGCCCGGCGGGTGCGACGGGCTCGGCCGGTACGACGGGCCCGGCTGGGCCGACCGGCGCCCAGGGATCGCCGGGG
>JBJKRT010000114.1:0-40473 GCA_046704545.1 Longimicrobiales bacterium
CCACGTCCCGCCCGCGCGCGGTCGCGCGCCGGGCCCCGACGATGGCCACGCCGCCGGCCCCCAGAAGCTCGACGCGTCCCCGGAGAAAGAGGAGCTCGGGAGGGTCCACGAGATTGAGCAGAGGCGGGGGATACTCGGCTTCGCCACGGAGCACGATGCGCATCTCGAGTCGCTCCGCCACCTCGAGCGCCCGCATCACCTGCTCCTCCGCCCGCGGATCTCCCCGGGCCTTTCGCGCCTCGGCGCCCGCCACGGCCACGAATGCCCGGTCGGGGGCGGCCAGCGCGCCCTCTGCCGACCCGAACAGCTCGACCAGGCGGCGGACGGTGGCCGGGCCCACGCGCGGGAGCCGGTCCAGGAGCAACAGCGCCCGAACCTCGCTCATCCGCCTCCGCGGCGTGGACCGTCCGCTCAGTCGGGCCACCACCCTGCCTCGTCTTCGGCCTCCCCTTCGGGACGCCGGCTCCGCTTCCACAGCGCCTCGAGCAGCTCGCTGACGCCGGCCTTCGAAACCGAGGAGACGACATGGACCCCCCAGGCGTCGGGCGCGTCGAGGGTCGGCGGATCGGCGTCGGCCGGAAGCAGGTCGGCCTTGGTCAGGACGACGCAGTGGGGTCGAGTCCCGAGGTGCGGCGAGTAGGCCGTGAGCTCGGCGCGCAACGCCGCGTACTCGGCCTGCGGGTCGGCCGCATCGACCGGAATCAGAACCGCCAGCGTGCGCGTGCGCTCGATGTGGCGGAGAAACTGGTGACCCAGCCCTTTTCCCTCGTGCGCGCCCTCGATGATGCCCGGGATGTCGGCGATCACGAAGCTCCGGTAGTCCGAGAGCTGCACGACGCCCAGGTTCGGCGACAGCGTGGTGAAGGGATAGTCCGCGACCTTGGGGCGCGCTCCCGTCACGGACGCGAGCAGGGTGGACTTGCCGGCATTGGGCTCGCCCACCAGGCCGACGTCGGCGATGAGCTTGAGCTCGAGGCGCACGTTGCGGTGCTCCCCTTCGTCGCCGTACTCCCAACGGCGGGGCGCTTGATCGGTCGGCGTCGCGAAGCGGGCGTTGCCCCGCCCCCCGCGTCCGCCCCGAGCCACGACCAGCCGCTGCCGCTCCTCCAGCAGCTCCCCGAGGATCTCGTCGGTATCGGCATCCAGAACCACCGTCCCCGGAGGGACCTTGAGCAGGAGATCCTCGCCGCTTCGACCGAAGCGGTTGCTCCCCTCCCCGTGCTGTCCGCGCTCCGCCTCGTACCGCCGGCTGTAGCTGTAGTCGAGGAGGGTCGAGAGCTGCGAATCCACCTCGAGGACGACGTCTCCGCCCTTGCCCCCGTCACCGCCGGACGGTCCCCCGCGCGGAACGCCCTTCTCGCGGCGGAACGCCGATGCCCCGGAGCCTCCGGTACCCGCCCGTACCTCGATGACCGCCCGATCGATGAACATCGCTCTACACCCGGAGTCTGTCGGATGAGTCTCACGCGCCTGAACGCAACACCGCAGGCCGGGTCACCGGAATGGCGCCCGGGGACGACGTTACGTCCGTTGCCGAAGAACCCCCGCGGTCAGGAGCCCGAAGCGGCCGCGGTGCCCGAGGCGACCTGCGCCTTCGAAGCGGTCGCGTCCGGCTCTCTCGCAGCTTCCTTGAGCAGCGCCGCCGTGTCGTGGGCACCGTGCAGCAGGTCGAGCGCCTGTGAGAGCGGGCGGTCGAGGCCCATCGTCTGACGGAACTGCCCTTTCTGTCCCCACGCCTGCAGCGCGATCTCACGCTCCAGATTGTACCGGATGAAGCGCTTGGCTCCCTCGAAGTCGGTGCGGCTCACGTGGACCTTCCACTTGGGCAACGCCTTGTAGAACCGATCGAGCTCGGCGTCGGTGAGCGTGAAGCCCACTTTCAGCTTCGGGTGCTCCTGGACGAACCGGACGGAGTAGTTGAAGAGCGCGACGCTGAACGCACCGGCCTGCCCGTAGAGCTGCTTCACCGCATCCTGCTCCGCGTCGGTGAGCGTATCGGGCGTGACCCAGACGTCCGGCGTGATCCCGCCGCCGCCATAGAGGGTGCGTGCGCGCCCTCCGACGGACGTGTACGTCGGCCGCTTCGCGAGGTCCCGGCGCTCCACCCTGTGGCCGTCGAGCGTGAGCCCGTGATCGGCCTGCTCCTCGGCATTGCGCATCGAGTCCGATTTCTGGATGCACCGGCCCGCGGGCGTGTACCAGCGAGCGGTCGTCAGCTTGAGGACGTTTCCTCCGCTGAGCTGGTAGAGGCTCTGTACGATGCCCTTCCCGTACGTGCGCTCGCCGACGAGCACCGCGCGATCGTTGTCCTGCAGCGCGCCCGAGATGATCTCCGCCGCCGACGCGCTCATCCCGTTCACCAGCACCACGACGGGCAGGTTCGGATAGCGCGCCGCCGCCGTCGCGATGTAGGCGGCGTTCTGCGTCGGGTCACGGCCGCGCGTCTCGACGATGCTGTCGCCCTTGTTCAGGAAGAGGTTCGAGACGGCCACGCCCTGGTCGAGCAGGCCCCCCGGATTGTCTCGCAGATCGAAGACCAGCCCCTTCATCCCCGCCTTCTTCAGCGAATCCACCGCCGCGCTGATCTCTTTCGCGGAGCTCTCGCGAACGGTCTGGAACGGCACGTACCCGATGTCGCCCGGGAGCATCATCGAGAAGGGTACCGCTTTCAGGTGGATCGAGGCGCGCTCGAGCGTGAAGGAGATCGGCTTGTCCACGCCGGGGCGCAGCATCTTCACGTCGACGTTCGTGCCGGGCTTGCCCCGGAGCAGGTCGACGATGCCGTTGGTGTCGAAGTTGCTGACGTCCTTCCCGTTGACTTCGTAGAACTCGTCGCCCGCCCGGATGCCGGCGCGCGCGCCGGGTGTGCCCGGGATGGGGCTGACCACCGTCACGTGCCCGTTGCGCTTGATGACCTCGAGGCCGACACCGCCGTAGTTGCCCTCGGTGCGAATCCTCAGATCCTCGTACTGCGAATCGGGAAGAAAGACCGAGTAGGGATCGTGCAGATCGTCGACGACGCCGTCGATGGCGGCGTCGTACAGCTTGCCGGTGTCGACGGAGTCGACGTAGCTGGAGCGCACCCGGTCCACGACCTCCTGAAGAACGCGAACCTTCATGTACACGTTCTTGCCGCGGTCGACACCCTTCTGCAGCAGCCACCCGCCCGTGGCGAACGACAACGCCACGACCACCATGGGTGCTACGAGTCCCCGACGTATCTTCACCTGCCTTCCTCCCCACGAGTCGACCCTGCCATGCTGCTCACCCGGTCTAAACCTCGCGAGCCGCGAAGGTTTCCGGAAATGCTTCCTTCAACACCGATCGCAGGCGATCCTGCACCTGCTCGGCTGCGCCCAGGCCACTGACGACCCGAACCCTCGGATCGGCCTCTGCCAGGGCGAGATATCCCTCGCGCACACGGCGCAGGAACACGTCCCCTTCCCGCTCGATCCGATCGGGGGCCAACGCGCCCCTGCGCTGGCGGGCGACCCCCTCTTCCACCGGAACGTCCAGGAGGAGGGTCAGGTCCGGCTCCAGCCCTCCCGTCGCCAGCGCGACCGCCCGGCGAACGTCGTCCACGGGAAGCCCGCGCCCGTATCCCTGATAGGCCAGCGTCGAGAGGTCGAAGCGGTCGGATACGACCACCTTGCCTGCCGTGAGCGCCGGCTGCACCACCTCGCGCACGAATGCCGCCCGCGACGCGAGGTACAGGAAGAGCTCCGACTCCGCCGGCATCTCGAGGTCGGTACGCCCGAGCACCACCGTGCGCACCGCTTCGCCGACGGCGGTACCGCCCGGCTCGCGGGTCACGACGTGCTCCACGCCCAGGGTGTCCATCCACGCGGAAAGGAGGGCGGCCTGGGTCGTCTTACCCGACCCTTCGCCGCCCTCCAGCACGATGAATCGCGCGCTCACGCCCTCGTCCTCACCGGCGCGCAGGAGTCGTTCCCGCTCAGGGGTAGTACTCGACGCCGAGGTGCGTGATCTGCTCCTCGCCCATCATCCAGCGCAGCGTGTTCTTGAGCTTCCAGTGCTGGATGAACAGGTCGTGCTCGGGATACAGTCCCGGCGCGGTCTGCGGGCTCTTGAAGTAGAACGACAGCCACTCCTGGATGCCCTTGAGGCCGGCGCGCCCCGCCAGATCCATGAACAGCGCGAGGTCGAGCACGATCGGCGCGGCCAGGATCGAGTCGCGGCAGAGGAAATCGACCTTGATCTGCATCGGGTATCCCATCCACCCGAAGATGTCGATGTTGTCCCACCCCTCCTTGTTGTCGCCGCGCGGCGGATAGTAGTTGATCCGCACCTTGTGGTAGAGGTTCTCGTAGAGCTCGGGGTAGGTCTTCGGCTGAAGGATCTGCTCCAGCACGCTGAGCTTCGAGACCTCCTTCGTCTTGAACGACTCCGGATCGTCGAGCACCTCACCGTCGCGGTTGCCGAGGATGTTCGTGCTGAACCAGCCGTTGAGGCCCAGCATCCTCGTCTTGAAGCCCGGCGCGAGGATCGTCTTCATGAGCGTCTGGCCGGTCTTGAAGTCCTTCCCGGCAATCGGAACGCCGCGCTCGACGGCCGTTTCCTCCAGCGCGGGGAAGTCCGCCGACAGGTTCGGCGCGCCGTTCGCGTAGGGAATTCCCTCCATGAGCGCCGCATACGCGTAGAGCTGGCTCGGCGTGATGTCGGGATCGTCGGCCTCCATGCCCTTCTCGAAGCTCTCGAGGCTCTCGTGGACCGCGCTGGGCCGCACGTAGATCTCGGTGGAGCCGCACCAGACCATGACGAGCCGGTCGCACTCGTTCTCTTCCTTGAAGCGCCGGATGTCCGCGCGGATCTGCTCGGCCACGTCCCGCTTGTTCTTCCCCTTCTTCACGTTCGGCCCGTTCAGCTTCTTCACGTAGTAGGGGTCGAACGCCGCCGGCATCGGCTCGATCGCCGACAGGAAGTCCTTGAGCGGCTCGATGTGCTGCGACGTGAGCACGCCGGCGTTGAGGGCGCTCTCGTAGCCGTTGTCCGGAATCGGATCCCACGAGCCGAACACGAGGTCGTCGAGGCCGGCGAGGGGCACGAAGTCCTTGATGAACGGAGCGCGGCCTTCGGTGCGCAGCCCTAGTCGGATCGTGCCCATCTGCGTGAGGCTTCCGATCGGCCGAGCGAGCCCACGGCGGGCGGCTTCGACTCCGGCGACGAACGTGGTGGCGACGGCCCCGAAGCCGGGGAGGAGAACACCGAGCCGGCCCGAGGCCGGACGGATCGCGGATGGTTGCTTCACTGAAATCCCTCGTTCCTGGTTGGGATGATGGGGTCCGTCACGACGGGAGGATGATGCGACTGGTCGCACCCTCGCGAAGTCCCTGAGCCATGGTTTCGTTGACCTTGTGCATCACCTTCTCGAAGTTGGCCTGAGCGGCCACCAGGCGCTGGAAGGCAGGCTTCGTCTGGAGCTCTCCGGCGAGCTCGCCATACTCCGTCTTCAACTCATCTTCCGGCTCCCGCCCGGCCCTGAGCGAAGCCTCGAGCTGCTCCTCGAGCTTCTGCAGCTTGTTGCGCAGCTCGACCAGCTCGCGCTCCTCGTCGGCGGCCTTTCCGGCCCGCTGAAGCGCCTGGTACTCGTCCGTGCGCGCGAGCGCGACGCCCAGGTCCTTCGCCATGTCGTAGATACCTGCCATGCCTGCTTCCTCTATGTTCGAGTCGCGTCCCGGCCCGCTCTCCGCGCCAGGACCATTCGCTCGCGGCCCGTGAAGTCCCGCCTCACGCGCACGTCGTCGTATCCACCCTCGGCTTCGAGCCGAGTCACCACGGAGCCGGACTGGTCGGCTCCCACCTCGAGCGCGAGAAGCCCTCCACCCTCGAGGTGGCTCCCCGCACCCGCCACGATGGCCCGCAGGACGGCCATCCCGTCCGGCCCGCCGCACAGCGCCGAGGCCGGCTCCCACGCCCGAACCTCCGGCGCGAGCGTCTCCATCTCCGCATCCGTCACGTACGGTGGATTGGAGACCACCACGTCGAACCGCTCCCCGTCCGCCAGGGCGTCGAAGAGCGATCCTTCCCTGATCTCCACGCGATCCTGCAGCCCTGCATCCACCGCGTTGCCCCGCGCTACCTCCACCGCGTCGGCCGAGATGTCCGTGGCCACGACGCGCGCGAACGGCCCCTCTCCGGCGAGCGACAGCGCGATGGCGCCGGAGCCCGTACCCAGGTCCACCGCCGACAGGTCCTCACGGCCCAGGGCGCGGGCCCAGGCGAGCACCTCGTCGACGAGCACCTCGGTCTCCGGTCGGGGAATGAGCACCCGGCGGTCGACCTTCAGGTCCAGCTCGCGGAAGGCCGCCCGCCCGAGAATGTACTGGACCGGCTCCCGCTCCGCGCGTCTGCGAAGAAGCGGACGGAATCGATCGAGCTCCTCCGCGGTCAGCGGACGGTCGAACTGGAGGTAGAGCTGGAGGCGTCCGACGCCCAGCGCACCGGCGAGCAGATGCTCCGCCTCGAGGCGTCCCCGCTCGACTCCCTTCCCTTCCAGATACTCGCCACTCCAGCGCATGAGGCGCAGAACCGTCCACACCTCTCCGTCCCGCCCCTGTCCCCGGGCGGGCGCGCCGGCACCGGCACCCTGCGTCACGGATGGCCCGCCAGCCGTTCTTCTTCCTTGGCGAGGCGGAGCGCCGTGATGATCTCGGCGAGGTCCCCGTCCAGGATGTCCGAAAGCTGATGTACGGTGAGGCCGATCCGGTGATCGGTCACTCGATTCTGCGGAAAGTTGTAGGTGCGAATCTTGGCGGAGCGGTCGCCCGTGCCCACCTGAGCCTTGCGCTCCTTCGCCCGCGCGGCCTCCTTCTCGGCGATCATCCGGTCGAGGAGGCGACTCCGCAGGACCTTGAGGGCCTTGGCCTTGTTCTTGTGCTGGGACTTCTCGTCCTGGCACGTGACGACGAGGCCGGAGGGGATGTGCGTGATGCGCACCGCCGAGTCGGTCGTGTTGACGGACTGGCCGCCCGGCCCCGACGAGCGGAAGACGTCGATGCGGAGGTCGTTCGGATCGATCTTCAGGTCGACCTCCTCCGCCTCCGGAAGCACCGCGACCGTGGCGGCCGAGGTATGGATGCGTCCCTGGCTCTCGGTCTCGGGCACGCGCTGAACCCGGTGAACCCCGGACTCGTAGCGGAGGCGCCCGTACGCGCCGCGGCCCCGCACCGTGAAGATCGCCTCCTTGATCGAGCCCGGAATCCCCTCGGAAAGGTCCATGAGCTCGACGGCCCAGCCCTCGCGCTCGGCAAGGCGCTGATACATCCGCATCAGGTCGGCGGCGAACAGGCCCGCCTCGTCACCGCCCGTGCCCGCGCGAATCTCGACGACGGCGGCACGGTCTTCGAGCGGATCCTTCGGAATCAGGAGCTCTCGCGCACGCTGCGACAGCGTATCGATGCGCTTCT
Source organism: Longimicrobiales bacterium (assembly GCA_046704545.1). GTDB lineage: Bacteria > Gemmatimonadota > Gemmatimonadetes > Longimicrobiales > Gaopeijiaceae > SZUA-318. Next base: position 7,428 of record JBJKRT010000114.1, read on the forward strand.
CGAGCCCATCGAGCTCCGTCTCGGCCAGCGCGCGCATGTCGGGATCGTCGGCGTCCGCCAGCTCGGCCGCCCCCTCGTGCTCCTCGAGCGCGGCGTGCAGGGCCCGCGCGGTCTCGACGAGCTCCTCGAGATGCGCACGCTCCTGTCCGAGCTCACGGAGCCGGTCGGGATCGGAGAGCACCTCGGGCCGGGACAACTCCCGGTCCACCTGGGCGAAGCGCTCCTCCGCTTCGCTCAAGCGACGCTCCATCCGGGGATCGAGTGTGGGGGATTTCATGGGGACTCGGGGCGGACTCGCCCTCCGCCGGCGATACGGCGGCAGCGATCGGCCGGAGCCCGAACGCTCGGGCCCGGGTGGGCCTTACCGCTTTGTAACGCCCTCGTACTTCTTCTTGAACCGATCGACGCGGCCGGCAGTGTCCACGAGACGCTGCTTGCCCGTATAGAACGGATGGCACACCGAGCAGATCTCGACGTGGACCTCCTCCTGCGTGGACATCGTCTCGAACGTGTTGCCGCACGCGCAGTGGACGGTGGCCTTCTTGTAGTCGGGATGGATCCCCTGCTTCATGTTCTGCTCCGCGGGCCGAAGTGGAACGGGCCCGGGCGCCTGGAGGCCCCTGGCCCGGACGTGTTCTCGAGTGGCGTCGCCGCCTCCACCGGACGACGTGCCTCTACAGCCTGGAAAAGCTAACCGACGGCGCCGTGAGGGTCCAGGGATCCGGCCCGCATTCTCCGGACGAGCGCCCCCGGCCCAGGCCGGCCGCCTCGCGGGCTCAGGTCTCCAACGCCTTCCGTCTCCGCCTGCCGTCGCGGAGCGAAGCCAGGCAGAGGAGGAGCGCCGCCAGGGCGGAGCCGTTGCCGAGCACGTCCCCGAAACGCGTGTACAGCGTGATGATGTCAGTCGTGTAGACGGTGTCGACGCGCAGCTCCTCCTTGAACAGCGGCGTCGCGTCGTGCACCCGGCCGATCGGGTCGATGAACTCCGAGATCCCGGTGTTCGCGGCCCGCGCCACGCCCATCCGGTTCTCGATCGCACGCATGACCATGTGCGCCGGATCCTGCCAGAGCGCCATGGTCCGCGCGTACCACGGCTTTCGCCCGAACCAGGCGTCGTTGCTGATGTTCAGCAGCACGTCGGCCCCCACCCGCCGGAAGTGCCGGGCGCCCTGCGGAAAGGAGGACTCGTAGCAGATGAGCACGCCGTACGCGGTGCCGTCGACGTAGGCGAGCGGCCACCCTCTACCCACGCCGAACTTGCCGAAGTAATCGAGGTGACGGAGCCAGCTCGCAGGCACCCACGGAACGCGCTCGACCATCGGCACCAGGAAGTGCTTGTCGTACTCGTAGGAGTCCAGGCCGCTCGGCCGCATGAGGAACGCGGCGTTGTAGGGGACGACGCCCGTACGGGGGCTATCGGTGTAGCCGAGCGCACCGAACAGGATCGATGCGTGCAGCCGCTTCGCGTAGCGATTGAGCACCATTATCGTGCCGGCCGTCGCCAGATTCCTGGTCGCCTTCGGATAGACCGGATACACGACCTCCGGGAGCACGATCAGACTCACCGAGTCGCCCTGCAGCCTCGGCAACAGGCGATAAAGCGCACGGCCCGTGCTGTCCATGACGGCCTCGTAATCGAGCTTCAGCGACTCGGGGATGTTCGGCTGGACCACGGCCACCTTGGCGGCGGGACGCATCTTCAGCGTATCGGCCCGCCAGATGCCCCATGCCATGGGGGCCAGCACCACCAGCGCCAGCGCGGCGGCGAGCCTCGCCCACCGTTCGCGGTCCCGGATCCGAACGACGAGCATCGCCAGCAGGCCGTTGGCCAGCGCGATCCAGAACGTGACACCGCGGGCGCCGACCAGCTCGGCGATCCCGACCAGGCGGGGATATCCCGTGAGCGAGGTCCCCAGGCCGAGCCACGGGAAGGCCAGCGAGCCCGGAAGGTGGGCGCGGAGCCACTCCGTGGCGGTCCACGTCACGGGGAGGGCGAGCCATAACGGAAGGTGCAGGTGATGCACGCTCCGGTGCAGCATCCACCCGAACAACGCCATGAATCCGGCGAGCACCAGCACGGTGGCCACGTACGCGAGGATGGCCAGCTTGGTGAACCAGACGAGCGCGACCAGGATCCAGTACAGGAGCAGGCCGAAGTACACGAGCCCGAAGAAGAACGAGCCACGCACGGCGGAGCGGCGTCCTTCCCGGTCGGGCGCCGTTCCCCACACGAAGAGGGCGATCGGCACCAGCCCCACGAAGGGGGTGAACAGCGGATTGAACGGCGGAAACGAGACCGCGAGCAGGACCGCGGAAAGGATGGGAAGGAGCCGCTCTCCCGGCCGCGGCCAGGGAACGGTCTCGAGCGCTCCTATAGCGACACCTCCCGCGCTTCTTCGGCGGATCGGTAGGCCGCCTCGATCACACGCAGGAGCGCAGCCTGCTCTTCGGGAAGCGGAGCCTCGGCCAACCCCATCACGCTACGCACGAAATGGTCGAGCAGGCGGCGGTAGGCGTTCGTGTACGGGTTCTCGCCGCCACGCGGCCGCGGTTGGCGGGGCGTGATCTCGAGCGGCCGTCCGCCCAGCTGCCGGAAGACCTCGAGCGGCGGCAGCGACGCGGAGCCCTCGGTACCCATGACACGGGCGTAGTAGCGGTCTTCGCGGGCGTAGTAACGGGTGCTCACCTCGATGGTGAGCGCCATCCCTCCTTCGGCCTGCATCATGACGGTCGCGGCGTCCTCGACCTCGAAATCACCCTGCCGGAGCAGGCACCAGACCTTCTCGATGCGCGGGTAGCTGACCAGCCACAGGCACAGGTCGATGGCCGAGACGCCGAGGTCGACGAGCGCACCGCCTCCCGACAGGGTGCGGTGCTGGCGCCAGGTGGGGCGGGACAGGCTCACGCCGCGCGTCAACCAGCTTCCGCGCACGGCGTACGGCCGACCCAGCTCTCCTCCGTGGACGAAGCTGCGCAGCGCCGCCACCTCGGGCCTGAAGCGGTGGGGCAACCCCACCACCAGCGACCTGCCCGACGCGCGCGCCGCAGCGAGCACGCGTTCCGCACCTCCGGACGACGTTGCGAGCGGACGCTCCACGAAGACGTGCTTGCCGGCCTCGAGCGCGGCGATCGTCATCTCCTCGTGCAGGTAGTTCGGCGTGCAGATCACCACGGCGTCGATGTCGCGGCGGTCGAGCGCGTCCTCCGGCACGGCCACCTCGGAAGCTCCGTAGCGCGCGGCGATCGCCTCGGCCTTGTGGCGGTCGCGGTCGGCCACCACCACCAGGTCGGCGTCGTCGCGCTCCGCCAGGATCGGGATGTGGACGATCTGGCTGATGGCGCCGGCGCCCACCACCGCGAACCGGGGGGTGTCGGTCGAGGCCGTCATCGATTCACTCCTCCGGCGGCCGCCGGGCCGTGCACCATGATCTGCGCGCCGAGCCGAAGCTGAAAGTAGCGCAGGTTCTCCACGACGTCGTAGCGCGCCTGGCCGTACAGACGGATCCAGTGCCGGAGCGGGTATTCCAGGCCGGCGTGCGCGTCGACGCCCGCCGACACCGTGCTCAGCAGATCCTGGACGAACGTCCCGTCCACCGCCGCGCCCGACCCGTTCAGCACGTGCGCGGAGATCCCGAGCCCCGCGGACGTGAGCACCTGGAAGGGCACCCGCCACACGACGTCCGCGTCGAGCCCGATGGCGACGTCCGACCAGCGGATGTTGCCCAGGTCGACCGGCGGGGACGGCTGCCCGGTCTGCTTCTGGATCAGGCTCTCGACGCGATTCTGGAGCTTCGCGACCTCGCTGTGCTTGAAGTCCGAGGCCCAGTACGTCACGCTCGGAACGATGCGCACGCCCGGCCCCAGGTAGCCGAGGTCCACACGGAGGCCGATGCTCTGAGTCGGGTCGACACGGGTCGCGCGCACGTACCCCCAGTCGACCCCGATGCCCTGGAACTTGAGGTTCGTGTAGTCGTAGTTCGCCAGCCCCTGCCCGGCCACCGGCGTCGCGACCGCCAGAAGCCCCACGCACGTCGCCGCCGACACGATCCACCGCCGCCCCACCTTCGCGTAGCTCACCGTCTCACCTCCGCCACCAGGTCGTAATCGCCCGCCTCCACGATCTCCACATCGATCAGGTCCCCGGGCTCGAGACCCGCCGCATCCCGCAGATGCGTGACCCCGTCCACGTCCAGGGCCTGCCCCACCGTACGCGCGACGGCCTGAAACTCGGGGTCGTCGTCGACCCGCTCGTCCACCAGCGCGGACAGGACCCGTCCCACCAGCGCGGAGTTGCGGTCCAGCGAGATCCCGCGCTGGAGCTCCATGAGCTCCTCCATGCGCTCGCGCGCGAGCTCCTCGGGCACGTGGCCGTCCATGTCCGCCGCGCGCGTCCCCTCCTCCACGGAATACGTGAACGCACCCACACGGTCGAGCTCCAGCTCCTCGAGCAGATCGAGCAGCGCCCGGAAGTCCTCGTCGCTCTCTCCGGGAAAGCCGAGGATCACCGTCGTGCGCAACGTGAGGTCGGGCACGGCGTCGCGCAGCCAGGCGACGCGCTCGCGAATCGTGGCGCGGCGCTCGGGGCGGCGCATGAGCTCGAGGATCCGGTCGCTGCCGTGCTGGATCGGCATGTCCAGGTACGGGAGCATGCGGGGCTCGGACGCGAGCAGATCCACCAGCTCGCGGGTGATGCCCGACGGGTACATGTAGAAGAGCCGATACCACGGCACGTCGGTCCCGGCCAGCAGCGCGCGCAACAGGTCGGGGAGCAGGGGGGCCTCGCGACCGAGCGGTCCCCGGCGCAGATCGCGCCCGTACCACGTGGTGTCCTGCGAAACGATGTTGATCTCCTTCACGCCCTGGGCGCCCAGCGCGGCGGCCTCACGCACCAGATCGTCCAGCGGATGAGACCGGTGCAGGCCGCGCATCAGCGGGATCGCGCAGAACGCGCACGTGTGGTCGCACCCCTCGCTCACCTTCAGGTAGGACGTGTGCGGCGTCTCGGTCGAGAGGATCCTCAGCGGCCGCTCCATGACCGGCGCGCTCTCGGACTCCTCGGGCAGGAGGCCGCGCGAGCGAAGCTCCGGCACGAGCCCTCCGAGCTCCGTGAGCCCCATGAAGAGATCGACCTCGGGAATCTCCGCGCGCAGCTCGGCGCCGTAGCGCTGGACCATGCACCCCACGGCGACCACGGCCTTGAGACGTCCTTCGCCCTTGAGCTGACAGGCCTCGAGGATCGTCTCGATCGACTGCTCCTTGGCCTCCTGGATGAACCCGCACGTGTTGACGATGACCACGTCGGCATCGTCCACCTCGGCGGAGACGCGCGCTCCGTGGCCGACCAGTGCCGCCATCATGTGCTCGGAGTCCACCGTGTTCTTGTCGCACCCGAGCGTCACCAGCGCGATCCGGGGCCCGTCCGGGCCGCCGGCCGGCTCAGGATGGAACCGCACCGCCGTCACGTCCGCGGGCACGTCCGCACGCACGGGCTCCGGCGAGAGCGGGAAGACGGGGAGGTCGCGGACCTTCATCGGCGAATGACCTCGGCGCCCTTGGGCGGCGTAAACGTGAACCACGAGGGCTCGATCTTCAGGTTCCGGCGCACGTGCAGGAGCGTGACCGTGCGCGTCGAGCCGTTCTTGTCGTCGACCCGGATCCGCCGGAGCACGGGCGTCCGGGTGTCGATCCAGACATCTGCGCTCCGGTAGGACACGTTCTGCTTCGGAACCAGGTGCAGATGGTCGCAGGTGTAGCCCGCCACCGTATCCGTCCCGACCCAGGACGCCGTGTACTTCTCGGCGGGATGGTCGAGGAACTCCCGGTGGAAGTCGTAGCCCTGATCCGACGGAGACATCGGCATCTGGATGACCTGCTTCGGATCCGAGCTCGGATAGTAGATCCAGACCGACTTGCCGTCGGCGACGATGGCGTCGCCCTTCGGATCGGTGAAGCGCATCGCGAACAGGTTCGGCTGGGCCTGGCACAGGCGCCCCCGCCCGGTCCGGTCCTCCTTGAGCACCGGCACCTGGAGGTGCTGCTCGAAGTCGGCGCACAGCGACTTCACCCCGGCGTAGCGGTCGGCGGCCGCCGAGAGGATCCTCAGCGCTCGGCTCTGCTGGCCGACCAGAGGACCGGGCCGAAGCGAGGCCGCGAGGCACAGGGCCCCGGCGGCCAGGAGCAGCCGCCGGCTCATCCCGATCCTCCTCCGCCGGCTCCGGGTCCGAGCATCGCGTCGAGCTCGCCCATGCCCATGAGGACCTCGCGGGCCTTCGAGCCGTCCTGGGGGCCGAGCACGCCCGCGTCCTCGAGCTGATCGACGATGCGCGCGGCACGGCCGTAGCCGATCTTGAGCCGTCGCTGCAGGAGCGAGGTGGAGCCCCCCTGGTTCTGGATGCACACCTCGGCCGCGGCGCGGAAGAGCTCGTCCCACTCGCCGGAGATCTCCTCGACGGCGGCGGCGGCGGCGTCCAGCTCGTGGCTTCGCACCTCCTCCAGAATGTCGGGCTCGCTCACGGAGGCGGCCTCCGCCAGCTTGCCTTCGGCCTCGAGGCGCTCGCGCACGTCGCGGTACCACCCCATCAGCCGCTCGGTGTCGTTGGTCGGCAGGAACGCCCCCTGGATCCGCACCGGCTCGCTCTCGCCCGGAGGCAGATAGAGCATGTCGCCGTTGCCCAGGAGCGCGTCCGCACCGTTCTGGTCCAGGATGGTGCGGGAGTCGGTCTTCGACGCGACACGGAAGGCGATCCGCGTGGGGAAGTTCGCCTTGATGAGCCCCGTGATGACGTTCACCGACGGGCGCTGCGTCGCCACGATGAGGTGGATGCCGATCGCGCGCGCCTTCTGCGCGAGCTGGGTGAGCGGCTTCTCCACCTCGCTTTGCACGGTCATCATCAAGTCGGCGAGCTCGTCGACGACGACCACGATGAAGGGGAGCACACCGTCGGTGTAGATCCAGCGGTCCTCGTCGCCCTCGGGGCCCGACGGCTCCACCCGCTTGACGACCTGGCCCGAGCGGATCTTCTGGTTCAGCTCCGCGATCGAGCGCACGTGATTGGCCTTCAGGAAGCCGTAGCGGCGCTCCATCTCCATCACCGCCCAGTTCAGCACAACGGCCGCGTCGCGCGGATCCGTCACCACCGGGTGGCGCAGATGGGGGAGATGCCCGTACACCGACAGCTCCACCATCTTCGGGTCGATCATCAGCAGCCGGAGCGTCTCCGGCGTGTGCCGGTACACGAGGCTCGTCACGATCGTGTTCAGGCAGACCGACTTTCCGGACCCGGTCGCGCCCGCGATGAGCAGATGCGGAGCGCGGGCGAGGTTCGTGATGTAGGGCCGCCCGGCCAGGTCCTTCCCGAGCGCGAGCGGCAGATCGCCGCGCGCGCTGCGGAAGGCCGGCGACTCCATGACGTCGCGCAGCCCCACGATCTCGGGCTGGGGGTTGGGGATCTCGACGCCCACCGCCCCCTTGCCGGGGATGGGCGCCACGATGCGGATGCTCTGCGCCTTCATCGCCAGCGCCAGGTCCGCGTCCAGGTTGGCGATCCGGTTCACCTTCACGCCCGGAGCGGGAACGATCTCGAACTGTGTGACCATCGGGCCGGTGGTGCGCCCGCCCAGCTCGCTCTGGACGTTGAACGTCGCGAGCTTCTCGACCAGGACGCGTCCCAGGTCGTCGAGCTCGCGCTCCATGCCGGCCCGGTCGCCCTCGTCCGGAGCCGAGAGCAGGTCGATCGGAGGGATCCACTCCTCGACCTTGCCCAGCTCGAGCACGTCGGGGGGCTCGGGCTCCTCGGCCGCGGGCTCCGCGCGCTTGCTCTTCTTCTTGCGCCGCTTGCGCTTGGGGTGCTCCTCCTCGGCCTCCTCGTCCTCCGGCGCGGCATCCTCGAGCGAGTCGTCGGCCTGTGCGTCGTCCGCTTCGAGCTCCGCGACCGCGACGTCTCCCGCCGCTACGGCGGCGAGCGCCTTGGGCTGCCGGGCCTGCGAACGGGCACGCTGCTTGGCCGCAGCGGCGCGGACCGCGCGACCGGCGAGCCCACCGCCCACCGCCACCCCGCGTCCCACCGAGCGAAGCGGGTTCCAGCCGAGCGTGACCACAGAGAGCCCGACCAGGGCCACGAAGTCGAGGAGGAGCACGCCGAGCCAGCCGATGGCGGTCACCATCGGCGCGGCGATCCACGCACCCAGCCATCCGGAGGCGGCGGGATGCGCCGGTGCCAGCACCGCGACGCCGACCGGCAGCAGCACGAGCAGGCCGACGTTGAGCCCGGTCAGGCGGACGAACCAGCGGGTCGGAAGCCACCCCCCCACCCGTAGCCCGGCCAGCACGAACAGCGAAGGAACCAGGTAGCGCAGGCCCCCGACGAACGCGCCGAGCAGCGCGCCCACGGTCGCCCCCACCGTGCCGATCGTGTTGCCGGAGGGAAACCACCGCGCCCCCCGGGCACCCAGCACGGAGACGGGCACGAGCGAGAGCACGAGGAAGAGCGCCAGGGCGAAGAGCCCCAGTGCGAGCACCTCGAGCTTCTGCTCCTTGCTCATCGTGCGTTCACCATGCGGTTACCTCGAGACCATGAGCGCCTGGTCGTGCATCTCCGGAACGATGGCGTGCCGGTCCACCTGCGCGCACACCTCCAGGTCGGCGCCCAGGTCGATGGCGACGAGGGCGCGCCCGGCTGCCGTCTCGGCGAGGAACGCACGGTCCGGCTCGATGCCCTCGGCCAGCGTGAGGGCGGCGCGAGCCGCGTCGTTGAGCGTGGCGTCCCCACCACCTTCTACGAGAATGCGCCGCACCAGGTGCCCCGCGCACACCGCGTCGTCCAGCGAGAAGCGGTCCTGGCGGCCCGCACACTGCACCACGACGCGGTCGTCTCCCGCGACCTCGCGGGCCACGGCACCCAGGTTGGTGAACGCGCACGCCAGGATGCGCGTGGCCTCCTGGACCGTGGTGAAGGCACCCGTGCCGTTGGTCGTGCTCATCACCAGGCGCTTGTCCTTCACCCGCTCCGGCGCGAACTCCGTGGGCGAGTTGCCGAGCTCGAAGCCCTCGATCTTGATCCCTTTTCGCTCACCGCACAGAAGCGTGTCGTCGCGCCCGAGCGACGAAGCGAGCTTGACCGCCTCCTCGATGGAGGTGGTGGGAAAGATCGCGCGGGCTCCGTTGGCCAGAGCCTCCACGATGGTGGTGGTGGCACGCACGACGTCGATGACCACCGCGGTCGCCTCCTGCACCGCGGCGGGATCGGTCTCCCGCTGCGTGAAGTTGACGTCGACGATCACGCCGTCTCGTCCTCCTCGGACATCAGTCGCGCCACGAACCCGGTGTCCACGTCGCCGCTCATGAAGTGCTCGTCACGCACGATCCGCCTCAGGAACGGAATCGTCGTCGGCACGCCTTCGATCACGAATTGGTCCAGCACATGTTGTGCCCGGACGATCGCTTCCTCGCGGTCGGCGCCGCTCACGATGAGCTTGGCCAGCAGCGAGTCGTAGTTCGGAGGCACCCGGTACCCCGCATAGACGTGGGTATCCAGCCGGACACCGGGGCCTCCCGGAGGATGGAAGGTGTGCACGGTCCCGGGTCCCGGAGCGAAGTTGCGGTCCGGATCTTCGGCGTTGATGCGGAACTCGATGGCGTGGCCACGGTGCTGGACCTCGCCCTCGGGAATGCTCAACGGCTCGCCGGCCGCCACGCGGATCTGCTCCTTCACCAGGTCGTAGCCGGTCGTCGTCTCGGTGACCGGATGCTCGACCTGGATGCGGGTGTTCATCTCCATGAAGTAGAACGAGGAGCCGTCGCGGTCGAGCAGGAACTCCACGGTTCCGGCGCCCACGTAGTCGATGGCCGCCGCGGCCTTGACGGCAGCCGCACCCATCTCCGCCCGCAGCGCCGGCGTGAGCGCCGGAGAAGGCGCCTCTTCCACGAGCTTCTGGTGCCGCCGCTGGATCGAGCAGTCGCGCTCACCCAGGTGGATGATGCGCCCATGCATGTCGCCGAAGATCTGGAACTCGACATGGCGGGGCCGGATCACGCACCGCTCGAGGTAGACCCCCGGATCGCCGAACGCCGCCTTCGCCTCGACCTGGGCCGCGTTGAGCAGCTTGAGGAACGAGTCGGGCTCGTGCGCGACCCGCATCCCCTTCCCGCCGCCGCCCGCCGACGCCTTGATCATGATCGGGAAGCCGATCTCCTCGGCGACCTCGATGGCCTCGTCCGGATCCGAGATGATGCCCTCGGACCCCGGCACGGTCGGAACGCCGACCTTCATCATCGTCCGGCGCGCCGTGGCCTTGTCGCCCATCGCGCGGATCTGCTCGGGCGTGGGACCGATGAAGACGAGGTCCGAGCGCGTGCAGATCTCGCTGAACTCGGCGTTCTCCGCCAGGAACCCGTACCCGGGGTGAATCGCTTCCGCGCCGGTCACTTCCGCGGCGGCGATGAGCCTCGGGATGTTGAGATAGCTCTCCGACGCCGGGGCGGCGCCGATACAGACGTCCTCGTCCGCGAAGCGCACGTGAAGCGACTCGCGATCGGCTTCCGAATAGACCGCCACCGTGCGGATGCCGAGCTCCTGACATGCCCGGATCACGCGTAGCGCGATCTCACCCCGATTCGCGATCAGAACCTTTTCGAACAACGATCTCCCTCCATCGTGGGAGCGCGCCCGGCTCCCCATCGGAGCTCGGGCGCGCCCATGGCCCCCAGGGGCCGTCCAATGCGACGCTTCGGCGCTCGCCGGGGATTCGGGACCTTTCGACCAGCGAGGCTCAGGCGGGCTCGACGCGGAAGAGCACCTGCCCGTATTCCACGGGCTGGGCGTTCTCCACGCACACCTCGACGATCCGGCCTTCCACCTCGCTCTCCAGCTCGTTCATGAGCTTCATCGCCTCGATGATGCAGACGACGTCACCCTTCGCGACGTTCTGCCCCTTCTCCTTGTACGCCGGAGCGTCGGGAGCGGGAGACCGATAGAACGTCCCGACCATCGGAGACGTGATCTCGAGCAGGTTGGACGCCGCACCGCCCCCCGCCTCGGCCGGCTCGGAGGAACCGGACGCGGCCGGCGGAGCCGAAGCCTGCGCCGGAGCCGCCGCCACGGGCGCGGGATCGGCCGCCCGATCCATGAGCACCGGAGCCGCAGGAGGCGTTCTGGAAAGGCGGATGCGCGTGGCACCGCGCTCGATCTCCAGAGAATCGAGTCCGCTCTCGTCGAGCGCCTGGATGAGCCGTTCTAGAAACTCGAGATCGATCATGACGTCACACCCGAGAGAGGTATTTGTCCTCGCGCCGATCCACCTTCAGGATGTCGCCCTCTTCGACGAAGAGAGGCACCTGAACGATGGCACCGGTCTCCAGCTTGGCCGGCTTCGTGCCGCCCTGCGCCGTGTCGCCGCGCACGCCGGGCTCGGTGTCGACCACCTCGAGCTCCACGAAGAACGGGAGCTCCACGCTGATCACCTTGTCGTCGTGGACCAGCCCCTCGCACTCCATGTTCTCCTTGAGGTACTTGAGCTGGTCCTCGCCGATCAGGTCCCCCGAGATCGGGATCATTTCGAAGGTGTTCGCGTCCATGAAGTAGTAGAGCTGGCCATCCGTGTAGCTGTAGTTCACGGGACGTCGCTCGAGACGGACGTCGGTGACCTTCTCCCCGGCACGGTAGGTCTTTTCGACCACCGCCCCGGTCAGGACGTTCTTGAGCTTGGTGCGAACGAAGGCGCCTCCTTTGCCCGGCTTCACGTGCTGGAAGTACGCGATCGCCCAGAGCTCGCCCTCGATGTTCAACACCATGCCATTGCGGAAATCCGCTGTGCTCGCCATGCAACTCCGTCGAGTTTTGGGTCTTACAGGGTCTCTCCGAGAAGGGCCACCAGGCCCCGGAGCCCTAGAAGATAGCTGTCGGGCCCGAATCCAAAAACCACGCCTGCCGCCACGTCGGACAGATAGGAATGGCGTCGGAAGGGCTCCCGACCCGCCGTATTGGAGAGGTGAACCTCCACGAAAGGCCGATCCACACCGGTGAGCGCGTCCCTCAGCGCGACCGACGTGTGCGTGAACGCCCCGGGGTTCACGAGATAGCCGTTCACACGAGTCGAGGCCTCGTCCACGAAGTCCAGAATCTCTCCCTCGTGGTTGGACTGGAAGAACTCGATCTCGACGCCGAGCTCGCCCGCGAGCGCCTCGAGCGAGCCGTTGATATCGTCGAGCGTCCGGGTCCCGTACACCTCCGGCTCCCTGCGGCCGAGCAAACGGAGGTTCGGGCCGTGGATCACGGCGATCCTCATTCGCCGTCCTCGCCCGGGGTCCAGTCCAGCATGCGGCGGAAATACTCCGAGATCGGCGGTGCCTCGGCGCCGGCGTCGGGCGCCTCCTGCTCGGTCCACGCGAACGGCGTCTCGACCTTCGGGCCGCGCTCCCCGGCGGACGCCAGATGGCGCGCGTGGATCTCGCTCTCTTCGAGATCCCCTTCCGCGCTCTCCTCGGCGCCCGCGGCTTCGAGCTCGGCGAGGCGCGCCTGGAGCTCCGCATCGTCCGGGCGGCTCTCGAGGAGGTGGCGGTAGACGTCCATCGCCTGCTCCACCAGCCCCTGACGTACGTAGAGCTCGGCCATCGTCCGGGTGTAGATGGGCGGCTCGGCCGCCTCCGGCTCCGGTTCGGCCTCCCACGGCTCTGCGGGCTCGTCGGGGGCGAGGGCGCCGATGTCCATCACCGGGGCCTCTTCCTCCTCCGCGGCCGCCTCCGGCTCCTCCGGCGCGAGCGCACCGACGTCCAGCGCCGCCACCTCTTCTTCCTCCTCGGCGACCTCCGGCTCTTCCGGCGCGAGCGCGCCGATGTCGAGCGCCGGCGCCCCTTCCTGTTCGAGCGCGACGGCCTCCGGCTCTTCCGGCGCGAGCGCGCCGATATCCAGCGCCGGCGCCTCTTCCTCTTCCAGCGCGGCGGCCTCCGGCTCCTCCGGCGCGAGCGCGCCGATATCCAGCGCCGGGGCCTCCTCCTCCGCCTCCTCGACGGTCTCGGTCACGACCTCCGGTTCCGCGACGGGCGCCGATTCCTCGGCCGGCTCGACGGCGGCCTCGTCTTCCGGGGGCTCCAGCGTATGCAGACGCGCGCGCGCCTCGGAGGCGCCGGCCTCGTCGCCCTGGGCCGTCAGCGCATCCGCCAGCGTGCGTAGCGCCCGGACGTTCTCGGAGTCGAGCTCCAGCGCGCGGGAGGCAGCCAGCTGTGCCTCCTCGACGAGGCCCGCCTCGAAGTGCACCGACGCGGAAACGACGTGTCCGGTCGCGAACGTGGGCAGTCGATCCAGTCCGTCGTTCACCAGCTCGAGGGCCTGGCGAAAGTCGCCGGCACGCCGGTACGCGTCGGCCAGAGGCGCGAATCCCCGACCGTCCGGGTCGCGTTCGGACCAGAACAGGGAGCGGAGATCCCGGATCTCCCGTTCGAGGGATTCGATCACCTGACGGCTCCGGGATTCAGGGGGTTGGGGAAGGTCGGCTCCGAAGATAGGGACCGGCGAGAAAAAGTGTCAACGAGGCTCCCGAGGGCGAGTGCACGAAACATTCGCCGGAAGATCCGGATATCAAGTTGAGAGCAGCCGGGTAAGCCGTTAGACTACCTGGTCTTATCATCAGCTCATCAGCGTTATGAACCTGGTAGAGGTCGCGGGAGACGCCGGTCTATGATGCGTCAAATGCGGGAAGCCACCAAGCCGATCATGCTGTTCACGGCTGCGGCCTTCGTGGCTCTCATGGTATTCCAGTGGGGCATGGACGTCACGGGCAGGAGCTCGGGCTCCCGTGGCGAGATCGGCAAGGTCAACGGGACGCCGATAACGTACAACGACTACATGTCGACGTACCGTAACCTGTACAACCAGGCGCAGAAGTCCCAGGAGTCGCCGATCACGGACGAGCAGAACAAGCAGCTCGAAGACGCCGCGTTCAATCAGGAAGTCAACCAGGTCCTGATCCATCAGGAGCTGAAGCGCCGCGGTATCACGGTGACCAACCAGGAGATCGAGCAGGCGGCCAAGTACGAACCGCCACCCGACCTCCGCCAGCAGTTCACGGACAGCTCGGGTCACTTCGACCTGAAGGCCTGGCAGACCGCGCTCTCCGAGGCGCCGCAGGACCAGCTCCTCCTTCTGGAGTCCTATTACCGCGACGTGATTCCGCGCGGCAAGCTCCTCCGCCAGGTCTCGTCGGGCATCTTCCCGTCCGACGCCCAGCTCTGGAACAGCTGGAAGGACCAGCACGAGCAGGTGGAGATCCGCTACGTGCCCTTCGACCCGGCCACGCGCTATCCGGACGACTCGGTGCCCGTGTCCGACGCCGAGATCCAGGCGTACTACCAGGCGCACCAGGACAGCTTCAAGGTGCCGGCCAAGGCGAGCATCAAGGCGGTGGTGCTGTCCAAGACCCCGACGCCCGCGGACACCGCGGCGGCGCGCAAGAAGGCGGAGGACATCCTGCAGCAGCTCCGGCACGGCGCGGACTTCGCGACGCTGGCCAAGAAGGAATCGTCCGACTCGGCTTCCGCCGTGCGCGGTGGCGAGCTGGGTGTGGTGCACAAGGGGCAGGCCGTCGGTCCGTTCGACTCGGCCATGTTCGCTGCGCCGGTCGGCAGGGTGGTCGGCCCGGTGGAAACGGGCTACGGCTTCCACGTCATGGAGGTCGAGAAGCGCTGGGGCCGTGACAGCGCCGACGTTCGCCACATTCTCGTGCCGATCGTGCGTACCGATTCGAGCGAGATGAACCTCCTCAACGAGGCCGACTCTCTCGAGACGCTGGGCGGCAAGATGTCGCTCGACCGAGCAGCCTCGGCCCTCGGCCTGCACGTCGAGACCGCCACGCTGACCTCCACGTTCCCGTTCCTTCAGGGCGCCGGACAGGTCGGTGAGGGCTCGGACTGGGTGTTCAACACCGCTTCGCCCGGCGACGTGAGCCAGGTGTTCGAGAACAAGCAGGCGTTCTACGAGCTCGAGCTGGAGAGCAGGTCTCCCGCGGGCATCCTCCCGCTGGCCGAAGCTCGAAGCACGATCGTGTCGAGACTCCGCTTCCAGAAGAAGATGGCGCTGGCCCAGGCGGAGGCGAAGAAGGTCGTCGACAAGGTCGCGGCCGGAGAGCCTCTGGTGAAGGTCGCCTCGGCCATGAAGCTCCAGGTGCGGCACGCGGGACCGTTCAGCCGTGACGACTACGTGCCCGGCATCGGGCGAGAGAACAAGGCCATCGGGGCGGCGTTCGGTCTCGAGCCGGGTCAGGTCAGCGGCGTGATCTCGACCAAGTCCAACGTCTTCGTGATCGAGGACGTCAATCGGATCCCCGCGGACTCGACGGCCTGGGTCGATCAGAAGGCGCAGCAGCGCAAGACCTACATCACCAACGAGCAGCAGCAGAGGCTGCAGGAGTGGATCAAGGCGCTGCGGGCCTCCGCCACGATCGTCGACAACCGCGACAAGGTGCTGCATCCGGTCGGCGACACGACCAACGCCAAGCCCGAGGCGCCCCAGCCGGGAATGCCCGGGGCGTAGGGCTCATCGAGCCGGGTCGCGGGGGCAGCGGCAAGCTCCCGGCCCGGTCGACACGACGAAAGGGGGGGGCGCCCGAACGGGCGCCCCCCCTTTTCTCATTCCATCACTGTCGTGCGGTCAGGCCGCCCCGTCGCTCAACTTCCGAGGCTCGCCCTCATCCTCCGACGGCTCCGTGGTCTCGGATTGGGGGGGTACCTGATGCCGTACCTGCTCGTCCATCGTCTTGAACTCGCCCTGAATCTCGTTCATCGAGCTCTTGAACTCGCGGATGCCCTTGCCGAGCGACGACCCGATCTCCGGAAGCCGCTTGGCCCCGAAGAGCAACAGCACGACCAGGAAGATGAGAATCATCTCGCCTGTACCGAGTCCACCGAACATCGCTTCATACCTCCGTTCCGGGGCACCCGCCGGGGCCCGGATTCTAATGTTTCCGACTCAGATCCACGACCTGGCGATGAATGCCACGATTGCGATGCCGACCAGCGTCAGCACGTTCAGCGTGACCGTGATCGGCCCGAGCGTCAGCGCCACCGCAACCAGATCGATGGACAGAGGCCCCAAGGACGCATGAACCGACGTTGTCAGAAAGTCCCTGGCTGCGCTGTCGGGCAGGAAAACCGCGGAGAGCTTCGTGAGAAGGCCTCCGAGAAAAAGCCCCAACACCAGCGTCCAGCCGAGCCGGACGATGCTCCTGCGTCGGGTGTCGACTAGCATACTGGCTCACCCGGCTCGAAGTTCCGATTCACAGTCCCCGGAGTCACGATTTCGCCCTCACCGGCTTCGGCCCACGGCGTACGACACCGCGTCCCGGAGAACGCCCACCGCGGCATCGTCCGTCAGCGCGCTCAGGGCCTCGTCGGCCTCGTCCGCGTAGGCGGCGGCACGGCTTCTCGCGTAGTCCAACCCGCCGAGCTCGGCCACGATGCCGATGATGTGCTCGATCTCCTGGTCCGTGGGGCTCACGAGCGTGAAGAACCGACGGATATCGCGCTCGGCGCCCTCGGTTGCATGCTGGAGCGCGCCGACGAGCGGAAGGGTCACCTTGCGCTCGCGCAGGTCGTGGCCGGAAGGCTTGCCCGTCACGGCCTCGTCGCCCGTGTAGTCGAGAAGGTCGTCCGCGATCTGGAAGGCCATCCCCAGGGCGTGTCCGAACGCGGCGAGCTCCTTGCGGTGCTTCGCAACACCGGCCAGGGCGCCCATCTCGCACGCGGCCGACATGAGCGAGGCCGTCTTGGCCGCAATCAGCCTGTAGTAGTCGTCTTCCGAGAAGTCGAGCGCGTCGTACGAGGTGAGCTGGCGCATCTCACCCACGCTCATCTCGTTGGCGGCGCGAGCGAGCACCCCGAGGGCTTCCACGTCGCCCAGGCGCGCGAGCTCCGTGACCCCCCGCGAGTACAGGTAGTCGCCCATGATGATGGCGACCTGGTGCGTCCAGAGGGCGTTCACGGTCGGGAGTCCTCGGCGCAACACCGAATGGTCGACCGCATCGTCATGCACGAGCGTGGCGAGATGGACCAGCTCGACCACGGCCGCCAGCGTCACGGCGGTCTCGCCCGACTGC
The DNA here is from genome assembly GCA_046704545.1 of Longimicrobiales bacterium. GTDB lineage: Bacteria > Gemmatimonadota > Gemmatimonadetes > Longimicrobiales > Gaopeijiaceae > SZUA-318. The sequence continues at coordinate 24,510 of JBJKRT010000114.1, forward strand.
CCACCCACCTTGCTGGAGAGCAGCAGAAGCGTGGGCCGGAACAGCTTGCCCTTCATGAAGAGCAGATGTTCGTTGACCTCGTCGATCGTGCCCAGGTCGGACAGGATGATGCGTCGGATCTCGTCTCCGACGCCGTCGAGCTCTTCGCGGACAGGAGCCTGGAGCGACGCGAGCAGCGGCGGCGCTCCTCGAGGAAGCGTCTGCGTCACGCGCGGATCCACGGGAACCGGCTGAGGCACGTTTCTCGGGGCGGAAGGGGAACCATGGACTCTCTGGATCTCGATCTACCGCAACGCACGCAGGCGCTCGGTAACGTCGGCGAAATTGATGTCGAGTGAGAACACCTGATCGTAATACTCTACCGCGGCGTCCTTGTCTCCGATCAGCTCGTAGGCCCTCGCGAGATAGTAGTAGATACCCACCATCTCGTCCTCGACCTCGAAGGGTATCTCGAGCGCACGCTTCAGCGAGCGCACCGCCGCGTCGCCGTTGCCCATCTCGAGGAACGTCTGTCCGAGAAGCTCGTAGGTGGGAAGGTGATCGGCCGAAGCGCGCAGCGCTTGCTGGAACTCGCCGATGGCCTCGTCCAGCAGCCCCATCTCCTTGTAGGCCGTGCCGAGGTCGTGGTGCGCCCGCACATCGTCCGCATCGAGGTTCTCGGAGACCTTCTCCTTGAACTGGCTGAGCATCTTGGCGAAGTCGGCCTGCTCGTCGCCGGACGGCTCCTCGTACGCCACGACGAAGCGCGTGGTCTTCTCACCTTCGTCGCCCAGGATCATCGAGCCCAGGTCGACGTAGTCTTCGGACGACGCGACTTCGTGCACCGGCAGTGAGGTCTGCCCGGTCTGGCCGAGGGCCGCACGCGCCGCTTCGTTCTCGGGGTCGACGTCGAGCACCTGCTGGTAGGCGGCGTTGGCCCGGGCCGTCTGTCCGGCCCGCTCCAGCACGCCCGCAAGCCCGAGATAGGCTTCGGCCAGCGCGCGCTCGTCGCCCTGCCGGTATGCCAGCTCGACCATGCGCTGATGCAGGGAGACGTCGTCGGGCCGGCTCTCGATCCGGGACCGGACCTCGTCGAGCGTGAGCTCTTCCTCCGCCGCATCGGACGAGGTCTCCTCGAAGGCACGCTCCCGGGCACCGCCCGACTCCTCGTCGGCGTCGACTTCTCCCGTCGCGCCCATGTCGAGCATCGGGAGTGGGGTCGCTTCCTCCTCGTCCTCCTCGTCGTCGAGGCCGAAGGTCGGAAGCGGCTCGGCCTCCTCTTCGTCTTCCTCGTCGTCGAGGCCGAAGGTCGGAAGCGGCTCGGCCTCCTTTTCGTCTTCCTCGTCGTCGAGACCGAAGGTCGGAAGCGGCTCGGCCTCCTCTTCCTCGTCCGAATCCCCGGGCTCCTGCTCCCCGAATCCTCCGCCGTACGAGATGTCGAAGCCCTCCATGGACGGCTCGGGCATCGCCGGCTCCTCCTCGGCGGCGGATTCGACGGTCCCCGGATCCGCGGGCTCCAGTCCGGCGGGCTCCAACCCGGCCGACTCCGGCTCGGCCGCGTCCGAATCGCCCAACGAGATCTCGCCGAACGAGCCACCGATCGCGTCGTCGTCGGCGAGGCTGGATCCCGTGATGACCATCTCGTCGTCCCGCGCCGAAGGAGGCGGAGCGGAGAGGTCCGCATCGGGGTTCAGCCCGTGGATGCGCTCCTCGATCTCGGCCGCCTGCTCGGCTTGTCCCGAGAGCATGAGCGTCCGGTAGGCGACGGAGAGTTGCTCCACCGCCTCGTCCTGCCGTTCGTTGGCGGCCATCTGGTCGGCAACGGCGAGGCGGACGTCCACGTCGTCCGGCGCCAGATCGGCGAACTCGACCAGCGCCCTGAACGACTCGTCCAGATCGCCCGCCTGCTGCATCCGCTCGGCATACGTCAGGAAGTTGGCGCGCGCGTCCGGGAGGAAGCCCTGCTGGGCGCGGATCTGCCCCATCTTCAGGTAGATCGAGTGCCGGTTGGGCAGGTTGCGGATGACCTTCTTACAGATCGCGATCGCGTTGTTCGGAAGCTCGGCCTCGACGTAGAGGTCGACCGCCTGCTCGTAGTGCCCGACGGCCGCTTCGACGTTGCCGATGCGCACACAAAGGTCGCCGGCCCGATTGTACAGACCGATGTCCGGCTGGTCCTCTTCGGCCAGCTTGTCGATGGCCTGCGTATAGAGGCCCAGCGCCTTTTGCCACTCCTCCTTCTGCTCGTGGCGTCGGGCTTGTTCCTTGAGCGATTCGATGCTCATGCGGCGTCGTCCGGAGTCTTCGTTCCCCGTTCATCGTTGCCGTTCCCGGCCGCCGGCAGATGCCCGGTGGCTCGCAGAAGCGGGATGCACAGGTCGGAGAAGGTGTAATCTGCCCCCCCGAGCCGGAAGCACAAGGGCAATGCGCATCACCGGCCCGTTCGCGGAGGCCCCTTGGCAACATACGCCTTTCCGGCTCCGCATCGCGATAGGCGCGTGTCGGACGAACCGCGGCTCCGAACCGCCCGCCGGATCAGCCTCCGGCGAAGGAAACCGTGCCCACCGGCGCCAGGCTCGGGTTGCCGGCCTGGAGCTGATACGCCCAGTCGAAGACCATGAGCGCGTCCCCGTTCTGGTCGTAGCCCAGCATGTCCACCCGCACAACCGCGTAGTGGGTCTTTCCGTCGCTCCCGGTGACCCGCAGGGCGTAGGAGGTCTGGCCGGCCAGCGCGACGCTCTGCGACGTGTATCCGCTCGTCGGCGCGACGGGCAGGTCGACACAGTCGGCGTCGGCCCCCACCCCACAGCGCAGCGCGCTCGTGGAGAAGCCGGTCGGATACACCGCGCTCAGCGACGACGGCACCAGCCACCATCCGGACGCGTCGATCTCGAGTCGGAAGTCTCGGTCGGGCGAGGTGCCCGACACGATCGGGTCGGTGCTCTCGTCCTGCTGGAAGCGGAATCCCGACAGGCTCGGCCGGTCCGAATACGCGTAGATCACCTCTCCGTGGTAGTCGGGGCGTGGCGTCGCCGAGGCTTCGGCGCTCGCCGCGCTCTCGTTGCCCTGGTCGTCCACCGCGGTCACGTAGTAGGACGACGTCACCCCGTTGGTCGCGAGCGCGTCCAGGAAGCCCTCCGAGTCGGAGTTGCCGAGGAGGTACTGCGTGCCGTCCGGCGCGTCGAGGTAGACTCGATAGAACGAGAAATTGCTGGCGCTGCGGGCGTTGTCCGACCAGTGCAGGTAGGTCACACCGTCGAGGCCCACCGCCTGCAGACCCGTCGGGACCGGCGGCGGATCGGGCTGAGGCACCGTCACCTCGATCGAGTTGGCGCTCGAGGTCTCCGCGCCGGTGTCCGGATCGACCGAGGCCACGTAGTAGTCGTAGGTCTGGCCGGCCACGACGTTGCGATCCTCATACACGCACGACCCGTTGGCACAGCTCGAGACCTCGGCGATGAGGATGTAGTCGCGATCCGTGGCGCGCTTGGAGTAGATGCGGAACGTCTCCCCGTTCCAGTCCGGCGCCAGATCCCACGTGACCGTGACGGCACCACCGTAGTAGCTGGCGTTCACGTTCTGGGGCGCGGCGGGCCCGTTCACGCCCACCAGGTGGTCGGTCGAGTGGCACGCCGCGAGCACGAGCGGCGCGACCACCGCGCCCAGGACCATACGTCTCATCGTTCCTCCCTCGGAGCCCGTCCACGGGCTCCTCATCGTCGCCAACCGGTTCCGAAGGCGCTTCGAGCATGGGCTGTGCCGTGCCCGCGACGCGTTGTGCCTCAAGGGCTAGCGGCGATCCGCAGCTGCGGCGCTGTCCCCCTGGAGAGACACCCCGGCGTAGGCGGATAGACACACATACGCGGTGCGCCGGGTGTCGGCGGATCGGTCAGCGACGGGCCTGCTGCCCGAAGTCGAGGCTGTTCTGGCTGTAGTTGAACTTCAGGTCGCGGTTGTCGATCAGAGAGACCTCGAAGCGGAACGTCCAGTTGCCCGTGGCCGTCTGGAAGAAGTCGAAGTTCGCCTGCCAGCGGTGCAGGTCGCGGCTGAGCGAGATCGTGTGATCGTCGAACTTGCCCCGCTCGATGTCGTACGACGTGCGCCAGCGCATGTCCCACTTCTTCGTGGGCTTCATGCTGAGCGAGATCTGCAGCATCTGGCTCTTCTGGCTCGCGGTCGCGCCCCGTGGACGACGCAGGGCGTAGGAGAGCTGTGCCCGCCACCCTCCGGTGCTCCCACCCGTCAGCACGGGCCCGCGCTCGCTCCGCCCCGTCGGGATCACGGATGCCTGGTTCGTGAGCGCCTGCGACCCGATCTCCGTCGTGTCGCCCGTGGGCTCGGAGGCCTGGGTCGTGTCGGAGGCTTCCTTTCCATGATGCAGGAAGCCGAGCCACTTGAAGATCGACGACTGGGACCCGAGCGAGAACGACAGGTTCAACGACGACAGGTGCGGGCTGAAGGTCCGGCTCAGGAGCTTCCCGTTGGCGTCACGCTTGTCCTTGAACAGGTCGTGGGTGACCGAGATGTTCAGGCCGCGCAGGAAGTCCGACGAGATCTGGTTCTGCAGCTGCGTAGTGGTGAAACCGGCCAGCGGGAAGCCGTCCGAGCTCGCCTGCATGAAGTCGTAGTTGACCACGCTCGTGCTGAGCGCGAGCAGCGTCGTGATCGGGGCCTTCGGCACGCTCGTCGGCGCCCCGTTGGGGCCTCCGGTCGTGTCGGCCGCCGCCGCGGAGTCCTTCTTCGGCGCCTTGCCCTTCGCCTCGAAGGTCTGCCGCAAGGTCACCGCGAGCGTCTTCGCGGGCCGGCTTCCCTGGGAGTGGAAGACCTGTTCCTGGAGCGAGGTCGGCGTGACCCGAGGGCTGTAGGCGAACGAGAACGACGGCGACAGCTTGTGGCGGATCGTCTGGTAGGGGCCGAAACCCGGATAGAAGCCGTACACGTCGGTGTTGAGCGCGACGCCCAGGCTCATGCGGGTCGGGGCCGACACGAAGCCGCCCGACACGCTCGAGGTGTCGGAGCGGAGCATCTGCCCGGACATCGAGAGGCTCGGCGTCAGCGTCGTCGACCCGATCAGGTTCTGCTGGTACCCCAGCGACGTGGTCCAGTTGACCGTCGCGTCGCTGATGTTGCGGGTCGGCACGCCCTTGAGCAGCGAATCCACCGGCGTGTTCTGGCCGAGCGCGATGTAGGCGTTCGGCACGCCCTCGAGCGTCTTCTCGTCGAACTGGACGTTCTGGCTGAGCGTGAGGTTGCCCATGCTCAGGTTGCTCGACGCCGAAGCCCGACGTTCCGCCGTGCTCGCCTGGGACACCGAGAAGGTGTCGGGCGCGACCCGGTCGATCGTGGAGCGCGTCGCGCTCACGTGGCCCGACCAGGTCATGTTGTTCCAGAAATGCGCCTCGCTCGGCGCGGACTTGAAGAGCGTGATCGTCGACAGGCTGAGGTCCGCCGACGGGAGCGTCCACGACACGCGGTTGTCGGAGAGGTACTGCTGCCGGTTGGCCGACAGGGAGAGCGTTCCCCAGTCGAAGCGCCGGTTGATGCCGGCCTGGGACCGGATCGAGCGGGTCACTTCCTGGGGATCGAACGTGTTCTGGCGTACGAAGTTCGCGCTCGAGGCGTAGTTGCCCGACAGGTTCACCCGCGTGCGCTCGTCCGGCGACCAGTTGTTGCTGGTGCTGAGCGCAAGCTGCTTGGAGCCGTTGTCCTGCCAGAAGCGCCGGACGTTCACCGAACCGTTCAGGAACTGACGCGTGACCTTATAGCGGAAATCACCCGTCAGCGAGAGCCAGTTGGAGCTGAACCAGTCCAGCGCCACGCTCGCGTCGGTGTACTGACTCATCGCCCAGTAGTAGCCGATGTTGCTGATGCGCCGATGGTAGCCCGACGAGGTGCGCACGATGTCGTTGATGCTGAACTGCGGCGTCAGGATACCGCTGGCCCGGCCGCGTGAGAGGCTCTGCGCGATGAAGGGGAGCCAGGCGACCGGCACGTCGGCGAAGTACAGCTTCACGGGCCGCGCCACCATGATCTTGCCGGCGATGATCTTGATCTTCCCGGCCTCGAAGTGGTAGTGCGGCGGCGTGAGGTCGCACGAGGTGAAGTCGGCGGGAGCGATGAAGTTCGAGTCGGCCGACGCGAACGGCATGTTGCCCGATACGATCCACTTCGCCCCCCCGCCGCCGCCCAGCCCCCCCTGGTAGACCGTATTGGCGCCCAGCGCCGTGCCGTAGCCCTTCTTCGTGTTGAAGATGAGCGTGGACGACGTCAGCGGATCGCCCTTGCCCTGAGGCGGCGTCGTGGTCTGGCCGCCGAAGGTCCGAAGCAGCCCGGTGTTCTCGTTGTAGATGATCGACGAATCGGCCTTCATCTCCTGGCCGTCCGGCTGCGTCACCGACGCGGGGTTCTGCCCCCCCTTTCCCGAAAGCCTGAGGATACGCTTCTGGGCGTTGTACGACGCTTTCGCCCCCTCGTACTCGATCAGCCGGTAGTCGGGCATCTTGGAGAGCTCGAGGGCCGTGGAGTCGACCCCCGAGCCGCCGGCCATCGAGGGGCGCCGGTTCTTGAGGTTGGCCCTGGCGATGGAGTCCTGGAGGTAGAGGAGGCTGTCGGAGCCCGGGGCGCGTCCGAGCCGCTCGAGGAGCTGCTCGGCCTGGTGCCGGATCGAGTCGGCCCGCTGCTGCGCCGTCTCGGGCTTTCCCGTCCGCTGCTGGGCGCGCAACGGCCGGCCCCCGAACGCCAGGGTCCCCAGCACGACCGGCACGATCCACCCCCACGTCGTCCGCGCCCGACTCATGCCTCGTCGCTCGCCTCCATCCTCATGCGTCTTCCTCCTCGCTCTCGGTCTCCGGACCCGTCGGAGTCCCGTCCACGGCCACCGACCCCGCGGGCGCCTCGCCCGAGGGCTCCAACGTCTCGCCCAATTTCCGCTGACGGCGCCGGTAGATCCGAGCGGACAGGAAGATGCTCAGCTCGTAGAGGAGCATGAGCGGCAACATCAGTGCCAGGGTCAAGGTAACGGCATCACCCGGGGTGACCACCGCCGCCACCGCCGTGATCAGCACGATCGCGTGCCGACGCTTCTCGCGCAGGAACCGCGGCGTCACCAGCCCCAGCGCCGAGAGAATCATGATGACGATTGGAAGCTCGAAGAGGAAGCCGAACCCCAACAGCATCTTCGTGATGAACGCCAGGGTGTTGCTCACCTCGAGGTTGGCCTCGAGCGTCTCCTGCTGGAAGCTGTCGAAGAACCTCAGCGCGAAGGGCAGCGCGTAGTAGGCCATCACCACGCCGCACAGGAACAGGAAGAGACCGAAGTACAGCGACGGGATGATGGCCTTCTTCTCGTGCGGCTCCAGCGCGGGGGCCATGAACGACCAGCCCTGATACACGACGATCGGAAACGCCAATAGCACGCCGACCACGATCGCGAGCTTCAGCGTGACGAAGAAGGGGTCGGTCGGCGACAGGTAGACGAGCTTGAGGCTCGGGTCCGTGCTCGCGTGCCGCACCGGGGCGAGGAGGATGCCCAGGACGTTGAAGCGGTAGCAGAGGGCGAGGCCGATGAGCGTACCGATCACGATCGCGAGAAGCGACCAGAGGATCCGCCACCTGAGCTCCTCGAGGTGATCGAGGAACGGCATCTCGGCGCGTGGATTCCGAGCGGCCATCGTCAGCGGGTCGTCGAAAGGAGGGAGAGCTGTGTCGGAGGCCGGATCGTCAGAACGGGAACTCCACCTGGTTGCGGCGGAGCGCTTCCTGTTCCTGACGCGCCGTCATCTCGTCGACGAACTCCTGGAACTCACCCACGTCCTGGAAGTTCCGATACACGGAGGCGTAGCGAACGAACGCCACCCGGTCCAGCGGATTGAGTCGCTCCATGACCATCTCGCCGAGTCGCTCGCTCGGGATCTCGAGCCCCGCATCGCGCGACAGGAGGTCCTCGATCTCGTCCACCAGGGTCTCCATGTGCGAGGCCGACACGGGGCGTTTGGCGCACGCTACCTTGACGCTCGCGAGCAGCTTGTTGCGATCGAAGTCCTCGACCGCGCCCGACCGCTTCAGCACCTGGATCGGCTGCTCTTCGACGTACTCGTAGGTGGTGAAGCGGAAGCCGCACACCGTGCATTCCCGGCGGCGGCGCACGGCGCGTCCCCCCCGGCTGGCCCGCGTGTCGACCACGCGATTCTCTGTCGCGTCACACTGTGGACAGCGCACGGGTCACCACTCCATGACTCGAGCAGGCTCCTCAACCGCCCAACTTGTCGAGCTCCGCCTGCGCGAGGTTCGCCGCATCCGAACCGGGATACGTGTTTATGATCCGCTGTAGCAGCGCCTTCGCATCCTTCGTGTGCTTCCGGGCGACGTCGATGAGCGCGATGCGATACATGGCGTCGGAAGCCTTGGACGCCGTCGGGAAGTTCGACGGGATGAGCTTGAACTGCGCGAGCGCCCGCGTGGTGTCTCCCTGCTGCTGGTAGATGTCCCCCAGCCAGAAATGAGCATCCGGCGCGAGCGTGTGGTTCGGGTGGGCGTCCAGGAAGCCCTGAAACGCCGTCTGCGCCGTCGACAACAGCCCCTCGTGGTACTTGCTGAGGGCCGCGTTGTACATCGCTTCGGCGCCCCCGGGCTGCGTCTCGGCGCCGAGCGCACCGGCCGACGTCGTGGCTGCACCACCGCCGCCGGCAGCGCCCGTGGTATCCTGCGCGGCGCCCGACGCGGCCGGCGAAGCGGGCACTCGCCTCATGTTGGCGAGCTGGTCCCGGACGCCGGCGATCGTCATCTGGTTCTGCCCCACGAGCTGCTGGATCTGCGAAAGGCTCTCGGAGATGCTCTGGAGCTGCTGGGAGATCTGGCCCCGGAAGTCCACGATCTGATTGGACTGACCCCGGAGCGTGTCCTGCGTCAGCCGCGATTGCGCGCGGAGCTCCCGGATGACCGAGTCCTGGCGGAGTGCGAGATCGTGGATCGCCGTGTTCAGATCACGGACGTCCCTCTTGGTCGCGCAGCCGCTCATCGTCAATACGGCGGCCGCGATCGTCAGGACTCGGGCCGCCGCGGGCCAATTTCTGCAAATCGTCATATGCGCGCGTCCCCTCCGGCGCGCGCGGCGCCGGAGGGGACCCGGTTCGGGTGTCGCGTCAGCTATTCGGCGGGTTGATCGCGTTCGCGCCTGCCGTGATCACGAACTGATCGCGCCGGTTCTTCGCCCACGCCTCTTCGTTGTGGGCGGGATCGATCGGCCGCGCCTCACCGTACGAGAACGTGGTGAACCGCGAAGCGGCCAGCCCGTATCCCGTCAGGAAGTTCTTGACCGCCTCCGCGCGGCGCTCGCCGAGCGCGAGGTTGTACTCCGTTGAGCCCCGCTCGTCGGCGAAGCCCTCGATGCGGATCTGCACCTGGGGGCTCGCCCGCAGAACGGCCACCTTGCGACGCAGAATGGCTGCCGCGTCGTCACGGATGTCCGACTTGTCGAAGTCGAAGTGGACCATCTCTTCGAGCGTGGCCTTCGCCTCGGCGACGGCCTTCTCGTGGGCGGCGGCGGCTTCGGCCTTCGCGCGGGCCTCGGCGGCCTTCCGCTCCGCCGCCCTCACCCTGGCGATGGAATCAGCGCGCTGCTTCGCGAGCTGCTCGGCCGTCGGGCCGGTCGGTGCCGGGGGCGGGGGGACATGCTTCTTGCATGCGACCACGAGGAGAGTGGCGGCAAGAACCGGTACGATGAAACGACGGACTCTCATCCCTGCTCCAAGGTTGAGCGAACAGTTTGTGCTTCCACAGCCTCGGTTCGCTGGCGTATCAGTGACGCCACGAACCTAATGACGTTCGGCGGCGGGAAAAGGCCTCCTGCCATATATCCCAAAACCCCCCTCGGCGCAACGTGTCGGTTGTAACCATCATGACGCCGAGAAAGCCCGGGAATGGCCCACATCGACCGTTCTGCCCGGCTCACCGACCCGCACCGAGGGCGGGAGACCAATCCGGCGTTCCCACCCGCCGCCCCGATACGAGCACCCGGATCCTGCCGGTGGCCACGTCGACCACGAACAGCCCGAAACCCCAGCTGCGCTCGCCCCAGAACGCCAGATGGCGCCCGTCCGGGGCCCATGTTGGATCCTCGTTGTCGCCCTCCCACGTGAGCTGGCGCAGGCGCCGGCCGCCGTGCTTCAGGTCCGCGACCAGAATCTGGAAGCGGCCTCCGTTGATCTGTCCGTGGAACGCGAGCAGATCGCCGGTGGGCGACCAGTCGGGCGCCGAATAGGCTCCCCCGGTACCGTACGCCAGCGGCGAGACCGTCTCGGCCTCCCCCCCGCTCGTGGGCATGATCATGATCTGCGGGATCGCCGGCCCGAACCGGTCGGTGTTGAAAGCCATCTGGCGCCCGTTCGGCGAGAACGTCGGCGACAGGTCCTTCCACGAGCCTCCGGTGATGCGCCTCAGGCAGCAGTGCTGCACCACGTTGTAGCTGTAGATGCCGTCCTTGCCGCTGCCGAGCACCCCGAACGCGAGCGTCTGGCCGTCGGGAGCGTAGGCGGGCGTCACGTATTGTCCGCGCGGCAGCGGGTTGAACTCCTGGATCTTGCTGCTGTCCAGATCGAGCTGGTAGATGTGGCGGTCGCCGGGCTTGAGCGTCGTGAAGGCCAGCTTCGTTCCGTCCCAGGACCAGGCCGGAGACATCGCGTAGCTGCCCATGTGCGTGACCTGATGGAGGTTCTCCCCGTCGGAGTCGATGACGTAGACCTCCTGGGTCGTGTCCGACGTCGCCATCGTAAAGGCGATGCGGCTCGCGGCCATCCCCGGGTCGCCCGTGGCCCAGCGCACGATCTGGTCGGAGATCCGGTGGACCGCCATGCGGAAGCCCTCCGACGAGGGATCCGGGATCTGGAACTGGCCGCGCTCCTTGACCTTCCCGTAGACGACGTCGTGGAGCTCCAGCACGACCACGTAGCCGTCGCCGGCGCCCTCGACCTGGCCGGTCACGAGCCACACCGCGCCGAGCTTGTCCCAGAGCGAGTAGTCGACGCTGCCGCCGACCAGGCCGGAGGGCAGCGAGTCGAGCACCTGGAAGCGGTCGGAGTTGCGCAGGTCCCGGCCGATGATGGCCTCCACCTGCGGCGCCACGCCCGCACCACCGAAGCGGCCCGTGAAGGGCTTCATGCCCAATGCCGGCTGATAGGCCGACTCGTAGACCATCCCGAGCGTCACGCCCGGAAGGGAATCGCGCTTCTGGGCGGCTGCCGGAGCCGCGGTCAGGGCGAGAACGAGCGCCAGAAAGGCCAGGCCCTTCCACCACACCGTCCCCGTCGTCCGCACGTCGGAAGGGATCCTCACCGGTTTTCTGGCTCCTCCTCGGCGTTGGGAGGATTGCCCCCCACACCGCCGCTCGGTTTGATACGGAAACGCACGGGAAGCTTGTCGAACGGCAGGTCCTTGGGAAGCGAGTCGAGCCTCCCCTGCCCCGCGCACTCGGCAGCGCCCATGGCCTGGATGTCGAAGACGGGATTGCCCGACGGCTGGACGACCTTGATGTCCTTGACGCTCCCGTCCTTCTGGATGACGAAGTAGATGACCGTCGACCAGTCTCCGCCCTTGTCCCACCGGAAGCAGCGCGCCATCTGACGGATGATGTCGGCGTAGTACGCCGGGTAGTCGCGGCGCAGCCCCTCCATCTTCACCCGCAGGCCTTCGCCCGACTCCGCGCTCTTCTTCTTGGGGGCGACCTTCTCGGTGGTCGTGGCCTTCTCGTTCTTCTTGGCCGCCTTCGCGGTGGGCGTAGCCTCGGGCGTGGACTTCTTCGCGGTCGACTTGGCCGGGGCCTTCTTCTTCGGCTGGGTCACCGGCGCCGGGGCCTTCTTCTTCGGCTCGGGCTGCGGATTCGGCCGCTCGACCACGAGCTTCTTCTTGGTCACGGTCTCCTTGGCCGCGTGCACCGCGGGTGGCGGCGACACGATGTCGATCTTGTACGTGACGAAGTTCGTGGGCGGAGGATTGCTGGTGGCGCTCCACCACGCCGCGAAGAACGCGAGGCCGTGGACCGCGAACGATCCGGCCATCGACATCGGGTCGCGGCGGGGGGGCCTGCGGCTCATGACGGTCCGTTGCCCTGGTACGGCTCGCCGACGACGCTGAAGTTCACGCCGGCCTTGGCGATCGTTGCGATGACCTTGAGGACCGGCCCCCAGTAGGCCATGGAGTCCGCCCGGATGTAGACCTGCTTGAGGTGTCCGGTCTTGGCGAGCTGGGGAAAGCTCTTCTCGAAGCCCGAGGGCGTCGTGGCGGTCTTTTCGATGTAGACCGTGCCGTCCGGCTTCACCGTCACGAAGAACGGGTTGTCGGCCGTGGTGAGGGCCTGCACCTCCGCCTTGGGCACCGCCACCGATACGCCGCCCTGCAGCACGGGCGCCGTGATGATGAAGATGACCAGGAGCGTGAACGCGACGTCCACGAGGCTCGTGACGTTGATCTCCGCGTTGAGCGGCAGGTCGGAGCGGGCGCGGCCCCGCCTGCCCGATCCGAATCCGTTCACACGCGTCCCTCCCGGGCCAGCGTTCCGATGAACTCGCTGGAGAAGCCCTCGAGCTCGCCGCTCACGAGGTTCAAGCGCCCCACGAAGTGGTTGTACCCGATCACCGCCGGGATGGCCACGAACAGGCCGGCCACGGTCGTGATGAGCGCCTCACCCACGCCGGGCGCCACGGCGCCCAGGTTGGCGGAGCCGGCGGCGGCGATGCCGAAGAACGTGTTCATGACGCCGACCACCGTGCCGAGCAGCCCGAGCAGCGGCGAGACCGACCCGATGACCGCGAGCCAGGTGAGGCCCTGCGCCAGGTCGTCGCGCTCCTCGGCCTCCTCGGTCTCCAGGACCATGCGGAGCGCCTCGAGCTGCGTCAGCGTGAGCCCTTCGGCCTGGCCGCCCTCCCGCAGCGCGCCGGGCCGCAGCTCGGTGAAGAAGTTCACGCCCTGGCGGAAGACCCGGCCGTACGGCGACTCCGGCAGCGACAGGATCGCCTTGTAGGCGTCCTCGAGGCGCTGGGCGCGCTCCATCTGCTCGAGAAACCGGTCGCCCTGCTGGCGAACCCAGCGGAACTGGCGCCACTTGTGGAAGATCAGCCACCAGGAGGCGAGCGAGAACGCCGCGAGCACGGTCAGGATGAACTTGGTCGGAAGGGTTCCGGCCGCGATCATGTCCAGAACGGTCGTGGGGGCCCTGGAGGACTGGACGAGGAGTGCGGGCAGAATCATGCAGGGGCCTCCGCCCTCTGAGATCGGATGAATTCGTACGTCTCCCGGAGACCCTCCTCCAGGGTGACGCTCGGCGCCCAGCCACGCGCGCGCAGGCGGGCGCAATCGAGGGTGCTGTGACGGAGCTCGCCTGGACGCTCGGGACGATGCTCCCGGCCGGGAGAGCGGCCGGCGACCTTCTCCATCACCTCGGCGAGCCGAACCACGCTGGTGCCGACGCCGGTGCCTACGTTGAACGCGAAGTCATCGAGCCCGCCGGCCCTGTCGAGGGCCAGGTCCGAGACCGTCAGGTTGGCGGACACGACGTCGCGTACGAACACGTAGTCCCGGGTCTGTTCGCCGTCACCGAAGATGGTCAGGGGCTCGCCGTCCAACAGGCGGGTGGAGAAGATCGCTACTACACCCGCCTCCCCGTGGGGATCCTGGCGCGGTCCGAAGACGTTGGAGTAGCGCAACGCCACGCACTCGAGGCCGTGAATACGGCGGTAATAGTTGAGATACAGCTCTCCGACCAGCTTCGTGACGCCGTACGGCGACAGCGGCAGCTTGGGCTCGAACGTCTCGGGCGTCGGAATCTGCTCGGGCTCCCCGTAGACGACCCCCCCGCTGCTCACGAAGACGACCCGCCCCGCACGGACCTCGCGCGCCCCCTCCAGCACGTTCAGGAAGCCGAGGACGTTCGTGCGGGCGTCGCGCATGGGGTCTTCCACGGAGACGCGAACGTCGATCTGGGCGGCATGGTGGTTCACCAGGTCGAAGCGCACCTCCCGGAAGAGGTCCCGGAGCGCGGGATCGGCGACGTTCATCTCTACGAACTCCGCCTCGGCCGGCACGTTTGCGCGCTTGCCCGAAGAGAGGTCGTCCACGACCCACACCTGGTCACCTCGCGCCACATAGGCATCGGCGATGTGGCTGGCGATGAACCCGGCCCCGCCGGTCACCAGGACCCTTCGTCGTTCGTCACTCATGTCTGTACCTACCATGAAAAGGGCCGGGGCACCCGCAAGGTGCCCCGGCCGTCTACGGAGCGATGTCCCAAGGAGCACCGCGCAAGAATGATGCCCCGGGGAGTCAGAGTCTAGTGCCCGCTAATCCATCTTCTTGGCCAAACGGACCACCACGCCCTGCTTGAAGACGTCGTCCTTCAAGTAGACCACGCGCGCGGAGGAAGTCTGCGGCTGTGTGCCCACGACCTGGAGCGTCCCCTCCAGCAGGTGGCCACCCTCGCCCCAGTCACGGATCTCGAACTCGTCGCCGAGCTGCACGCCGTTGTTCGAGCCCAGGTCCAGGAAGACGACCTCACCCATACCGGCCATCTGGGCCTCGTCGGCCATGCCCATCACCATGGCGCGAGGGCCGTTGGCGACCGCGCGGGCGTGCTGGCCGGGGCGGAGCGTATACGTCGGTACCGGACCGACGAAGTCGCCCTCGCTCATGTGCTCGTACTCCTCGGTGACCACGCCGACCACCTTGCCCCCCTCGACGCTCGTCACCTTGACGAGCCCGGTGGGCACGACGACCTGTCCCACCTCGGGAATCGTCCGAGCCACGTGGTAGGCCAGCAAGTGCTCACCGACGCTGGGCGTCCGGCCCGTCATGGCGATCTTGACGAGATCGTAGGTGATGAAGGTCTGCCCCGGCGTGGCGGGCCCGGCGTGCCCGACGAGCGTCCCGAGGTGTGCGGGCTCCTGGGCTCCACGCAGCAGCCACGGCGCAGCGTACACCCTTCCTCGACCGACGGGAGGCACCACATCCGCCAGCCTCTTCATGGAGAGCTGATTGCTGACGGCGGTGTCCTTGTAGAAGATCGTGTGCCGATGGGCCATCTCGTCGGCCGACGGCGTCGGGGCCGGCTTGCGCGCAGGCTTCTCGGCTGGCTGGCCGGCCGGTTTCGACTCGACCTTCACGCCGGTCACCTCGGCCTGGGCGTTCGATCCGGGGATGGTCAGCATCTGGCCCGGGTAGATCAGATTCGGGTCGGCGATGCTGTCCTTGTTCGCGTCCCAGATCTTCCGCCACTGGTACGGGTTGCCGTAGAACTGCTCCGCGAGGTTCCACAGGCAGTCGCCGTTCACGACCTTGTGCGTGGTCGGCTTGGTCTGCTGGGCAGTGAGCAAACCCGGCAGAATCAGGATGGCCAGAAAGGACGCGGCCGAGCGAACCATAGGGGCTCCTTCGGCAAGGGAGACGGGGCTTTTCGCCCATTGATCACTTTTCGAAGATACGCCTCGCCTTATGGAGGGTCAACGCGTTTTTTTCGAATTGAAGTCAAATGTTTCCCCTTCCTGCGCCAGGGAAGTGTAGCCTGCGTCTCCCACGATGACGTGGTCCAACACGGGAATCCCCAGCGCTCGCCCGGCCTCCGCGAGCTGCCGTGTGACGGCCCGGTCCTCGGCCGAGGGCGTGGGGTCGCCGGACGGGTGGTTGTGGACCAGGATCACGCCCGCCGCGCTCTCGACCACGGCGGCACGGAAGACCTCGCGCGGGTGGATGAGCGACGCGTCCAGGATCCCGCGGGTCACGGCGACCTCCCGCACGATCCGGTGGCGGGTATTCAACAGGAGGGCGTGGAACTCCTCCTGGGGTAGGTCGCGCAGTCGGGGTCCGAGGCGCCGGTAGACGTCGGCGGGCCCGCGCACGGGAGGCTCGCGCCCCGACGTCTCCGCGGCGGCCCGGCGCCCGAGCTCCAGGGCCGACAGCACCCGGCATGCGGTGGCGGAGCCCACGCCCGCGACGCGCTCCAGGC
>JBJKRT010000115.1:0-14862 GCA_046704545.1 Longimicrobiales bacterium
CCAGGGCCTCGGCCAGGCGCGCGGCGAGGCCCGCGTGCAGCGGCCGCACCAGGCGCTCGACCAGCGCGGGAAGACCCTTCCAGCGCACCACCATGAGCGCGGCACCCAGCGCCGCCAACGCGATCGCGACGAAGATCGGGTACGATCCCGCCAGGAGGCTGCCGCCGACCACGGTGGGTACGGTGAGCGCGAAGAGCGCCAGCAGCACGAGGGCGTCCAGGAGGCGCTCCACCGCGGTCGTACCCAGGAGGAAGGAGCGCGACGGCCCCTCCGCCCGGGACAGGTAGTCGATGCGAAGGAGCTCGCCGAGTCGCAAGGGCAGCACGTTGTTGCCTGTGTAGCCGATCAGATGCGAGACGAGCAGGCTACGGAAACGCAGTTTGCCCGCCGGAGACGTGGTCATCCGGGTACGCAGCGCGAGCGCGAAGAACGCCGCGCCCCGCGTCAGCAGGGCCAGCGCGAGGATCGGAACCGACACGCGTTCGAGCGCGTGCCCGACGGACGCGAGGTTGACCTTTCGGAAGGTGAGCCAGAGGAACAGCAGCGAAACGGCCACGCCGAGCGCGAACGAGGCGCGCCAAGAGCCGGAAGATCGGTCCGCGCCCGCCCTCATCGGCTCACGCCGCCGCTGGAGCCCGAAGGGTCTTGTCCGTCGTAGCGCACCACGCCCTTCGAGCTGAAGATCATGATCCCGTTCGGAATCGCCCGCGGGTCCGCCGAGGCCAGCGGAATCAGGTGCAGCGTGCAGTCCCGCGCCCAATGGAGGATCCAGCCGGTGCGGTGGGGAAAATACCGGGCCACGAGCTCACGGTCGCGGGCGACGCTCAGGTGGTTGGCCTGGACGACGGAGTCCCCGAAATCCGGCCGGTTCAGCGGCCACCAGCGCACGAACGGCACCGACGGGACCGCGACGCCCGGATCGCACGCCCTCGCGTACGGGACCGTGGCGAACACCACGGCGTCGCGCACGCCGCGATCGTGCAGCAGGCGGGCCGGCGCACTCGCGAGGCGGGCCACCTCCGAGACCGTTCCGAGGCGGGCCGGCGCATACAACACGATGTCGCAGAGCAGCAGCGCGGCGAGCACGGCCAGCGGCGTCCGGGCGGCGAAGACCTCTCCGCGCGCCCGCCTCCGCTCCGTCCAGGCCGCCAGCCCCACGCCGGTGAGCAGGAGAACGGGTAGCGCCAGACCGGCGAGGTGGACGGGCCCGACCGTGTCGATCCCCGGATCGTGCAGCGGGAGGCAGAGCAGGAGGAAGAGCGCGAGCGACGCCCAGAGAACGCGACCGCGGCGAGCCACCAGAGCCACGGGGAGGAAGAAGAACGCGGTCGGCCAGCCGAAGAGCGCGAAGTTCATGCGCGTCACGCCGATGAGCCAGGTGCGCGCCATCGGCACGAGTCCCGTGAACACGAGGTTGGGCGGGTGCGGGGGCGTCGCCGGGTCGAGCCCGCTGAATCGGTATCCGTCGCGTACGGCGTACGCATGCCACGCCAGGTACGCGGGCGTCCAGGCGGAGCCGGTCTGGAGCAGGTTCACGGCCAGGAAAAGGCCCGCCATCAAGGCGGCCGGAAGGACGAACGCGGCCGCGGAGCCCGCGGGACGCCCACCGCGCCACCACCCCACCACCCACAGCGCGACGAACGGCCCGCCGATGCCCAGCGCGGTCAGCGGCCGGGTGAAGAACGCGGCGGAGAACGCCAGGGCGAGCAGGGCCGCGGGCCATCGCGCGGCGGGGCGGTCGGTCGCCTCGAACGCGAGCCACGCCGCCCAGGCGAGGCAGAAGAGCTCCGAGGTGTGTGCCAGCTCGGTGGCGGCCAGGAGCTGCAGCATCGGGCTGAGCAGGAAGACGAGCACGACCGCCTGTGCCCAGCCACGGCCCGCGAGCCTGCGCACCAGCAGGTACAGCGCAGGCACGGTCAGCGCGGAGAGCAGAGGGTTCACGAGCGACGGCACACCCAGGATCACACCGACCGCCAGGAAGGCCGGCCATCCGAGGAAGTACTGGGTGTACATGCGCCCGTCGTTGACCACGCCCGCGTGGTCGAAGAAGAGGCGCATGGGGTGCGATGGCGCGGTCAGCCGGCCGTGCGCCAGAAGCGTCGCGGAGAAGCGGTACAGCGACTCGTCGTCGGTGATGTCCGCCCCGTGCAGCACGAAGACGCGCAACGCCAGCGGTATGACCAGCCCGAGCGCCGTCGCCCACAGGAGAAACGTCCGATCCGACGGAAGATCGAGCGCCCCCTCGTCCGGGAGCGTTCGGGCCAGCCCGCGCGCGAGCAACGCAACGGTCACCGCGCCGAAGAGCGTGAAGAAGACGAGGAAGACGAGATGGTGCCAGGTCGGCGCGAGCGTGCTCCCGAGGCCGAGGGACCACCCGTCGAACCAGACGGCGCCCAGGCTCCAGAACGCGACCGCCGTCAGGGCGCCGAGCGCGAGGAGCACACCACCGCCGCCGGAAGCCCCACCGCGCCTCATTGCACCAGCTCTCGGCGCTGCCTCAGGAAGGAGAGCAGGCGGGGAAGCCCCGAGGTCACGTTGCCCATCCGGGTGACGCCGAGCGTGGCGAGCGCCGAGCCCAGATAGGTCCCCTGGGGCGTGGTCGCCCCGGCCAGATTGGCGAGCACCGCTCCGGCGAGAAAGAGGTCGCCCGCCCCGACCGCGTCGACGGTGATCTGGCCGAGCGCCGGCAGGTACGCCGCGCGCATACGCCCGCTCGGGGGCTCCGTGGGCGCGAACGAGATCGCTCCCCGCCGTCCGAGCGTCACCACGACCTCTTCCGCCCCGCTCCGGTCGAGATACCGCTTGGCGACGACCACCAGACCGCTCTCCATGTCGGCCAGCGCGAAGCGCAGCTCGCTCTCCGTCGGGGTGGCCAGGCGCGGACGGGAGAACTTGAGCAGGTTGGCCTGGCCCGCGGTGCTCACGTCGGCGAAGTACGGCCGGCCGGCCGCCTCGCTCAAGCCGGCGATGGCGGCGGTGAGCCGATCGCCGAACAGTCCGTACCCGAAGTCGCTCGCGACCAGCGCGTCGTGCTCGCCGAGCTCCCGCTCGATCAGCTGGGTCATGCGCTCCACCGCCTGCGTGGAGATCGGAATCGGCGGCCCTTCGTTCACCTTGAGGAGCTTCTGCTCGCCCACGACGTAGCGGATCTTGCGGTAGAGCGGGCGCCCGTCCGTCTGGACCACCCGTACGTCGACCCCCCGCTCCTCCAGCATGGCGCAGTACCGCGAGAAGAGCGGGTCGTCGGAGCTGGTGGTGGCCAGCGTCACGTGGGCACCGAGCGCCGCCATCTGCGCGGCGATCGCGGCCGCCCCTCCCACGTAGTCCTCCTCCTCGAGCGGCGAGACCGAGAGGATCGGACTCTCCTGGGCCACCGTCGCGCTCTCGCAGAAGACGTACCGATCGAGGATCGGATCGCCCACCACGAGCACCCGGGCGCCTCCGAACCCGTCGATGAGGCGCTCCATCGAGCCGAGGTCGATCTCGTGGCGGCGGCAATACGCCTCGATCTGCTCTTCGCGAAACGCGAGCGATTCTCCGCGCGCCTCGATGAGGTCCGTCGACGAGAACACGACGTCGCCCGAGCCGTAGACGACCTCCCCTCCATAGCCCTCCACGAGCGCCTTTTCACGAGCGAAGCGCGCGTCGTCGAGCGCCTCGTACTCCCGGCCCTTCACGTAGATGTCGGGCCGCACCTCCTCGAGGATCGGCCCGCCCCACGACTCCTCGCTCAAGCTCACAAGGTCGACGAACTCGAGCGCCGCGAGGTTCTCCATGCGCAGCCGCTCGGGGATCCGCGGACGGTCGTAGCCCTTGTCGACCACGTCGTCGGCGCTCACGGACACGAGCAGCACGTCTCCCAGGCTCTTGGCGAACTTGAGGTAGCGGATGTGGCCCGGGTGCACGACGTCGAAGCAGCCGTGGCACTGCACGAGCTTCTTGCCGTGGCCGCGGAGCTCCTCGCGGATGGCGATCAGCTCGTCGCGGGACACGATCTTCTCTTCGGGCGACCTCACCGTGCCTCCCCGGCCGCTCGCCACTCCGACCGGTCGAGCCACCGGTCGAGAGGAATCTCCGCGAGCTCGTCGACTCGGTAATCGACGTTCTCCGGCTCGATACGCTCACCCACGCCGACCACGAATGCCCCGGCGGCCCGCGCCGATTCGGCTCCTGGAGCCGAATCCTCCACGGCGACGCACCGGTGGGCCGCCACGCCGAGACGCTCCGCACCGACACGGAACGGCTCCGGGTCCGGCTTGCCGACCGACACGTCCGCTCGTCCAACGACGTCGCGCAGCGCCCACGCCCAGCCCATGGACTCGACACACATCCGCGCGGTCCAGCTGTTCGATACGACGACGGCCGGACAACGGGCGTCGTGAAGCCTGCGCAAGAAGTCCTCGGCCCCGGGCATCGGCTCGAGGCGGCCGGCGCGCACGGCGGCCTTGAACGCCTCTTCCTTCCGGCGGGACAGCGAGTCGGCCACGTCCGGAGGCAGGCCCGTGTGGCGGATCACGCTCGCCCTCCCGCGTCCGCGCAGAACGAGCGCCCGCACGTCGTCCGAGAGCTCGAGCCCGTGCTCGGCGAACGCCGTCTCGTAGGCGGCGAGGTGAAGCTCGTGCGATCGGACCAGGACGCCGTCCAGATCGAGGAGAAAACCGGCAGGGCGAAGAGCGAGATCGGTCACGGAGCGCTGGCAGGTCGCTGGAGAAGAGAAGCACCCCGGCCGACGGGGATCGCCGCCACTCTCGACGGCACCCGCCGGGCGCATGACATTGCACGGGTGGGCCATCGTGCAAACATGCGTGCACTCCGGGGGAAAGGCGAGTCCGAGATGGGAGCGACGGCGTGAGCGATTCGGGCGCGGGAGCCGTCCTGATCACGGGAGGCGCGGGCTACATCGGGTCGCTGCTCGTGCCCGAGCTGCTCGATGAGGGCCGGACGGTGACGGTGCTGGACCGGTTCGTGTTCGGACCGGAGCCGCTGAGCAAAGT
This sequence comes from Longimicrobiales bacterium, assembly GCA_046704545.1. GTDB lineage: Bacteria > Gemmatimonadota > Gemmatimonadetes > Longimicrobiales > Gaopeijiaceae > SZUA-318. The sequence continues at coordinate 4,995 of JBJKRT010000115.1, forward strand.
CGCGAACCATCCCGGCCTGACGCTCGTGCGGGGAGACGTGCGCAGCGTCGAGGACGTGCGCTCCGCGCTGCGCGGGGCGGACGCGGTCATCCACCTCGCCGCGATCTCGAACGACCCGTCGTCCGAGCTCGATCCGGACGTCACCCGAAGCATCAACGCGGAAGGGACGCGCCTGCTCATGACCGAAGCCCGGCGCGCAGGAGTGCGCCGCTTCCTCTACGCCTCGTCCGCGAGCGTGTACGGGATCAAGGAAACCGCCGACGTCACGGAGGATCTGCCGCTCGAGCCCATCACCCTCTACGCCCGCTGCAAGGCCGAGGGTGAGGACGTTCTGAACGAGCTGGTCACGGACGAGTTCGTGGGCGTGTCCGTGCGCTCCGCGACCGTCTGCGGCGACGCCCCGAGACTCCGCCTCGACCTCACGATCAACCTGCTGACCGATCAGGCGCTTCGCCTCGGCTACATCCGCGTCTTCGGCGGCACGCAGATGCGCCCGAACGTACACATCCGCGACCTGACCCGGTTCTACAGGACGTTGCTCGACGCCGACCCCGCAACGGTCAACGGCAGGGCGTTCAACGTGTGCCGGAGCAACGCGTCCGTGGGTGACCTCGCGGAGATGATCCGCGACGAGGTCGATCCGACGCTGGAGATCCGCACGGAGCCGACCGACGACCTCCGGTCCTACCACCTGTCGGGTCGCGCGGCGGCGCAGGTGCTCGGCTTCGAACCCCGGCGCGAGGTCGTGAGCGCGGTCCAGGAGCTGCGCGAGCGGTATGCGCACGGGCTCGACCCGGACGGAGGGGACGACTGGTACCGGAACGTACGCTGGATGAAGAGCCACCCGGAGCTGTGGCGTTGACCCACGTCCCCTATGTCGATCTGGCCGCCCAGCACGAGCCGCTGGAGGCGGAGCTGCTCGAGGCCGTTCGCAGGGTGCTGCGCCACGGCCGGTTCATCCTGGGCCCGGAGGTGACCGAGCTCGAGGAGGCGCTGGCCCGGAAGCTCGAGCTTCCCTGGGTGGTCGGCGTCGCATCGGGTACCGACGCGCTCACCCTGGCGATGCGGCTGCGCGGAATCGGCCCAGGCGACGAGGTCCTCGTGCCGTCGCACACCTTCTTCGCCAGCGCCCACGCCGTACGCCTCGTGGGAGCGGAGCCCGTGTTCGTGGACATCGAGCCGGCACGCATGCTCATGGATCCGGACGGGCTCGAGAGCGCGCTCACCGACGCCACTCGGGCCGTGATGCCCGTACACCTCGGCGGCCACCCGTGCGACATGGACCGGATCGGCGCCTTCGCGGGCGCCCACGGGCTCGAAGTGATCGAAGACTGCGCCCAGGCGATCGGCTCGCGTTGGAGGGGGCGCTCGGTAGGCGCCTTCGGGACCGGGTGCTTCTCGCTCCATCCCCTCAAGACACTGTCGGCCCCCGGCGACGCGGGCTTCGTCGCCGTTCACGATCAGGAAGACGTGGAGGAGCTGCGTCTGTCGAGAAACCTCGGGCTTCGCGACCGCGATCACACGAGCCGCGTCTCGGCCCACTCGCGACTCGACACCCTCCTGGCCGCGATGCTCCTGGTCAAGCTCCGGCACCTGGACGAGTGGATCGAAGCCCGCCGTGGGCACGCGGCCCGCTATCGCGAAGCGCTGGGCGGTTCGTACCGCCTCGTCGAGGTCCCCGACGAGGCGGAGCCCACCTGGTCGGCGTACGTCGTTCGGCATCCCGAGCGCGACCGCATCGTGGAAACGCTGCGTGCGCGGGGATTCGACGTGAAGGTGCACTACCCCGTTCCGATCCATCTCCAGGAAGCATACGCGGACACCGGACCGTGGGAGCTTCCACGCACCGAGGAGGCCGTTCGGGAGATCATGAGCCTTCCCGTGAGCCCGGAGCTCAAGGTGGAAGACCGGGAGGCATTGATCGCGGCGCTGATAGAGGTCGGCTGACGTCCAGTCGAGGGCTTGCCCACCGGCGTACGTTCTCCTACCGTGCGTCGCCGCCGGAGATCGACGACCCCCGACCCGTACGCTATGGCCTTCCTCTCGATGCCGCTCGCCACCAGCGCGCTGACGCTGGCGTCCACGCCTGCGCTGCAGGAGCACGCTGCGGGCCCGGTCAGCACGACCGGTCCCGCCTCCCAGATCATCGTGGGCGTGATCATCCTGGCCCTCTTCGCGCTGTTGACGCTCGAGGCCGCCCACCGCGTGCTCGTCGCGATGGTCAGCGCCGCGCTGCTCTGGGCCGTGACGTATTTCACGCCATTCCACCTCATCAGCTTCGATCAGTCGAAGCAGGCGCTGGACATGAACGTCCTGTTCCTGCTCGCCGGCATGATGACGGTGGTGGGGGTGCTGAAAGCCACGGGCGCATTCGAGTGGGCGGTGGGCCACCTGGTCGTGCGGGCCAAGGGACAGCCGAGGCTGGCCGCCCGGCTCCTGTCCTGGTTCACGGGCATCGCGTCCGCGTTCCTCGACAACGTGACGACGGTCATCTTCGTCACGCCGATGGCGATGGGCATGTCGCGGCGCATGGGCCTCGCACCGATCGCGATGCTCCTGCCCATGGTGGTGGCGTCCAACATCGGCGGCACGGCCACGCTGATCGGCGACCCGCCCAACATCATGATCGGCTCGGGCGCGCACCTCAGCTTCGTGGCCTTCCTCAAGGACCTGACCGCTCCCGTCCTGGTCATGATGGTCGTGCTTCAGTGGTACCTCGCCTGGTACTACCGGGACGAGTACGCCGCCGCGCCCGGTCTCACGGACATGTCCGAGGAAGCGGTGGAGCTGAAGGATCCCAAGCTGTTCAAGTGGATGATCGCGATCTGCGTGGGCGTCCTGATCGGATTCCTGACCCACTCGATCACCAACACGGAGCCGGCGATCCCCGCCATCATCGGCGCCGCGGTGGCCCTGGCCGTGCAGGACTTCCTCTACCTGAAGCGGGTGAAGCCGACGGTCGAGGACCGCACCCACGGCATCCTGACCGTCATCGAGAAGGACATCGAGTGGCCCACGCTCGCCTTCTTCGTCTTCCTCTTCATCATCGTGGGCGCCGCGGTGCACACGGGCCTCGTCCGCTCGGTGGCCGACGGCATGGCGTGGACGATCCACAGGGTGCGCGTCGGCGCCCATCTGGGTGACGAGGCCACGCTGCTCTTCGCCGCGCTGCTCATCTGCTGGGTGTCGGCGGTGCTCTCCGCCTTCATCGACAACATCCCCTATGTGGCGGTGAGCATCCCGGTCATCCATCAGCTCTCGGCGGCGCTGCCGGGCGACACGTCCGTGCTCTGGTGGGCGCTCTCGCTCGGGGCGTGCCTGGGCGGTAACGCCACGGTCATCGGAGCCTCGGCCAACGTCACCACGATCGGGCTGGCCGAGAAGGAGGGGCTGCGCATCGGATTCCGCGAGTACAGCCGGTTCGCCGCGCCCATCACGACGCTGACGATCCTCATCTCGTCGGCGTTCGTCGCGTCGTACATCTACATGGGGCGTACGCCCGCGCGCGAGCTGTTCGGGGTGTTGGCGGCCATCCTGGTCGGCCTCGAGGTTCTCAACGGGCGGCGACTGGCCAGGCAGGCCGACCGGATGTCCGCCGCGTAGCGGAACCCGCTCGGCGTCACCCCCCCACGCCACGAGCGTCCGGGCCCGACGGCATCCACGCCGTGGGGCCCTTCGCATGTCCAGGAGGCGAGCCGTTCCCAGGTTGGACGCCCCCGTCCTTCCCCCTCGCGCCCGGTCCTCCGCACCACCATTCTGAACCCATTCCAACCTTCCGGTCCTCGCCTCTGTCAAAACGGTCGACGCAACCGATCGGGGCGAACAGTGACGAGGGGAGCGGCGGAGCGAGTGCAGCGCGGACAAGCATTCCGGGGTGCCCCGATCGGGAGCGTCTCGGCGGAACCCGAGCAGCCGGGCGGCGGTGCCGTACCCGAGCGTACCGCGGAAGCGGAAGACGCCCGCCGTGCGGCCTCGGGCGACGCCGCAGCGTTCGAGCGGCTGTACAGGTGCCACGTGGGGCGTGTGCACTCGGTGGTGCGCCGCCTGGTGGGTGAGGAGGATGCGGAGGAGGTGACGCAGGACGTGTTCGTCCGGGCATGGCAGAAGCTGCACACGTTCCGCGGTGACGCGGCGTTCGGGACCTGGCTGCACCGTCTGGCCGTGAACCTGACGCTGTCTCGGCGCTCGCAGATGGCCAAGCTCCGGGCGCGCTTCCCGGTGCTGGACGAGCTGCCGAGGCGTGCGGCTCGCGCCGCGCCGACGGGGCTGCGGATGGATGTCGAGCAGGCGATCGGCACGCTGCCCGAGGGAGCGCGCCAGGTGTTCGTCCTGCACGACGTGGAGGGATTCAAGCACGAGGAGATCGCGAGCATGCTCGGCATGGCTACCGGGACGTCGAAGTCCCAGCTGCACCGGGCACGCATGGAGTTGAGGAAGTGGCTGTCGTGAGGTGGGGGCGAGTCACTCCTGTACCAGGAGCGGGAAGGAGACCATGAAGACGATCGGCGACGGCTGGACCGACCGGCTGTCGGAATACCTGGACGGTGAGCTCTCTCGAGCGGAGCGGGCGGCGCTGGAATCGCATCTGGAAGGATGTGTGTCGTGCCGCACGACGCTCGGAACGCTCGAGGCCGTGCGGAACCGCGCCGCCGCGCTGGAGGACGTAGCGCCGGCACGGGACCTGTGGCCGGGCATCGCCGCACGCATCGCGGCGGAGGGTGAGGCGCAGCGAGCGCCCCGGAGCACGATCCGGACCCACGAGCACGTGTGGCGCCGGCGCTTCGCGCTCTCGCTCCCTCAGCTCGCGGCCGCCGCCCTGGTCGTCGCTCTGCTCGGGGGCGGCAGCGCGCTCCTGCTCAGCCGTGGACAGGGGCCGGCGTCGTCGACGCAGGCCGCGACGCCCGCATCGTCTGACGCGACGGGCTCGGCGCGGTTCGCCGCCGAGCGGCAGGCCTCGGACGAGGACATGGACCGGGCCGTCGCCGACCTGCAGTCCGCGTTGGCGAAGGAGCGGAGCCGGCTCGATCCGGCGACGCTCCGGGTCGTGGACCGGAACCTGGCCACGATCGACTCGGCGCTGGTGCAGATCCGCCAGGCGCTCCACCAGCGCCCCACGGACGGTTACCTGAACCGCTCCCTGACTTCGACGATGCTCCAGAAGCTGAACGTGCTCCGGACGGCCGTACGCATGGCTGGAGCGACGACATGAGGAATGACGACGGGAGGAGGGGAGGATCATGATCGGAGTGTTTGCCGCGAGCCTCGCGCTGATGGTCGGCGTGCTGCCGCAGCAGGTGGATACCACGCTGTCGGTGGCCAACGGAACGAAGCTCCGGGTCGAGACCAACGCGGGCAGCGTGCACGTGGACACGTGGACGCGCAGCTCCGTGCGGGTCATCGCGAGCGGATCGGACCGGCCCGTCGACGTGCACTACGGAGGGGGCGAGGTGTCGGTGGGGTCCGGTTGGCCCACCAGCTCCGGCCGGCTCAGCTACCGCATCAGCGTTCCACGATGGATGGGCCTGCACATCGAGACGCGCTCCGCCGACATCGCCGTCGCAGGAGCGGACGGGGAGGTCGTGGCGCAGACGATGGAGGGCCGCATCGACGTGCGCGGTGGCAAGGGCCTCGTCCAGGTCGGCTCCGTGGGCGGCACGATCGACGTCTCGGACGCCGAGGCTCGCGTGCACGCCGAGACCGTGGGCGGCTCGGTCCATCTGCGCAACGTGACCGGAGACATCGACGCGGAGACCGTCAACGGCGGTGTCACGTTGAGCGGCGTGAACAGCGACAACGTGCAGGCTTCCACCGTGAACGGCGGGGTCTCGTTCCACGGAGCGATCCACCCGTCGGGCTATTACCACCTTTCCTCGCACAACGGGCCGGTCAGGATCTTCGTGTCCCGGCCACCCGACGCGACGATCAAGGTGACCGCCTTCAACAACTCCTTCGATACGGACTTTCCGCTGCGCCTGACGTCCACGTCGGGCGGCCGGCACATGACGTTCGTGATCGGCTCGGGAAGCGCACGCGTGGAGCTGGATTCCTTCAATGGGCCCGTCGTTCTCGGTCGTACGGGCGGGCCGAAAGACGGATCGTGAGGCCGAAACGGCCGAGCGTCCGAATGATGCGATCGACCAAGATTCAACGCGCGAGAGAGGGAGGAAGTCAGATGATCAGGATGGGGATGGCGGTGATGCTCGCGACGGCGGTGGCGGTCCCGGCTTCCGCACAGCAGGCCGGGAGCTTCCACTGGACGGGGACCCTCCAGGCCGGTCAGGTCGTGGAGATCAGGGGCGTCAACGGAAGCGTGAGGGCCGAGCCGGCCGACGGCTCGCAGATCGTGGTCGAGGCGACCAAGCATGCCCGCAAGAGCAACCCGGCTTCGGTTCACGTCGAGGTCGTGAAGAGCGACGCCGGCGTGACGATCTGCGCGGTCTATCCGACGCCGGAGCACTCCAGAAAGCAGAACGCGTGCGCGGCGGGGTCGGGCTACCACATGTCCACCAACAACAACGATGTGAGCGTCGACTTCGTCGTGAAGGTACCCAAGGGGCTCCGCTTCACCGGCCGCACCGTGAACGGCAACGTCGATGCCAGGGGCCTGACCGCCGACGTGAACGCCCGCACGGTGAACGGGAACGTCGATGCGACGGATATGACGGGCAATGTGAGCGCCCGGACGGTGTCGGGCGGCGTGCACATCTCGACGACCGGGCAGGCCGACGCGAAGACGGTGAACGGCTCCATCGAGCTGTCGATGGGCCGCGCGGACTGGACCGGCGACCTGTCGCTCGAGACCGTGAACGGAAGCATCACGCTCGAGCTCCCGAGCAATCTGAGCACGAAGATCGACGCCAGGACGGTGAACGGCTCGATCCAGTCGGACTTTCCGCTGACCGTGACGGGCAGGATCCGTCCGCGGCACATCACGGCGACGATCGGCCAGGGCGGACGCACGCTCGACCTGCGCACCGTCAACGGCGACATCCGGCTGCGCAAAGCCAGCTGACGGCGGGGACGCCCGGCACGCGAGCCGCCGCGCCGGGCGTCCCATCGAGGGTCCCGGGAGCCGCCCCGCCTCAGTGGAAGAACAGGTACGCGATGAAGATGCCCGCGACCACGCCCGCCAGGTCCGCGACCAGGCCCAGGGTCACGGCGTACCGGGTCTTCCGCACACCGACCGACCCGAAGTAGAGCGCGATGATGTAGAAGGTGGTGTCGGTCGCCCCCTGGAAGACGCACGTCAGGCGCCCGACGAACGAGTCGGCGCCGTACCGCTTCATCGCCTCGACCATCATCCCCCGGGCGCCGCTGCCGCTGAGCGGCTTCATCAGCGCGGTCGGCAGGGCCGGCACCCAGTCGGTGTTGAGGCCGAGCGCCCCGACCCCCTTCCCCACCGCGGATACGAGATAGTCCATCGCGCCGCTCGCCCGGAACACGCCGATGGCCACCAGGATCGCGACCAGGTACGGGATGATCTTGATGACGACCGGAAAGCCCTCCTTCGCGCCCTCGATGAACGTCTCGTAGACATTCACGCGTTTGACCATCGCCATGACGATGAACCCGACGATGACCCCGAAGAGGAGGATGTTGGCGACCAGGCCCGAAACCGTCTGGATCTGGTCCTGCGGAAGCCGCGCGAAGTAGTAGAGCGTGCCGCCCACGACCGCGCTGACGGCGACGAGGTAGGAGAGCACGACGCGGTCGAGCAGGTTGATGCGCTGCACGATGGCCACGGAGATCAGCCCGACGATCGTGGAGAAGAACGTCGTCAGCAGGATCGGCAGGAAGATGTCCGAGGGGTTCGCCGCGCCGAGCTGCGCGCGGTAGACCATGATGCTGATCGGGATCAGCGTGAGTCCGGACGTGTTGAGCACCAGGAACATGATCTGCGCGTCCGACGCCGTGTCCGGGTCGGGATTCAGCTCCTGCAGCTCCTGCATCGCCTTGAGCCCCAGCGGCGTGGCGGCGTTGTCGAGGCCGAGGGCGTTCGCGGCGAAGTTCATGATGATGGAGCCGTGCGCCGGGTGGTCGGGCGGCACGCCCTTGAAGATCCGCTGTGTGAGCGGACGCACGACCCTTGCGAGCAGCTCCACCGCTCCCCCCTCCTCCCCCACCTTCATCAGGCCGAGCCAGAGGGTGAGCACGCCGGTCAGGCCGAGCGAGACCGTAAAGCCCAGCTTGGCCATGTCGAACGTGCTGTTCACCATCGCGGTGAACACCTGCGTGTCGTGAAAGAAGATCAGGCGCACCAGCCCCACGACCATCGATACCAGGAAGAAGCCGATCCAGATGATGTTGAGGATCATGGACGCGGCCCCTCCCCGGTGAGCAGGTCGACGACCACCGGAACATGCTCCTTCGCGAGCGCGTCGGGCGTGACCAGGGGGAACTCGTAGGTGACCACGGTCAGACCGCGCTCGGCCGCCCACGTCCCGAACGAGCCGGGCGTCGGATAGCCGACTCCGTCCACCAGCGGGAGACCGGTCCGCTCGGCGAGCCACCGGCCCACCGGGCTCGCGGCCGGATCATCGATGCAGCCGAGCGGCGCGTGCATGGCCACGACGGTCCCGGGCGCGAGCTCCTCCACGAGCGCGATCAAGGCCCGTGTCTCCGGCTCCGATGCGGGCTCGTCTCCGGGACTGAGCAGGACTTCACGCGGCCCGTCGAGCGTGGCCCGGTGCGCCACCGGATCCGTCTTCCAATCCCGCGTCGGGAAGTTCCGGTTCAGCTCCACGCCCGCGGCGTTGCCGCGTGTGCCGCGCACCAGCCCGTCGGGGTTGGCGGCCAGCACGACCGCGCAGCGAGCCGGTGGCTCGGGGAGGTGCCGCAGCGCCTTGGACAGCACTCCGGTCGTCTCCGGCTCGTCTCCGTGGATGCCCGCGAACACGAGCAGCGCCACCGGCCCTTCGGGCCGCCACACCTCGAGCGGCACGCCCAGCCGCGAGCGTCCGTAGCTCTCGGGCTCGAATCGGATCGCGCCGCGATCGGCCGGAGGACGAAAGCTCACACGAAGGCCGGGTTGGTGTTCCTGACGAACCGCTCGACGATCTCCTCCAGGTGGAGGAAGACCGTCTCCTTGAGCGCCAGGTTCGTGTCGCGAAGGGCCCGGTGCAGCGTGTCGGCCGTGAGCCGGCGCGCCCAGAACGCCGCCACCGGTGCGTAGCTCAGATGCCAACGCTCCGGCGCCACTCCCCCGCGGTCCTCGTCGTACGGCCGGTAGAACGCCGCCGACTGTCCCGCCGCGATTCGCTCGTCGAGCCACGCGTGCAACGGTCCGAACATGCCCCCGGCCGCGACTTCCTCCGGCAGGAGCTCGACGTTGTAGCCCTCCGGGCGCGCCCGCTCGTCGTAGACGTCGAGGTCCGTGCCCCAGTGGTGGCGGGACGTGCCCGGGAGCGCGGACCAGCGGAGGATCGCGAAGACCAGATCACGCTCGTCGAGGCTCCAGATGTCGATGGGGCGCCCCTCCGAGTCGAGGACGGGGCGCTCGCCCGCGACCTTGTCGTTCCAGATCGCGAGCTGACGCTCGAAGCTGCGAAATCCCGACAGGATCCGCAGGTCGAATCCCGCGTCCCGTGCCCGCTCCTTCAGCCTGAGGAACGGAGCCACCACCTCGCGGTGGACGCGCGCACCAAGAGCCTCGGCCTCGCGGGCGGAGCAGAGGTGCTCGTACGTCTGCCCCGTCAGGACCGCGGCGGATGCCAGGTCTATCCGGCTCATTGCAGCTGCCGCACGTTGTTCGCCCGGTTCACGTCGAGGATCTGGGCGTCCGGGTCGATCACGACCGAATCGGGACGCTCGGGCGTGGTCACCTCGATCACCTGACGCCAGTCGCGCGACGTCAGGCGCTGGCGGTGCG
>JBJKRT010000116.1:0-7427 GCA_046704545.1 Longimicrobiales bacterium
TAATATTATATAATATTTATTGGGGGGTGCGGTGGGTTGTTTTGGGGGGGGTTTTTTAACACACGGCCCCGCGGGGGGTGGGCGGCGGGGGGGGCGTTTGGGGGGGGGGGGGCCCCCCGGGCCCCCCCCACTCCTCGCTCAGTGCGTGATCTTGTTCGACGTCAGGTGCTCGAACGTGTTGCGGTTCGGCGGCTCGACGTGCAGCAGGTTGTGCACGAAGAAGTCGTCGCGCTTCTCATACCCGTAGGCTCCGCCCGAAGTGTGGTCGGAGTTCGGGATCTCGAGCAGGTCGAACATCTTGTTGTCCTTGATGAGCGCGTTCACCACCTGGAGGGTGGAGGACGGATCGACGTTCGTGTCGAGCTCCCCGAAGACGAGCATCAGCTTGCCCCGGAGCCGGTAGGCGTTCACCGCGTTGGACGACGCCGTGTATTGGGGCCCCAGCGGCCATCCCATCCACAGCTCGTTCCACCAGATCTTGTCCATCCGGTTGTCGTGGCAGCCGGAGGCCGAGTAGCCGACCGTGTAGAAGTCGGGGTGGAAGAGGAGCGCCGCCATCGCGTTCTGACCACCGGCGGACGTGCCGTAGATGCCGACGCCGCCCTTGATGTCGTACCAGGAGAATTTCCTGGCGGCGGCCTCGTGCCACAGGATCCGGTCCTTGAAGCCCGCGTCCTTCAGGTTCTTCCAGATGACGTCGTGGAAGGCCTTGGAGCGGTTGTTGGTGCCCATCCCGTCGATCTGGACGACGACGAAGCCGAGCTCGGCGAGGTTCCGCATCCCGTTCAGCACGCGGAAGGTCTTGGGAACGAACGAGCCCTGCGGACCGGCGTAAATGTTTTCGATGACGCGGTACTTCTTGTGCGGATTGAAGTTGGTGGGCTTGAAGATCAATCCGTAGATGTCGGTCTTGCCGTCGCGGCCCTTCGCCACGAACACCTGCGGGGGCTTCCAGCCTGCCTTCTCGAGCGCGCTGATGTCGCCCGCCTCGAGATCCATCACCTTGCTCTGGTCGCTCGTGCGACGAAGCACCCCGCGCGTCGGAAGGTCCACCCGCGACCACATGTCCACGTAGTACTTGTGATCCGGCGACCAGACAACGTTGTGGTAGCCGTCGCCGGGCGTGAGTGGAATCATGTCCGAACCGTCGAAGTTGATCCGGTAGTAGTGCAGGAAGTACGGATCCTCTCCTTTGTTCACGCCGCCCGCCCCGAAGTAGATCTGGTCGTGGAGCGTGTCCACCCACTCCACGTCGCGCACCACCCAGTCTCCCTTCGTGATCTGGTGGTCCACCTTGCCGGTGGCGTCGTCGTACATGTAGAGGTGGGCCCACCCGTCGCGCTCCGACATCCAGATCATCTTCTGGCCGTCGTGAAGGTCGAAGCGGTACGTGTGCCCCGTGTCGGTGAGCCCACTGTTCGCGCGCGGGTAGTCGATGAAGGTCTTGGACGTCTCGGTGACGAGCGCACGCGCCGCGCCGGTCTCGGCGTCGACCTGGATGACCCGATAGACCTGGTGGCCGCGCTGGTTGTACTCGAACGTGAAGGCGCGGCTGTCCTTCCACCACTCGGGCCGCGTGATGCTGTATTCGTTCGGGAAGAGTGCGTTGTCGACGTCGATCTGCTTTCCGGTCTCGAGGTTGAAGAGCACCGGCTCGCGGACGTCCAGACGGTCACCCGGCTTCCGGTAGAGCCGGGAGACCGAGTCCTTCGGCTGGAGCTGATCCGGCGGGTTCGACACCACGTAGTGGATGTGCCGGTCGTAGCCCGGCTTCGTGCGGTAGGCCACGAGCTCCTGCGAGTTGGGCGCCCACACGATCGACTGGAGCGAATAGTAGTTGCCCTCGGAGCCGTCGTAGCTGAGAGGCTTGCCCGCCTTCTCGCCCGTCTTCCGCACCCACACGTTGTAGCTGTAGATGTAGGCTTCCATCGTGCCGTCGGGAGATGCCACCGAGTTCCGGGAGTTCCGCATCCTCGGTGCCTGCTGCGCAACGGCCGCGTCCTCGGCGTCCCACTCCGTGTCCCACGGCCCCTCGTAGGGAGACGGGAGGCTGTCGGCGTCGAACGGCACCGCGTACGGATTGTCGTTCGGTACCACGTACGGGGCCGGATCCGGCGCGCCCCGACGGTATCGGCTGAAGCGTGCCACACCCGCATCGTGACAGTCGTAGGAGCTCAGCGAGCAGTCCCAGTTGTGTCCATCGTGGTAGATGCGAATGGTCTGCTGGCCGTCCCGGAACTCGAAACGCCTGAAGGGCAAGGTGATTCCGGTGTACGTCGTGTCCCAGAGCTGGGAGAGCGTCCGCGCGAGCCGGTCGTGATCGAACGCGGGGCTCTTTTCCTTCGTGGTCGCGTCGACGAGGACGAACTCGTGCCCGCCCTTCACGGTCTTGTTGTAGTAGAACCGATCCGTCCCACGGATCCACTGCGGCGGATCCATGATATCGACGGCGAGCCCCTCGAACCGGGCGTTCAGGTCCTCTGCGCGCTTGTAGTCGGCCGGGGTGCCCTGCGCGCGCACCGGAGGCGCGAATGCGAGCAGGACCGCGGCCACGGCTCCCGCCGCGAGGGCGCGGGACGTCGTCCCGCAGGTCGGTCGGCGAAGCATCATATGCTCCCCTTGGATGAGCGGTGCGTGACACCGATCGGCTCGAGCCGGTCGGCCGCACCGCGGTTCACGGATGAGTGGGTACGACGAACAGCCGTGAGACACCGAGTGCGTCCCGAACGCTGGCATGCGGACAAGGAACCCAGCGGCCGCACACACGCTCTCCGAGACATGCACCCCCTCCGGGCTGTCGGGCGGGAAGGAGGGCATCCTGCGTCCGGCCGATCGGTTGCGCAAGAGCCCGGGTGCCGCTCGGGCCGGTGGGTATCGGCCATGCGGCGCCTGTCGTTTCCCGGGAGCCGGGCCTATTCTACCGGCTCCGCGTAGCCCTGCGGACCGTGTGTCTCGTACCCGACAGGAAGGGTCCTGCCGGATCATCAGGAGCATGTCATGCACCGTCCTGCCCGTTCCCGGTCTTCCAGGCTCACCGCCCTCTCGGCGCTCCTGGCGCTCGCGGCCCTCGCACTTCCCGCGGCGGCCCGAGCGCAGAAGTTCGAGGTGTCGTTCCCGTCTTCCCTGCACTCCGAGCCGATCACCGGCAGAGTATTCGTCTTCATCTCGAAGAACGACCGCCGAGAGCCGCGCTTCGAGGCCGGCTCATACGCGCGGAGTGTCCCGTTCTTCGGGGTCGACGTGAGCGCGCTCCGACCCGGTGCCACCGCCGTGATCGATCGCGGCACCGAGGGCTTTCCGCTGAAGTCGCTTTCGGACCTGCCGGCCGGCGACTACTACGTCCAGGCGCTCGTCAACGTCTACACGCAATTCCATCGCTCGGACGGCCACGTCATCTGGGCGCACATGGATCACTGGGAGGGGCAGAACTATGCCCGGTCTCCGGGCAACCTCGTGAGCACCGTGAAGCGGGTGCACCTGGACCCCTCCGCGGGCTACGACGTGAAGATCGCGCTCTCCGAGGTGATCCCCCCGATCCAGATGCCGCCCGACACCAAGTGGGTGAAGCACATCAAGATCCAGAGCAAGCTGCTGACGAAGTTCTGGGGACACCCGATGTACCTCGGGGCCACGGTGCTGCTGCCCAAGGGCTACGACCAGCACCCCGATCTCCACTATCCGGTGATCTACGATCAGGGACACTTCAACCTCAGGGCCCCGTTCGGCTTCAACCCGAATGCCCGACCCATGTCGCCGGCACAGCGGGCCGCGAGGCGGCGGATGACCGCGTACGAGGGATCCTACCAGTTCACGCACGAATGGATGTCGGACAGCCTGCCACGCATGATCGCGGTGACGTTCCAGCACCCGACCCCGTACTACGACGACTCCTACGTGGTGAACTCCGAGAACGACGGCCCGTACGGGGACGCGGTCATGACCGAGCTGATCCCGTACGTCGAGTCGCACTTCCGGATCATCCGGAAGCCGTACGCCCGCATGCTCACCGGTGGCTCGACGGGAGGGTGGGAATCGATCGCGCTCCAGGTGTTCCACCCGAAGTTCTTCGGAGGCACCTGGACGCTCTACCCCGATCCCGTCGACTTCCGGAACTTCCAGCTCATCGACCTCTACACGGACACGAGCGCCTTCGTCCCGAACGCGAGCGGCTGGTGGGTGACGCCGCGCTACATGATGCGCAGCACCGACGGACAGCCCCACACGACCGTGGCCCAGCTCAGCCATATGGAAGCCGTGCTGGGCAGCCATGGACGCTCGGGCCAGCAGTTCAATGCGTTCGATGCGGTGTGGGGGCCGGTCGGGAAGGATGGATACCCGGAGCAGATCTGGAACAAGCACACCGGGCACATCAACAAGGACGTCGTCGCGTACATGCGTGACCACGGGCTCGACCTGCGCGCCTACCTGGCCAAGAACTGGTCGAGTATCGGGCCCGATCTCGTCGACAAGATCCACGTCTACGTTGGCGACATGGATACGTACTACCTGAACCTGGCGGTCTACCGGCTACAAGCCTTCTTCAGGCAGACCAAGGACCCGCACTACACCGGAACGTTCGAGTACGGACGACCGATGAAGCCGCATGGGTGGCAGCCGTTCACGAACGCGGAGCTGATCGAGATGATGGGGCGGCACGTGCGTCGGCACGGGCCGGCCGCGGATCGCGCGCATCCGTCCTGGATGTACCGGTAGGCTTTGTGGGCGCTCCGGAGCGGCGAGCCGGCGTCCCCCGTCCGGGGCCGGCTCGCCGTTTCGTTCGTCTCTTCGTTCGGGGCTCGCCTCCGCTGCGCGGCGCGTCCTCGCGCTCGGCGCCTGCTTGCCGTCCGCGGTGCGCCGCGCAGAGGTCCCCGGGCGGGGGACGCCGGCTCGCCACTCCTTCGCGATCCGCATGCTGGACCGCCCCGGCTGCGCGCGAGCCGCGGAGGGCCCTCTCGGGCACGTTGGAGGAGCTTTGGAGGTAGGGGGCCGGTGGTTCGCCCAACCCCTCGTGTGATGGGGCTCGGGCGCGCGGGGGCGCCTCCCGGGGCAACACGGCGCGCCGCAGCGGACGAAGGTAGCCCCAGGAAGCCCCCACGGCGGCACGCCGTTTAGCGAGCCCCCGAGCCGAGAATCACCCGACCAGGGCGAGCGGCCCCGGGAGGCGCCCCCGCGCGCCCGAGCCCGTCCTCACGCGACCTACAACTCTTCCAGCTCCTTCCGCGCCCGATCCAGGATCTCCCGCACCTTCTCCACCTCGTCGAGATCGGCGCGCGCCGCCGTCTTGAACGCCACCTTGGTCAACCGCCCCCACGAGCTCCAGATCTCGGCGGTCTCGGGACCCATGTGCACGCCCCAGTCCTTCCAGCCTCCGGCACGCTTCCAGATCCGCTCCACCTGCTCCTCGTGGAGCTTCAACTCGTCGCGCCCCGCCTCGGTGAGATGGAAGACCTTCTTTCCCTCCTCCTCCTGGCCGCGCACCAACCCCTCATCCTCGAGCTGCTGCAGTACCGGATAGACCGTACCCGCGCTCGCGTGGTACATCCCCCCGGATCGCTCCTCGAGACGCTTCATCAGCTCGTAGCCGTGCGCGGGACCGTCGTCGAGAAGCGAGAGGAGCGCGAGCCGCACCTCTCCCTGGCGGAAGAACGCCCGCCGCGGCCCGCGCCGCCCACGCCTCCACGGGCCCCCACCGACGTCCCAGTCGAACAGCCAGTCGAAATCCACGCCGCACCTCCGTGCTCCGAACATCATCGCCGCCTCCCTCTCTCTACCTCTCGGATGATCGTGTCGTACGACTCCCCGTACAATACGTCGTAAAGTATATCGTACGATATACACTCCGATGCGTCGTGCGTCAACTGGTGGACGATATCGCGGCGTCGCGGGCAGCGGCGTCGGAGCGCGACGCGGGGTACGCCCTACCGCCGCCTGAGCTCCTCCAGCTCCTCGAGGGTCCTCGGCCAGTCGTCGCCCAGGAGCCGGCTGAGGCCCCGGTCGGCCAGGACCTTTCCTCCGGTCTGACAGGTCGGGCAGTAATTCGTCTCGCGATCCGCATAGCGGATCCGCTGGATGGGCGAGCCACACACCGGGCACGGCTCGCCGTACTTGCCGTGCGCGGCCATGGCCGGATGGAACGCCGTGATTCTGGCCGGGAAGCCGTCCCCGACCTCGGCCCGGAGACGCTCGATCCACTCCTGGAGCGATCGACGTGTGACCTCGTACAGCCTCGCCACCTCCTCGTCGCTCAGGTTCCGGGTGACCTGGAGCGGAGAAAGCTGCGCAAAGAGGAGAATCTCGTCGGAGTGGGCGTTGCCGATTCCGCTGAACACGGTGGGGTCGGTGAGCGCACGCTTGAGGGTTCGGTTCTCCCGAAGAAGCGCGTCACGGAAGTCCGCGAGCGAGGCGTCCAGAACCTCGAGGCCCCCCGGGTCCAGGTCGGCCAACGCATCATCGCCGCGAACCACGTGCAGCGATGCGCGCTTCTGCGTCGTCTGCTCGGTGAGGAGAAGCGTGCCTCCCGGAAAGTCGAACGCGCCGTGCGCGCGCTTTCGGGGAACGGACGCCCCTCGCTTCGTCCACCGGAATCGCCCGGTGATCATGAGGTGAAAGACGAGGAAGAGATCGTCCTCCATCGACCAGACGATCCGCTTGCCGAGGCGGCGGAGCCCGATGACCCTGTGTCCCTCCGCGGCGGACAGCGGCGGGTCCCACGTGCGGAGCAGCGATGGCGAGACGATCCGCGCGCGCTCGAGCGGGTCGCCGAGGATGGTCCGCTCCATTCCTTCGAGATACAGCGAGATCTCCGGGAGTTCCGGCATCGGCGCCCCGGCCGCGTGTCAGCGATCCGTCAGCGAGGCTTCTCGGTCCTGCGGTGCACGGTGATGTCGTCCGAGTCGCCCTTCATCCCGTCGGGCCCCATCGAGCCCACGGTGAAGCCCGTTCGATCCATCTGCAGGTAATACAGGTGCCCCCAGGGATCCTGCGCATCGCCCGTGTACTCGTAGTGCAGCCACTGGCTCCAGGCTTTCCCAACCGTGGGGAGAGGCTCGCCACGATGCGCCTGAGACACGAGCTCCTCGGCCATCGCCTTCAAACGACCCGGGACGATCTTCGCCTTCACCCGGTTCACCAACGGCTTGGCCTCTTCCATCATCATCGCGCGCGTCTTGGGAATCGATGCCCCCACGGCCAGCAGGACCACGATCAGCAGGATGAGCTTTCCGAGCATGGGGCACAGGGCTCCGCAAAGGACAAGGCTGTACGGGTTTCCTCAAAGCTTAGCTTCCCGACGCGATCTTGCCAGGGAGCCGTGTGAAGAGGGGGGGGGGGGGGGGGGGGGGGGGGGCCCCGGGGGGGGGCCCGGGCGGGGGGGGGGGGTGGGGGGCCGGGGCCGCGGGGGGCGGCGGGCTTGGGGCGGCCGGGCCGGG
>JBJKRT010000117.1:0-20920 GCA_046704545.1 Longimicrobiales bacterium
CCGGCTCCCTGACCACCGGACGGCGCCGCCACCCCACCCTCGCCCCGAGCTGTACCGAGCCGCCAACCGTCCCCCGAGACGTTTCCGCGGAAACGTCCCACCCTTCGTCCACCAGCCGCATCCCATACCCCACGCCGTCACCTCCATCCGTAAGTCCGACCAACACTTACGTAATCTAAGAGGTGGTTTGGGGAGCCCCTGACCCGACCTCAGACGGCCAAACGCGGACCCGCACGAGACCGAGAGACAAGACCGGCCCCCATGGCCGCCACAATGCCTGCAAACGGCTCCTCGCGCACCTACGGCCCCGAACCGAGACGAGCCACATCCCGCCTCCGCAAATCCGTCAATGTCTGGATGGGACTTCGTGCGTCGGGGACCACCCGCCGCGCCGACACACAGCGGCACGGCGCCCGTCACGCACGCGCCCTCGTGCACCAGGGACCCAACCCTCAGCGCCGACTGACAACGGCACCGCGCCCGTCACGGAGAACCCTCGTGCGTCGGGCACCACAGAGCCGCGCTGACGCACAACCGGACGCCGCCCTTCTCACCCTCGCCCCCCATCACCGCAAACGACAACGCCCCCGGGAGAGCTGAAATCCCCCAGAGGCGTTGTCGTTCCAGCACAGGGCCGGACACGCCACCTCGACGCGCCGGTGCAGCCCCTTCAGTCGCTCACTTCGGCCCGGCTTCCTTCACCCCGTCCGGCACCTGGTCGGCGAACTGGGCGAAGTTGTCCTTGAACATCCCGGCGAGCTTCGCGGCGGCCTCGTCGAACGCGTCCTTGTCCGCCCACGTCTTCCGGGGATGGAGAACGTCGCTGGGCACCTCGGGCACCGCCGTCGGCACGTGCAGCCCGAACACCGGATCCGTCTCGGTCTCGACGTCGTTCAACTTCCCTTCGAGCGCGGCGCTCACCATGGCGCGCGTGTAGGCCAGCTTCATCCGGCTGCCGACGCCGTAGCCCCCTCCGCTCCAGCCGGTGTTCACGAGCCAGACGCTCGCTCCCGTCTCGCGCAGCTTCTCACCGAGCATCTTCGCGTACGACCCGGGATGCCGGGGCAGGAAGGGAGCGCCGAAGCAGGCGCTGAACGTCGCCTTGGGCTCGGTGATGCCCCGCTCGGTTCCGGCCACCTTGGCCGTGTAGCCCGACAGGAAGTGGTACATCGCCTGCTCGGGCGTGAGCTTCGAGATCGGAGGCAGCACGCCGAATGCATCGGCCGTCAGGAAGACCACGTTGTCTGGCAGGCCCCCCTGACCCTCGGGCACGTGGTTCGGGATGTAGTCCAGCGGATACGAGGCGCGCGTGTTCTCGGTGATCGAGTCGTTGTCGAAGTCGATCTCACCGGTCACATCGTCGAGGATCACGTTCTCGAGGATCGTCCCGAACATCTGGGTCGCCTGGTAGATCTCGGGCTCCCCCTCGCGCGAGAGGCGGATCGTCTTCGCATAGCACCCGCCCTCGAAGTTGAAGACGCCCCGGTGGCTCCATCCGTGCTCGTCGTCACCGATGAGGCTACGCTCGGGATCGGCCGACAGGGTCGTCTTGCCCGTGCCCGAAAGGCCGAAGAAGAGCGCGACGTCTCCGTCCGGGCCGATGTTGGCCGAGCAGTGCATCGGCAACACGCCGGCATCCGGAAGCATGAAGTTCAGCACCGAGAAGATCGCCTTCTTGATCTCGCCCGCGTAGCGCGTCCCGGCGATGACGATCTCACGGTCCGTGAAGTTGAGCGCGACCACCGCGGACGAGCGGCTCCCGTGATCGTCGGGGCGCGCCTGGAAGAGCGGTGCATGGAGGACGGTGAAGTCCGGAATCATGCTCTCGAGCTCTTCCGCATCCGGGCGGAGGAACATGTTGTATGCGAAGAGCGACGCCCACGCGCGCTCGGAGACGACGCGCACGTTGATGCCGTACTCCTCGTCGGCACCGGCGCGGGCGTCCCTGACGAACAGCTCCTGCCCGTCGAGATACGCCACCACGTCGGCCCGCAGCCGACTCCAGTGTTCGGGCAACATCGGCTGGTTGATCTCTCCCCAGTCTACCGTCGCTTCCGTGACGGAATCGCGGACGATGAACTTGTCCTTGGGAGAGCGGCCGGTGTGCGGAGCGGTGACCGTCGCGAGACCGCCCATGTGGGCGAGCCGCGTCTCTCCACGGACCAGGGAGGCCTCGTAGAGCGACGCGGGGTAGAGGTTCCAGTGTACGTCCTTCGTCGGCTCGAGACCGTGGTTCTCGAGGCCATATCGACCCGATCCCGGTTTGCCGGCGACTTCGGGCTCGTTCGAAATCAGCGTAGCCATAATTAGAATGACTCTCCTCTCTGGGCGTCGCTTCCGTGGCTCGCATGGAGCCAGGAGGCTTGCCGACCCCGCGGGGCCGACCGCAGCGTCCTGGAGGGAGAAGCCTCGTTGAGGAAATCCGTTCGACGAGGCTAAATGTGTTTGGTTCGTGCCTGCCAGTCCACCGCGGCGATCGTTGCCAGATTGAGCACATCCTGCACGGAGCACCCCCTCTGGAGGATGTGAACGGGCTTGCCCATACCCAGCAGCACCGGACCGATCGCGTCCGCGCTTCCTACCTTGTAGAGGAGTTTATACGCTGCATTCGCAGCCGAGAGGCGCGAGAAGACGAGGACGTTCGCCGCGTCCTTGAGATGGCTGAACGGGAACGTCTTCTTCAGCATCAGGCTGTCGAGCGCGACGTCGGCCTGCATCTCTCCGTCGATCTCCAGGTCGCCGTCGGCATCACGTACCATCTGCACCGCCTTCGCCACCTTCGTCGACTCTTCGTGCGGCACCGAGCCGAAGTTGGAGAACGACACCATCCCGATCCGGGGACGGATGCCCAGCTCCCGTACGAACGAGGCGGTCTGGAGCGCGATCTCCGCGAGGGTCGCCGCGTCCGGATCGATGTTCACGGTCGTGTCGGCCAGGAAGAGCAGCTCGCGGTTCGGGAACGCGAGCATGTAGAGGCCCGCGACCCGGTGGATGCCGGGCGCCACGCCGATGACCTGCAGCGCGGGCCGGATGATCTCGGCGTAGTTGGCTTCGATGCCCGCGACCAGCGCGTCCGCCTGGCCCGCATTCACCATGGACGAAGCGAAGTAGATCGGCTTGTACAGGTTCCAGCGCGCCTCCGCCAGCGTCAGACCCTTCCGGCCCCGCGCCTCGAAGAGGTCGTCCGCGTATGCGTGACGCTCGGCTTCCAGATCGGCCGCGTAGACGACCTCGACCCCGTCGAGGCTCACCCCCATCTGGTACGCCTTGTCCTTGACCCGCGACTGTCTCCCGATGAGGATCGGGTGCGCCACGCCCTCCTCGACCATCTGGGCCGCGGCCCGGATGATCGTGTCGTTGTGTCCTTCGGGCAGCACCACGCGCGCCCGGCGCCTGCGCGCGCGATGCGTCATCCACCGCATCACCTCTCGTCCGGGCCCGAGGCTGGCACGCAGACGGTCGCGATATTCGTCCAGATCGACGGTGATCCGCGACACGCCGCTGTCCATCGCCGCCTTCGCCACGGCCGGAGCCACGTAGAAGAGCACGCGGTTGTCGAACGGCTTCGGGATGACGTACTCCCGTCCGAAGCTGAAGTCGCTGCCCTCGTAGGCGCCGCGCACGGCCTCGGGCACCTCCTCGCGCGCCAGATCGGCCAGGGCGTGCGTGGCCGCGAGCATCATCTCGGGGTTGATGGCCCTCGCGCGCACGTCGAGCGCGCCCCGGAAGATGAACGGGAACCCGAGCACGTTGTTGACCTGGTTCGGATAGTCGGAGCGACCGGTCGCCATGATCGCGTCGTCCCTCACCTCCGCAACCTCCTCGGGAAGGATCTCGGGATCCGGGTTGGCGAGGGCGAAGATGATCGGGTCGGGCGCCATCGAGGCGACCATCTCCTTGCTGACGAGGCCACGTACCGAAAGACCCACGAACACGTCCGCGCCCGCCATCGCGTCGGCGAGCGTACGCGCTTCGGTCTCGGCCGCGAACGGCTCCTTGTACTCGTTCATCCCCACGGCGCGGCCCTTGAAGATGACTCCCTTGGAGTCCACGACGAGGATGTTCTCCCTGCGCACACCCAGGCGCATGAAGTGCGTCGCCGTGGACAGCGCCGAGGCGCCCGCGCCGCTGAAGACGACCTTCACTTCTTCGACCTTCTTCCCGTTGATCTCGAGCGAGTTGACCAGCGCCGCGGCGGCGATGATCGCCGTGCCGTGCTGGTCGTCGTGGAAGACCGGGACATCGAGCCGCTCCTTGAGCGTGCGCTCGATCACGAAGCAGGCGGGAGCCGAGATGTCCTCGAGGTTGATCCCCCCGACCGTCGGCTCGAGAAGCTCGCAGAAGCGGATGACGTCATCCGGATCCTCCGAGGCGACTTCGAGGTCGAACACGTCGATGCCGGCGAAGCGCTTGAAGAGCACACCCTTGCCCTCCATCACCGGCTTGGCGCCGAGCGGACCCAGATTGCCGAGCCCCAGCACGGCGGTCCCGTTCGACACCACCGCGACCAAGTTGCCTCGAGCCGTGTACTTGAAGACGTCCTCGGGATGTTCCTGGATCTCGAGGCACGGCTCGGCCACGCCCGGCGAGTACGCCAGCGAGAGGTCACGCTGCGTCGCGACCGGCTTGGTCGGAACGACTTCGATCTTTCCAGGACGGCCCTGGACGTGGTATTCCAACGCTTCTTTGCGCCGATTCGTCATAGCGATTCAACTCCGACGGTTGAGGAGCAGCGCCTGATGGTAGACACCCGCCCGAGCCCATGTCAAACCTCGTGGACACGGCTAAATTAGCGGTTTCGAGACAACGGGCAGTACGACCTTCCGGAGGAGCCCATCCCGCCCGCCCGACGCCGCGTTGAGCAACACGAGCGCCGGAGAGTCGCCGCGATGATTCGTGTCGGTCTCCTCGTCGTCCTGTTCCTGGCATGGGCCACGCGCGCTGGTTACGCGCAGGCCGATTCCGCCGCCGCCTGTCCACGGGGGCGCATCTCGAGCGTCGTCGTCCACAACCACTCGATCTTCGACATGGACGAGGCCGCCGACAGTGGACACGTACCCTGGATCTACAGAGTGGCGAACGCCCTCCACATGAAGACGAAGAAGAGCTTCATCAGGCGTGAGATCCTGGTGAAGAAGGGGGACTGCTACGACCCCTTCCTGCTCGAGGAGTCCGGGCGCCTGCTGCGGCAGTACCGTTTCATCGCGCGCGCGAGCGTCACGGCGGTCGACCAGCCGGACGGATCCAAGAAGGTCGTCGTCGACACCCAGGACGATTGGACCACCCAGGTCGACCTGGGCGTCTCGTTCGACGCGGGACTCAAGCTCGAGGTCCTGGACATCTCCGAAGAGAACCTCCTCGGGCGCGGAATCGAGGCGTCGGCCTTCCTCCGCCAGCGCAACGAGCAACGCGACGTGGGCGGCCTGTTGGGCATTCCCCATCTTTTCGGCACGCGCACGTACGGGTCGCTCCAGGCCGGCCGGACCCGGGTGGGCACGTTCTTCGATCAGGCCCTCAGCTACCCGTTCGTCGGCGAGGTGGGCAAGGTCTCGTTCGGCGAGTCGTTCCAGCGCGACGACGAGCTCTTCCCCTACTCGACTGGGGGTACGGAGCCGTACGAGCATCTGCTGCTCCCCCTCCTGGATCAGCGCATCGAGGCACGGGCAGCTTTTCGGGTGGGCAAGCCGGGCGACCTCACGACGTTCGGGCTCGCGATCTCGCGAAAGAAGCTCGACTTCAGCGGATTCCCCGACAATACCAAGATCACCGAGGGCGCAGGCTACAGCCACATCGTGCCGGCCCCTCCCGGCGCGTCCGGAGTGCTCACGGGCCAGACACACGCACGCTCGACCACCGGTGTGGCGCTCCTGCTCGGGCAGCAGAACGTCCACTATCGGAAGGCGCGCGGACTCGACGCGCTCGACGGCGAGATGGACGTCCGCCTGGGAACGGACGTCCAGGCCCGGATAGGTCGGAGCATCGACGCGTCTCCGACGCCCCACATGAACGGAGCGGACGCGATCGTGTCCGGACTCCGTCTCTACGGAGGTGGGGAGGTCGGTCCTTCCCTGTTCTTCGCCAACGCCCGGGTCCAGGGCCGAAAGATCCTCTCCGGAGGAATGCGCGGCGACGGGTGGCACGACATCATCGGCCAGCTCGACCTCTACGGCTACATACGCTCGCGCCACCTTCCGCATCAGACCCTCTTCGCGCGGATGTCCGGAGCCGGCGGCTGGTCGATGGACACCCCGTTCCAGCTCACGCTCGGAGGCCGCACCAGCGTGCGCGGATTGCCGCTGGAAGCCTATCCCGGAGCACGCCGCCTCCTGATCACCCTCGAGGACCGGATCTTCGTTCCATGGCCGGCTCCGGATCTGTTCGATGCGGGATTCACCCTCTTCGGCGACGCCGGACGCACCTGGGCGGGCGACGTTCCGTTCGGCCTCGGATCCGGAAGATGGCGGGGGACGCTCGGATTCGGCCTTCGCTTCGGCTTTCCGTCGGGCACTCGGAACCTGCTGCGTGCGGACCTCGCGTTCCCGGTCGGCGTCCCCGGCCATCACGCCCCGGTCTTCCGCGTGACGCTCAAGGAGCTCCTGGGCCTCAGCGCAGGCTTCACCGTTCCCCAGCTCGATCGCTCCCGCCGCTGATGAGCGCACGGGCGGTCAGGGATCGGCCTCGCTTCAGCCTCGCGCGGCGATCCCTGCGCCCCGAGATCCTCGACGGGCCGATCGACGACGTGGAGGAGCTGGCGGACTCCCTCGCCCAGGTGGCACAGGTCAACCGCTGGCTGGGCGGGAGCCGTTCGCTGCGGCGGCATCTCACGCCGCTCCTCGGACGGCGCTCGCCCGTCGCATTCCTGGACGTGGGCACCGGCAACGGCCGGACGATGCGGGAGATCGGCTCCTGGGCGCGAGGGCGGGGAGCGACCTGGCGCATGACCGGTCTTGAGCTCGGTGCCCTGGCCGTCCGAATCGCGGCGCGGGAGCCGGAGGGGTCGCTGGTGCGCGGAGACGCGCTGTGCCTGCCCTTCGGCGACGGGACGTTCGACGCCGTGGCGTGCACACTCACGCTTCACCACTTCGACGACCGAGAGGCCGCCTCGCTCGTCGCCGAGATGGCCCGGGTGTCCCGGGAGCTCGTCCTGGTGAGCGACCTGGAGCGCAGCGTCCCGAGCTATCTGGGCGCCCGGCTGCTCGCCCTCACCGTCTGGCGCGGCAATCGCATCACGCGCAATGACGGTCCGCTTTCGGTGCTCCGCTCGTTCACGCCCGCGGAGCTCGAGCGGATCGGCCGTGAGGCCGGCCTGCGGTCCGTGCGGGTCCAACGCCACCTGCCGTGGCGCCTGGTGCTCGAGGGCAGGCCGTGAGCTCGCCCGGCCCTCCCCGGCCTGCGCCGGACGCGGACGTCATCGTGGTCGGCGGCGGTCCTGCGGGAAGCACCGTGGCGGGCCTCCTCGCGCGCGGCGGCCGCCGCGTCCTCCTGCTGGACCGGGCACGCTTTCCGCGCCCCAAACCGTGCGGGGAATGCCTGAATCCCGGCGCGGTGCGTGCGCTCGAGCGCCTCGGCCTGCTCGACACGGTCCTCGCGCTCGGGCCCGCGCGGCTCGCGGGATGGACGATCCACGCCTCGGCGCGGCGCGCCGAAGGTCGATTCGGATCCGGGCTGTGGGGCCTCGGCGTGCCGCGGCGCGACCTCGATGCTGCCCTTCTCGACGTTGCCGAAGGTCGAGGGGTGGAAGTACGTCAGGGGCTCCGCGTCACGCACGTCACGCCGCCCGTGAAGCCCGGAGAGGACGCACGCGTGGCCTGGCGCACCGCCGAAGGAACGGTCGGCACCTCGACGGCACGGCTCGTCGTGGGCGCCGACGGCCTCCGCTCCGTCGTCTCGCGCGCGCTCGGGCTCGTGTCGCGCCCGCCGAGGCTTCGGAAGGTCTCGTTCACCTGCCACGTCGTCCGCCCGGGAGCGCCGCGCACGGATACGGGCCTGCTGGACGTCGAGGACGGAGTGACCCTCGGGCTCGCCCCGGTCCGAGCGTCCGGCACCCTCTGGAACGCCACCGTGGTGGCGGACTCCGGCCGGTCGGGCACCGCCATTGCCGGCGATCCCACCTCGTTCGTCAGGACCGTGCTCGAACGCCGCCTGGGCGCGGAACCGGAACCCCGCATCGTGGACGGCCCATGGGCATCCGGACCGTTCGACTGGCCGTGCCGACGCGCCTGGGCTCCGGGCGTCGCGCTCGTGGGCGACGCCGCCGGCTATTTCGATCCATTCACCGGCCAGGGGATCTACCGGGCGCTCCGCTCGGCGGAGCTGGCGGCCGAAGCCGTCGAATCCACGCTCCGGGAGCCGTCGCGAGGATGGTCCGCCCTCCGCGCCTACGGCACGGCATTGGAGACCGAGCTACGCAGCCCCCGGCGCCTGCAACGGGTCGTCGAGGGAGTGATGTCTCGGCCGCACCTCAGGCATGCGGTTCTCGGACTCCTCGGAACCGGAGCGGCGCTGGACGACGTGGTCCGAGTGACCGGTGACGTCACGCCGATCTCGACGCTGATGCGGCCGGCGTGGCTGCGTACCGTCCTGAGACGCCGGAGCTCGAGCGGCACGGAGCCGACGTGCTGACGGTCGACGAACGTGCCTGTGGCGCCCCTCCCGACCTCAGCTTCCGCGTCGCCGCCGACGTGGAGGCCTGGCCGAGCTTCCTGCCGCATTACCGCTGGGTCCGTTTCCACCGCAAGGAGGGATTCGCGACCGGGATCGTCGAGATGGCCGCCTGGCGGCGCTTCGGCCCGCTGCCCTACCCTACCTGGTGGATCTCGGAGATGTCGCACGACGCCGGAGAGCGCATCGTCCGCTACCGGCACATCGACGGGGTGACCCGAGGGATGGACGTCCTGTGGACCGTCCAGTCAACGGAAGGAGGTGGATCTTTGCTCCGCATCGTTCACGAGTGGGAGGGCCCCCCGTGGCCCCTGATCGGGCCGTGGGCCGCGCGGAGGGTGATCGGTCCAGGATTCGTGCACGCCATCGCGCAGCGCACGCTCAGCGGCATCGCGACCGACGCCGAACGGATGGACGCGCGTTGAGCCCGTCGGAGCGCGCGGACAGAGCGGAGCCACGCCGCGTGGTCGTTACCGGGCTGGGTCCGATCACCGCCTCGGGCATCGGCAAGGCCGGGCTCTGGGACGCCATTCATCGACAGCGCTCACCCGTCGCGCCGATCTCGCGGTTCGACCCGACTCCGTTCAGGTCGCGCATCGCCGCCCAGGTGGAGGAATTCGACCCGACCGACTACATGGACCGGATTCGGGCACGCCGGCTCGACCGCTACGGTCAGTTCGCGCTGGCCGCGACGCGCCTCGCCCTGGAGGACGCACGACTCGATCCGTCGAGCGTCGAGCCCGCTCGTGCGGCGATCCAGATGGGCTCGGCGCTCGGCGGCGTCGCGCAGGCCGAGGAGCAGCTCGTGAACTACATGCGAGGCGGTGTGCGTGCTGTCGATCCCCGGCTGGCCACGACCGTGTATTGCGGCGCCGCCAGCTGCCAGACAGCGATCGAGCTCGGATTCACCGGCCCGAACTCGACGAACGCGATGAGCTGCGCGTCGGGCACCATCGCCGTGGGCGACGCCTTCCGACTCATCCGGGACGGGGTGGCCGACGTCGCGGTGGCCGGCGGCGTGGAGGCACCGCTCGCCCCGTTGAGCTTCGGCGCGTTCGCGATCATCCGGGCCATGAGCGAGCGCAACGAAGATCCGGCGCACGCGTGCCGCCCCTTCGACCAGGACCGGGATGGGTTCGTGATGGGCGAAGGGGCCTGCATCCTCGTCCTCGAGGAGGAGAAGGGCGCCCGTGCCCGAGGCGCCCATATCTACGCCGAAGTCCGAGGGTACGGAGTGACGAACGACGCCCACCACATGACGGCCCCGCGCCCCGACGGCACCCAGGCCGCCGCCGCGATGCGTGCCTCCCTGACGGCGGCCCGCATGTCACCCGAGCAGATCGACCATGTGAACGCCCACGCCTCCTCCACCCCCCTCAACGACGCCACCGAGAGCCTCGCGATCCGGCTGGCGCTGGGGACACGGGCCGACCGTATCCCCATCACGGGCACGAAGCCTTACTACGGCCACGCGCTCGGCGCTTCCGGCGCGATCGAGGCCGCCATCTCGTGCCTGACGATCGAGAGCGGCTGGATCCCCCCGACGCTCAACCTGGGCACCGCGGGTGAGGGCTGCGACCTCGACTACGTCGGCGTGGGTGGGCGGACACAGCCCGTCCGCTCCATGATCAGCAACTCGTTCGGCTTCGGCGGCATCAACGCCTCGCTCGTCCTGTGCGCGGTGGAGGACGGGGGGACATGAGCGTGCTTCAGGGCTTTTCGCCGGCGGTCCTCGCGCTGTGCCCGCTCTCCCTGGCGGCCGGGGTCGACCTGTACCTGACGCTCTTCTTCCTGGGCGTGGCGCCGGCTACGTCGTGGTGGGGCGACCCCATGCCGGGCGCGCTGGGCGAGCTTCACTCCACAGGCGTCCTTGTCGTGGTCGGCGGCTTCTACGTGCTCGAGCTGATCGTCGAACGCTGGCCGCTCGGTGGACTCGTCTGGAACGCCCTGCACGCCGTGATCCGACCGGTCGCAGGAGCGCTTCTCGCGCTCCTGCTGCTACAGGGGCAACCCGCGCATGTCCTGATCGCCGGCACGATCGTGGCGGCGCTGCTGGCCTCCCTGGCCCAAGTTGTCCGTTCCGGTGGATCGACGCTCCTATGGCTCGCCGGGACCTCCTCGCCCCACCCACTCCTCGTCTCGGCCGCAGAAGACGTAGGCGTGCTCGGCCTCCTTTCGCTCGTGCTCGACCACCCTGACTGGGCGGCCCTCGCCTCCATCGCCCTGATCGTGGCGAGCCTTCCGCTCGCGGGCTCTCAGATCCGTGCGTTCCTCTTTGCCGTGCGTCTCGCCTGGGGAAGGGCCTGGCAGGTCCTCGGCAGCGCTCGTTGGACAGACCCGGAGGACTTTCCACGGTGGGTCAGGCGGATCGTCGAGGACGACGCGACGGCACCCACCGGAGCGCTGCGCGGCAGCCCTGCGGCGAGCTTCGGGCTACCCGGTGCGCCCCGCTTCACGACCGGCTGGGTCGTCGTGCGCGGCGACGACCCGGCATTCGTCTACAGAGCGATGCGCGGCCGTGGGCTCGTGGAACTGGGGCGGCTCGCGGCCTCGGCCGTCGAGGAGGATACGCTGTTCCGGCGGGTGGACCTCGTCCACCACGGAGAGCGGCCTGCATGCGTCTATTTCGGGCTCGACGGACCGGGGCGTAAGGCCCTGAGAATCGAGTTCCTGGAGGGATGAGCGGCGGAATGCGGGTTCACGAACCCTTTGACCGTGGAAACAGGCTTTTGTAACTTCGGTTCATTCTACCGCCAATGGGTCCGGCCGCACGCGATCCTGCGGGACCCTCGTCCCGAGGGGCCCGACGGGCGGTCCCTCCCGCCGGGTCAGGTCTCTTCGGTCCAAAAAAGTCGAGGAACGAAAAAACGGATGTTTTCTCCCTCTCGTGGCCTGGACTCATTCGACCAATACCTGCAGGACGTAGAGAAATACCCCCTCATTCAGGATCCCCGGGAAGAGCGCGAGCTGGCGCGCCGCGCCCGCGAGGGTGACAAGGAAGCCGCGGAAAGGCTTGTTACCGCGAACCTTCGGTTCGTCATCTCCTACGTGAAGAAGTACCAGGGACGAGGGCTGGGTCTCGCGGAGTTGGTGTGTATCGGGA
This sequence comes from Longimicrobiales bacterium, assembly GCA_046704545.1. Classification (GTDB taxonomy): domain Bacteria; phylum Gemmatimonadota; class Gemmatimonadetes; order Longimicrobiales; family Gaopeijiaceae; genus SZUA-318. The sequence goes on from JBJKRT010000117.1 coordinate 11,765, forward strand.
ACGAAGGACTGCTGAAGGCGGTCAAGAAGTTCGATCCCGACAAGGGCGTGAAGTTCATCTCCTACGCGGTGTGGTGGATCCGCCAGACCGTGCTGCAGGCGCTGGCCGAGCAAACCCGATCGGTGCGCATCCCGCTCAACCAGAACTCGAACCTGGCCAAGCTGGCCCGTACCGACACGCAGCTCACCCAGAGCCTCGGGCGCTCTCCCACGGACCAGGAGATCGCCGAAGAGATGGGGGAGCCCCTCGAGACGATCCGGGCACTGAGGCGTGTGGCCGCGTCGGAGCTCAGCCTCGACGCCCCGATCGATCGGAGCGACCGCGACAGCGCGAGCTTCGGCGAGCGCTTTTCCGGAGCCGAGGGCACGGACATCGAGGAAAACGTCGAGTCCGTCGCGCGCCGGGAATTCCTCGAGCAGATGTTCGAGACGTACCTGACCGAGCGCGAACGGAAGATCCTCTACCTCTACTACGGCCTGGACGACGGCGAGGAGCGGACGCTGGAGGAGATCGGCTCGCTCCTGGGCGTGACGCGGGAGCGCATTCGGCAGATCCGCAATCGGGCGTTCGAGAAGCTGCGGGAGAGCCCGCACGGAGAATCCCTGTCGGGGTTCTGGAACGCCAACTGACGCGAGCCACCTGAGCTGACGCGCGGGACTCGACGTCCCAGGCGTCTCGTGAGAGGCCCCGTCCCGCAAGGACGGGGCCTTTGGCGTATGTGCGGACGAAGCGCCGGGAACCGCCGTCCCTGGGGACGCGTACCACTCGTGCATCCTCTCGCGTCTCCGCGCCTCGGAGCCCTTCCTTTGACCGTCCGTCGTCACCACGTCGTCGCCACCCTCCGAAGGGCCGTACCCTGGATGGTGGTCGGATTGCTCACGATGGCCGCGCCGCTGGAGGCTCAGGCCGGGGGAGGGTGGAACGACGCGCGGGTCATCGCGCTGATCCGGCGCGCACGTGCGCTTCGTCGCTCGGCCGTGGTCGACTCCGCCTTCCGTTCCTACCGAGCCGAGGCCCGGGGCTACGTCTACTTCTATCTCGACCGACCCGGCTCGAACGATCGCACGCTGGTCAAGGCCGATCAGCTCGCGCTGGACGTAGACTGGCACGCCCCCGACCAGACCCACCAGACGATCGTCGGGCGCCGCGACAAGAAGGTGCTGCCGACCAACATCCGCTACCACCTGGACCACCTCACGGTGGTCCAGGACGACTACGGAGACTACATCCGCATCGGCAACGGGGCCGAGGTGGCGGCGGTGCTCCATCCCGTGGGCCCGGGCGCCGAGAACGTCTACGACTACCGGCTCGCCGACTCGCTGAGCCTTCGCTACGACGGAGGGGCCCGGGAGGTCCGGGTCTACCAGATCCAGGTTCGTCCGAAGGATCCCGATCGTCCGGGCTTCGTCGGCTCCATCTATCTCGACAGCAGGCGGGCCGCGATCGTGAGGATGACCTTCACGTTCACGCCGGCGTCCTACGTCGATCCCGACCTCGACCACATCGACATTTCGCTGGACAACTCGCTGTGGATGGGCAAGTACTGGCTCCCCTATCGCCAGGAGCTCGAGATACGGCGCGAGATTCCGGTCCTGGACTTCAAGATCGGCAGCGTGATCCGCGGACGCTTCGAGATCGGCCACTACCGGTTCAACGTCGACCTTCCCCCCGCCGAGATGGCGGGCCCGAAAGTGACGATCTCTCCCCCCCGTGAGCTCGCATCGTTTCCGTTCCGACACGGACTCTTCGCCGACGTGGACCGACAGGGGCTGGCCCCGACACCCTCCATGGCGAAGATCAGGAAACAGGCGGAGCACGTGCTCCGCCAACGCTACCTGAGTGGTCTCTCCCGCACCCGACTGTACGTCCCGTCCTTCTCGGATGCGCTGCGTTGGGATCGCGCCGAAGGCCTGTTCCTGGGTGCCGGCGTCGAGCTCCGACCCCACGAGCGCGTCGATCTGAGCGGACGGGTCGGGTACAGCTTCGGACGCAGACGTGCGTCCGGCGCCCTCTCGCTCACGGACCGGGGTGGGCAGGTGGTTCCGACGCTCGACGTGTACTGGGACGGGCTACGCGACCTCGGTCCCGTCCCGGCCTCTTCCGGGGCCGTCAACACGCTCTCCGCTCTCCTCTTCTCCCAGGACCACCTCGACCCCTACTTCGTCCGGGGAGCCCGCCTGACGCTCGCGGGCGCGGATTCGACCCGAGGACTCAGGATCGGCCTGCGTTGGGAACGGCAGCGCTCGGCCCACTACGTGGTCGGCCAGGGAGAGGACGATCGACCGGTGCTCCCCGTGGATGAAGGGGTCCTGGGTGCGATCGACGGAGCTCTGGACGCGAGCCTTTTCGGAGGCGGAACGGCGACGCTCGAGGCCACGGTGGGTCGCCTGGGCGCCCGGACATTCGGAACGCTCCTGGCCGACGCGCATTGGAACGTCGCTCGGGAAGGGGAGCAGGGCTGGCACGGCTCGCTCGACGCCCTCGCCGGCGTGGCATCGTCGCGGACGCCGGTGCAGGCACTGTATTTCCTGGGCGGCCGGGGCACCCTTCCGGGTCAACCGTTCAGAGCGTGGGTCGGCGACCGGTTCTGGCTCGTGCGCGCGGAAGGTACCCTCCCCCTCCTCCGTCCGTGGGTGGGACTCAGGCTCTTCGGTGCCGCGGGCCAGACGCTCCTCGCCCACCGGAGCTTCCCGCCCGGCTGGCAGGCACACGACTCCAACGGCCCGCGTGCCTCGGTCGGCGCCGGGCTCGCCCTGGCCTGGGACGTCATCCACCTCGACCTGGGCCGAGGGCTCGGAAGCGACGGAAACTGGGAGCTCACCTTCTCGGTGAGCCCCCGGTTCCGCCCATGGCTCTGAGACGCCGCCGGAAACGACGCGCCCGGAAGGCCTCCTAAGCCGCTTCCTCGAGCTCCTCCTCGGAGCTCGACATGCGGCCCGGTGTCAGGAGCACGAGCTCCCGGACGCTGATGTCCGCGGTGGGAATCGTGACGCCGTCGCGTTCGTAGGAGTCGTATTCGAGAGTCCCCTCGACGTAGAGTCGGTCACCCGTCTTCACGTGCTCCTCGGCGAACTGCGCGAGGCGGTTCCAGAGCGTGAGCCGGTGCCAGTCGGTACGCTCCTTGGTCTCGTCACCTCCGCCCATGCGTCGGTTCGTGGCCAACGAGAGGTGCGCGACCTTCGTCCCGTTCTGGGTCTGCTGGATGTCCGGGTCGCGCCCGACGTTGCCCACGAGAATGATCTTGTTCACGGACCGGCTCATCGGATGTCCCTCCGGTGAAGGGTTGCGGTGCGCCGGGCCCAGTGCCCCGGCACGCTGTCGTCACCGGAAGAATGAGGTGCGCGTCGGGGCACCCCCATGGCGCGATCGGCCTTCTCGGAGGTCGGGTACGGCACGTGCCCGCCGCCGCCCGGGCTCAACCCTTGCAGTCGTACCAGCTCGCTCCGACCCCGGAGTCGGCGACCAGCGGCACGTTCAGCGTCATCGCCCCCTCCATCTTCCCGACCACGATCGTGCGGACTTCGTCGAGATCCGCCTCCGGCACCTCCACGAGGAGCTCGTCGTGGACCTGCAGGAGGAGACGCGCCTCGGAGCGCCGTTCATCCAGGGCCGCCTGCACGTGGATCATCGCGCGCTTGATGAGATCAGCCGCGGTTCCCTGGATCGGGGTGTTCTGCGCCACCCGCTCCCCGAACTGCCGCACGTTCCAGTTGCGGGCCTTGAGCTCGGGCACGTAGCGCCGACGTCCCAGGAGCGTCTCCACGTAGCCCAGATCCCGGGCCTTGTCGACCTGTTCGTCCAGGTAGGCGCGCACTCCGGCGAAGCGCTCGAAGTACGTGTCGATGAACCGGCGTGCCTCCTCGCGGGTGATCCCGAGCTGACGCGCGAGCGAGAATGCTCCCTGACCGTACAGGGTGGCGAAGTTGACCGTCTTGGCCTGAGCCCGCATCTCGGGCGTCACGTCCTCCACGGCGACGTCGAAGATGACCGACGCGGTCTGGCGATGGACGTCGACGCCCTGCGTGAACGCGCTGACGAAGGCGTCGTCGCCCGAGAAGTGCGCGAGGATGCGAAGCTCGACCTGGGAGTAGTCGGCGCTCAAGAGGACATACCCCGGCTCCGCCACGAATCCCTTGCGGATCTCGCGGCCCAGCGGCGTGCGGATCGGGATGTTCTGCAAGTTGGGATCGCTCGATGACAGGCGTCCCGTGGCGGCCACGGTCTGGTTGAAGCTCGTGTGGATACGGCCGGTGCGCGGATTGACCAGCTGGGGCAGCGCCTCCACGTAGGTGCTGCGGAGCTTCTCGAGCTCCCGGTACTCGAGCAGGAGCCGCGGCAGCTGGTGTCCCTCGACGGCGAGCTCCTCGAGTACGGAAGCGTCCGTGGACGGCCCCGTCTTGGTGCGCTTGATCACCGGAAGCTCCAGCTTGTCGAACAGGACCTGCCGGAGCTGCGGCGTGGAGTTCACGTTGAACTCCCCGCCCGCCAGCTTGAAGATGTCCTCCTGGATGAGGTCGAGCTCCCCCTTCAGCTTGCTCCGCATCGCCCGGAAGAACTCGTCGTCGATGCGGATTCCCGCGAGCTCCATGCGTTCGAGGACCGGCACGAGCGGCATCTCGAGCTCCCGCAGGAGCTCGTCCAGTCGAGCCTCCTCGAGCTGTGCCGAAAAAACCTCCTCGAGGCGAAGCGCCAGATCGGCTTCCTCGCACACCAGGTCCCGCACGCGCTCCACGGGCGCCTCCGCCAGCGGCACCTTGCCGCGGCCGCTCCCGACCACGTCCCCCCGCGTCAGCGGCCGGCGCGCGAAGCGCTCCACCCCGAGCTCGTCGAGCCCGTGCCCTCGACGTCCCGGATCGAGGAGATAGCTCGCGACCATCGTGTCGAACGCCGGAGCGCGCAGCTCCACACCGCCTCGCGAGAGGGCGAGCATCGTACGCTTGAGGTCGTGCCCGACCTTCGGGACCTCCACGTCCTCGAGGAGCGCGCGGAGCGGCTCCATCGCCGGATCATCCAGGGGAGGGAGGTTGGCGACCTTCTCGTCCTTGTCGTCCTCCAGCGTGAGCGCGAACGCCTCCCGGTGTCCCAGGGGGAAATACCACGCCACACCTTCCCGGCCCGAGAGCGCCAGACCCACCAGCTCGCCCTTGAGCGGGTCGTCGTCGGAGCACTCCGCCGCCACGGCGACCTTCTCGCGCCCGCGGAGCCGCTTCACCACCTCGCGCACCGTCCCCACGTCCCGGACAATCGTGTATCGGGCCTCCTCCGGCTCCTCCTCGGGCGCCTCGTCCTGTCCGGCGTCGAGACCCGTGCGGGTGAACTGCTCGGCCAGGCTCCGGAACCCCAACTCGACGAACACCTCCCTCAGCCGATCCGCGTCGGGTTCGTTCACCTCGAGCTCCTCGAGGTCCAGATCGACCGGGAGGTCGGTCATGATCGTGACCAGGCGTCGCGACAGCCGTACGTCGTCCGCGTGCTCGATCAGCGAGGCGCGCGCGCGCGGCGGCTTCACCTCGTCGGCGTGCTCGAGCAGAGCCTCCAGCGATCCGTACTCGGACAGCAGCTTGACCGCCGTCTTGGGGCCGATTCCGGGCGCCCCCGGCACGTTGTCGGAGGAGTCACCCACGAGGGCGAGGTAATCCGCAATCTGCGAAGGAGGAATCCCGAACTTCTCCGAGGCATTCTCTTCGCTCACCCAATCGGTGGCGACACCCGTGGGGCCTCCACGACCCGGGTTGAGCAGCCGGATGCCGGGACCGACGAGCTGGTAGAAGTCCTTGTCACCGGAGACGATGACGGCCTCCAGCCCCCGGTCTCTCGCCTTCGTCGCCAGGGTGCCGATCACGTCGTCCGCCTCGTAACCGTCCAGCTCGAGGACGGGATCGCGAAAGCCCTCCAGGATCTGCCGTACGCGGTCGAGGCTCGCGTAGAGGTCGTCGGGCATCTTCTCCCGCGTGGCCTTGTACTCCGGGTACTCCTCCTCGCGGAAGCTGTTGCCGGCGTCGAACACGACCGCGAGGTAGTCGGGAGAGAACTTCTCGCGGATGTCCAGGAGGAAGCGGGTGAAGCCGAACGGCGCCGAGGTGTTCTCCCCGCGGGAGTTCGTCAGCGGGCGCTTGATGAACGCGAAGAATGCCCGGTAGATGAGGGCGTACGCATCGACGAGGAAGATGCGGGGAGCGGTCTTGGGAGGAATCTCCAAGGGATCCGTGAATGAAGCCCCGCGGACAGTTCAGCCGTGCCCGCGGGGCGGAAGACGAGAGTCGGCGTCGAGTGGGAGCTCAGGCCCTGATCACGTTCGTGGCCTGCAGACCCGTCTCCGAATTGCGGATGTCGAACTCCACCTGCTCGCCTTCGGCAAGGGTACGAAAGCCCTGCCCGGTGATGGCGGAGAAGTGGACGAATACGTCCTCGCCCTGATCTGCGTGGATGAAACCGTATCCTTTGCTGTCATTGAACCATTTCACGGTTCCCTTCATGCCCACACCTCCCGCTGAGTCGAATCCGACCGCGTGTCACGCGCCACGCCGCTACCTTACCGCCGCTCGCGGCCGGGAGCAAGGACGGTGTCACGCTCAGTCGGTATCGTAGAGCGCCTGATAGACGCTCAGGTTGCGTTGAATGTTCTTGACGTACCCTCTCGTCTCCGCGAAAGGGATTCTCTCGACGAATCTGGGCAGGTCCTTTGCTTCCGGATACCGGCTCCACCGACTCGCTCGGGTCGGTCCCGCGTTGTATGCCGAAAGCACGAGCGGCAGGTCACCGTGGTAGCGGCGGTCCATCTCCACGAGGAACGCGGCGCCCAGGTGCAGGTTCACCTCCGGCGACGTGAGATTCTCGGCGGAGAGGTCCTCCGGACCATCCTGTCGAGCGAGGGCCTTGCCGGTGGGGAGCATGAGCTGCATGAGCCCGACCGCTCCCGCCGAGCTGACGATCCTCGGATCGAATGCGGACTCCTGGCGGATCAGCGCCGCGAGCAGGAAGGGGTCGATGTTCCACTCCGCCGCCTCCTTCACCACCAGGCCACGGTACGGGAACGGGTACACGACCTTCAGGAGCTCGAGGTCCCAGCGATGGCCCCCCGCCCGCAGCTTCCAGCCCAGGTTGATCCCGTCGACGGTGCGGCCGCGGTGAATGAGACCTCGCGCCAGGCTCAAGGTGGCGGACGTCGATCCGGCGGCGCGCGCCTCGAGGTGCGCCACCTCGGCGTCGGCACCGTCGTCCAGCCCTGCTTGCTCGAGCAGGTCGAGCTCGTGGAGCCCTGCCTCGAGCCACGCGGGCCGGGTCGGCTCGACTCCCTTCGGAACGGATACCCGGAACGGCTCACCCAGGAGCCTGGCGCCCATCACCGCGTAGTACGACACGGGGTCGGTGCGCCGGATTCTCGATACGAGCACGCGGGCGCCTGCCGAGTCGCCCGACTGAGCGTCCACGCGTGCCGCCCAGTAGGAGGCCTCCTCCCAGTGCCGACCGTTCGGGAACGCTCTCAGATAGTCGTGGAAGATCCGGGACGCTCGGCGCAGATGGCCCAGACCGATCTCGATCTGGCCTGCCCGCATGTGTGCGTCTCCGGCCCGGCTCGACGTGGGAGCCGCCTTCTCGATGGCCGCCAGCTCGTTCAAGGCGGCGGTGCGGTGCCCTCGGTCCAAGGCGTCGTCGGCGCGCGTCCATCGAACCTCGAGCGCCTGCGGACTCGAGGGATATCGCTGCAGCAGCCACCGCCGCAGGGTCTTCACGTCCCGTCGGCGGCCCTGTCGGCGACGCAGCGCCGCCCACACTTCGAGGCTCGTCGCCCCGATCCTCCGATTCCTGCTCCTCGACAGCGCCCGAAACTCACGGATCGCCGCCCCTTGCCGGCTGCGTACGGTAGCCATGAGCCGGGCCCGCGCCAGACGCACGCTCTGCCGCAAGCGCACATGGGAGCGCTTGGCCAGGGAGACGGCACGATCGTAGGCCCGCAGCGCATCGGCCCCGTTGCCGCCCCGGTTCAGGATCGTCGCGAGCTCCACGGACAGACGCAGCCCGGGCGACGCTATTCCGAGAAGGGCGGCGGCCGCGCGGGGGCGTGCCGACGCCCCCGCGCTGTGCAGACCCTCGAGAAGGAGCGATCGAGCCACCGTCGTATCGCCGTCCGAGAGCTTCAGCAGCCCCAACTCGACGCGGGCCGTACCCCTGCGAGACCCGGTCACCGACTTCATCGCGACGTGGAAGGCCCGCTCCGCACCGGCGGTGTCGCCCGCCGCGAGACGTGCGTCGGCCATCGAGCGCCAGGTGAGCCTGGCGGCCCGCGTACCCATCACCAGCGGAAGGACCTCGCGGACGCCCGCCGTGTCACCGGCGGACGCACGGTCCTGCACGATCCGGGCAGCCGCCCAGCTGGGCAGGGGATCGGCCGACGCGTGAATCGCCTTCAGCGCCTCGACGGCACGCGCGGTCCGTCCCGCTCTGCCGAGCGCGCGTGCCCGGCGCGCCTGAATCGCCGGAGCGCCGGCGGAGTCGGCGCCCCCGTCGCGCAGATACCGTCCGTAGGCCTGGGCGGCGCCCTGCCAATCCCCGGCGTCCTCACGCGCACGCCCGAGGAGGCGCCACCCTTCTCCGCCGCCTTCACCGTCGAGCCAGGACGCGCCGTCGAGCAGCTTGCGGACGGCGGGCCAGTTGTGCCAGCCAGCCTCCGCCCGGGCCAGAAGGAGCACCTCGGCCGGCGGACCATCGGCCGCTCCGGCGGCCCGGAGAATGCGCGTCGCGTGCCAGAATCGGCCGGCGCCCAGCTCGACCAGGGCGGAGTCGGGAATGCCCGATGCGGATCTCGACGGCTGCGCCGACGCTATGGTGGCGGAGGCCAGCAAAGCCCCGACCAACATGACCGGCAGGCAACGTCGCTTCATCGGGAACGGAGGGGGGTCAACAGCTCACTACGTCCATCGAGGGGTCCGCTTGGAAACATATGTATTCCCGGGCGGAGCGCAAAAAAAAGGTGAAAAAAAAGAGGCCGCCCGCGATGCGGGCGGCCTCCAAGCCGTGCGATGTCGTCGCGGGTCAGCTTGCGCTGGAGCCTCCGGACGCCTTCGCCGCGTTGATGGCATGCAGGGTGTCGACCATCTTCTGCGCCGACTCCTCCATGTCGATGACCAGCCCGTCGATCTTGGACACGAAGTAGTT
>JBJKRT010000118.1:0-13447 GCA_046704545.1 Longimicrobiales bacterium
CCGGAGCGCCGCTGGGGCGAGGCGCGCCGACGCAGGAATAGCAACGCTATTTCAAGGAGGTGCAACGAAGCATCCCGCGGATGCAGCGGCGCTCGAATGCAAACGTTCACGTGTTACAGTCCACTAGTTGCGCCCGAACATCCCCACGGTTTCTCCTTCCGCGAGCACGTGGCCCTGCATCGCCTTGGCGAGCACGGCTTCGGTGGCGCCCGGCGCCGGAGAGAAGGACCTGTCGAGCGCGAACAGCTTGAAGTGGTAGTGGTGGGGGCCGTGGCCCTTGGGCGGGCATGGCCCGAAGTAGCCGGTCTTGCCGGTGGAGTTCGTGCCCCCGACGCTGCCCGCCGGGGCGGGACCTCCTTCCGGAATGCCCGTCACCTTCGGAGAGATGCCGTAGACGACCCAGTGCACGAATGTGCCTCCGGGGGCGTCGGGGTCGTCCACGATCAACGCGAGCGAGCCGGCATCGTCCGGGACACCCGACCAGGTCAGTGGCGGGATCGTCGCGGTGCCGGAGCAGGTGTACTTCGCGGGAATCGCTCCGCCCTCCGCGAAGGCGGAGCTCGAGATCCGGAGCGTCATCGACGGTTCCTCCTCCTGGGTACCCGCTGCCGAGACGGCGGCCTCCGCCCCAGCCGCTTCGTTCCGGTACACCACCTTGCCGCCCACGATCGTGTAGAGGACCTTCGTGCCCAGGATCGAGTCCGGCGACACGGTCATGATGTTGCGCGACAGCACCGTGATGTCGGCGTACTTGCCCGGCTCGAGCGAGCCCTTCTCCTTCTCCTGGAATGCGACGTAGGCGCCGTTGACCGTGTACGTCTTGAGCGCCTGCATGCGCGTGAGCCTCTGCGCGGGAAAGAACGCCGAATCGGTCCCGACCGCGTCGCGCGTGACGCTGCAGTGGAAGGACGCGATCGGGCTGATGGCCTCGACCGGCACGTCCGTGCCGTTGGTCACCACGGCACCCGTCTTCCACAGCGACTGCCAGACGTATGCGCCCTCCTTCGCGCGCTTGTAGCCGAGCCGCTGGATCACGTACGGAGCGTCGGAGCAGGCGTGGATCCCCTGCATCGAAGCGACGACGCCCAGCTCTCCGAAGCGGGGGATGTCGCTGGGCTCGAGATGCTGCGCGTGCTCGATGCGCCAGCGCAGCGTGTCGCCTTCGACGTGATGCTCCTGGAAGATCGACTGGTAGAGGTCGAGTGTCTCGTGGTTGGCGCGATCGCCGATGGCGTGCACCGAGATCTGGAAGCCGTGCGCCAGGCCGATCTCCGCGATCTGCTTGATGCGAGACATCGGCGTCACGTTGATGCCGGTGTTGCCCGGGTCGTCGCTGTACGGCTTCAGCATCCACGCGCTGCGCGAGCCGAGCGCGCCATCCGAGATGATCTCTCCGATGCCGCGCACCGTCAGGTGTCCGTTGCCGTAGTCGATCATCCGATGCCCGATCAGAGAGTCGACGTTGTCGGGGTGCACCTCCTGCTGGCTCACGAGGATGTAGAGGCGCAGCGGCATGTCACCCTCGTCGACGATCTTCTTGATCGCGTCGATGGTCGCATACGTCTCGCCCATGTCCTGGAAGGTCGTCACACCGTTGGCGAGCGCGTTCTGGGTGGCCAGGCGGACCTCACGGCGGAAGTCGGCCTGGACCTCCTCGGGGCTCCGCTTCGCCAGGCTCTTGTCGAGCGCCTTGCGCACGAGCTCCTGCGCATCGTCCACGAGAATGCCGGTCGGACGTCCGTGCGCGTCCTTGATAATCTCACCGCCGGGAGGATTCGGCGTCGAGGGGCCGATGCCCGCCAGGCGCAGCGCCGCGTCGTTGGCGATCAGGGCATGCCCGCTGGCGTGCTCGAGGATCACCGGGTTGTTCGGCGCGGCCTCGTTGAGCAGGTCGTTGGTCTGGAAGCCCTTCACCATGCGTCCCGGTGAGCGCGTCCACTTCTCCTGGTGCCACCCCCGACCCTGGATCCAGGCGCCCGGCTTGGCATTCTTCGCCGCTTCGGCCACCATGCTCACGATCTGCTGCCAGGTGGGCACCCCCATCAGCTTCAGCTCGGTCAGTGACTCGCCCAGGCCCATGAAGTGTCCGTGGGACTCGATGAAGCCTGGAATGGCCAGATGGCCGTGAAGGTCGATGACCTTCGTGTCGGGACCGATGTAGCGCTGCATCTCCTCGTTCGAGCCGACGGCCACGATCGTGTCCGCGGACACCGCGATTCCCTGCCCGGCAGGATCGTTCGGGTCCATCGTGACCACCTGGCCGTTGCGCAGGACCAGATCCGCCGGAGAGACATGGCCGCCGCCGCACCCCGCCAGGAGCAGGGGCAGGACGGTGAGGAAGGACGTGACGGTGGCACGGTGGCTCATGGAAGGCTCTCACGCTTTCGTTCGACGATGGGGCGCCGTCCGTACAATCGAGCCCGGGCGTCCCGGGCGCCAGGGTGTGCTCCTCCGGGGGTGGCTCAGCTCCCGGAAGGATCGTCCGCGCGAGAGGCGAGCAGGCGTTGGCGGTACCGGCCGACCGAGCGATATCCCTTGAGCACGTCACCGAGCGCCTGGAGGATCGACATGGGCCGCACCGCCTTGGAGGAGCCCGCGCCGCGTCCCTTGGCCGCGAAAGGGGCCTCCCCGACGCGCAGCATCGGATTTCGCAGCACGGCCTTCGCCAGCAGCTCGCCGACGTAGGCGTGCCCGCTGGACTCGACCTCGATCCCCCGGAAGGCTTCGACCTTGTACATCTTGAGGCCGTTGTAGTACCGAAAGGAGAATCCGTACAGGAGCCCGACGATCCGGGTGAACGCCCACGACGCGAACCGTCTTCTGAGCGTGCGGATGACCGGGTTCTGGTAGTAGCCCAGGATCACGTCGAAGCGGTCACGCGATTCCACGAAGTTGAGGATCGAGGCGAACACGGCTTCGTTGTCGCCCGGAACGACGGTCACCCATGAGCCGTCCGGAATGTCGTCGTAGGCGTCCATGACGCTTCGACCGAGACCGAGATTGCGCTCGTTGACGCGCATCGAGCAGCCGTGCCGGGCACACAGGTCTTCCATCCGGCGTCTGGTTCCGTCCGTCGAGCCATCGTCCACCAGGACGACATGGACGTCCATCGGGAGCCGCTCGGCGACGTCGGAGACTTCCTGGAACGTGTCCGCCAGGTTGTCTTCTTCGTCCAGGCAGGGAATGATGACCGTGAGAAGCTCGCCTGCGGTTTCTGTCATCCCTCCCCCGGAGCACACATGAAGGACTGGCAAGAGCACTGGGCGACGTTCCCGACCAACTTCGGGCCCGACGAATACCTGCGCCAGGTAGGGAAGGTCTGGCACGGCGATCCGATCACCCACGATCAGATCGAAAGACTCGTCGCGGACGTTCTCGACAAGCTGGCCCTCGGATCGGGGGATTCCCTCCTCGACGTGTGCTGCGGCAACGGGCTGCTCACGCATCGCCTCGCCGCGGCCTGCACCCGCGCGGTCGGTGTGGACTTCTCGGAGCCGCTCCTGGACGTCGCTCGGCGCGCACACCCCCTGGGCACGGGCACGTACGTGAGGGCTTCGGCGCTCGATATCGCGACGCTGGAGCTCGGCGGCCCGTTCACGCGCGTGCTCTGCTACGAAGCGCTGCAGCACTTCGCTCCGTGGGAGCTGGGCCCGCTGCTGGACGCGGTGCTCGCACAGGCGTCCGACGACGTCGTGATCCTGCTCGGGAGCGTGCCCGACGAGCGCAGGAAATGGTCGTTCTACCGCACTCCGGCCTACCGCGCCGACTATCTCGATCGTTTGAAGAGAGGAGAGGAGGCGATCGGCACCTGGTGGGCCCCCGTCCTGATCCAGGACGTGTGCGATGCGCGCGGCCTCCGTGTGGAGATTCTCGATCAGGACCCCGCCCTGCACACCGCGCACTACCGCTTCGACTGTCGGATCCGGAGGGCGTGATGTTCCGCGACGTCCGCCTGGTCACCGGTATGCCTCGCTCGGGCACCAGCTGGGTGGCGCAGATCGTCGACAGCAGCCCCCGGGTCCGATTCCGGATGTCGCCGATGTTCTCGTGGCCGTACAAGAACGCCATCGACGAGACGTCGACCGGTGACGACTGGCTGCGTGTGCTCGAAGGTGCCTACCACAGTGACGACGAGTTCATGGACCAGACCTACAACCGGCGGTCCGGCGAATATCCGACCTTCGCGGACAAGGAGCCGGAGCCGCCGTTTCTGGTCATCAAGTTCACCCGGTTCCACAACCTGCTCGAGCGAGCCTTCGAGGTCCTACCCGAGCTGCGCGGCGTGACGGTCGTGCGCCATCCGTGCGGCGCGATCCACTCGTGGCTCACCGCCCCGGGAGAATTTCCGCCGGACGCCGACCCTCTCGAGCACTGGCGCTCCGGCGAGGTGAAGAAGACCGGATACGGTGAATTCTGGGGCTTCGAGGACTGGAAACGGGTGACCCGGCTGCATGTCCGCCTCGCCCGGGAGATGCCCGACCGCTTCATGCTCGTACGGTACGAAGCGCTCGTGCGCGATCCGGAGCCCCAGGCCCGCGCGATCCTCGAGTTCCTGGACATTCCCTGGTCGGAGCAGACCCGGAGCTTCCTGGAGGCCTCCCGCTCGCGGCACGACCCGGGCTCCTACTCGGTCTTCAAGTCTCCGGCCGTGGCGGACCGCTGGCGCGCGGAGCTGCAACCGGAGATCGCCGCCGCGATCCAGGAAGAGCTGAAGGGGACGGACCTGGAGGAATTTCTCGCATGAGGCTCGGCATCATGCAGCCCTACTTCTTTCCGGGGCCCGGCTACTTCCACCTGATTGCCCGGACGGACCGCTGGGTCGTCTTCGATACGGCTCAATACCGGCGCCATTCGTGGATCAACCGTAACCGGATCCTGCATCCCACCCGGGGATGGCAGTACATCCTGGCACCACTCGAGAAGCACGCCCGCGAGACCTCCATCGACCAGATCCGACTCGTGCGCGGAGCGGACTGGCGTGAGAAGATCGTCCGCCAGCTGGAGCACTACCGGAAGGGAGCGCCCTTCTACGAGCCGACGGTAACGCTCGTGCGTGAAGCGCTGGACGTCGACACCGATTCGCTCGCGCGCCTCGATGTCGCGATCCTCGCCCGCTGCTGCCAAGCGCTCGGGATCCGGTTCTCACCGGAATGGCTCTCGGAGCTCGACCTCGAGCTGGACGCGGTCGAAGGGCCGGGGGACTGGGCGCTCCGGATCAGCGAGGCGCTGGGCGCCGACACGTACGTCAATCCACCGGGTGGACGCGGCCTGTTCGACCCGTCGGCGTTCGCCGCGAGCGGGATCGAGCTCGTCATCCAGGACTTTCCCGACATGGTCTACGCCACGCCGGGCTACGCCTCCGAGCCGGGGCTCTCGATCATCGACGCGCTGATGTGGAATTCCGTCGACGCGATCCGGGCGCACCTGGACAACGCGGGATGAGCTAGCCTCCCTCACTGCGAGCCGGAGGATGCCTTCTTCGGCAGGAGCGACTCGACGACCTTCAGCAGGCGGTCCGGGCTGACCACGTCGGCGTCGCTGTAGATCTTGCGAATGCGCCCGTCGGGGCCGATGACCTCGATGATGTCGTCGTGCGCGATGTCGTAGTCGACATGGGCGTGCGCGGCGAGGTCGTTCTGGACCTCGGGCTGCTGGAGCATCGGGCCGTCGGTGCTCCCGCTCGCCTCCTGCGCCTCGCTCACGCGCTCGTAGCTCACGTGGAACCCGCCCGTGACGATGCGCCGGATCGTGGCCGAGTCACCGGTGAGGTACACCCAGTGCGGATCGTGGGGATCCCAACCGTACTGCTTCATGAACGCGCTCATCTGCCGGGGGCCGGTCCCGGCCGGATCGACGTTGAAGCTCACGAGCTGCACCCGATCCTCCAGCCCGGCCGGCTTGACCGCCTGATTCATGAAGTTGGTCATGTGCGCGGCGATCAGCGGACAGATGGTCGTGCAGTACGGGAACAGGAAGCTCACCACCTGCACCTTGCCGCGGAACTCGGTCGACTCCACGGGCTGCCCGAGCTGGTCGATCAACGTGTACGCGGGCGTCGGGCCCAGGTCGCCCAGCGCGGTCCGGGTGCTCCGACCCGCTTCCACCCCCCACCCGAATCCCACCGCGACTCCGAGCACGACGAAGACCGTGAGGGGGATGAGTGGCCACAGGCGTCGCACGTTGTTCGTCATCTGCTTCCTTACCGAAGGCGTGGGCCGTGCGTTCCCACGGAGTCGGCCGACCCGTCCACGCGTCAGGGCTTGGCGAGCGTCACCTTGTAGCTCGACACGTCCTGGAGCCGGTAGGTCTGCCGCGACGCCGCCTGGTCGATCCGGGCGGTGTAGCCCGTGAGCGCCCCGCGGTCCGGCACGGTGATCTCCGCCACGACGCCGGAGGCGAGGTCGCCCCGCACGAGGATCACCGTGGAGTCCGAGCCGAACGTGGCCGACGCCACCTGGTACGAAGCCGACCCGACGTCGCTCACGGCGCCGCCCGTCACCACGATGCGCATGATGCCGTCGTCGGAGTTCGGCGTGGTGAGGCGCACCTCGACGGGACCGGGGTCGGGCTGTGCCGGTCCGGTTCCCGAGGACTTGCCTCCACACGTGGTCAGGACCGGGAGGGCCAGAATCGCAAGGGCCGCCACCCGGATGCGCGTCGTCATGGTCCCCCTCCCTTCCCGGCGCGCCGGCTCGATGTCGGCGCGATCAGCGAACGGGCCGAGGAGAGGGGGAGATTGTTGTGGTCCAGGTACTCCAGGAGGTCGCCCACGTCGTAGCTCCCGTCGTGGTTGCCGGCCTCGTCGAGCATCCGCGCGCTCGTCGGAGACAGGCACGAGCTCCCGAGGAAGTGCTGGACCGCGCAGGCCACGTTCACGGTCAGGTCGAACACCCGGAGCGACTCGACCACCCGAGCCGGCGCGACCGAATCGCCCGCGAGGGCGATGACGATCGTATCCGTGTGCGTGCCGGCCGTCAGCCCCGTCGGATCGACGGACCAGCGCACGGTTCCGTCGCCCCGTCCGGAGTCCGCGCTGAGCGTGAGCCACGAGGCTCCACCGTGCGTGGCCTTCCATGTCGCGTCGGAGGCCCCGCTGCCGACGGTCTCGACCGAAGCCGAGTCCGTCTGTACGAGAACGGCTCCCGCCGGCAACGAGTCGAGGGTCCCCAGACGTGCCGCCGAGATGCTCAGAGGCAGAACACCCGTCACGACCAGCCGCTGGACGAGTCGCTCGGTTCCGCCCGCGACCCCCGGGAGCGTGACCGTAACGGTGTCCCGGTAGCTTCCCGGAGCCAACGCGCCCGCGCTCACCGTCCACCGCACCGGCGCGTACCCGACGCCCATGGAGCGCGTGAGCTTCAGCCATGGAGCCGCCCCCGCCGATGCCTCCCACACAGCGTATCCACTCGCCGGACCGGAGAGCGGGAGCTCGATGGAGTCGGCGCGGTCGGCTCCCCGCGTCACGTCGATGCTGTCCGTGCGCACCAGGGTCGGCGTCGTCAGGCTCGTCGGGCCCATGGAGACCGTGAACGCACCGCGTCCGAACGTCGTCGCCACCAGCGTGCCCGTCCCCGGTTCGAGCGCGAGCCCGGTGACGACCACGTTCGGGAGGCCCGAGTCGGAGGCCCAGGCTCCTCCGTCCATGCCGGCGGTGAAGAGTCCCACGTCCGTGCCGACGACGAGCAAGGACGCCTGGGGAAGCGCCATCACCCAGTTCGCCGGTGCGTCCGGCAAATCACCGCTGATGTCGCTCCACGTCGCGCCACCGTCGCTCGTCCTGAACACGTGGCCCGAGCCGAATCCCGACACCGTCACCCAGGCGACCGACGGGTCGTGCGGATCGGGCGCGATATGCGTGACGTACCGGTTCGGAAGGCCGGCGGAGACATCGGTCCAACTCGTGCCTCCGTCGTCCGAGCGCAGCACCTTGCCCTTGTTGCTTCCGATCCATATGAGCATGGAGTCCGCGGGCGACGGCGCGATGGCGCTGATCTGGCCTCCCGAAGTGACGTCGCCCGTGAGCGCCGACCAGCTCGAGCCCCGGTCGCGGCTCCGATAGAGCCGATAGGTTCCGAAGTAGAGCACGGCCGGGTCGAGCGGCGCCGCCACGAACGGCGGTTCCCACTCCGCCTTGTCGTTCGTATCGATGCCGTTCAGGATGCTGGAGAACGGCCCTCCGTTCACCCGCCGGATCGGGCCATAGGCCCACTGGTACTCGCTGTAGGCGGTTCCGGCCTGCGCACGGTCGATGATCGAGTAGCCCCCGTCGCCTCCCGCCGGATAGGCCCACTGGGTCGCCCCCGTGTACTCGTCCACGCCGTTGTCGAGCGATCCAGCCAGGATGTGGGAGGGATCGCCGAGTGCCACGGCCGGTCCGGGATAGAAGGTCGTGATGCTCAGGTTGGCGTTCAGGTTCGTCCAGCTCGCGCCGAAGTCGGACGTACGGTAGACCCCACCGTCGTTGACGACGTAGAGGGTGGAGGGGTCCGGAGCGAACCTGAACCCGCGCACGTCCACGTGGATGTCCTGGCCCTCCTCGACGAACGTCTTGCCCGAATCGGTCGAGACGTAGGGGCGCAACGAGCCGATGACAACCTTGGACGGATCGTCGGGGCGCACCGTCACGAGCCCCTGGTACCACACGGGAGCCTTGAGCCCCGAGGCGGGACGCTGGACCCACGTGGTGCCTCCGTCGCTCGACGACCAGAGCCCCGCCCACGACGAGTTCCCGTGATCCTGGGCGCTGACGTACAGGACGGCCGGGTCGGTCCTCGTGATCGCGAGGTACGCGTCGCCGTTGTCCACCGTAAACCCGTCGAGCCGGGTCCAGGTGGCCCCGGCGTCCGTCGACTTGAAGATGCCCGTGTCGCTCGAGCCCGCCTTGTAGACGTCCTTCGCGGCCGCGTACACGACGGAGCTGTCGTTGGGGTCGACCACCAGCCCGGTGACCGGATAGAACCAGCCGGTGCCGAGCGGATTGCTCCAGCTCGCGCCCCCGTCCGTCGAGCGCATCACCCCGCGGTTGGTGGCCAGCAGGAGCGTGTTGGAGGTACCCGAGCCGGATCCCCGTAAAAGCACGATCTTGTCGACGCTGATGTCGCCCTGCTTCCA
This sequence comes from Longimicrobiales bacterium, assembly GCA_046704545.1. Lineage (GTDB taxonomy): Bacteria > Gemmatimonadota > Gemmatimonadetes > Longimicrobiales > Gaopeijiaceae > SZUA-318. The sequence continues at coordinate 9,112 of JBJKRT010000118.1, forward strand.
TGGCGTGGCGAACGAGGTCGGATCGATGTCGGTCCACGTGGCGCCTCCGTCGTCCGAGCGGAGGAGCCCGCATCCCGGATACACGGGCGAGTCGTACTCGCCCGTCCCCACGTAGACGATGTCCGGATCGAGCGGGTCGAGCGCGATGGAGTTCGTCGGCAGGCCGCACTGCCCGTCGGTCAGCGGCGTCCAGGAGCCTCCCCCGTTCGTGCTCTTCCATGCGCCGCCCCCCATCGCGGCGATGTAGAGGGTCTGGGGGTCGCGTGGGTCGACGGTCAGGGCGTTCACCCGTCCGACGAACTTCCCGGGGCCGATGGCCGTGGGCCCGACATCCGTCCACGACGACAGGGCGCCAGGCACCCGGAGTGCCGCTCGTGACGGCATCGCTCGCAGCGCTTCGGAGGCGCGGGCATAGGCGCCGTGCGGGATGTGCCCCGACGGGTACGCGCGTTGCTCGAGGAAGTACTCGGCACGCTTGCGCGCCGCCGTGGCGTCGTCGCGCTCCTGGGCACGAAGGCGCGCGGCCGTCATGCAGGTCGCGCACACCACGGCCGCGAGACCGACCGCCGCGACGCCGTAGCGGCGCCGAGGACGTCGGGATGTCGAGACGGCGATGCCGCCGCCGGAGCCTGTGAAACGCATCAGCCGCGCGTTGCGGGTCATGAGGACCCGGCAAGGTCGTCCCGACGGCAGAAGCCCGCAAGATGATCCTTTCCTTGGACAGGCCCGTAGCTTCCGGTAACGCTTCTCGAGCCGGCGCGGATGCGCCGAAGGACGTCATGGTCGTTCCCACACAGCTTCCGACGGCCCAGCGGGACGTCGAGATCGCGGGTGTCACGTATCACGTGGAGGGGGAGCTCGTGCCGGTGCTCCACCTCGAGCTCGGATCGATGCCCGTCTATTTCGAGCACCACATCCTCCTGTGGAAGAGCCCCGAGGTCGAGGTCGCGCTCAAGCCCATGAAGGGGACCTTCAAGCGTGTCGTGGCGGGCATGCCCGTCTTCCTGACCCGTACGGACGGCGTGGGCCATATCGCGTTCAGCCGCGACGGTGCCGGGCACGTGTTCGGTGTGCACCTGAAGAACGGAGACGCGCTCGACGTTCGTGAGCACCAGTTCCTGGCGGCCACCGACAACGTGGAGTACACGTTCGCGCGCGTGAAAGGCGTGACGAACATGCTGTTCGGAGGAACGGGCTTCTTCCTCGACACCTTCACGTGCCGCTCGGGTGCCGAGGGAGCCGTCTGGCTCCACGGCTACGGGAACGTGTTCGAGGTCACGCTCGGCGAGGGCGAGGCCATCGACGTCGAGCCGGGCGGGTGGGTCTACAAGGATCCCACCGTAAAGCTCGAGACACGCACGCAGCGTCTGACGACGGGCCTTCTCGGCAGCTCGGGCATGCTGGTCTGGAATCGGTTCCACGGTCCCGGGAGGCTCGGCGTTCAGTCGATGTACATGCACATGCCCACGAGCAGCTGAACGCGACGCGAGCGGCCGTGTCCCGTCGCGGGCGCGACGCGCTTGCGTCTCCGGGCGTCGGGCGACCATTCTGCGGATATGATGATCGAGGAGTCCACGACCCCCTCCGCGGAATTCGTCGCCTTCCAGAGGGCGGTGGCCGGTCGGTACTCGATCGAGCGGGAGCTCGGTCGCGGCGGCATGGGCATCGTCTTCCTGGCCCGCGAAGTAGCGCTCGACCGGATGGTGGCGCTCAAGCTCCTCCCTCCGGAGCTCGCCACACGGCCGGAGGTGAAGGAGCGATTCCTCCGTGAGGCCCGCACGGCCGCGCGCCTGTCACACCCCAACATCGTAGCGATCCACACGGTGGACGAGGTGTCCGGGTTCGTCTTCTTCGCGATGGCCCATGTCGAGGGAGAGACCCTGGGGAAGAGCATCTCGGACAGGGGACCGTTGTCGAACAGCGACGCGAGACGCCTTCTGCGCGAGGTATCCTGGGCGTTGGGACACGCCCACCTCCACGGAGTCGTCCACCGGGACGTGAAGCCGGACAACATCCTCATCGAGCGGGACTCGGGGCGGGCCATGGTGGCGGACTTCGGCATCGCGGCCATGGCCGGACCCACCGATTCGGGCCACGGCGAGATCATCGGCACGGCGGAGTTCATGAGCCCGGAACAGGCAAAAGGCGACGCCGACGCCCAGAGCGACCTCTACAGCCTCGGGTGTGTCGGGTTCTACGCCCTCTCGGGGCGTGTCCCGTTCACGGGGTCCACGCCCGCCGCCATTCTGGCGCAGCACGTCGGCCAGCCGGCTCCGCCTCTGCTCTCGGTGGCCCCACAGGTCCAGGCCGGCCTCGCCGCGGTCGTGGACCGCTGCCTGCGCAAGGAGCCCGAGCGTCGCTTCTCCAGCGCGAGCGCGCTGGCCGAAGCCCTGGGGCCCGAGGGTCAGTTGGACCGTGAGCTCCCGGTCCCGCTGCGCGTGTTCATCAAGCAGAACCGCGAGTGGGAGAGCGTGGTGGCATGGTCGTTCCTCGGCCTGCTGTTCGTGGTGCCGCTGTTGGTCGCGGCCGTCCTGAGCGGCGGGAACCGGGCGATCCTGGTATTGGGGACGATCGCCGCCGTTCTCCTGGGCATTCCCCTCGGCAAGCTCCTCCGCGACATCCGCGGCCTGCTCCGGTCGGGGTTCACACGCGACGACGTGACCTCCGCGCTCGCCCAGGACATCAGGCTCCGGGACGAGGAGTTCCGCTTCCAGGTGGGCGCACGCCGGACGATCCTGGACCGCGTGCTCCGCCCGCTCAAATTGGCCGGATACGCCGGCGTCGCTGTGAGCCTGCCGATCGCGCTCTTCGGCGGCGGCTCCGCCATCGCGGATATGGCTCAAACGGTCTTCTCCTGGGCATTCGTCACCGGGCTGGGGGCGAGCATCGTCGACGAGGTGCGTGGGCGCATGCGCAGCGACGTCATCGGCGAACGGTGGCTCCGCGTCTGGAGGGGATGGTCCGGAAAGGCGCTCTTCAGGCTCGCCGGCCTCCGGCTGAAGCGGGTGGCCGCGGCCATCTCGGGAGTGCATCGCCCCACGGAGGTCGCGCTCGGATTGGCGGCCGACCGCCTCTTCGAGGAGCTCCCGAAGGAGACGCGCAGGAGCCTCAGATCCCTGCCGGAAACGGTGAATACGCTGGAGGACGACGCGCGGACCCTCCGCGCCCAGATCGCGGAGCTCGATGCGGTCCTCGCCGAGATCGGAGACGACGATCCTGCTCGCGCCGGCGCCGAGGAGCGCATGCGGGTGCGGGCCGGCGTGGAAGCGACGCGTGACGAGGCACGCGAGCAGCTGAAGCGGGTGGTGAAATCGCTCGAGACGATCCGGCTCGGCCTGCTGCTCATGCACGGAGGCGGCGGAACCGTGGAGAGCATGACGCTCGACCTGGAAGCCGCGCGAGACGTCGCGGCGGAGATGGAGGGTCTCCTCGAGGGCCGGCAGGAGGTGGAGCGACTGCTCGCCGGGCGACGCGAGACCGGCTCGCAGAGCTAGGAGCCTGTCCGAGTAATACAGTGGGCCGCGCTCAGGGGACTCGCGAGGCTCAGACCAGAAGAGACGACGAGTCGTAGCCTGAGCTACGGCGAGAAGGAACGACGACGTATCAGCCCGCGACCCCCCTGAGCCCAACACGATGCGATAGATGACCTTAGCTGATCGTGGGTTGGGGCGGCACGGCCCCATCTTCGTCGTTGATCCACCTCGACGTAGCTACGGCTATGCCTTCGGTGGACCGCCTAGAATCTGGGGCCGTGGCGCTCCCAACGCGGCCCGCTGTATTACTCGGACAGGCTCCTAGACTACGAGTCGAGATCGTCCGCGGCGGCCGCCAGGGCGCCCAGACGAAGCCGGCCCGGGTACGCCTTGGCGAGCACGACGAGCCCCACGAGGGTGTATGGCACCACGGCCATCGCATGGGCGACGATCGCGAAGGAAGCGCTACGCGCGGCGTTCACGCCGAGCATCGACAGCCCCAGCGCCGAGAAGTAGTCGTACGTGCCCACGAAGGCGGGTGACGAGGGCAGCGCGGTCCCCAGCGCCGTCACTGCGACCACGAGGAAGGGCGCGTACCACGGAAGGCTCATCCCGAAGGCGCTCAGGATGATCCACACCGAGCCCACCGAGCAGAGCCAGTAGAGGAGCGTGGCCCCGAAGGCCCCTCCCCCCCATCGCGCGTGAAAAAGCGAGCCGAGCCCTTCCGCTCCGCGTGCCAGGGCCTCGGCCAGGCGCGCGGCGAGGCCCGCGTGCAGCGGCCGCACCAGGCGCTCGACCAGCGCGGGAAGACCCTTCCAGCGCACCACCATGAGCGCGGCACCCAGCGCCGCCAACGCGATCGC
>JBJKRT010000119.1:0-28463 GCA_046704545.1 Longimicrobiales bacterium
CGATGGAGCCGCGGCTATGCCCAGGGCCAGCGCGAGGCCGAGGCCGAGGCACGCGGTGGTGCGTCGGCGGGTCCGTCGGTGGACCTGAGAGGCGAGGTTCGTCGGTTCCGTGACCATGGGCCGCGAACGATACCCCAACCGGCGGGCGGCATCAACGGAGGGTGGCGGGAGTGTGTGGGGATCGAACCCACCCGCCCGGGTTTTAGCCGGGCTACACGGTTTTGAAGACCGCTGGGGACACCAGTCCCCCTCCACCCCCTTCACCTCCGTATCCGCGTCGTGCTCGCGCACCCCGAGCCGCCGTGCTCCTACCGGACCCGCAGGACGGAGTTCGACGGATCCGGAGCGATGTAGAGCTCCAACGTGTCTCCGCCGCGCACGAGAACGCTGTTGGTCGTGTGCTGCATGCTGGTCAGTGGCTCGAGACGCACCCGGAGGCTGTTGTTCCGGGGCGACGGCATGCGGAAGCTTTCGATGCTGCGTGCACGCACGACCCCGAGATTCGTCGTCTTGGCCCCGCTCAGGGCGTAGACGCGCACATCCTGGTTGGACCGGTTCTGGGCCAGGATGCGGATTTCCTCGCCCGGGTTCGCACCCGGAGCAGCGAACGGGTTGGATGTCCCGCCCGACGCGCACCCGCTCGAGAGCACGGTCATGACGAGCATCCACCCGCGTATCGCGAGCTTGCGGCTCATGATCGGTCCGAGGGATGAAGGCATACGCTCACGGAACCTCCTTCTTGGACGACCTCTTGAAGTTCAGCGCGCGATCTGCGCGATGCACTCGATCTCGACCAGGGCGGACTTCGGGAGCGTCTGGACGGCCACCGTGGCTCGTGCCGGGCGGTGATCGCCGAAGTGGCGTGCGTACACCTGGTTCACCGCCGCGAAGTCGCTCATGTCGGCCAGGAAGATCGTGGTCTTCACCACCTGGCTGAGCGACGAGCCCGCCACCTTCAGGACCTGGGCGAGGTTGCTCAGCACCTGCTCGGCCTGGGCCGCCGCGTCCTCGCCGACCATCTCGCCCGTTCCAGGGTCGAGCGCGATCTGGCCCGAACAGAACACCCAGTCTCCGACGGCCACAGCCTGCGAGTACGGGCCGATGGCCGCGGGAGCCTGCTCACTGTGGACGAACGACAAGTCGGTCATGACCTAAGCTCCTTCGAAGAACGCCTTTGAATGCTCGATGATCTCGGCGGGGCTCACGGTCGCCACGCCGGCCTTGCCGACTTCCACCGCCGCCGCGTGGTTGGCCAGGATGGCCGCCTGAGGTGCCGAAGCGCCTGCCGCGAGGGCGACCGCCGTGACCGCGGTCACGGTGTCTCCCGCGCCGGAGACGTCGTAGATCTCGCGGGCGGCCGTGGGCACACGAACAGAGTGGCCTTCGGACGTCTGTAGCGCCATGCCCGCCTCGCCGAGCGTCAGCAGGAGGTTGTCACAGCGTAGACGCACACGGGTGTGCTCCATCCACTCAGAATCGTCCGGATGCAGGAATTCGCCGAGCGCGTCGGCGAGCTCCTTGGCGTTGGGCTTGAACACGGTCGCTCCGGCGAACGCGTAGAAGTTGCGTCGCTTCGGGTCGACCACCGTCGGGAGGTGCCTGCTCGTCGCGGCGTCCATGACGGCCCGGATCACCGGCTCGCTCAGGACGCCCTTGTTGTAGTCTTCCATGACCAGCACGTCGCTTTCGGCCGCGAGCTCCGTGATCGTCCGCACGAGACGATCGGCGAGGCCGTCGACGATGTCCGCCTCCACCTCGTGGTCGAAGCGGACCACCTGCTGGCGGCGGGCCAGGATGCGGGTCTTGACCGTCGTGGGGCGTTCTTCCGTGACGACGAGCCCGTCGGTTCGTACGCCCAGCTCCGAGAGCTCCCGCGCGAGCAGGTCGCCGTTGATGTCCCGTCCCACGCAGCCGACGACCCTGCAGGTTGCTCCCAGAGCGGCGACGTTGGCGGCCACGTTGCCCGCCCCTCCGACGGCGGAGGATTCGCGCTCCACGCGTACCACCGGGACCGGCGCTTCCGGAGAGATGCGCTCCACGGTGCCCGCGATGTATCGGTCCAGCATCAGGTCGCCCACGACGAGGACCCGTATGTCGGAAAAGCGCGAGACGAGCCCGGAGACCTCGTTCAGGTTCAGCCGGTCCACGGCATCCGCCCCTTTCCTTCGAGCGTGAGGCGCCGGTGCTCGCCGTCGATGCGGGCGAGCAGCTCGTCCTGGAGGTTCACGGACACACAGACATGGTTCGGGACGATACGCACCCTCTCTCCGATTCGAGGCCGCCACGTAGAGGCGGACAGATCCAGGATCCCGTGCTCTTCCGACAACGCCGACACCACCACCTCGGGGCGGTCGAGCAGCACCCCGTATCCCGCTTCCCCGCCGCGGGCCTCTTTCGCCAGGGCCTTCGATCCGGCGTCCACCACGGCCTGGCCCGGCACGGCCGTGCTGACGACCGTGGCGAGCACCGTATAGGCCACGTCTTCGAATCCCGCGACCCCGACCGCCAGCGCCTCCCGATCGTAGAAGATGCACGACCCGGCCCGGATCTCCGTGAGCCCCTCGATCTCGTGGCTCCGCCAGAGGGTCGGTGTCGAGCCGCCGGACACAATCTCCGGCGGGAGGCCGGCGTCGTCCAGGGCATCCAGCGTCGCCCGCAGACGGGTCGAGACCCGCTCCAGATCGGGGCCCTGGTCCTGGGCCGCCATGCGTACGTGGCCGGGATAGAAGAGAATGCCGCGGAACGCGACGCCGGGGGTGTCGGAGGCGCGGCGTGCGAGCGCGACCACGTCCGCGGCGTTCTGCACACCGACGCGTCCGAGTCCCATGTCCTGCTCCACGAGCACACCGGTCACCCGCCCGGCGTCGACCGAGGCCTCGGCGAGCGGATCGAGCACCTCGAGGGAGTCCAGCGCCACCTTCAAGTCCACGGAGCGTGGGAGCCCCAGAATTCGCGCTACCTTGGACCGACCCACCGGCGGATACGCCAGGAGCAGGTCGGTCGCCACCTCCGCCATGACTTCCGCCTCGCGCGGTGTGGCCACGGTGAGCCCGTCGGCGCCCTCCTCGAGCTGGATGCGGGCCACCTCGAGAGACTTGTGCGTCTTGATGTGGGGGCGCCACGAAAGGCCGTGCTCGGAGGCGTAGCGAGCGACACGACGGGCGTTCGCACGTGCTCGTCCGAGATCGACGTAACCGACCGGGGTCTCGACGTCGTCGGGGTCGATGGGTCCCATCATCGCAGAATGTCGTTCAGGGCGGCGGCGAAGTTCTTGTCACTCTTCCCGAGCGCTCCGAAGCGCATCCATCGAACGACGCCGGAGCGATCGATCAGAAAGTTCGCCGGCAGGCCCGGAATGCCGAAGGTCTCCATGGCGCTCATGGCGGGATCGCGCGCGATGGTGTAGGTCACGCCGTACTTCTTCATGAAGGCGCGAATCTGCTGAAGCGCGTCACCGGTGTCCATCGACACCCCGACGATCCGGAGGCCCTGCGCCTGGTGGTCGCGGTAGACGGACTCGAGGAAGGGCGTCTCCTCCTTGCACGGTGTGCACCACGTCGCCCAGAAGTTGAGCAGAACGGGTTTCCCGCGCAGCGACGCGAGCGTCAGCGTGTCTCCGGTGAGCGTAGTCGCATGATAGGAAGGAACAGGGTCGCCTGCCCGGGGTGGGCGCGATGCCTCGGTATGGGAGCAACCGGCCAGGACGGCCGCCAGAACGAGGAGCCGGATCGCACCGCGACGGCGCCTCACGACGTTCGGCTCCCGATCCGCTCCATGTCGTCCACTGCGAGGGACACGCTGCACGGTCCTCTGCCCTCTCGAGCGGGCGTCGTCGAGGCACTTCCCGTCGATGCGGGAGGGATCTCGGTAAGCCCTGGTTTCATCGTTACGTACCACAAAGTGAGTGAAAGGCGCGACGGCGCCGCGAGGCCCGGTCACACGGCAAGCTTCTTGCCTTGGTGTGCGGGAAGGTCCCGTCAATCTCGACCCGCGGCCCCCGGGCGCGCAACGCGACCTCCCGAGAGCGCCTGCGGGTCGATGCATGCTCCTTCCGTGCGGGGGGGTAACGAACCTTTGGGGGGGCGAGTCAGGTATATAGACGTCGGCCCGACGAGACCGGATCCCGGTCGCGGCGGCGGCGGTGGCGGCGTTTTCTCCAGCTCCAGGTGGCGATGATGCGGTTCTCGAGGACGGTCTCGACGGAGGGGAGTATCTGGGCGGGCATGGTGATCGGTCTCGCCCTGGCCCTGTCGATGCTCGTGGCGCTTCCGGCCTCCATTTCCGCTCAGCAGTATTTCGGGCGGAACAAGGTCAAGTACCACACCTTCCATTTCAAGGTGCTGAAGACTCAGCACTTCGACATCTATTACTACCCGAAGGAGGCCGAGGCCGTCGAGGACGGCGCGCGCATGGCCGAGCGCTGGTACGAGCGGTACGCACGTCTCTTCCAGCACGAGTTCGAGCAGCGCAAGCCGATCATCCTGTACGCCGACCACCCCGATTACGAGCAGACGAACGCCGTCTCCGGCTTCATCTCGCAGGGGGAGGGCGGCGTCACCGAGTCCATCAAGAACCGCGTCATCCTTCCCTTCTCCGGCTCGTACTGGGACGACAACCACGTCATCGGCCACGAGCTTGTGCACGCCTTCCAGTACAACATCGCTGAAGCGAAGCCGCGGGGTGTTCAAGGCCTGAACTCCCTCCCGCTCTGGCTCATCGAGGGGATGGCCGAATACCTCTCGTTGGGCCGCGACAACCCGTTGACGGCGATGTGGCTCAGGGACGCCCTCATCCACAAGGACTTCCCGACGATCCACCAGATGACGACCGAACGGCGCTTCTTCCCGTACCGATTCGGGCAGGCGCTGCTCGCCTACATCGGCGGCATCTGGGGAGACGACGCGGTCATCCAGATCTACCGGCGATCGCTCCAGCTCGGCTTCAAGGGGGCGGTTCAACAGGTGCTCGGGATGTCGACCGACACGCTGTCCGTGCGCTGGAAGGACGCGGTGGAGAAGGCGTACGACCCGCTGATGAAGGGTCGCATGAAGCCGGCCCAGCTCGGCCGGCCACTCCTGGCGCCGCAGACCGGCGCGGGCACCACCTACAACGTGTCGCCGTCGCTCAGCCCGGACGGACGCTACATCGCGTTCATCGCCGACAAGGATCTGTTCACGATCGATCTGTACCTGGCCGACGCGCACACGGGCAAGATCATCCGGGAGCTCCGTAGCGCGAACTCGGATCCGCATACGGACGCCCTTCGGTGGATCGACTCGTCGGGCACGTGGTCGCCGGACGGGAAGTACTTCTGCTACGTCGCGGAGGCGGGCGGGAAGGACCAGCTCCAGATCGTGCGCGTCGACGACGGCAAGCTGACGCAGAAGAAGGGCTTTCCGGAGATCGGCGCCATGGCCAATCCGTCGTGGTCGCCGGACGGGAAGCAGATCGCCTTCACGGGTATCGTGGGCGGGATCAGCGACCTGTTCATCTACGATCTGGACTCGGGCAAGCTCATCCGCCTGACCAACGACAAGTACGCGGACTTCGAGCCCGACTGGTCGCCGGACGGCAAGACGATCGCGTTCGCGTCCGACCGCGGTCCCGAGACCAACTTCGACAAGCTCACGTTCAGCAAGTATCAGCTGTCGTTCATCAACGTCGCCACGCACCAGGTCCACGTCGTGCCGGTGTTCGGTGACGTGAACCACATCAACCCGCAGTACGCACCCGACGGCAAGCACCTGTACTTCGTGTCCGACCAGGACGGCTTCAGCGACGTCTACCGCCTGAACCTCGAGACCGACTCGGTCGTTCGGGTGACGCACCTGGCCACGGCCGTGTCCGGGATCACCTACACGTCGCCGGCCATCAGCGTGGCGTCGAACTCCGGACGCCTCGCCTACACGGTCTTCGATTCGCTGCAGTTCGACATCTTCGCCGAGAATCCCCAGGCGAAGGGATCGCCGGTGAAGATCGTGGACAACGCCCAGGACCAGGCGGGCCGCATGCTTCCGCCGCCGCACCCGCAGCGCTACAGCCGGATCAGCTCGTATCTGGCCGACGCCTCGACCGGCTTGAAGCCGCCGGACGCGTACCCGGTCAAGGACGCCAAGAAGTACTCGCCGTCACTCTCGCTCGACTGGATCGGCCAGCCGAGCTTCGGGGTCGCGGCGGACCGCTTCGGGAGCTACGTGGCCGGAGGGGTCTCTGCGTACTTCAGTGACATGCTGGGCGACCGGACGCTCGGCGTGGCCGTCAGCGCCCAGGGGACCTTCAAGGACATCGGCGGGCAGGCCTTCTACATGAACCGCGCCCACCGGTGGAACTGGGGGGTGGGGGGAGGTCGAATACCATACTTGTTCGGGGCCTACGGCTACGGGGTGGACACCCTGAATGCCAACGGGAATCCGGTTCACGACAGCACGGGCGTGCCCGCGCCCTACCTGGGGCTGCAGGAGTACCGCATCTACGTCAACACGATCACGGGCCAGGTCGCCTATCCGTTCTCACAGACCCGGCGCGTGGAGTTCGGGCTCGGGGCGACCCGGTACAGCTACGATATCCAGCTCGACAAGTACTACATGGACCAGTACGGCCGCGTCTACAACTACCGGAGGGAGCAGCTGAAGGCTCCGCCGGCGCTCAACATGGCGCAAGCGTCCGCGGCGTTCGTCGGAGACAACTCGATCTTCGGGTTCACGTCTCCGATCCGGGGAGGACGGTACCGATTGGAGGTCGACGAGACCGCGGGTGACGTGAACTTCACCACGCTCATCGCGGACTGGCGGCGCTACTACAGTCCGTTCAAGGATCTGACGATCGCGGTGCGCGGCATGCACTTCGGGCGCTACGGGCTCTCCCAGCACGACCTCAACAAGGACCAGTTCGGCATCCTGCAGCCCCTCTTCGTAGGGTACCCGACGCTCATCCGCGGATACGACTACAACAGCTTCTCGGCGAGCGACTGTCTGCAGGGGGCGGGCGGAGCGGGGGCCAGCGCCTGTCCGGCGCTCTCCCGGCTCTTCGGACAGCGGATCGCGGTGGCCAACCTGGAGCTGCGCATTCCCGTTCTGGGTGTGCGGCAGTACGGTCTGATCAACTTCCCGTACCTGCCGACCGACCTGGTGCTGTTCGCCGATGGAGCGGCGGCCTGGGATCCGATGTCCGCCGCGTACAGTCCGACGCAGATCTCATGGAAGTGGAGCCGGAACTCGGCTGCGAGGGTCCCTGTCTTCTCAACGGGCGTCTCGGCGCGGTTCAACGTGATGGGGATGCTCGTCGTCGAGGCCTACTACGCCCACCCGTGGCAGCGGCCCGGGAAGGGTTGGGTCTGGGGAATCGACATCGCTCCCGGCTGGTGATCCGGAAGCGGACGCACTCGATGCACGAGGGGCCCGGGCAATTGCCCGGGCCCCTCTTCGCATGCAAAGGGCCGGTATGGACCTCCGGCCGTTCGACCTCAGAAGATCGACACGTTGATGTACTTCTTCGGGTGGGCGCGCACGTCGGTCATCAGGTCGGCGATGCTGGCCGCGGCCCGGTTCAGGTTGTTGTAGAGCGAGTCGTCCTTCGAGAGCCGCCCCAGCGTGCCCTGCCCCTGGTCGATGCGCGCCAGGAGCGCCCGTAGCGAGCTCGATGCGTCGTCGAGGTTGCGCCCCGTCGCCGTGAGCACGGCCATCGCGGAGTCGGCGCGTGACACCGTCCGTGCCACGTCGGGGCCCGCATCCGCGAGCCCGCTCGCCGAGCGGTTCAGGCTCTGCGTGAGGCTCTTCAGGGCCGAGCGCTGCTCGCGCACCATCGAGGAGAGCTGTGAGAGCAGCGTGTCCAGATGCACCGCGCTGCCGCGGACCGAGCTCACGGTTCCGTGGTTGAGCAGCGACTGGACGCTGTCCACCAGCGTGGTGGCCTTGCCACCGAGCTGGTCGAAGGAGCCCAGGAGTCCCCCCGCACCGCCCGCGCCCGGAATGGTGTCACCGGCCTGGAGCGTTCCGGGTCCCGGACCCGGAACGAGCTCCATCGTCCGACCGCCGAACACCCCCGCACCCGCGAGCTTGGTGTGGGACCCGGTAGGAATCTTCCACTTCCCGTCGAGCTCCATCGTGATCGCGACCTTGCCGCCGGGCTCCATCTCGAAGGAGTGGATCCTCCCGATGTTGACGCCCCGCATCTGTACGGGGTCGCCCGCCCGCACACCACCCGCGTTCGCGACGGTGGTCACGAGCATGTAGCGGCCCCGCAACGTGGCGGGATCCGTCATCATGAAGAGCACGATGATGAACGACAGCAGGCCCACGAGGACGAACACGCCGACCCGTGCCTCGCGTCCTCCCGCACTCGGCGGGACGGAGGCCAGGATCTGATCGTCCGTGGGCCGGGAGCGGCCGGCTCCCTGAGGGTTCGGCATATCAGTCATAGGACGAAGAAACCATGTCCAGGGCCGCTTCGGCGGCGGCTCGGTCGACGAAGGCGCGCACCACGGGATCCGAGCTCGCACGGAACTCCTGCGGGGTGCCGCAGAAGCGGAGCTTCCCTTCGTCCAGCATCGCGACCCGGTCGCACATCTCCAGGCCGCCCTCCACGTCGTGCGTGACGAGCAACGATGTCACTTCCAGTTCCCGCGACAGGCGTGTGATGAGCCGCTCGACGGCGGCCGTGTTGATCGGGTCCAGACCCGTCGTCGGCTCGTCCCAGAGGAGCACCTCCGGCCGGCCCACGATGGCTCGGGCGATTCCGACGCGCTTCTTCATGCCGCCGGACAGCTCGGCCGGGAGCTTGGACATCACCGCCGGCGGATCCAGGTTCACGAGCTCGAGGGCCCGCCAGACGCGCGCGGCTGTCTCCGCCCGAGTAAGTTGGTTCAACTCCCGCTCGGGCAGGCCCATCGAGACGTTTCCGAAGACGTTGAGCGAATCGAACAGCGCGGCGTTCTGGAAGACGTAGCCCACCTTTCGCCGCGCGGCCTCCAACGCCTTGTGGCCGCCTTGATGCACCGAGATGCCGTCCAGCTCGACGTCTCCGAGGTCGGGGACGATGAGCGCGATCGTCGTCTTGAGCAGCACGCTCTTGCCCGTTCCGGACGGGCCGAACAGCGCGAACATCTCGCCCGTCTCCACCTCGAGGTTCACGCCGGTGAGCACCGGGGCGTCGAAGGCCTTGTGGATGTTCCGATACGTGATCACGCGCGTCTCCTCCTCACTGCAGCATCAAAGGTGGGAAGAGCGCGTCCAGGATCAGGATCGTCAGCGTCATGAACATGACGGCCTGGGTCGTGGTTCGGCCCACCCCCTCCGCGCCGCCACGGGTCCGCAGACCCATGTGGACGGAGATGAGCGGGATCGCCAGGCCGAACACGATCGCCTTGGTCAGCGAATAGAAGAGGTCCCAGGAATGCCAGAACAGTCGCGCGCCGTAGAGGAACGATTCCGTTCCCAGTCCCACCTGCACGTGCGCTGCGATCATTCCCGCGACGATACCGATGAAGTCGGCGATGCCCACGAGCAGCGGCATGGCGATGACGCCCGCGATCACGCGCGGCGCGGCGAGGATCGCGACCGGATCCCGACCGAGGGAGTGATACGCGTCGATCTGCTCGGAGACGACCATCGTGCCGAGCTCGGCGGTGATCCGAGCACCCACCCGTCCGACCAGCACGAGTCCGGTGAGGACGGGCCCCATCTCGAGGACGATCGTCTCGGCCACGAGGCTTCCCAGGACGTAGAGCGGGACCGCGCCGGTGAACTGGTACCCACCCTGCTGGCTGGTCACGATGCCGGCCAGAGACCCTGTCACCAGGACGATGGGCAGGCTCTGGATGCCCATGATGTAGATCTGGTGCACGATCTCGCGGAACGAGACGCGCAGGCGCACGATCGCGACGATGATCTGCCAGGAGAGGATGCCCATGGCACCGGCGTGCTCCGCGGTCGTCTCCGCGGCTCTCCCGACGCGGGCGAACCAACGTGTGATCGGACCCGGACGGCCGAGAGTCATGAGCTGCGGACGATTCACTTGATGCGTGGGCTCCTGCGGAAGCGGCATCGAGGAACGCGGCCTCGAAAAGCGGCAGAAAAGCCCCGAACCATCGGAAAAAGCCCGGTCAAAATCAAGCCGGTTCGCTTCTCTCCGTGCGGGTCGGCCGCAATCGCCGTCAACCCCGCGCGCGGCGCAGCGTCGCCGTTACGCGAGCCAGAAAAAGTCGAGGATCGAGCGGCTTCCGGATGTAGTCGTCCGCGCCGTCCTCGATGAGGTCCGCTTCGAGCTGGAGATCGCTGGATCCGGTCAGCACGATCACCGCAGGCTGGGGCTCGAGCGCGCCGGCCCGTACGGCCCGGACCAGCTCCCGGCCGCCCATGCGCGGCATGTCGAGGTCAACGACCAGGAGCCGCACCGTGGGCTCGTCGGCCAGCCGCTCCAGCGCCTCCACGCCGTCGCCGGCTTCCACGATCCGGAAGCGCTCCGTGCGCTCGAGCACCGTGCGAGCCAGAAGACGCGAAGTCGCGTCGTCATCCACCACCATCACGAGCGTGTCGTCCGCCTGCACCGGACCCGACCCCTGGACGTCCTGGTCCGCGCCTCCGGCGGAGACCGGGGCCAGGCGGTCCAGGACGGCATCGAGCTCGTCGGGAGGGGCGACGCGCAGGCTCGGCCGGCGTCCCGTCACCTGCTGCAGCTCGAGCTCCGCGACGACATCGGTGGGATCGGCCGTGGCGACGGCGATGACGACCCCGTCCTCGTCGAGGGGGAGAGTGCGACAACGGCGCAGCAGTGCCGCGGGAACCAGGCGGAGCGCGAGTGGCGCGGGCTCGATCGTATCGGCGATGCCCAGGGAGAACGCGCGTGCCACCTTCTCGGCCAACGCGCTCGTGTCGATCCCGGCCTCCTCGGCTCCTCGCTTCCACGCCTCGGACAGGTCGGCCGGATACGGGAGATCTCCCGCCTCGGCGCCCACGACGCGTCCCAGCCAATCCATGGGCCGATGCGCCGCCGGGTCGTCGGGTCGGGCCGCCTTGCGCAACAGCGTGAGGAGGCCCTCGCAGCACCGCAGGGCGTCCTCGTCGTCGGCGCGCTCCAGACGCTCCCCCGCTCTGCTGATGTCCGGGAAGCCGAAGGAGGCGCCGGAGCCCATCATCGAGCGGCCGAGCGCGCGGGCCTCGTCGAGTCGGGTGAGGTCCCCGCTCCAGAGTGCCTCGAGCAACTCCTCCAGCTCGCCCACGCGCACGCTCATCGCGTCGCGATACCACGCCTCGAGCGCTTCGCGGTCCACGGGTGGCATCGTCTCGGCCCTATGCGCTCAGCGGCGCGCCGTGCGCGAACGCCCCACGGCCCCGTAGTAGATCCCGTTGAAGAGAAACGGGAATGTGCCGTGAGGCTGTGCCCGGAACGTGATGCGCGGCGTGCACAGAATGAGCTTCCCGCGTCCCAGGTCCGCCTCCACGACGGCGGCGGCTCCTTCGAGATGGCCCTGGCCCCAGGCCCACCCGCTCCGAAGCGGGTGTGCGCTGTCGTACCAGCCGACTCGCTCGATTCCCCGGCCGGCGGCACCGGGCTCCACCCGGAACGCCGGGCTGCGGGAGAACATCACCGTGGTGTGGGCCGACAGACCGTCCGCGAGCGGGCTCACGGGGTCGACCTCCATCTCGAGCAGCGTTCCCGGCACAAAGAACTCCGTGGAGGGCAACGGCTTGCCGTCGGCCGTCAGCGCGTCCTGAAGCGGGAGCCCGGCCTCGTACGCCAGTCGTGTCGAGGAGCCGATCGCCACCACCGTTCCACCCCGGCGTACGAAGTCGAGGATGCGCGGCACGGTCTTGTCGAGCGTGACCCTGCCCATGCGACGCCGGTATCGCTCAGGCACGGCGGCCGTGTCCAGTCCCGTGCCGGTTTGCCCGAACCGGCCCCGGCGCCCGGCGGACGGGATGATTCCGTCGGGAATCACGAGCACGTCGTAGCGCGACAGGTCTCCGGCGTCCAGGTCGGGCGGGTACAGAACGTCGAAGTCGAACCCGAACGCCTCCAGGATCATCCGGTCCCAGCCGGACGGCATCGAGCCACCATAGACGTCGACCAGGCCCACCTTGACCGCGTGCAGGGGCATGGACGGCCCCGGTGGCCGACGCCGCACTCCGTAGAAGTCGAGTCCTTTCTCTCGCGCGAGGGTCTCGACGCTGGCGCGATCGGTCTCCAGGTAGAGCGCGCCCGGCGCGAACGTCTTTCCGTCCACCGCGAGCGTATCCGTGTACCAGGCGGCCTCGCCTCCCGCGCGGAGCACGCGGTTGAGCGCCACGAACGCGTCGTTGACGTGGTCCACCACGAAACCGGACGCTTCCGAGCCGTCCACGACCTTGCCGGGGGGTGGCGCGACCGTGTCCGCCGTGATCGGCTCGAACGGTCCGTCGAAGCCGTCGAGGATCCTGTCGAACGAGATGCCCATCTGCCAGGCGAGCGTCCATCCGGTCGCGTCGTACGGTGGAATCGGAGGACCGCCCGGATACCGGAAATCGTTCGGATAGTCCTGGGCCTCGAACATGTCGAGCACCTGAGGGCGGAATGCCTGATCGGTCTTCACGACGTACGAGCCGGCGGGGTAGCGCTTGCCGGCCACCTCGAAGGAGGCCGTGGCTCGTTGGACCTCGACTCCGTTCTTCAGCAGGGCGTTGACGAACTTCGTGGCCGTGAGGAAGTGGCGCTGGTCGGACGGGATGATGAAGCCGCGCGGGTCGCGCTTCGCCGGGTCGCGCAGCCAGTGCCGCCAGTCGGCGCGGGTCCCCCGCGTCACGGCCGCCTCGGCGGTATCGACCTCGGAGGGGGTTACGGTCCACGAGTCGCGACTTCCCGCCTGGATCGAGTTCTCTCCCATCCTCCAGATGTCGAAGAGGAGGTGGTCCTTGTTGCGCGACGCGTAGTCCAGCACGGCCCGGTCCGCGGTCATCTCGTATTCGATGGATTGCCGGAAGTGCCAGGGGCCCGGCTGAACGGGAAGTGGAATGTCACCACGGGGGAGCTGCTGGGCGGGCACGAACGGGATACGCTGGGGCGTGGGATTGCCGATCGTCTCGGTCAGCAGGCCGATCATGTTGTGGAAGTACGGCGACGTACGCAGGCCACCGTTCCACCAGGTCGAGTAAGCGGCCCCGGAGCGCATCGTGGTTCCGCCCTTCCCTTCCGCGATGAAGCGCTGGTGCATCGCCGAGCCGACCTGGTCGATCCCGATGACGACGAGCGGGTCCAGGAACTGGTTCGGAGGATCGCGGAACGGAGGGGCGAACATGACGGTTCCCGCCGGTCCGGTCTGGTGGTGGTCGTACACGATCTGGGGGTACCACCGCCGATACAGCACGCGGTTCATGTTCGTGGTTTCGGCGAGGGCGGACATGTAGAAGTCGCGGTTGTCGTCGTGGCCGGCGTACTTGCTGTACAGGACGGGCACCCCCGCGGTGCTGCGCGCCTTCGGGTCGGCCTCGCGCATGTACCAGTCGGAGACGAGCTGCATCCCGTCCGGGTTGGCGGGGACCACGAGCAGGATGACGTCGTTGAGGAACCGCAGCGTCTCCGGATCGGAGCGATCGTTCATCTCGTACACGAGCTCGGCGAGCTGTTGGGCGCCGAGGACCTCCGTCGCGTGCAGCCCCCCGTCGATCCAGACCACCGCCTTGCCCTCGTGCGACAGCCGCCGTGCTTCGGTCTCGTCGACCCCTTTTGCGCGCGCGAGCCGTGCGGCGATGTCCCGGTAGTGATCAACCCTGGCGAGGTTCCGGGGCGAGGAGATCACGGCCATGATCTGCGGGCGGCCCTCGGAGGTGGTGCCGATCGTGTCCAGGAGCATTCGATCCGACTCGTGGGCGAGACGGATCCAGTAGTCGTGGAGCTCGGTGTAGTCGACGAGGACGTAGTCGGCGCCGATCTCGTGACCGAACGCCTCCTCGGGCGTGGTGACCCGATGCTGGGCTCGTACCGGCACGGCCCAGGTCATCACCATCAGGGTCGCGACGAGCGGGTGCGCCAGGCGCTTGCGCATGCGATGCAGTTCCTGTGACGGGTGAGGCGCGGGCAGGGCCGCGCTCATACTCTCGACCGCCCGTGGCTCCGTCAACCGGCCGGTCCGCGCGAATGTTCGGCTTCGCACGACTTCGGGTGGGGGCTATCTTTTTCGCCCGGGTCCGGGCTGTCCTGACCCGGCAGGCGTGAACTGCGCCGATACTACGACCACCGATAACCGAGGAGCGAACGAGATGCCTGTCCGCACCGCGCAAGCCGAGTGGAAGGGTGACCTCCCGACCGGGAAGGGCACCATGAAGAGCGAAACGGGAACGGTCGACGGCCAGTACTCGTTCTCGTCCCGCTTCGAGGAAGGCACCGGCACCAACCCGGAAGAGCTGATCGCGGCGGCCCATTCCGGATGCTACTCGATGGCGCTCTCCAACATCCTGGCCAAGGCCGGCCACACGCCCACGAGCGTGCGCACCACGGCGCGCGTGCACCTGGGCGTCGGTGAAGGCGGCGCCGCCATCACCAAGATCGAGCTCGTCTGCCGGGCGGACGTGCCCGGTCTGGACGAGGCGACCTTCCTGGAGCACGCGAACGAGGCCAAGGTCGGTTGCCCGGTCTCCAAGGCGCTGGCGGCCACGGAGATCACGTTGGACGCGGCGCTGGGAAGCTGACCTGATTCCTGGGTGGGGGGCGAGCCCGCGGGCTCGTCCCCCCGAGGGACGCCCCGGCCGGCCGGACCCTTGTACGATGTGGCGTGGTACCCGATACTGCACGCCATCATGACCACGCTGCTCTGGATCCTGGTCGTCACCCTTCTCACGTCCTTCCTCTGCTCGATCCTCGAGGCCGTCTTCCTTTCCGTCAGCCATTCCTACATCGCCGTGCTGCGCGATCGGGGGGAATGGGCCGGGGAGTGGCTCGCGGCGGCGCAGAAGAAGATCGATGAGCCGATCGCGGCGATTCTCACGCTCAACACCATCGCCAACACGATGGGCGCGGCTCTGGGTGGCGCGGTGGCCCGGGAGCTGTTCGGCTCCACGTGGATGGCGATCTTCTCGGCGGGGCTCAGCTTCGCCGTCCTGACGGTTTCGGAGATCGTCCCGAAGACGCTCGGCGCCACCTACTGGAGGTCCCTGGCCAAGCCGGCCGCCTACGTCCTCCGGGCGATGGTCCTGGTGATGAAGCCGCTCCTGGTGCCGCTCGGCGTTCTGGCCCGGCTCATTACGCCCAGGGCCGAGAATCCCACCGTGAGCCGCGCCGAGCTCGCAGTGCTCGCCGAGATCGGTCGCAAGGAGGGCACGCTCGACGAGGACGAGTGGAAGGTGGTGACCAACGTTATCCGCCTGGACGAGGTCTCCGTGGGCGAGGTCATGACGCCCCGCACCGACATGGTGGCCGTCAGCGTGGATGCCACGGTCGAAGAGGCGAAGGCGGTCATGCTCGACCGGGGTCACCTGCGGCTTCCCGTCTTCGCGGAGACGCTCGACCACATCGTCGGTGTGGTGCTCGCGCGCGATCTCTGGCGAGCCGACAGGAACGGCATCCGATTCGTGCGGGACGTCGCGCGAGCGGTTCCGTTCGCGCCCGCCTCCAAGCGGGTCGAGGATCTCATTCCGGAGATGCGCAGGGAGCGCACGAAGCTGGCCATCGTCGTGGACGAATTCGGAGGAACGGCCGGACTCGTCACGCTCGAGGACCTCATCGAGGAGATCATCGGTGAGATCCAGGACGAGCACGAGGGGGACGAGCCCCAGGACTTCCAGGAGCTCTCGGGCGGTCGCCTGAGGGTCTGGGGCGGCGTCGCGCTTCGCGAAGCGGCGGAGCGCCTCGGCATGACGCCCACGGAGGACGAGGAAGAGGGCTACGACAGCCTGGGCGGCTTCGTGTTCGGTCGGCTCAACCGGCTTCCGGTGATCGGAGACGAGATTCCCGTGGGCACCGGTACGTTGCGCGTGACCCGGATGCGCGGCAGACGCATCGAGTATCTGATCTTCTCACCCGTGGTCGCCGACGGACGCGGTTGACGCTTCGTGCACGGGCGGCTCGGTCTGCTGCTCCTCCAGCCAGAACGAAAGAGCCAGGAAGATCGCTCCGAACGTGATTGCGGTGTCGGCCATGTTGAAGATCGGGAAGTCCCACAGGCCGAGATTGATGGGACCGATGAAGTCGACCACGCCGTGGCTCCAGCGGAGGCGGTCGTAGAGGTTGCCCACCGCGCCCGCCACCACGAGCGAGATCGCGAGAATGCGCAGGTAGTCGCGCCGTGAGGTCTGCTTCAGGAGCATCGCGAGCAGGATCAGCGCCAGGAACGTCACGGGCACGAAGAACCAGCGGGAGTCCTCGCCGAGGTGGAGGCCGAAGGCCGCGCCCTTGTTGAAGGCGAGGGTCACCGGAACGAGCCCGCCCAGAAGACGTTCGCTCTGACCGTTTCCCAGCGCGTTCAGGGCCCATCGCTTCGTGATGAAGTCGAGGACCATCACGAGGGAGAACGTCACACCGAAGATGCTCAGCTTGGCCCGCACGCGGCTCGCCTGGTTGGGGGCTCGGACGACATGTCGAGTGTCAGCGCCAATCTACGCGCGGCGCGCTCGATCGTTCCCGGTGTGTCCTCGATCGGGGCCGAAGAGGGACACCGCCAGCTCCTCTCCGGACCGGGTCCCGGGGAGCACGCGCCGGAAGTACACCTCCCCGAGGCGCCCGCGGAAGCCTTCCTGGAGGTCCTTCAGGGCGTCCGGAGCGAACTGCGATCGGTAGGCCCCGATGGCGCGGACGCCTCGCTCGACGTCCTCGTCCGAGACCCGGACGCACGTGTCGAGATGCGCCCTCGCGACCCCGAGCAGCCTCCGGCCGGTGTGGCGCTCGACCTCGGCCACATGCTCGAGCGTCAGGGCCCAGTGGAACAGGCGCGGCGGGTGCTCC
This sequence comes from Longimicrobiales bacterium, assembly GCA_046704545.1. Taxonomy (GTDB): domain Bacteria; phylum Gemmatimonadota; class Gemmatimonadetes; order Longimicrobiales; family Gaopeijiaceae; genus SZUA-318. Next base: position 16,906 of record JBJKRT010000119.1, read on the forward strand.
CGGGCCTGGAGCGTCTCGGTGACGAAGCAGCCTACGGCTCGGTGATCCTGGTGGCCCGTGATCCCGTCGGGTCCGAAGGTGATCACGACGTCGGGCACGAGCTGGTCGAGAATCTCGCGCACGCGCTCGCGAGCCCGCTCCTGGGCGGGGCCCAGGAGCTCCTTGTCGACGAACTCGAGCGCCATGGGAGGCTCGATGCCCAGCGCTGAGCTCGAAGCTCGAAGCTCCTTCTCGCGAAGGCGCGCGAGCTCCTCGCCGTCGTCGACGTCGATATGGTCGCGGAACCCCTTCTGTCCGAGCGTCAGGCAGACGATCCTCACCTCGGCGCCGCGACGGGCGTAGTAGCTCAGCACGGACCCGAACCCCATCTCATCGTCGGGGTGGGCCGTGACGACGACGATCTTCTTTCCGTGGGCTTCGTTGTGGTTCAACGGTGACCTCTCTCCGGTTGATGACTCCGACCCTCCGCGCGGAGGGTCCCCTCTGCCTATCGTTCGGAGCCCATCGGTGTTCCGGAGACGTTGGTCTCGTCGGAGGACCGTCTCATATTCCCGCAGACGGGTGGACGCGCTCCGTGTCCCACCTCGTCCCTCCCTTCGGAGTCCCTCACCATGTCCGAGCACCACGAACTCACCCCGGCCACGAAGCAGGAGCTCGAGAACGCCAAGACCAAGGGACAGGTCATCGGCTTTGCCCAGGGCGTGGGCGCCACGGTGCTCCTCGGCGTCGTGCTGAAGTTCCTCGGGTGGATCCCCCTGCTGCTCGCGGGCGGCGCCGTCGTATGGATTGGCTACAAGCTCCTGTCGCGTCACAAGGAGTAGCACCGGTCGCGCCGTGGATCCTCAGCTTTGGCGCGTACGTGCGGTCGGGCGGCTTGCCGCCGAGCAATTCGGGCTCTACCGTGGCTCCCGGCACGACGTGCGCAATCACACGTTCCATGTGCGTCAATCGGAGCTGATCCATGACGAAAGAGCCCATGCGATTCGCCGCGGTGGCAGCGCTCCTGGTCGGAGCGGTCGCCTGCAGCAACGCGAAGCAACCCGCCCAGCAGGTGAGCACGGCCGCGGCGGTGGACACCGGACCGGTGTTCGACGTCTCCCAACTCGACACGGCGGTTTCGCCGTGCACCGACCTCAACAAGTTCGTCAACGAGAAGTGGGTTGCGGCCAACCCGATTCCCGCGGACCGCACCAGTTGGGGTTCGTTCCAGGAGTTGGGCGAAAAGAGCCTGAACCAACAGCACCAGATCGTCGAGGAGGCCGAGCGGACGGCCGACAAGGCCGAGGCGGGCTCGGTCGGTCAGAAGATCGGTTGGCTCTATCGATCCGGCATGGATACCGCGGCCATCGACAAGGCCGGGTACGACCCGATCAAGCCGCAGCTGGCCGCCATCGCCGCGCTGAAGACGCCGACGGACGTGGTGTCGTGGCTCGACGAGGCGTTCGCCGCCGGCCAGGGCCAGCTCTTCCGCTTCGGGGCCAGGGCCGACTACCACGACGCCAAGATGCAGATCGGCTACGCCAACCAGGGCGGCCTCGGGCTGCCGACGCCCGACTATTACACGGAGGCGAAGTACAAGGACCTGCGTGACGCCTACGTGAAGTACGCGGCCAAGCTGTTCGAGCTGACCGGCGTGCCCGCCGAGCAGGCGAGCAAGCAGGCCGACGAGGCCATGGCGTTCGAGACCAGCCTCGCCCGCCACTCGCTGTCGCGCGTGGAACTGCGCAAGCCCGAGAACCAGTACCACTTTGTGACAATAGCGCAGGCCAACGGCGTCACGCCGCACTTCGACTGGGCCGCCTTCTTCAAGGTGCAGGGCGTGAATCCCGGGAAGGGCTTCTCTCTCTCGCAGCCGAAGTTCTTCGCCGGCATGGACAGCCTCCTCGCCCATGCCCCGGTCGACCAGTGGAAGGCGTACCTGACGCTCCACGCCATCTCCCGCGCGGCGCCCTTCCTCTCCGCACCGTTCCAGGAGGCGGACTTCGCCTTCCACGGCACGACGCTCGAGGGCCAGCCCCAGCAGCGTCCACGGTGGAAGCGGGTGCTGGGAACGGTCAACCAGTCCATGGGGCAAGGCCTCGGTCAGCTGTACGTCGCACGCTACTTCCCGCCCGAGGCCAAGCAGCGGGCCGAGCAGCTCGTGACGAACGTGCGCAACGCCCTCAAGGCGCGCATCGAGAACCTGACCTGGATGAGCGAGGCCACCAAGAAGCGGGCGCTGGACAAGTGGGCGAAGTTCCTGCCCAAGATCGGCTACCCGGCCCACTGGCGCGATTGGTCCGGTCTGCAGATCAGCCCCGACCACTACTACGCCAACGTCCTGGCGGCGGCCAAGTTCAACCACGACTACAACATCCAGAAGATCGGGAAGCCCACGGACCGGATGGAGTGGGGCATGACCCCCCAGACGGTCAACGCGTACTACAGCCCGACCGAGAACACGATCAACTTCCCGGCCGCGATCCTGCAGCCACCGTTCTTCTACGCCAACGGTGACGATGCGATCAACTACGGGGGCATCGGCGCGGTGATCGGGCACGAGTCGAGCCACGGCTTCGACGACCAGGGGAGCCAGTTCGACGGCGACGGCAACAACGTGAACTGGTGGACCAAGGCGGACCGGCGGAAGTTCGACGCGCGCACCGCAAAGCTCGTCAAGCAGTTCGACGGCTACGTGCCGCTGGCTGACCATCCCGACGCGCACGTGAACGGACAGCTCACGCTGGGTGAGAACATCGCGGACCTGGGTGGGCTGAACGTGGCGTACGACGCCCTGCAGACGGCGCTCAAGAACAACCCGAAGGAAGCGTCCGAGAAGATCGACGGCTACACCGAGGATCAGCGCTTCTTCATGAACTGGGCCCGGGTCTGGCGCGGCTCGATCCGCGAGAAGGCCCAGCTGGTCCGCCTGAACACGGATCCGCACTCGCCGGCGAAGTTCCGCGCCATCGGTGCGCCTTCGGACATGCCGGCATTCGCGAAGGCATTCTCCTGCAAGCCCGGAGATCCGATGGTCCGCTCCGGCGACAAGCAGGTGTCGATCTGGTAGACCAGGACCCGCAGGGGTCCGAGCCCTCCTCCGAGGGACCGCCCGGCTCCGCTTCAGCGCGGAGCCGGGCGGCTGTGCTCCAGCGTCCGCTCAGGCAGGTGGTCGAGGCGCTACGCCGCGGTGAGGTCACGGCGGCACGGCTCGTGGAGGACGCCCTCGCCCTTCACGAAGCGAGGGGGGCCGAGCTCCACGCGTACAAGCTGTTCGACGAGGACGGCGCCCGGGCCGCGGCCGTCCGGGCGGACGCGCTGCTCGCGGGGCCCACCCCCCCGCCCCCGCTCTGCGGCATTCCGGTCTCGGTGAAGGACCTCTACGGCGTCGACGGCTTGCCGACCTTCGCGGGTACGAGACGCCGGCTTCCCGAGCGATGGTCGCGGGACGCGTGGCTGGTGGCGCGGTTGCGCGAGCAGGGAGCGGTGATCGTGGGCAAGACCCACACCGTGGAACTGGCGTACGGGGCCGTCGGGACCAACCCCAACTGGGAGACGCCCCGGAACCCGTGGGACCGTCGGGTCCACCGAATTCCGGGAGGCTCGTCGGCCGGCGCTGGGGTGAGCCTGCACGAGGGCTCGGCGCTGGTTGCGCTCGGTACCGACACGGGAGGCTCGATCCGCATCCCCGCCTCGATGACCGGCGTGGTCGGGCACAAGACCAGTCACGGACGGCTTCCCACCGACGGTGTGGTTCCCCTCAGCCATACGCTCGATACCGTGGGGGCGCTCACGCGGTCCGTCGAGGACAGCGCCTGGTTCTTCGGGGCGGTGGATCCCGCCTGGGGCGATCCGGAAGCCCTCCTGAGCCGTCTCGACGGCCTGGTCTCCGCGGGCATCCGGGTCGCGGTGCCGTCGTGCGGCATCTGGAGCGACTGCCGGCCCGATATCGCGCGGGTCCTGGAAGCCTCGCTGACCGACCTCGCGGCTGCCGGATGGACCCGGTCGACCGTCGACGGCTCGCTCCTCGACCGGGCGGTGGACCTGTACATGACGGGGGCCATCACCGGCGTCGAGTGTCTCAGGTTCGTCGAGACCGAGCTTCCCGGGTGGCTGGAGATCCTCCACCCGATCGTGGGACGGAGGATCGCCGGCGCCGCGGCGCACACCGACGAGGAGTATCGGTCGGCGCTCGCGCGGAGAGAGGAGATGGCGCGGTCGGCCGACGGGCTCTTTCGGCACGCCGACGTGCTCGCGCTGCCGACGGCGATCGTGACGCCGCCGCCGGTCGCGGACATGGAGGACATGGAGCGCTACGTGGCGGCGAATGCCGCGGCGCTACGCCCGACCTGCGGGGTGAGCCTCCTGGGGCTCTGTGCCGTCACGCTCCCCGTGGGCGTCGATGAGGCGGGCATGCCCGTGGGGCTTCAGCTCATCGCGCCCGGCGGACACGACGAGCTGGCGTTGGCGGCCGCCCTCGCGGCCGAACGGGCCCTGGGCGGTCCGGAGCGGTGGCGCGGCGGTTCGCGTTGAGGGCGACAGCGACGCGCTAGCTAGCCGGCGAAGCAGTAGGTGCAGCCACGCTCCTGGACGCGGTTCACCGCCCAGACGCCCGAAGGAACCACCTGCATCCCCGGGATCAGGTTGGAGATCATGTCCTTTTCGATGTCCGCGGCTGACATGCCCGTCTTCTTGGCGAGCATCATGCTTCCACCCTTGATGGCCATGTGGCAGACGCCGAAGAGGGCGCCGTCCGCCATCAAGGCGTCGATCGACATGCCGGGCAGGTCCAGCTCGTCGGCGGGTACCTTGTAGAAGAAGTTGCGCTTGCTCGGCGCCTTGGTCTTCGGGTCGTCGATGCCGAAGACCTTGCCGAACTTGTACTTCGCCCACATCGCGTCGGTCATTCCGAAGGCCGCGGCATGATGGCGCAGGATGCACACGACACCCAGGTCGCTCGCCGGTACGCCCGTCTCCTTGTTGGTGATGTAGAAGACGCGTGAGAAGAGGAGTCCCGCGCCCCCGTTGATCACCGGGATGTCGTAGACCTGCTTGTGCGCGCCGGTGATCTTGTTCAACCAGGCCTCGACCTGGGGATCGCCGAGCGCTGGATCGTGGCTCTCCGTCTGGGCGCTCAGCGCGTTGGGGACGAGACTACCCAGGCCGAGCGCGGCCGCGCCCGCCGCCACGCTGCCCAGAAATCCGCGACGATGAGTGGGATGGTTCAGGTCCAGCATGGCGACAGCCTCCGGCGGGAGGTGGGAGACGAGCACCGGGCGAGCGGAGTCCGCTCGGGGGCGGTGCGGACACAACGCACGAAGGTCAAAGTATCTGCCGCAAGGCCCGCTGCAACCGGCGCGGCGCCGGCGCCGTGGGGCCGACGAGCGTGCCGAGCGCAGGATTCTCGCCGCGGGGGGTAGCGTGACCGGCCCTTTTTTCGGATACTCACGGCGACATGCGCAGGTACCCCTACGGAGCAGAACTCATGCGACGCACCGCGTTCTCCTGGCTCGCCCCTACATTCGCCATTCTCACCATCGTGGGAGCCGCCCAGGCACAGACGAAGATCGGATACGTGAACTCCCAGGAGATCCTCGCATCCGCTCCGGGGGCGAAAGAAGCAGAGGCCCAGTACCAGAAGGACATGCAGGGCTATCAGGACCAGGCCCAGAAGCTCCAGGACGAGCTCCAGAATATGCAGAAGGCCCTCCAGCAGCAGCAGCTCACGCTGTCGCCGGAGGCGAAGAAGAACCGCGAGCAGCAGCTCCGGCAGAAGCAGCAGGAGTACCAGCAGAAGATGCAGGACCTCCAGCAGCAGGCCAGCCAGCGCCAGAAGGAGCTGATGCAGCCGATCATGGACAAGGTCACGGGCGTCATCGAGCAGGTCCGCAAGGAGGGTCACTACGATCTGATCCTCGACCGGGCGGCGGGATCGATCCTGTCGGCGGACTCCACGCTGGATCTGACTCAGGAGGTCATCAGCCGGCTCAAGACCGCCGCGCCGAGCGCCTCGTCCGGGACGGGCGGAAACTGACCTGCCGGGGCGCTCCTCGCGTCCCTACCGCTCGCTGTCCAACATGGCCATCTGATGCTCGCCGTACCGGGTCCCGGCGGCCCCGTCGGCGGGCACGGCGGCCTCCATGGCGCTCAGGTCGTCGTCGGTCAGGCCGGCATCCAGCGATCCCAGCGCTTCCCGGAGCCGAGCCGGCGTTCGGGCCCCGATGACCGGGATGATGTCGTCGCCGCGGGACAGAACCCAGGCGATGGCCGCCTGGGCGACGGTGGTTCCGCGAGCCTCCGCGACCGCCCGCAGCGCTTCCACGAGCTGGAGGTTGTGCGCGAGGTTCTCGCCACGGAAGCGAGGCAGCGCGCCGCGCAGATCGCCCTTCGCTTGGGAGCGATCCGCCGACCAGTGACCACTCAAGAGACCGCGTGAGAGCACGCCGTACGCCGTAAGTGCGATGCCGAGCTCGCGGCACGTCGGGAGGATCTGCGCCTCGACGCCGCGGCTCATCAGCGAGTACTCGATCTGCAGGTCCACGATCGGATGGACCGCGGCTGCGCGGCGGATCGTGTCCGCGCCGACCTCGGAGAGGCCGATGTGGCGTACCCAGCCCGCCTCGACCAACTCCGCGACGGCCCCGACCGTGTCTTCGATGGGCACCTGAGGGTCGAGTCTCGCCGGACGGTAGACATCGACGTAGTCGGTATGCAGGCGCTGAAGGGTGTATGCCAGCCATGTCTTTACCGCGGCGGGCCGCGCATCGTATCCGAGCCACGAGCCGTCCGGCCCCCGCTGTGCGCCGAATTTCACGCTGATGCGGACGCCTTCCCTTCCCCGCTCGCGCAGCGCTTCCGAGATCAGCAGCTCGTTGTGGCCCATGCCGTAGAAGTCGCCCGTGTCCAGCAGGGTGATCCCCGCATCCAGGCCCGCGTGGATGGTGGCGATCGCCTCGTGACGGTCGGCGGGACCATAGACGGCGGACATGCCCATGCAGCCCAGTCCGAGCGCCGACACGTCCGGTCCCGTGGTGCCCAGCTGCCTCGTCTCCATGTTGTCTCCTCGCTTGCGGACGTCCTGGTTCGGGGCTGAAATGCCATGGCACCGCGAGCGGCGATACCAGGACCGCCGCGGCCGGGGCTGCAGGCCCTCAACCGGGTCTCCTACACCGCCCGGAGTAGATTTCCCCACAGCCCGAACCGAGTGAAACGACTTGATTGCGCTGGCCCGGCCGGCGGAATCGACACGCTCATTTCGGCTCGCCCGGGACTCATCCCTACGAACATAGAGCGATGACGAACATTCAAATTCGTGATTATTTGCACGGTTCGGAGCATCGCCATCTTCATCTGGTGCGGGCCCACGGGACCGCTGGAGGATAGATACATGAACACCTTGAGCCGTATTGGCCTCGCCGGCCTGCTTCTCGGGCTGGCGGCAGGGTCCGCGTCCGCGCAGACCAACGGCTTCGAGCTGCAGTGCATGTCCGCCCGCGCGGCGGGGCGCGGCTGCGTGACCCGCGCACAGCCCGACCTTCCGACCTCGCTCTTCCGTGATCCCGCAGGGATCGCGGCCTACAAGAGCCCCCAGTTGGAGGTGAACGTGGCGCCCTTCATGCCCTCGCTCACCTTCGAGAACGCCGCGAACCAGCAGACGAAGGGAGCCCTCCACGCGTACCCGCTCGCCTCCGTGGCGTATGTCGGCCGCACCGTGGGGACCCGCCTGCACTGGGCCGTCGGGCTGGAGCCCATCGGTGGCTTCGGATCGGACTTCAGGCTTCACAACGCCCTGCTCAGTGGACAGGGCTCCACGGTCGCCTATCAGAGCTTCTTCGCCGCGGTGAAGTTCGGGCCGACCGTGGCGTACGACCTCCTGCCGGGCCTGAGCGTGGGCGCCAGCCTGAGCGGCGTGTACGCCCAGATCCGTCAGTTCCGGATGCCCTTCACCATGGCGCCGTCGTTCGCGCGCGGGATGGCTGCCATTCCTCAGCTGGACCCGACCGTCTACGGCCCCCTCTTCCAGCAATTCACGCAAATGACGGCATACGGGAACTCCGCCGGATTCGGAGGCATGACGTGGGCCGCCGATGCCGGTGTGGCCTATCGAGCGCCGTCCGGGTGGGCCATCTCCGCGTCCTGGAGCCCGAAGCGCACCATCAAGCTCGACGGCGGCACTGCGACCATCGACATGAACGCGCAGTTCCAGCAGATGCTCGGCGCGATGGTGGCTGCTCGGCAGGCCGCATACGGAGAGACCGCGCAGGAGGCACAGGGCGCCGTCTTGCAGCAGCTCAGCGCCGCGGGACTCGATCTGTCAGCGGGGATGAAGGCCGAGTATCAGGCTTCCACGGATCTGACGCTGCCGATGACGGTCGGTGCCGGCGTCCACGCTCCGCTCCGCCCGTGGTGGACGCTCGCCGCCGAGGTGGAGTGGCGCCAGTGGTCCCGGGCCGAGACGACGATGCCCTTCCGTCTGTCCGGGGGAAGCAACGCGAACCTGAACCTCCTGATCGCGGGCGATCCCACCGACGGCTCGTTCGCCTACCCCTTCCCCCTCGAATGGAAGGACAGCTGGTCGTGGAAGGTCGGCACCGAATTCACCGTCCACGACGCGTACAAGCTCAGGGCGGGCTTCCTCACCGGCACGGATCCCGTTCCCGCCAATACGGTGTTCATCACCTTCCCGGCCATCGCGACGCGTGCCATTACCATCGGAGCCGGAGCGCGGCTCTTCGGAATGCCCCTCGACGTCGCCTACGTGCACGCGCTCTCCCAAGGGATCGACGGCTGTGCATCGAAGCACCTCATGGGTGCCGAGTACGACGGGAGCCACACGACCATGAGCCAGAACGTCGTGACCGTGGGGACGACGATTCACTTCTGATCCTCCGGGTGGGGCCCATGGCGGCTGGGCGTCGGTCCCGTCTCTCGACGGGGACGGAGCGTCCCGGATCGAGGACATTCCGGCTGGCTGAGGGGGGCGTAACTACAGCGTCTTGCCTCCGGCCTGGGTCTTGCTGACCATGGGTCCCGTGGCCCTCCCACCGAATCGAGCTTCAAGGAGAGAATGATGATCCGGACAGCGGTGACGGCGGCAGCGGCGATCCTCGTGCTCGGAGCGTGCTCCTCCAGGCGTCCGGCCCGAACCGTACCGACGATCGACTCCGACGTGATCACGCATCCCGAGATCGCTCGCCAGATCGCGCACGCTGGCGCCTCATCCGCGTACGACCTCGTCAAGAGGCTTCGTCCGGGCTGGCTCGTCTCCACCGTGAACAACGTGCGGGTCCCCGTCTGTAGGGACGGTACGGAGATCGGAGACCACACCATCCAGGAGCTCCAGCAGATTCCGGCGAGCGGCGTCGGCATCATCGAGTACCTCGGCCCCAACCGGGGGCTGCTCCTGTGCGGAAAGGCGAGTATCGCGATCTTCGTCAAGACACTCTAATGGCGTCTAAGTCGGCCGACGCAGCGCTTTCGGACCTTCTTCCGGGCCGTGAGGAAGCTGGGCCAGCGCCAGGGAGAGGTCCGCCACGAGCTCACGGGCGGCCAGGAGGTCCTCCCGCCGGATCTTCAGCTCGAGCTTCGCCGGATGGCCGAGCCGGAGGCCCTCGCCGCCGGCCAGGGATTCGAAGGCCCGCAGATCGGCACCCGTCAGAACCAGGTGACCGCCGGAGAACGCCTCCCACCAACGCCTACGCACCGCGGCGTCCGCCACCCGTCCAAGGGGGATGACGACCTCCTGAACGGCCGCCACCTCCTCGTCGCTGGAGATCTCCGCCGACCCGTACGTCTCCGTCTTCACCGCGAGGCGCCACTGGACCACCAGCCGGTCATCGTCCAGGAGGAGAAGGCCGTGGGCCAGCTCCGTCTTGGACGTGATCTCGTCGCTACGCCACACGGCGGAGCTGCGTTCGACGACGAAGGGTACGGCGCTACGATGGCTCATGCTTCTACATTAGCAGCCTCGGGCGCCGACGCCATCGGCCCCGGACTGCCATAACGGAGGAGCGAGCATGGGCCGACTCGAGGCCATCTGGGTGAAGCGCGCGCGGCGTGGGGTCATGGACCCTCTTTCCGAGACAACGCTCCTCGTCGGGCACGGTGTCGCGGGCGGCCCGCGCCACGGCAGCCGCCGCCAGGTCACCGTGATCGAGCGGGAGGCGTGGAACGGCGTCATGGCCGAGATGGGCGCCGACCTGGACCCGTCGGCTCGTCGCGCCAATCTGATGGTGAGCGGCGTGTCCCTGCGCGAGAGTCGCGGCAAGCTGCTGCTCGTGGGAGGATGCGCCATCGAGATCCGGGGTGAGACCCGCCCTTGCGAACGGATGGACGAGGCCTTGCCCGGCCTCCAGGAGGCGCTCCGTCCCGAGTGGCGCGGAGGTGTGTTCGGCGGTGTGATCGTCGGCGGTCTCGTGTGCGTCGGGGATGGGGTGGAGCTCAGGGACCGTCCGGGCAACGACCTCGGAACCGCCGGCCCCTCCCGAGGACCGGAATGAGCCCGACGGTTGGCACAAATCCGCGCCCAGGCCAATCATGAGCCTCGCAGTGGCTTCCGATTCTTCCGGCACCCATCGTGGATCATGCTCCGACAGCTGACCTTCGCGCTCGTCCTCGCCCTCGTGGCTCCGGCTCCGGCCCACGCCCAGGACACCATCCCCGCTTCGCGCACGGACCCACTGATCATCGACGTGGACGGAAGAGCCACCACCAGCCTCGACGGTCGATGGCACACGATCATCGACCCGTTCCAGACCGGCTACTACACGTACCGGTGGAAGCCCGACCCGAACGGCTGGTTTCGCGACCGCAAGGCCAGGAAGCCCTCGGACCTCGTGGAGTACGACTTCGATCGATCGCCCACGCTGGCCGTTCCGGGCGACTGGAACACCCAGCGCAAGGAGCTGCTCTTGTACGAAGGGACGGTCTGGTACCGCAGGCTCTTCAACTACCATCTGAAGCCCGGCCGCCGTCTCTTCGTCTACTTCGGAGCCGCCAACTACGGGGCGCGTGTCTGGCTCAACGGACACGAGCTGGGGGTGCACGAAGGGGGATTCACACCCTTCGACTTCGAGATCACCCGATACCTCAGACCGGGCAAGAACGACCTGATCGTGAAGGTGGACGACACCCGCCACGCCGCGGCAATCCCCACCCTGAACTTCGACTGGTGGAACTACGGGGGCCTCACGCGACGCGTCCTCCTGGTGGAGACCGCCGCCACGTTCGTTCGCGACTACCAGGTCCAGCTCGATCCGAAGGATCCGAGCCGCGTTGCCGGTTGGGTGCAGCTGGATGGATCCGCAGCTCGAACTCCCGTGACGGTCAGCATCCCCGAGGCACACCTCACCCGTACCGTGACGCCCGACGCTTCGGGCCGCGCGTCGTTCACGCTGGATGCGCGCGCCCTGGCCCGGTGGTCTCCCGAGCACCCGAAGCTCTACCGGGTCGCGCTCACGACGGCCGACGACACCGTCACCGACCGGATCGGCTTCAGGACGATCGCGACGCGAGGAACGAAGCTACTGCTCAACGGGAAGCCGATCTTCCTCAGGGGGATCACCGTCCACGAGGAGGCG
>JBJKRT010000120.1:0-6490 GCA_046704545.1 Longimicrobiales bacterium
GGGGCGCGATGTTCCCGCTGCGTTTGTAGTAAACAAGCTTACCCTTTCACCCCGTGGTTTAGTGGGTTCGTGAATTGGGTTGTGGGCGGGCGGTATTTGTGGGGCGGGCCCGCCGGCGCCACCGAGCCCGCAGCACCATGTCTCCCACCCCGTGCGAAAACCGGTCATCGAGAGACGGCGGGTCCCGGCCGTGACCTCCCTTGACGTTTTCGTCGCGTGGATAGATAGTTGCGTATGACAACTATCAGCGCATCATCGATTTCAGGAAGCCTCGACCAGGATGCGAATCGACTCTCGACGGCGCTCGAGGACCTGATCCGAGTGGTTCAGTTTCGCGACCGCGACCGCGCGTGCTGCTACGATCTGTCCGTGACGCAGTGCTATGCGCTCGAAGCCGTGGCCGATCTCGGCCCGCTGACCGTCAATGAGCTCGCGGCCCGTCTGTATCTCGACAAGAGCACCGCGAGCCGCGTCGCCGCGGGCCTGCAAGCCAAGGGGTACGTGACGCGGGAGCACCTGGCGGACGATGGACGCGTCGTCCACCTGACGGCGTCGGCCCGCGGCCGGTCGCTGCGGGACCGGATCGCCGCCGACCTGGTTCGAACGTACACGGATCTGTTGACGGACTTCGAGCCGGAGGTGAGGACGGCGCTGGTTCGTCTCGTGGAGCGACTCGGAGCGTCGTTCGCTGCCCGTGTCGACGCGACGGGTGGAAGTTGCTGCGCGCTGACGTAGGCAAAACACCAGACGAGGAGGCTCCGTGAAGCACCATGACGAAGATGTCCGGTCCGCCGTGCGGGACCGGTACGCGCGCGCCGCGACGGAGGGAAGCGGGTGCGGCTGTGCCCCTTGTTCGGACGGCGAAGGACCCGACGCGGTGGAGGTGAGCCAGTCGGTCGGATACAGCGAGCGGGAGCTCGCCAGGCTCCCCGCCGGGGCCAACCTGGGACTCGGTTGTGGGAATCCCACGGCAATCGCGGCCCTTCAGGAGGGACAGACGGTCCTCGACCTCGGGTCGGGTGCGGGCATAGACTGCTTTCTGGCGTCGCGGCAGGTCGGCCCCTCGGGTTGTGTGATCGGTGTCGACATGACCCCCGAAATGCTCGAGAAGGCGAGGGCGAACGCGAAGGCGGGCGGATACGACAACGTCGAGTTCCGTCTCGGGGAGATCGAGGCTCTGCCCGTGGCGGACGCCACCGTGGATGTCGTCATCTCCAACTGCGTGCTCAACCTGAGCACCCATCGTGCTCGCGCGCTCTCGGAAGCGCACCGGGTCCTGAAGCCTGGCGGCCGCATCGCCATCTCCGACATGGTGTCGGATGTCGAGGTGCCGGCCGCGGTGGAAGGCTCGCTCGACGCGGTGGCGGCATGCCTCCCGACGGCACGGAAGCAGTACCTGGAGGAATTCAGAGCCGCCGGATTCACCGACGTACGCATCGCGGATGAGCGACCCTATCCCTCGAGCTACATTCTGGAAGATCGCGCCGTCCAGGCGTTTCTGGAGGCACACCCCGAGGCACGGGATGCGATCGAGACGTTCGCGAGCTCGATCTACGGTGCGCACATCGAAGGCAGGAAGCGGTAGGCCCGGACGGGGTGGATCCGGGCTGTCGACGTCCTCAGCCCCAGACGTCGAAGAAGTCCACCTGCCCGCCGGAAGCGGCATCGGCCCGCGTCGTCGCCGGTTGCAGGTAGGAGAGCATGATCTGGCGGCACTCCTGCACGACTCGCTCCGGCGGGGGAGGTGGCCAGCCTGTTCCCTGCTTGGCGCTGACCACGCCCAGCACCGCCCGAAGCGCGACACGAACGGCCAGAGCCGGGTCGAGGTGGTCGATGTCCTCTCGGCGGGCGACGAACAGGCGCTCCAGGCCTTCGAGGAGATGCGCGCGGAAGGCGTCGTAGGCGTCGTGACTCCCACCTGTCACGTGGCCGAGGGCCTTCAGGTACCTCGCGTGGGAGCGCTCGGCTTCGAGGAGGAGCCTCGCCGAGCCCTCGGCGAGCTGGGACAGGTCCAGTGTGCCCCAGTCTCGCGACCCCAGCGCCTGTTCCCAACGCGCCGAAGCTTCCTGCCACACCCTGGCGCCGAGATAGTCGAGGAGATCATCCTTACCGTCGAATCGCGCATAGAACGACCCCACGGAGGAGTCGGCTCGATCGACGATGGCCTGAACCGTCAGTCCGTCCGGCCCCTCCCCTTCGAGGATCTCGAGCGAGGCTCGCACGATACGCTCGAGCGTCTTGCGGGAGCGGCTCTGCTTGGGCGGGTGAACCGTTGATCGGGTGTCCGGATGGGACATCGCAGCCTGCCGTGAAACAGAACGAGTGTTCTATTATCGTTGGTTCGTGCGTACGACACAAGCATGATCCGGATGAGTCAACAAGGCACGGACCGTCTTGGCATGGATCGTGGAGGGTGGCAGCGACGGGAGGCCGCGATGCGGATCCTGAGAGGGTTTCGAGGGTGTGAAGGCGTATCGAGCCTGCGGAGGAGAGCATGAGACACAACGACGAAGAAGCGAGCGAGGGCGGCTCGGACTCCCTGTTCCCCACCATGCGACGGCGGCACGGACCGAGGAGTCGGACCATCCCGATCCTCCTCGGGCTGCTCGCGATCCTCGTGGTTGGCGGCGGCGGAGCATACTGGTACCTGCACAGGACGCCGCGGGCCCCCGTTTCCGCCTCGCCTGCGCTGGCTACACCCGCCGACTCGACCTCTACTCCGGATACCGCGGCCCAAGCACCCACACCCGCGCTGCCGGCCCTTTCGCAGAGCGACTCGCTGGTGCGTCGCCTCGCACACGGCATCTCGTCGTATCCACGCGTGGCATCGTGGCTTGCGAACAAAGACCTGATCCGGCGCTTCGTCGTCGCTGTGGCGGATGTCGCGAATGGCCAGAGCCCGAAGCCACGCCTCGGTTTCATGGCCCCCAGGGGCGCGTTCCGGGTTGATCGAACCGATTCTCTGACGCGCGTCGATCCGTCCAGCTATCGCCGGTACAACGTGCTCACGGATGCATTCGTGTCGCTCAACACCCAGGGTGTGGCCCAGCTGTACCATCACATCCAACCGTTGTGCGACGAGGCCTACCGGGAGCTGGGGCTCCCCAACGGGTCGTTCGAGGACGCGCTCAACCGGGCATTCGGCCGGCTCCTTGCCGTCCACGTGACGGACACCGTGCCGGAGGTGGTACCGAAGGGCGCGCTCTATGCGTATGCCGACCCGCGGCTCGAGTCTCTTTCCCCTGCCGCGAAGAACCTCCTGCGTATGGGTCCCAGCAACGCCCGACGCGTCCAGGCGAAGCTCCGACAGCTTGCCGACGCGATGGGCGCCCACCCGGAGGCACCAGGAACAAGCAACAACGATGGGGGGCAATAGAATTCGGGGCAGCCGACGGGGCCAAAAATAGAATGACTATTCTATTGCTGGAGCGTCGCCGCGAGACGGTACAGCGCTGACGGCTCGCTGACGGCCGGTTCGAAGGGTGGCACTTCGAGGGTCACATTCCCGCGTCACCCGCCCGGAGGCCACCCATGCCAGGATCCGCTGCCCCAGCATCGCTGAGTCTGCTGTCTCACCCCTATCGTGCGCTGCACCCGCTCGAGGGCGACCGCTCCGTGCTCAAGGCCGAAGGCCGGCGGCCTGGTTCGGCCCTCGTCTGGCGCACCACGGCTCCGCTCGACCGAACGGACCTCACGACGGTGAATCGACGACCGGGCGGTTTGGCCCTCGTCGTGATTCTCCCTCCGGCGGCCGAAGTGCCCCGACAAGCCGACTTCCTCCTGAAGGTGACGGAGGCGCGGCCACAGAGCATTCTTCCGTTCCACGAAGTCTCCGCTCCCAGGGAGCTCGCACAGGCCCTCCGCCGCCCCCCCGAAGATCTGGCGGTGGACATCACGGACTACCTCGCTTGGCGGGGGATCCCGCTCGACCGGGACACGCGTCACATCGTACGCAAGATCGTGGAGCTCTCGGCAGATCTCAGGTCCGTGACGGCGCTCTCTCGGAGCCTCTACATATCCCGTCGCGCATTGGGGCGCCGCTTCATGCGCCAGGGGCTTCCGGTCCCCTCGCACTGGCTCCACTTCGCAAGGCTCCTGCGTGTGGCGATCCGGCTCCAGAACACCGACGAGAGTGTCCTTTCGTTGGGCTACGATCTCGGGTATCCCGATGGCTTCTCGCTCAGCAACCAGATGGCCAGGCTGATCGGGTGCCGGCCCACCGACGCGCGTCGGTTTCTGGGATGGGAATGGCTCATGGAGGCGTGGCTGCGCCGGGAAGCCGATACGGGCGGGCTCGCCCCGACCTACACGGAACGCCTTCTCGCGCTCGCGCCGGACCTCACGCCCCTACCCGGATCGATGGCTCGCCGGCCTCAATCGTCCGATCGCCAGCGGAAGAAGTCCGGGCACACTCACAAGGCCGCAGGATGAGCGCGGTTGCTCGATCGAGCCGGAGGGCCGAGTATGTGGATTCCCCAGGCGACTCGCGATCGGTGGTCAGCTTCGCAAGGTCCGCGCATGCGTCGAGATCCCTACCTGGACCCGCCTCTCCGGGTCGAGCTCTTCGGAGGCCCCGCCGTCCGGGAGGGAAACGACGTCGTGCCGCTGTCGCCGTTCCAACTCGCGCTCCTCACCCTGGTCTACGGACACGAGCGGCGCGGCCTGAGTCGCCCGCGTGCGATCTGGCTGATGTGGGAGCAGGAGGACGACGCCGTACATCGCCAACGGGTGCGGCAGACGCTCCATGGAATCCGGAAGAGGTTGCGTGACGACCTGATCCGGGTGGACGGCGACCTGCTTCTGCCTGCGTCCGAAAGGGTTCAATCGGACCTTCGACGCTACTACGCGCTGCTCGAAGCCGGGGAGCTACGACAAGCCGCGAGTCTCCATCACGAAGGGTTCGCGTCCAAGGCCCCCGAGGCGCCGACGCGCGAGTTCGAGGACTGGCTGGAGGCTAAGCGCGTCCGTCTCGGAAGGCTTCTCCGGGAAGCCGGGGCCCGGGGTTGGGACGCCCACTACCCCCAGGGGGATTGGCCTGCGGCGAGGGAGGCGGCGGAAGCGCTGTACGCGGTGGATCCCGAGAACGAGTCCGTGGTGCGACGTGTCATCGAGGCCAGAGCGATGACCGGCTCTCGGGAAGGTGTCGAGGCCGCCTACAGCGCGCTGCTCGAAGCCCTGGCCGGGGACCGGTCTCCTGCCCGCGAGACCGTGGAGCTGGTCGAGCGGGTGCGAGGGATGACGAGCGTGGGTTGGAGTGACGAGCGGAGCACTCCGGAGCACATTCGGTTGGTCGGGAGGGCCGATGCCCTCGCGCGAGCGAGGGAGTCGCTCGGACGAGTACACCACGGCTCGTTCGAATTCGTGCTCGTGAACGGCGAAGCCGGAATCGGCAAGACACGTCTCCTGGACGAGATCAAGCAGGAAGCGCACGTGAAGGGCTTTCGCTGCCTGTCGGCGCGCCTCGTAGAGCTCGAGCGGCGGATTCCGCTCAACCCCCTGATCGACGCCCTGGCCGAAGACGAGGTCCTCGAGCACATCGATGCGCTCGACGAGCCGTGGCGAGCGGTCATAGCCGCGTTCCTGCCGGCCGATGCGGCGATCGAGACAGCAGCGGAGCTGCCGTATATCCAGGAGAGCAGCCTCTCCCGGCGACTGCTGGACTCCTTCTCACTCCTCTTTTCCCGCCTCGCCGAAGACCGCCCCACCCTGCTGTTCATCGACGACCTCCAATGGGCCGACGCTACTACGCTCGCGGTCCTCCATTTCGTGCAGCGGCGATGGAGATCCGGCCCCCTCGGTGTCGTCGCCTCGATCCGGCCGGACCTCGTAAGCCTCAGGGACGACGTAGCCAAGTATCTCACCGACCCCAACGAATTGGCGGTTACACACATCGAGTTGGGGGACCTCAGCGAGGAGCACGCGATCCGCCTGGTCCGCAACGTCGGAGGCACGGACATCAGTCAGGTGACCTGTGCGCGGATCTGCGCGCTCGGTGGACGCAATCCGTTCTACATCATCGAGCTGACGAAGGACTACCTGGCCGGAAAGCTCCACCTCCCCGAGCTGCCCTCCGAAGCCGTCACGGTCCCGATCTCACTCCGCCAACTGTTCGAGGCGCGTATCGAGCACCTCAGCCACGCAGCACGCAGATGCGCCGAGGTGATGGCGGTCTGGGCGCGCTGGATGAAGCTCGACGATCTCGCGGCACTCACCGATGCAGGCGTCGAGGAATGCGCCGAACACGTCGGAGAATTGGGCAGCTGGCGACTGGTCCAGGTGGACCGCGACTCGGTGCGGATCGCACACGAGCTCTTCCGGAGCGCCCTCTATCAGCGCCTGGGCGATGCCCGCCGCGCGGTGCTGCACCGCCGCGTTGCCGAATATCTGGTGGGCAGCGGTGCCGGCACGTCCGACGGAGAGCTCGCGATCCACTTCGCCATGGCCGGGGACGCGAAGGCGGCGGTGCGGTATGCGCGGCGCGCTGCGGAGG
>JBJKRT010000121.1:0-24338 GCA_046704545.1 Longimicrobiales bacterium
ATGTGGTGGGACGAATACCGGAACTGACGCGCGCGCGGAGTCGCCCGCGCGGGTCCATGTTATGAAGAAGCCCCCCCCGGTGGCCGTGCCTCCGGGGGGCGCGCTTCGTCGGGTGTCCCGGGCAAGGGCGCTACCGCAGGAAGACCAGGATCAGGCCTTCGGCATGCATCCGGTACCCCGGCCGCAAGGTGAAGCCCATCGGGTAGACTTCGACCCGGTCGACGTCCCTCGAAGACAGCGTCTCGAGCACACACGTGTCGTTGGCCCGCGTACCGTCCACGTAGACGTCGGGGTTGATGAATCCCGAGAAGCTGGCCTGACCCCGCAACGAGATCTCCGGACAGACCTCGAGGCCCTGTTGGACCCGGAAGCTCGGGATCTTTCCCTTCATGGTCGAAAGGAGAGATCCGTCCCCATCCAACAACGCCGAGCCGGTCAGCACGATCCCGCCCCGGTGTGAGAAGACGCCGTCCTTGGCTACGGAACCCCTGTCCGGAGAGACACTGCCCTGCCGGTGGAACGGCATGACGTCGGCGCACCCGAGCAGCAATGGGACGAGCGCCCCGAACAGCACGAGGGAGACACTTCTGCGACGGACCATGGCACCTCCTCGATTCGGCCCCTTTCACCGAATCTATAGGGCCCTTCACCCCCCAAATTACCCCGGTCTAGGGTCAGGCTGGGGGGGGGCGTCGCGCCCCCGCAGCCTCCCGGATCAGTACCCCCGGCCGGCCGTGATGTGGAACTCCTTCGGCGGGGTCGTGTGCAGCAGCCACCGCACGAAGTAATCCCAACGGCGGCGCATCATGTAGTTCGACGCCATGCCGTATCCGTGGTTGGCGTTCGGGATGAAGATGAGGTCGAAGTCCTTGTTCGCCTTGATGAGGGCGTCCTCCACGAGCATGGTCTCGTAGGGCGGGACGTTCGTGTCCATCGTCCCCTGCGCGAGCAGCAGGTGGCCCTTCAGGTTCTTCGCGAAGTTCTGGTTGGCCTGGACCGTGTAGTTCGAAGTCCCGTCGGTATTGTACTCCACGGGCCCCTGGTAGCGCTCGCCCCAGTCGTCCTCGTTCTCACGCAGGTCGTGGTCACCCGACTCGGCGATACCGACCTTGAAGAAATCCGGATAGCGGAACATCGCGGTCGTCGTGGCAAAGCCGCCGCCAGAGTGGCCGTAGATGCCCGTGCGCGAGATGTCGATGTACGGGTACCGCTCGGCCAGCTGCTTCATGCCCGCGATCTGGTCGGGGATCGTGTTGTCCCGTCCCAGGTTGCCGTAGTCCTCGTCCTGGAACTTCTTGGAGCGGCCGGGTGTGCCCATGCCGTCGATCGAGACCACGACGAACCCGAGATCCGCGAGCGCCTGCTTGTCACCGCGCGCGTCCCTGAACGAGTACCCGAACACGCTCCCGACCTGGGGACCCGGATACACGTTGTTGATGATCGGGTACTTCGCGACCGCGGTCGAGTCGAGGTTCGTCGGGACGAACATGATCCCGTACAGGTCCGTCTTGCCGTCGCGCGCCTTCACCTTGATCGGGATCGGAGGCTTCCAGCCGGTGGCCAGGAGCTTCGAGATGTCCGCCTTCTCGAGGGGCATGACGAGCTTGCCGTTACGACCGTTGCGCACCGTGACCACGGGCGGGTCGACCGGCGTGGAGTAGGTGTCGATGATCCAGCGTCCGGACGGGGAGATCTGGATGGAATGCGTCCCCACGCTCGGCGTCAGCGAGACGTTGTGCGTTCCGTCGAGCCGGATGCGGTAATAGTGCCGGTAGTACGGATTCTGTCCCTTCTCGCGACCGTTCGCGCCGTACCAGAGCGTGCGCGTCTTCGGATCGATCCGGGCGATGTCCACCACCGGGCCCGCCCCGGTCGTGATCTTGTTCTTCAGCTTGCCCGTGCTCAGGTCGTAGAGGTAGAGCTGCCCCCAGTTGTCACGCTGCGAGTACCAGATGAACTCGTTCGAGCCCCAGAGCACGTCCCACCCCGTATGCGACTCGTACTGCGTCGGAACGTTCTCCTGGTAGACCTTGCGCACGTCGCCGGTCCTGGTGTCGGCGACGCTCACCCACACGTGGCGGTGGTAGCGTGACACGGACGCGATGGCGAGGTGTCGGTCGTCGGGGCTCCACTTGTAGTCGGTCATGCTGATGTCGTCGTTCAGCGTGCCGCGGTGATAGTCCGGCGGCATCTTCAGTCGCACCACCTTGCCGGTGGCGACGTTGATGACGACGCGGTGCAGCATGGCCATGGCGCTGTCGCCCGGAAGCGGGAACTTGTGCGCGCGGAGCGTGGGATGCCCCACCGGATGTACCGGCGTGCGCACCAGGTACATGAAGCCCACCTTGCGCTCGTCCTGCTGCTGCGTGGCGATCCATTTCGAGTCCGCCGACCAGCGCACGACGGCCTGATCGCTGCTGTGCCAGCCGGCGTTGTCGGTCGCGTACCCATAGTACTTCTGACCGTCCGTCGTGAGCTGACGCTCCTCGCCGGTCTGGAGATTCTTCACCCACAGGTTCCAGTCGCGCACGAACGCGCCGAGCTTCCCGTTCGGCGAGATCGTGAGCGGCTTGCCGTCGGACGACGTCAGTCCGGACGGCCGGTGCAGCCAGAAGCCCCCGAGCCTGGGACCGCTCGGGCGCGGCCGGAGCCCCGTCACGGGCGCCGACAGCTCGGAGCACGACGAGCCGGACACGGCGCACGAGTATCCATGGCCGTCGACGTTGAACGAGACCGTCTTCATGTCGTTGGAGAGCGAAAGCTCCGTGAAGGGCAGATCGGTCGCCGACCAGGTCTTGCCCGTCGCTCGGGAGAGCGCGCTCGCCAGACGCTCGTGGTCGAAGAGCGGCCGCCGGCGCTTGTGTGCCGGATCGACCAGCAGGAATCGCTTGCCGGACGGGCGAACGCTCAGGTACCAGAACCTTCCACCGCGCAGCCAATGGGCCTCCACGCGGCCTCCGACGACATCGCCCCGGAGATTCGGAGCGAGGAACTTCTCGGCCCGGGCGTAGTCCGCCGCGGTGACTTTCGGAGGCTGCTGCTGCGCCGCGAGCGGCGCCGCGGAGAGAATCGCCAGCGTCCAGGCGAGCTTCGGCCCGGCCCGGAACGAGCGCGTACGTACTGACATGATGACCTCGATTCGAGATGAGAAATCCGGCTTTCCGCTCACCCCACGTCCTTCGTCAGGACGTAGTAGTTGGGGTCGACCTTGAAGCTCGAGGGAGCCTTCAGATGGAGCGTGGCCGTCTGCCATCGCTCGGTCGGATGGATGGCGGTGAAGCCTTCGTCGGACAGGGTCGCGCGCACCGGCATCTCGAAGCCGGGCACGACGTTGGTCCAGCGATACGAAAGGGTTCTGCCTTGGATCTTGTACTCGAGCGTCGGCACCATCGTGGTGGTCAGGTATTCCTGGAACACCTTGCTCAGGTCCACGCCCGCCTCCCGGCTCATGTAGTCCTCGACCTGCTGCGTCGTGACCACCTGATGCCAGAACGTCTTGTTCAGTCCCCGCAGGATGCCGCGCCACTTCTCGTCGTCGTTCACGATCTGACGGATCGTGTGCAGCATGTTCCCGCCCTTCGAATACATGTCGCCCGAGCCCTCGGCGCCGACGCCGTACTGCGGGATGATGGGCCGGTCGTTGCGGATCCCCCGTCGCGTACCGATGACGTACCGGGCACCGGCCTCCTTACCGAACTGGCACTCCGTGTAGAGGTTCTCGGCGTAGTTCGCGAAGCTCTCGTGGATCCACATGTCGGCGTGGTCGCGACCGGTGAGGTTGTTCGCGAACCACTCGTGGGCGCTCTCGTGGACGATGATGAAGTCCCACTTCAACCCGAGGCCCGTGTGCGAGCCGTCGCGCCCCCGGTAGCCGTTGGCGTACCAGTTGCCGTAGGTGACGGCACTCTGGTGCTCCATCCCCGTGTTGGGCACCTCGATGAGCTTGTAGCCGTCCCGGTACCACGGGTAGGGGCCGAACCAGTGCTCGAAGCACTTCAGCATCGACAGCGCCTGCGGGAACTGCTTCTTCGCCTTGGCGAGGTTGTAGTCCATCGGGTAGAAGTCCGCGGTGAGCATGCCGCGCTCGCCGTGGTAGTAGCTCGTGTAGTGGGCGTAGCTGCCGGCCGCGACGTTGATGGCGTAGTCGTTGATGGGGTTCACCACGGCCCACACCCACGTGGTGGTACCATCGCCGTTCGGGATCACCTCGCGCAGCCGCCCATTGCCGACCTGCACCATCGGGTCCGGCAGTGTAAGCGCCACACGTGCGCTGTCCGCCTCGTCCGCCCAGGTGTCCTTGAGCGGCCACCAGATGCTCGGCCCGATGCCCTCGTCGGTGGTCACCACCCACGGTCTGCCGAGGCTGTCGCGCGCCCACGTGAACCCGCCGTCCCAGGGAGGACGCTTGGCGACGTGCGGCCGGCCGTGATAGTAGATGGTGATGTCCTGGACGGAGTTGACCGGCTGGGTATGGGTCGGGTTCGCGAAGTAGGCGTTGCCGTCGCGCCGGTACGTGACCTGGCGACCGGCCTGCACGATCGAGTCGATGACGAGCGGTCGCTGGAGATCGATCTGCATCTCCCGCGCCGGCTTCACGACCCGGTACGAGATCCGGTTGTAGCCGTCGATCGTGGAGTCGGACGGGTGGATCGCGACGTTGAGGTCGTAATGGGTGACGTCCCACCACGTGCGCGCGGGCGAGGTCGTGGACCCTTTGAGGGAGTCGGCATGCGTATAGGTCCGCTGCCGTACCTGCCCGGAGGCCTGGGCCGAAAGGCCCAGCAGGAATGCCAGAGAGAGAGCGAGAGGCCGCATGGCGCCGTGAATCCTGACGAAGTATGAGGGGGTGAAGGTCCTCATACTTCGCCGTGTGGGCGCCGGCGTCAACGGGCTGCCGGTGCGGACCTCCGGCACACACGCGGCCTCGTCGCTCCCCGCCGGTTCATCGACCGGTCGAGTCAGGCGCTCGCGCCGGCCTCCGCCACCTGAACCGCCTGCACGCCGAGGTCGATCGTGATCTCGTTACCGACGAGAACACCTCCCGTCTCCAGCGCCTTGTTCCAGGTCAGGCCCCAGTCCCTGCGGTCGATCTTCGTGCTGGCCGTGAAGCCCGCGCGCTCACCGCCCCAGGGGTCTGCTCCCTCGCCCTCGTAGACGACATCGAGCGTCACTTCACGGCTCTGGCCGCGGATCGTGAGGTCTCCGACGACCCTGAAGCGGTCGCCGGGCTCCCGGAAGCCACCTTCCACGCGCGTGCTCCGGAAGGTCACCTTCGGGTGCGCCTCCACGTGAAGGAAGTCCTCCGAGCGCAGATGCGCGTCGCGGTCGTCGACGCCCGTGTCGATGCTGGCGGCTTCGATATCGACACGGATGTCGGCGTCCTCCGGGTGGTCCTTGTCGACCTCGATCGTTCCCGAGAGCGTCCCGAACCGGCCCCGTACGGTCGTGAACATCATGTGCCTGGCTGCGAACTCCACCTGTGTATGGGCAGGATCCAGTTCCCATGTCGTCTTGCTCATCGCTATACCTCCGTCCTTCACGTTGATGACATCTGCGTGTCGACACACTGCTTCAAGCGTGAAATACATTACCCGTCAATCGCCGACACGTTCACGCGGGTCATCCCGGAGGTCTTCATGTGTCGCTGAATTCACGACATACGAGTCGATTGACACACAACGGTGGACCGCACAATATTCGTTCGGTTGGTCACAGCGCGACGCCCGTCGCCATCGAGAGGTCGTCACCTCCCTGACGGTCTTTAATTCTTCAAGTGCGAGCTCCTGCCCACCCCGCGTGACGGGGTCGCCCGCACTATAGACGCTCTCAGCACGCGTGCGCACGACGCGCACTGCGGCAGTAGGCCAATCCACTTCATAGTTCCTGCCCACCTGCCCGCAAGCCCCCCGAAACCCCTACGTCGCGCTATTCGCGGCCCAGGAGGGCAGCATGCGTAAGTGGTGTAAGACGTTGGTGGTCCTCGCGATAGCGATGCTCCCGGCGTTGTCGTTGTCGGCTCAGGAGCCGACAACGATCAGCGGCCGGGTGACGTCGTCCGCGGGCCAGGTCATGGCGAACGCCAGCGTGTTCATCCAGTCGATGAACCTGGGTACGCTGACGAACGCGCAGGGTCGTTACATGCTGATCGTGCCGGCGGCCCGGGTGACCGGCCAGACGATCAAGCTCCAGGTCAGCCAGATCGGTTACAAGACGGTCTCGGCCGACGTCACGCTGAGACCGGGCACGGTCGCTCACGACTTCACGCTCGAGACCGACCCGTTGAAGCTGGACGAGATCGTGGTCACCGGTCAGGGTACCAAGACCACACGTGAGAAGCTCGGCGTGACGGTCACGACGGTGAACGCCCAGGATGTCACTGCCACACAGCAGAACAACATGGTGGCTGCCATGGCCGGCGCCGCCCCGAACGTTCAGGTCATCCAGTCGTCGGGCGAGCCGGGTGCCGGTACGTACATCCGCATCCGCGGCGAAAACACGATCGAGGGAAGCGTTCAGCCCCTGTTCATCGTCGACGGCGTGCCGCTCAACAACGACACGTACACGATCGAGGGCACGACGGCCGGGACGGCCGCCGCAAACCGCGCGATCGACATCAACCCGAACGACATCGCGAGCATCGAGATCCTGAAGGGCCCGGCCGCCGGCGCCATCTACGGATCGCGTGCGGCGAGCGGCGTCGTGCTCATCACGACGAAGTCGGGCAAGCCGGGCACGAACCGCGTGTCCCTCAAGAGCTCGATCTCGGTCGACAACATGAACGACATGCAGCCGCTCCAGGTGCAGTACGGCCAGGGCGAGGCGGGCACGCCCTACGGTGAACCCGGCGTGGACGAGTGGCCCGGAGGGTCCATCTCGTGGGGCCTGCCGCTCCCGTGCGCAACCTCCGACCCGACCACCGACCAGGTCACGAACTTCTCCGGCTGCAAGGCGGGCGTCGACTACTGGAACCACGGCACGGAGATGTTCCGTACCGGCTATCAGCTCGACAACACGCTGACGATGTCGGGCGGCTCGGAGAACACGACGTACTATCTGTCGATCGGCCGCACGGACGACCAGGGCGTGATCAAGGGCAACTCGCTGTACCAACGCTCGACGGCACGCCTGAAGGCGAGCCACACGTTCTCGCCCACCGTCACGATCTCCGGGAATCTGGCGTACACGAACTCCGCCGGTGACCTGATCCAGCAGGGCTCGAACATCAGCGGCCTGCTGCTCGGCGCGCTGCGCACGCCGCCGAACTTCGACAACCTTCCGTACATCGATCCGACGACGGGTCTGCACCGCTCGTACCGCTATCCGAACCCGACCGTGCTGGCGAGGGGACGCGGGTACGACAACCCGTTCTGGGTCGTCAACCGGATCACGAACAAGACCGACGTAGCCCGCACGATCGGCCAGGTCTCGGCCGAATGGCAGCTCATGCCGTGGCTGAACGTCAACTACGTGCTCGGTGCCGACATCACGGACGACAACGAGCGGCACCTGTTCCCCAAGAGCTCGACCGCCTATCCGAACGGTGCCGTCTTCCGCGGCAACTTCACCGAGAAGATCTTCGACTCGAACCTGATCCTGACGGCGAACCACACGTTCAACGACAACATGTCCGGCTCGCTCACCCTGGGTCAGAACCTCAACGAGGACACCTACAAGCGCTATCAGGTGGACGGCGAGAACCTGATCTACGGAACCGATCAGCTCGACTTCGCCATCGACAAGGTGCCCAACGAGTACTACTCGCAGCTCCACACGGCGGGCTACTTCGCCCAGGGAAGCACGGACCTGTTCAATCAGCTCTACCTGACGGCCGCCGCGCGGCTCGACGGATCGTCGACGTTCGGCGCCAAGTCCAAGAGCTGGTACTGGTACCCGAAATTCTCGGCCGCCTGGAATTTCAGCGACTATTCGATGTTCAAGAACTGGAGCTGGCTGAGCTTCGGTAAGCTGCGCGCCGCCTACGGCGTCACGGGTAAGCAGCCTCCGATCTACACGAACGTGAGCAGCTACCAGACCGGCACGCTCCTGGACGGCTGGACGAACGGCGTCCAGACGATCTACGGCGGCGCGGACGGCGTCTACCACCAGGGCACGAAAGGCAATCCGGGCATCAAGCCGGAGCGTACTTCAGGCCTGGACGTGGGCGGTGACCTCGCGTTCTTCAACAGCCGGCTGACCCTCGGCGTGACCTACTATACCGAGGACACCAAGGACGTGATTCTGGCCGTGCCGGTGCCGCCGAGCACGGGCTACACCTCGCAGTGGGCCAACGGCGCGCGCATCCAGAACCACGGGTGGGAATTCACGGCCGGTGGTGACCCGATCTCACGTGACAACTTCTCGTTCCACATCGACGCGTCGTGGGCGAAGAACGTCAGCTGCGTGAAGAACCTGCTGGGCTCGGACTTCATCGCGCTGGCCGGGTTCACCGGCTCGCTCACGGGTCTGGCCGCACCGGAGCGTGACGCGAACGGCAATATCACCAAGTGCTACCAGTACAACACGCTCTACGGCGTGGACTGGGTGCGCTTCGGGCGGGGCACGACGGTCGGCGGCGTCAACATCGACCAGGCGTATCCGAACGCCCCGAACGGCGCGGTCTACATCAACGCCGACGGCTACCCGGAGATGGACTCGCAGAACCGTCCGTACGTCAACGCCAATCCGACGTGGACGGCGCAGGTGCGGCCGACGATGACGTTCTTCAAGAACCTGTCGGTCTCCGCGCTCTTCGATATCAACCACGGCAGCCACATGTGGAACGGCACGCTCGGTGCCCTCGAGTACTTCGGGACGGCGGCGGCCACACTGCCCTACCATGGGCTGGGCAAGAACGTGGTGTTCGGAAAGACCTATCTGAAGAACGAGAAGGTGGACGGGCCGGGCGCAGGCAAGGAAGCCTTGCTCAACGAGGGAACCTGGTTCACCGGCGGTCCGGGCAGCGGCTTCACGGGCCCGTTCACGCAGTACGTCGAGAACTCCGGCTTCGTCAAGCTGCGCGAGATCTCGGTGGCCTACACGGCCAGAGGTGGTGTCATCGACCAGCTCGGGTTCTCCTCCGTCGACATACGGGTCGCGGGGCGCAACCTGGTGACCTGGACGGACTACACCGGCATCGATCCGGAGTCGAACCTCACGGCGCAAAGCGCCGGCCGCGGGTTGGAGTACTTCAACAACCCGCGCGTCCGCTCCTGGGTCTTCACGCTGACCCTGAACCGGTAACGGAGAGGAGAGACCCATGCGCAATATCAGAAAAGCAGTGATCGGCGCGGCGGCCGCCGTCCTCATCGCGTCCGCCGGTGGGTGCCACTTCATCGAGGCGCCCACGGGTGACCCGAACGCGGTGCCCAGCGCCCAGCTCGACCAGCTCTTCACGACCGTTCAGGTCAACTGGTTCTTCATGAACGAGAGCGAGCTCGGGCGCATGCCCGCCATCTGGATGCAGCAGATGAAAGGCATGCAGCGGCAGTTCAGCGGCTACGACGTCTACATCTACGGTGAGGACATCGGCGACGACACGTGGCCCTACATCTACCGCCACGGCGGTTTGCTCGAGATCAAGGAAGCCATCAAGGACGCACAGGACGCGGGCCGTCCGGCCTACGCAGGAATCCTCGAGGTCTACGAGGCCTACCTGGCCGGAACAGCGGCCGATGTCTGGGGCAACGTGCCTTTCTCGGAGGCGGCCGATCCGGCCATCTCTGAGCCGAAGCTCGACAACCAGATGGACGTCTACAGCGCGGTGCAGTCCATTCTCGACCAGGCCATCAGCGACCTGGGCGGCTCGGGCGCACCGATCGGTGGCGTGGACAAGGTCTTCAACGGCGATACGGGCAAGTGGATCAAGGTCGCCCACACGCTGAAGGCCCGCTACTACATGCACACCGCCGAGGTCAACGGTGACGCGGCCTACCAGTCGGCCATGACGGAAGCCCAGCAGGGCATCACCGATCCGGCGGACAACTGGAAGACGATCCACTCGACCGCCGCCACCGAAGCCAACGACTGGTGGCAGTTCATGTCCCGGGACCGTACGGGCTACATGGCACCCAACCCGTACATGATCGGGCTCCTGAAGAGCCGCAATGACCCCAGGCTCGACCTGTACTTCACGTCGTTCAACGCGGACACGACCGCGGCCGACGATCTCAACAAGCCCGGCGCGTCGAACTACGACCTCCCCATCGTGTCGTGCTCGGAGACGCAGTTCATCATCGCCGAGGCCGCGATGCACGCCGGCAATCAGGGGGCGGCTCAGACCGCGTACGAGGCCGGGCTCGGATGCCAGGACAGCTACTGGGGCATCAGCCTCACGCCGATGAACCCGGTCACGATGCAGGAGATCATGGTCTCCAAGTACCTGGCGCTGTTCCTCAATCCGGAGATCTGGAACGACTACAAGCGCACCTGCTATCCGCAGATCGTGCCGCCCGCCGGCGCGGTCGAGCTGGCAGGGCATCTCCAGGTCCCGCCGGGGTTCTACTACCCGATCTCGGAGCGGCAGAGCAACCCCAACATTCCGACGAACGACGAGACCGTTTTGCGGAAAACGAATGACCCGAACTACTGTCAGTACCCGGGTGTAAACTGACAGGTAGTCGCAGGAGCCTGCCCGTTTGTCCTCCGGCGTTCGCGCCGCCCCCTTCCCGGGGGTGACGCGGGCGCCGGAGGCGCGCGGGGACCAGGCGTGTGATGCCTGAACCGGAAGGATGGAATGGTGCTGCAACGGCTACGGACGCGGGTCCGCTGGGTGTGGTCACTGGCCGCATTCGGCCTCGCAGGATGCTACAGCTACATCCCCACGCAAGTGGGCGGACCCATGCGGGGCACCCCGGTCCGAGCCAGGCTCCACAGCGACCCGGAGTACCAGGTCGGGGACCGTCTCGTTCGGGACGTGGTCGTCGTGAACGGCCAGCTGATCTCCTGGGACCGGGACACGCTCGCGATCTCGGCGACGGAGCTGCGCACGGACGGCGGTGAGAGCTTCAACGGGGGTGGTTACACGGTAAAGATCGCGGCCCGAGACGTGAGCGACGTGTCGATCAAGCGGCTCGACAAGACCCGGACCATACTGGTCGCGGTCGGTGCGGGCGTGGCGGCACTCCTCGGCCAGAAGGCGTTGAGCGCCGGGTTCGACGCGAACGGGAGCGGCTCGAGCGGGAACTCGAAGCAGTAGCCCACCGGGACATCAGTACGCCAGCGACAATCTGAGCCAGATCAGCACAACCCCGCAGCGCGCGTTCTTCCGCATGGAGTACTGCGCCGGGGCCTGCTCACCGTGCACGTAGACCTCCACGGCCTGGATGAACCTCGGGTTCAGGTCGTTGACGTTCGGGTACGGCTCGTAGTGTCCGTCCACATAGTATTGGATCGGACAGCCCTCCGTGCGGAAGGGCCCCAGGGCGCCTCCCGCGTATCGGGGCGTCCCCGAAGGCGGTGCCGACCGCATCCCGGCCGAGCAGTGATCGAGGAAGGCATCGCAGTCCAGACGCATCCCCGGAACCATGCGCAGGAGATCGCTGAACGCATGAGGCTTCACGCGCTCGATATCGGCGCGCGTGATGAAGTACCCGTTGCCGCGCTGCTTCCGCTCGTTGAACGCCCTCATGTTGTACGCCAGCGTCGATCGGTAGGTGACGACATGGATCGAGTCGAGCTTGATGGGCTCCACGCGAAGCACCACGGTGGTCTCTCCGGCCTTCCCCGCTTCGAGCTTCACCACCGCCTCCGCCGGCCGGTATCCGAGGTAGCGGACGCGCACGCGATGCTCACCTACGGTGAGACCGGTAGCTCGAAACGTCCCGCTCGCGTCCGTCACGCCGATGCGGTCACCCTCGTCGATCTCGACTTCGGCGTCGGCCATGGGTATCCCTGCCTGCTCCGAGCGTACGTGGACGAACAGCGGTCCGGCGCGCTCTTGCGAGGTGGGGCGCTCCTGAGCGGCGAGCGGTGCCCCGAGCAGGGCGAGCATCCCGGCGATGGCCAACGGAGTCGCGAGCCTCATGGAGGCGGCTCCCGGGTCCTCGAGGGTCCGACAGGCGTGCGCCCGTCGTGGTCCAACGTCCATCTCCTTGTACGCCGGTAGCAACGAATGGTGTCACGTGACCGCTACTTGTGCACCGTAATCCCGGCACGTAACCATGACCATCCTCGTGTCGTACGGTCCCGGGCCCCGGAGCGCCATCGCCCATGCACATCCAACTGAGCTGGATCGACTACACCCTCCTCATCCTCTACTTCGTCTTCGTGCTGGGCATCGGCTGGGCCCTGCGGCACTACATGAAGACGAGCACGGACTACTTCCTGTCGGGGCGGGCCATTCCCGCCTGGATCTGCGGCCTGGCGTTCATATCCGCCAACCTCGGCGCCCAGGAAGTCATCGGCATGGGCGCCTCGGGCGCCAAGTACGGCCTGATGACGGCCCACTTCTACTGGCTCGGTGCCATCCCGGCCATGATCTTCATCGGCATCTTCATGATGCCGTTCTACTACGGGTCGCGGGCCCGCTCCGTGCCCGAGTACCTGAAGATGCGCTTCGACGAGAAGACGCGCGGATTCAATGCGATATCGTTCGCGGTCATGACGATCTTCAGCTCGGGCATCTCGATGTACGCCCTGGCCAAGCTGCTCGAGCTGATCGTCGGGTGGGACTTCAACCTGTCGGTGTGGGTGTCGGCGCTGATCGTGCTCGTCTACATCTTCCTGGGTGGGTTGACCTCGGCCATCTACAACGAGGTGCTGCAGTTCTTCCTGATCGTGCTGGGCTTTCTTCCGCTCACGTTCCTCGGCCTCGTGGACATGGGCGGCTGGAGCGGGCTGGTGGCGAAGCTCAAGCCCGTGGCCGTCCAGGCGGGCTTCGCCCCGGGTACGTGGACCCAGACGTGGGCGCACGTGGGCTCCGCCTCGGCCAACCCGATGGGCGTGGAGTGGTTCGGTCTCGTGATGGGCCTCGGGTTCGTGCTCTCGTTCGGGTACTGGTGCACGGACTTCCTCGTGGTGCAGCGCGCCATGGCCGCGCACGACGAGGCGGCCGCCCGGCGCACGCCGCTCATCGCCGCGGTCCCGAAGATGCTCTTCCCCGCCCTCGTGATCCTGCCCGGAATGATCGCGATCGCGCTCCAGTTCCGGATGAACGGGCACTTCCTGCCCCCGGCGCCCGACGGCACCCCCAACTACAACCTCGCCGTGCCGGAGATGCTCGCCCACTACTTCCCCTCGGGGATGCTCGGGCTCGGCCTCACCGCGCTCATGGCCTCGTTCATGTCGGGGATGGCGGGCAACGTGACCGCGTTCAACACCGTGTGGACGTACGACATCTACCAGAGCTACATCCGGCCCGACCGCTCGGACGAGCACTACCTCTGGGTCGGCCGCATGGCCACGGTATGGGGCATCCTGCTCAGCATCGCGGCCGCGTACGTGGCCAACAACTTCAACAACATCATGGACATGCTGCAGCTCGTGTTCGCGTTCGTGAACGCACCCCTGTTCGCGACGTTCATGCTGGGCATGTTCTGGAAACGCACCACCGGGCACGGCGCCTTCTGGGGGCTGCTGCTCGGCACGGTGGCCGCGGCCATCCATCACGGCCTCACCCTTCCGCTCGGCGACCCGATCGGCATCAAGGGCGGGTTCCTGGGCACCGTGCTGCACGTCTACCCGAGCGAGATGGCGCAGAACTTCTGGACCGCGATCTGGGCGTGGAGCACCTGCTTCGTGCTGACGATCGTGATCTCGTTGGCCACGAGCCTGAAGAAGAGCGAGGCCGACCTGCGCGGGCTCGTCTACTCGCTCACGCCGCGGCCCAAGGAAGACGGGATCCCCTGGCACAAGCAGCCCGCCCTGCTCGCCGGCGGCGTGCTGGTCTGCACCGTGGCCCTGAACATCATCTTCTGGTAGGAGACTCCGATGGATCTCGACGTGAGACTGCCGATCGGCTCGATGTTCACGATCGTCGGCATCCTGCTGGTGATCTACGGGCTCACCTCCAACCCGGCCATCTACAAGCGGTCGCTTGGTATCAACATCAACCTGTGGTGGGGCATCGTGCTGGTCCTCTTTGGGCTGGCCATGCTCTGGCTGGTGTGGCGCGCGAGGCGTTCGGCGCTGCGGGAGCCGCGGCCCGCGGACGAGAAGCCCGCAGAATGAGGAGGGTCGCGAAGGGCCTGCTGCCCGCGCTGGCGCTCGCGGCCAACACCACCGCAGCACGATCGATCTCGACGAATCCGAACAGCGCACAGCGGTAGGAGATAGTTCGATGACGGACGTGAACCGGCGTGAGTTCCTCGCTTCCCTCCCCGCCGCCGCCGGAGCCCTGGCGCACGTGGCGAACACCCGGACGGGCCCCGGAGCGACCGGCCCCTCCCGAGGCGGCGCGGCCATCCCGCTGAGGACCTTCGACTACGCCGGCGTGCGCCTCGGGCCGAGCCACTGGCGCGAGCAGTACCGCACCAATCGGGACACCTACCACGACATGTCGAACGAGGACATCCTGCACGGCTACCGGGCCGCCGCCGGGCTGCCCGCGCCGGGCCACGCGCTCGGAGGGTGGTCACGTCCCACGAGCGATATGGTGTTCGGGCAGTGGCTCTCGGGGATGAGCCAGATGTACCGCGCGACCGGAGACACGGGGCTACGCGACAAGGCCGTGTACCTCTTCACCGAGTGGACGAAGACGCTTCCGGCCGACGGGGCTCTGGCACCGCGTCACTACACCTGGGACAAGGTGGTTTGTGGCCTCGTGGATCTCGCGCGCTACGCGGGCCACGAGGAGGCGCTCGACGTGCTCGAGCGCGGCGTGGACACCGCCACCCGCACGCTCAGCCGCCAGAACCTCCCGTTCGATCCGGTCCGGCGCAGCCAGGGCTCTCCCACGGAGTGGTACACGCTCTCGGAGAACCTCTATCGGGCGTACCTGCTGACGGGTCTCGAGAAGTACCGCGACTTCGCCGCCGTGTGGCACTATCCCTATTACTGGGGGATGTTCGAGAAGACCGCCGCCCCGAAGAACGCCCACGGCTGTCACGCCTACAGCCACGTCAACACGCTCTCGAGCCTGTGCGCGGCGTACGAGGTCACCGGCGACGAGACGTTCCTCACCGAGGCGAAGAACGCCTACGAGTACCTCCAGAATACGCAGGTCTACAGCACCGGAGGGTACGGCCCGAACGAGCGCTTCATGACGCCGAACGGCAGCCTGGGCCGCGCGCTCGACACACGCTCCGACACCACCGAGATCGGGTGCGGATCCTGGGCGGGCTTCAAGCTCTCGCGCTACCTGATGCGCTTCACGGGCGAGGCGCGCTACGGCGACTGGATCGAGCGGCTCGTCTACAACGGCGTCGGCATGATGCTCCCGCTCCAGCCCGACGGCCACAACTTCTACTACGCGGACTATCGGGTCGGCGGAGGCATGCGTGTCTACCTGTACGACACCTTCGCCTGCTGCTCCGGAACGCTCATCCAGAACCTGGCCGCGTATCACGACCTCGTTTACTTCCAGGACGATCACGGGCCCTACGTGAACCTGTTCCTCCCTTCCGAGGTGACGTGGAAGGGTCCGGCCGGCGATGTCAGGCTCGTCCAGGAGACCCGTTATCCCGACGAGGAGACGACGAAGCTGACGCTCTCGACGGCGCAGGGCGCGGCCTTTCCGCTGCGTTTTCGCGTGCCGCTGTGGGCGCGCGACGTCTCCGTGAAGGTCAACGGCACGGCCGCGAGCGTGCGCGCCGAGCCGGGCACGTGGGCGACCGTCCAGCGTACGTGGAACGACGGCGACGTGGTCGAGATCCGCATCCCCCTCGTGATGCGCATGGAGGCCGTGGACCGGTGGCATCCGAACCGGGTGTCGGTGATGCGGGGCCCCGTGACGCTCGTCCTCGAGGGCGGGTATCACGATCCGCACTTCCGGCTGCCGGAGCACGATGAGGACCTCGAGAAGTGGCTGGTGCCGGTGGCGTGGAGCGAGGACATCGGCTCACAGATGCCCGTGCCCGAGTCCACCCTCCCCCGCCCGACGATCTTCCGAGTGGCGCCGCCGGACGGAAGCCGGGTGGTGTCACGGTTCCGGCCGCTCTGGAACGTCGGCAAGGACTATCCCTACTTCGCCTACTTCGACCGCGACCAGCTTCCCTGGGCGCTCTGGTGAGCGACGACATCGGTCGGAGAGGCTTCGTTCGGACGCTGGCGGCCATGATCGCGGCCGCCGAGGTTGGGTTCGATACCATCGGGGTGTCGCCGGCGGAGGCGGAGACGCTCCCGAAGACACCGGGGGAGATTCCGAGGCTCCCCGAGGGTGCGGTCGTGGGCATCCAGATGAGCCCGCACACGATGCTCTACGAGGGCATCGAGCCGTGCCTCGACCTCATCCAGCGCACCGCGGCCATCAACGTCGTGATGCCCTACAGCCACGCGTTCCATACGCGCTCGCTCGGCGAGCCCGTGCGCGATCTGGCGGCCGACCATGGCAAGCCCCCGAAGGACTTCCGAGGCAAGGTGCCGGCGGTGTGGGTGCACCATCACGACGCGTACTTCGAGGACACGCCGCTGCGGATCAAGCCGACGGATCCGAGCCTGGAGTTCGCCCACCGCGATCTCTTCCACGAGATGCTCCAGCCGTGCCACGACCGCGGCATGAAGGTCTACGCCCGGGTGCTCGAGGCGCTGGGCACGCACATCGAGAACTTCGACCAGGTCCGCACGGTCGACGTATACGGCAAGCGCGGTCGGTACGGGTGCTGGTCCAACCCCGACTACCGGAACTTCTGGGCCGACGTGGTGCGCGACATGTTCGCCCACTACGAGCTGGACGGCTTCCAGTGGGGTGCGGAGCGGATGGGCCCGCTCATGAACGTCATCCTGCCGTGGAACGCCGACCCGCCGACGTGCTTCTGCAAGTACTGCGTGCAGCGCGGAGAGGCCGCAGGCATCGACGCCGGGCGCGCCCGCGAGGGCTACACGAAGCTCTACGAGTACGTGCGTGGGCTCATCAACGGCGGCGCCGCGCCGGCCGAAGGCGTGTTCACCATCTTCCTGCGACACCTGATTCGCTACCCGGAGATCCTCTCGTGGGAGTACCAGTACCGGGTGTCGCGCGAAGACGTGCAGCGCGCCATGTACCGCGCCATCAAGCCCACCGCGCCGCATGCGGACGTCGGGTGGCACATCGACCAGCAGCCCTCGAGCTGGGACCTCGTGTACCGTTCAGAGATGAGCTACGAGGAGATGGGCGAGCACGCCGACTTCCTCAAGCTCATCCTGTATCACGCCGTGCTGGGCCCCCGCATCTACGCGTGGTATCTGAAGCGCTTCCAGAAGACGATCCTGGCCGAGCTCACCCTGAAGGAATCGCTCGCGCTCTACTACGCCTTCTTCGGCTACGACCCCAAGGTCGAGCCGAGCGTGACCGAGCTTCCCACGCACGGTTTCGCCCCGGAGTACGTCTACCGTGAGACCCGCAGGAGCGTGGCAAGCGCGAATGGTGCGGTGCGCATATACTCAGGGGTCGGGTTCGACGTGCCGGGGAGCCCTCCCGATCATGTCGAGACGATCCGCCGCGCCGTCATGGACGCGTTCCGGGGGGGCGCGGCCGGCATCGTCGTCTCGCGGGAATACGAGGAGATGAAGGTGCCACACTTGAAAGCGGTGGGCGATGCGATCCAGGAGATGAAGAACATGGGGTGACACGACACCTGCCCACGACGACGCTCTGCACGGGCCTTCTCCTCGCGAGCCTGGGCGGCGGCTGCTCCGGCGGCGCGTCATCGAAGACGGCCGGCGCGACCGACGCCGACGCCGTCCCGAAGCTCGCCCTCACGGAGGTGAACCGGTACGGCAGCGAGCAGAGCCCGGATACAGGGTTCTCGGCAATCCGCGGCGTCACGGTCGACCAGGACGGACGCATCTACGTCATGGACGCGCAGGATCTACGCATCCGGGTGTTCGACTCGGCCGGTACGCTCGTCCGGACGATCGGGCGGAAGGGGAGCGGTCCGGGCGAATTCAAGTTCGGGGGACCCATGGGTGTGCGGGGTGACACGCTGTGGGCCGTCGACCTCATGGCCTCTCGGATCACGCTGTTCGGCCTCGACGGCACGGTCCTGTCCACGGGCACCTTCTCGCCCGTGAATGTCCCGGCGGCCGGCGGCGCCACCGGGATGGTCGTCCCCATGCTGATGCGACCGGACGGAACGTTCCTGGGCGACATCGCCATCTGGGCGATGACCCGCACCAAGGCGCCGGCGAGCGACTCCGCTCCCCGGATCGTCTTCGACGCGTCCGGAGCCGTGGTCGACACGCTCGGGTGGTACCATCCCAGGACGGTGTCCATGGGAGGCGACCGGGTGCAGGTCGACGGGCGTAGCTACGGCGTCCCGCAGCCCCAACCGGAGGAGGCCATGACGCTGCTCCTCCCCGATGGCGAGGTCGTGGTGACGCCCTCGGCGGCCGGAGGCGGGAAGCCCGGAACGTTCACCGTCGTTCGGCACACGTTCTCGGGAGATACCGTCTACCGGCGGACGTTCTCGTACGCCCCGGTCGGATATCCGCCGGAGTACCTCGACACCCTGGCGATGCGGTACGCCACCCTGTACAACGGGGGGTCACCGAAGCCGTCCATGTCGGCCTTCAGAGCGATCCGGGCCAAGATGAGCTTCCCCGGCGTCCAGCCACCCGTCCAGAGCGAGGTGATCGGCGTCGACGGAGGAATCTGGCTCCAGCGCGAGGAGCGGGGCGGAAGCGGCTCCGAGTGGCTCGTGCTGGGCCCCGACGGCACCGCGAGGGGACGCGTCCAGCTCCCCCAACATGCACGTCCCAGGTGGATCCGGGGTGACGAGGTGCTCGTCTCGGTCGCGGACGAGATGGGCGTGCCCTGGCTGGTCAGGTACCGGGTGGAGACGAGCTGAGCGTGGGGATCTCGACGAGGTCGACGGTATCGCACCCCGCGGCGGCCTGCACCACGCTCCTGCTCGCGATCCTGGCCGCGTGCTCCGGCACCTCCGCGTCGAAGGTCGCCGGCGCAACCGACGCCGACGCGGTCCCGGAGCTCGCCCTCACGGAGGTGAGCCGGTACGGCAGCGAGCAGAACCCGGATACGGGGTTCTCGAGCCTCGGCCAGGTCGCGCTCGACGCCGAAGGCCGCGTCTACGCGATGGACGGGCAGGACATGCGGATCCGGGTCTTCGACTCGACCGGCACGCTGCTGCGGACGATCGGGGGGCGAGGAAGCGGACCAGGCGAGTTCAAGTTCCCGCCCTTCTACGGAATCGTCGGAGATACGCTGTGGGCCATCGACATGATGGCCTCGCGCATCACCCTGTTCGACCTCGACGGCCGTGTCCTGTCGACCGGCCGTTTCTCCCCGGTGAGGGTGCCGATCTCGGGGGGCGAGGGCGACGGGGAGATCATGCCCGTTCTCATGCGCCCGGGCGGCCAATTCCTGGGCGCCGTCGAGAGATGGACCGTCCATCGCGGCCCGAAGGTATCCGGAGTGGATTCGGTACCCCGCCTCCTCTTCGACGCCTCCGGTGCGCTCGTGGACACGGTCGGACGGTACGTGCCGAGATGGAGATTATTCGGAGCCCAGCGCGTGACCGTGGGCGGCCACGCATACGCGGTGCCCCGCCCACCCGACGACAAGCCCTTCACGCTGCTTCTCCCGGACGGACAGATCGTGGTCCACAGGCAGCGCGCCGCCGATGAGGGTACCGCGACGTTCACCGTGACCCGCGAGACGTTCAAAGACAGCGTGATCTACCGTCGCACGTTCGCGTACCGTCCCGTGAGATACGGCCCGGAGCTCCTGGACTCCATCGCGATGAGAAACGCGAGGTTCTATTCGCCATCCGGTCCCGCCAAGCCTTCGATGGCGGCGTTCAGGGCCATCCGCGACAAGATGGACTTTCCGACCTTCCAGCCCCCGGTGGAGTACGGCAGCGTCGGCGCGGACGGAGGCGTGTGGCTGCTGCGCGAGGATCGCGGTACGAACACCTACAGATGGCTCGTCCTGGGCCCGGACGGCCAGGCCCGCGGCCGGATCGAGTTGCCGAAGACGAGATTCCCGCTCTGGATGCGCGGCAACGACGTCTTCTCGGGGGTTACCGACAGCCTGGGCATACCCTGGCTCGTGCGATACCGGCTGGGGAAGAGCTGAGGGGCGGCCCGGCGCCCTTCTCGGACGCCGGACCGCCGGCTCCCCTCAGCGCTTCCGGAACGTGGACCTCATGAGCGTCCAGACCTCCGGGTCCAGCGCGACCGAGTCGGGCGCCTGATCGGCGGCCAGCCGGAACGTCTGCTTCGAGGTCGAGAAGTCGACCGTGTCGATCTTCATGAGGGCCTGGCCGGGCTCTCGCACCCCGATCTCGAACTTCGGGAGCCGGTAGGGGCCTCCATCCTGCGTCTGCCTCAGCTCGACCACGACCTGCTTCGCGCCCTTGTCGTAGTGCCACGTGCCGTCGATGGCGGGTGACTGGGAGCGGTGCAGCCACTGCTGGAAGAACCACTTCAGGTCCTGCCCCGAAGCCTCTTCCATGGCGCGGCGGAAGCGCTTCGTGGAGGTGTTGCCGTTGCGGTACTTCTTGTAGTACGCGCGGATGCCCTTCCACCACGTGGCCGTGCCGACCTGGTGGCGGAGCATGTTCAGCACCCAGGCGCCCTTCTGGTAGACGATCCGTGTAGGCCGGAGCACGTTGCGCATGTCGGTGAGATCGGCGTGCACGACGGTGGCGCCGGGGTTACGCCGCTCGGCCTCGAGCACGAGCTTGCGGTCGTGACGCATCCGCGCCTTGAAGACGTCGTGGCCGTAATAGTGCTCGAAGTACAGGTGCGTGAAATACGTGGCGAAGCCCTCGGAGAGCCATATGTCGTTCCAGTCGCTCTCCGTGACCGCGTCGCCGAACCATTGGTGCGCGCTCTCGTGCGCGATGACGCCCTCGCTCGGCAGTCCGTCGCCGCCGCGCTCGCCGTAGAAGATCTCGCTGGCGTGCTCCGTGCCGCCGCCGTCGAACGCCGCCTGTACGTGGGCGAGCTTCTCGTAGTCGAACGGGCCGATGTTCTCGCTGAAGTACTCGAAGGCCCGCTTGGCCGGACCGTCGATCCGCTTCTGCGCCTGGTCGCGCACGTTGTGCGAGACCCAGGTCTCGAGCGGCGTCCCGTACACCCGCGCGAAGTGCTGCACGTCGAACTGCGCCACGCCCAGCGCGTTCAGCCACGACGCGATCGGCTCGCCTTCACTCCAGTGCGTCATCGTCATGCCGTTGCCGAGCGACTCCACCTCCACGAGCCGTCCGTTGGCGACGACCTGGTAGTGGTCCGGTGCCGTGACGATGAACTCGCTCGTGGCCTTGTCCGATGGATGATCGATCATGGGTAGCCACTGGCGCGCCTTGTTCGGCCAGTTCCAGCTGTAGAACGAGCGCTCGCCGTAGCGGTCCTTGCCGATCCGGAGGCCGTCGGCGGGGATGCCGTGATAGGTCACGGTGAACGAGCGCAACGCACCGGCGGCCGGGGCCGACGGCAGCGTGATCGCGAGCCGGTCGTTGTCGTGGGTGTAGGCGACCGGATGCCCGCCGGACGTCACGCTCACGACCGTCATTCCCTTGCCGCTGTCGGCCGGCGAGGCGAAATCGAGCCAGAAGTGTGACACGCTGTCGGTGACGAAGCGGAGCGTGACCGTCGCCACGCCGTGGATCTCGTTGGTGGTGTCCGAGAGGGTGAGCCGGAAGACATAGTGCTGCGCGTCGATGCCGTTCTGGCGCGGATAATGGTCGGGGAACGCCGGCACCGCCGCCGCGCACGGGGCGGCCACGACGGCCGCGAGCACGATCAGGAGCGCGACCGGTCCAAAGCGTTTGGGCAGCTTCATCGATCTCTCACTTTCGTTGACGGGTCATACTGATCTCGCGTGTCCACGCCGAGGATGCGCTTCATGCCGTTCGTCTCCTCTGGAATGGAAGGAGGTACAAGTGCGACCCCGGATCGGCCGCGTCAATGGTAAGCCCGACCCCCGCAGAGCGTCTGGCGTTTTCGTCGGCCCATCTCGTAGACTGTCCCTCTTGATTCCACGGCGATGAAGAGGAGACCCCACATGACGCCGATCTTCATGCGATCTTCCCCGCTGGCCGCGCTCCTCCTGGGCGCGACGGCGCTGACCCTCTCGGGCCAGGCTCAGCCCGCCCTTCCCCCCGCCCCCGATGCGCACGTCGTCACGATCACCCCGAAGGGCCAGACCGGCAGCGAGCCGTGCATCGCCGTCGACTGGGCCGATCCGAGCAAGGTCGTGGCCGGCGCCGGCGGGCCCTGGTTCGCGTACTCGACCGACGGGGCGCG
This sequence comes from Longimicrobiales bacterium, assembly GCA_046704545.1. GTDB lineage: Bacteria > Gemmatimonadota > Gemmatimonadetes > Longimicrobiales > Gaopeijiaceae > SZUA-318. The sequence continues at coordinate 22,342 of JBJKRT010000121.1, forward strand.
GACGTTCACGGCGGTCGAGCCGGCCGGCGCCGACGGGCGATCCGGCGGCGACTGCTCGCTGGCGTTCGACCGCCAGGGCAACGCCTATCTGTCATTCCTCTGGATCAAGAAGAACGGCCTGCCGGGCTACTGGGGCCACGGCCCCGGAGCGAACGGCGTCTTCGTGCGCCGCTCACGGGACGGAGGCAAGACGTGGGACAAGCAGGAGACGTCCGAGAAGCACTGGACCGGCGACGAGCCGAACATCTCGCTCGAGGACATGCCGCGCATCTGGTCGGACCAGCAGCCGAACAGTCCCTACAAGGGCAACCTGTACACGGCCTGGATCCAGTGGGAGATGACCCGCTCGGTCGTGCTGTTCAGCCGCTCCACCGACCACGGAGAGACCTGGTCGAAGCCGACGCGGATCAGCACGATCCCCGGGTGGCCGCGTGACGACAACGGCTCGGTGGTGGGCATCATCGGCACGGTGGCGCCGGACGGCACGCAGTACGTGATCTGGAACCAGGGACTCAACGTGACGATGGCCGTGTCGCACGACGGAGGGAAGACCTTCGCGCCGTCCCGGCCGATCTTCAAGGTGGGCCCGCCCTACTTCGGCGGTGCGGTCTCGGTGCCCGGCCTGTCCCGCGCGATGGGCTTCCCCCAGATCGGCGTGGACAATCAGAACGGTACGCTGTACGTGACCTGGAGCGACTTCCGCAACGGCGACGTGGACGTGTTCATCCGTCATTCGACCGACCACGGCAAGACGTGGTCGCCCAGGCTGCGCGTCAACACCGACCCGATCCACGACGGTGCCGACCAGTTCCTTCAGTGGATGGCGGTCGACCCGGTCGACGGATCGGTGTACGTGCAGTTCTACGACCGTCGGCAGAATCCGGGCTCCCTGGAGACCCGCGTGACGCTCGCCCGCTCGACCGACGGCGGAAAGACGTTCAAGAACTACGCATGGACCCAGAAGCCGTTCACCGGCCACGGCATGTTCCTGGGTGACTACGTCTGGATGACCGCCTACAACGGGAAGGTCTACGGCATCTGGGCGGAAGGGGCGCCGGACGGGTACCAGGTGGAGGGGCCACGCGCCCGCGCGTACAACGGCCAGCGCACGCCGACGATCATCAAGGTCGGCACGGCGAAGTTTCCGCTACGGCAGCACTGAGCCGACCGGGCGGGGGAGGTTGAACCTCCCCCGCCCGCTCACCACCATCCGTTGCGCTCGCGCAGTCCCTCGACCTGGGCGACATGATGATGCCCGTGCCACGCGTAGATCTGGAGCATACGATCGAGGTCGACGTGTCCCGACTCCGGATGGTCGAGCGTGCGGCCGAAGTCCGCGGGCGACATGGCCCGCAGCAACCGTACCCACCGCTCGTGCAGCCCGTCCACGATGGCGAGCGAGCTCTCCACCGGTACACCCAACACGTCCGGGGTGTCCGCCCAGCGCGCCTGGTCGTACGGCTTGATGGCGGGCGTCTCCTCCGTCATCGCGAGCTTGAAGCGCACGAACGAGTTGAGATGCGAATCGGCGATATGGTGGGCGATCTGGCGCGGGCTCCATCCTCCGTCGCGGTACGGCGTATCGAGCTGCTCGTCGGTGAGCCCGTCCAGCGCGGCCCGGAGTTGGGCGGGCACGGTCTCGAGGCGACCGATGAGGGCCGAGCGCTCCTCGGCGCTCAGCGGACGCTCCTTCGGGACCAGTCTTCCCGTCGGATACCGCAGGGAATCGTCCGACATGGTTGCTCCGTCATGTGTGAGGGTCGTCGCGGCCCGGGACGAGATGGCACCCCGGGCGGGCCCGAATGAGTAGCGCGCGAGGGCCCGGACGGGAAGCGCGGGGCGCGCGGGGCGCGTACCAGCGCATCTGGGACACCGTGCGGCGTGTGCCCCGGGGCCGCGTGGCCACGTACGGGCAGGTCGCCGTCGAAGCGGGTCTGGCCGGTCGCGCCCGTCAGGTGGGCTACGCCATGGCTGCGCTCCCCGACGGCTCGGACGTG
>JBJKRT010000122.1:0-10423 GCA_046704545.1 Longimicrobiales bacterium
CAGTAGTATCGATGCTGGCCCGTGTAGAAGCGCATGGTCCCCTCCTGGAGTAGATGAGTTGTTTGAGCGCTCTCATCGTTCCTCCCGAAGGTCGGGAGGTCCAGGAGGGGCCTGCATCAGTATCAAACGGTGGCCGGCTACGCGGCCTCGCGGCCGCTCCGCGCAACTGGCGCGCACGCGTTGCGAATCGCACCTACCAGGTGCCATCGTAGGCGGGGTTGACCGGGCGACTCCACGGAGCGCCAGTTCGGCAACCTAGGAACGTTATCGGTCAGCGCTCCCGAGACGAGAACCCTCTGGCTCGGAGACAGGGGTCATGGGTATCATGAGGGCGAGAGCCGTTCGTCCGGAGGAGAATGAATGAGGACCTTCACAGCGGTTGTTGAGCGAGACGCGGACACGGGCCTGTTCGTGGGGTATGTGCCCGGGTTTGCCGGCGCCCATTCACAGGGTGCTACACTCGACGAACTGAACGAGAATCTGAAGGAGGTCGTCGCCATGCTCCTCGAGGACGGTGAACCGAAGCTGGATGCCGAGTTCGTAGGGATTCAGACGATCTCGGCGTAGCGATGGGACAGCTCCCCGTCCTGAGTTCGCGAGAGGTGATCGCGATTCTGGTGAAGATGGGGTTTGAAGAAGTCCGACAGCGAGGCTCACACAAGCAGTTTCGACATCCTGACGGACGCCGCACGACCGTTCCGGTACATGGCGGACGCGATATCGCCCCCCTCCTGCTCCGCCAGATCATCAAAGACATAGGCACGACACCGGAGGAGTTTCTCCGGAACCGATAGATCGACCCCCACGCCGACCGGTGACACGCGAGTTGCGCCTGCGCGGCCTGCGGCCGCTCCGGAGAACACCGGCGCTTGAAGAGGTTGAGCCGCACGAAACACGTGGGATGGACCGCGGGAGGTGCCACGATCGGACGTCCTGCCGCGCCGACGTCGGAACTCTAGGAACGTTATCAGACAGCGCACTTACGAGGTACTGAAAGCAGAATGGTCATGCGCCACCGCACCAAGAGGAATGCAAGATGACAGAAGTCCGGGTCGGAACCTTCACGATCTCGCTTGATGGATATGGAGCCGGCCCAAGCCAGGACCTTGAGCATCCGCTCGGTGTCGGGGGAACGGAGCTGCATGAGTGGTTCCTTCCGACTCGCACATTCCGGCGAGCTCATTCTGGCGCCGAGGATGGTGAGACGGGAGTTGACGACGAGTTTGCCGCGCGGGGCTTCGAGAACATTGGCGCCTGGATCATGGGCAGGAACATGTTCGGCCCGATCCGCGGGCCATGGCCCGACATGGACTGGAGAGGCTGGTGGGGAGAAGATCCGCCCTTTCATGTACCCGTGTTCATCTTGACCCACCATCCGCGCCCACCGATCGCGATGCAAGGCAACACGACGTTCCACTTCGTCACGGGCGGCATTCATGAAGCTCTGGCACTGGCGCGGGAAGCCGCTTCAGGAATGGACGTACGCATCGGTGGTGGACCCAACGTAATTCGGCAATATCTTCGCGCCGGACTCGTGGATGAGCTGCAACTCGCCATCGCGCCGGTTCTTCTGGGCAGCGGCGAACGTCTGTTCGAAGACCTTGATTTACGGGCCTTGGGCTATCGCTGCGTTCGATTCGCGCCTTCCGCGAAGGCTACTCATGTGTTGCTCCGACACGATGCGCCGTGACGGTACGGTAGGTCTGTTGCAGCTCCGGAGAATCCCGCCGTCATCCGGACGGACGAGTAGAGTGTTTGCCCAATGATCAAAGATCTCGCAAGCTACCAGCACTCCGTGGCCTCCATCCGAGAGGCATGGCCGACATTTCTGGAGAAGCGGCGAGAACGCCTCACGCAGCAGGAGCGCTACGGTGTCGCGGCCGAGAAGGTTGCGGAGACGATCCTCGAGGACCTGTTCACCGGGGTCCTCGATTGGGAGCTCTCCGATGTCAATTACCAGGTGGGTTACTCCGACATGCTGCTCACCCGCTTGGGGATCAAGTACTTGCTCGTAGAGGTGAAGAGACCGGGCATGCTCGCATGGAGTCGGCGGGCGGTGGAGTCGGCGCTGGACCAGGCTCGTCGATATGCGGATGAGCAGAAGGTGCCCTGCATCAGTGTCAGCGACGGGACGATGCTCTACGCGGCCGACCTGAGACACGGAGGGCTGGAGGACCGGGTCTTTGCGTCGCTGGAGTCCCCGGAACCACCCGAGGCGCTGTGGTGGCTCAGCGTGCATGGGGTGTATCGTGAGCGTGCAGTGGCCGGGGATGCGGCCCTTCGTTTGCTTCCCGAGATGCCCGTTGGCGAAACTACCATACCCGTGGCCGACGGGGATGGCTTGCTTCATCCCAAGTACCATCTTCCGGCTCATTGCTTCGCCTATGTCGGGAATGCTGCCGATCCGCTACGTATGAGCAGCTGGAGGCAGTGATGGATCAGCTGGAGCGTCTGGAGGAGCTGAAGAGAAGCAACGGGTACGGTCCTGAATGAACCCGAGTCCACCACACATCGGAGACTGAGGCCGCCTCCCCCTCGAGAGGATCTCGCCGGTGTTCGACCGTTCACACGACACGCAGATCCGCAGCAGGGCGTTCGAGTGGCTGTCTGCCCAGGTAGCCATTCATGGAGACGTGCTGCCCTGGGCCCTTCTGACGGAGGGCTTCGAGTGGCAGGGCCGCCGCGTGCCACTCCTCTCGCAACAGGGCATCTTCAAGCCCGCCGTGCTGGACGCCCCGCTCTCCATCCGGACCTCGCCGGAAGGCCCCTACGACGACGCGTACCGCTCCGATGGGCTTCTGCACTACCACTACCGGGGCGACGATCCCGACCATCGTGACAACCGGGGACTTCACCTCGCGATGATGGAGCGACTCCCCCTCGTCTATTTCCATCGGATGGTGCCGGGCAGGTATCTGGCGACGTGGCCGGTCTTCGTCGTCGGCGACGCGCCCGAACGCCTCGCCTTCTCGGTCGCCGTCGACGATCCGGCGTCGCTCGCCCTCCGAGATGATTCGAGGATGGAGGTCGCCGAGAGTGCGGCCGCTCGGCGGGAATACGTGACCACGTTGGCGCGACGCCGCCTCCATCAACGGGCCTTTCGGGAACGGGTGCTTTTGGCGTACCGGCGTCAGTGCGCGCTCTGCCACCTCCGACACGAGGAGCTTCTGGACGCGGCACACATCGTCCCCGACTCGGAGCCGGAGGGGGAGCCGATCGTGAGCAATGGGCTGGCGCTTTGCCGCCTCCACCACTCCGCGTTCGATGGCTTCTTCATCGGCGTACGCCCCGACTATGTCGTCGAGGTCCGTCCCGACCTGCTGGTCGAGGAGGATGGCCCGACGCTGAAGCATGCGATCCAGGGTCTCCACGGCCACAAGATTTCGCTGCCGAGACGGCGGTTGGACCTGCCGTCGGAAGAGCTGCTGGCGAGCCGGTACGAGCGGTTCCTGCAAGCCGCGGGCGCGGCCTGACCGGCCGGGGTAGAGATGCGCGGAACCGTCGCGAACACCGACCATGGGTGGTACGAGTTCCTGAGGGGACGCCCGGACCTCGGGGAGGTCAACTTCTGGTCGCCGTCGCCCCGGCGCTCCTTCCGCGGCGATCCGATGACGCCGTACTTCTTCCGGTTGAAGGCCCCCTATCGTGCAGTGGCGGGCTTCGGGTTCTTCGCCCGATTCGAGCGTCTACCGGTCTGGCTGGCGTGGGAAGCGTTCGGCGCCGGCAATGGCACCGACTCCCTGGCGGATCTCAGGACCAGGCTGTCCACGCTCCGCGAGCACATCCGTTACGAGCCGCCGCCGGGTCCCGACGAGATCGGCTGCTCGATCCTCCTGGATCCGATCTTCTTCCCGAAGGATCTGTGGGTTCCGGAGCCGGCGGATTGGAAAGGCCGGACCCAGGGGTATCGCTACTACGACTTGGACTCCGGTGAGGGTCGCGCGTTGTGGGATCGGTGCAGGGAAGCGGCGCGCGTGATGGCGAGCCGGCCGTACAGCGAGCCGGCTCATGTCGTGGAGCGCGCCGCCCGTTACGGGGCGCCGCAGCTCGTTCTGCCGCGCCTCGGCCAAGGCGGATTCCGGATTGCGACGTTGCAGGCCTACGGACGCGCCTGCGCGGTCACCGGTGAGCACTCGCTGCCGGCTCTGGAGGCGGCGCACATCCGGTCCTACAGCGCTGGCGGCGCTCATGAGGTGCCCAACGGGATTCTCATGCGTGCGGATGTGCATCGTCTCTTCGATCGGGGCTACATCACCGTCACGCCGGAGCTCGTCCTCCAGGTGAGTCCGCGACTCGAGCGGGACTTCCAGAACGGGCGGAGCTACTATCCCTACGACGGTCAGACCGTGCGCGTACCGACCGTCCTCGCTGATCGACCCGACCCGGAGTATCTGGAGTGGCACGTCGAGAACGTGTTTCTCGACTGACGCGTGGCACGCCCGATACCGCTCCTCCAGCACCCGCTGCTCCCATGTCCACCCAAGACCTCATCGACGACGTACTCGCCTTCCGCAACGCCCGCGACTGGGCCCAGTTCCACAACCCCAAGGATCTGGCGCTCGCGCTCTCGATCGAGGCTGCCGAGCTGAACGAGGCGTTCCTCTGGAAGGCGCCCGAAGCGGCCCGGAAGGAGAAGGTGGCCGAGGAGTTGGCCGACGTCCTGATCTACAGCCTGTTGTTGGCCGACCACTACGGCTTCTCGGTGGAGGATCTGGTGCGCGAGAAGCTGGCGGTGAACGAGCAGCGCTATCCCGTCGATCGGGCGCGGGGCAGGGCGGACAAGTACACCGAGATCTAGAGCGCGTCGAGCAGCATGCTCGAGAGACGGGAGACCTCGTCGTCCGGAACGCCTTCTCCGCGCAGGAGGCGCGTCACGCTGCGCATGAGTAGCTCGCGGACGTCGTTCTTCTCTTTCCACTCGCGGTAGTCGTCGCGCTCGAGAAGCGAGGCGAGGTCTCTGACGAGCTCGCTGTCATCGGCCAGAAGCGTCAGGTCCGGCAGCGCGGTCAGCGCCGTCACGACCGCGGCCTCCGCCTTGCCCATCTCTCCATACGTGTCCTGCCCGGGATCGGCGGCTCGGGGTGGTGCTGGCCGGGCAGTAATCGCCTCGCCGCGTCCTCCGGGGACGTCGCGCTCCATCCGGCTCTCGACGAACCGCCGCGTGTCGGCGTCCATGAAGTAGACGTAGCAGCCTTTGAGGCCGCGGCTGAGGAGCACCCGGTAGACGTGGCGGACGTTGTCGAGGAAGGAGCTCTTGGCGCGCTTGACCACGGGATCCCGGCTGGCGGCGGGGTCTCCGATCCACTTTCGGAGACTCCAGTCGTAACGGAGATCCGGGCCCCAGATGACGCCGACGTAGTCGAACTCGAACCCCTGGGCGGTATAGATGCAGCCGACCTGGTCGATCCCTCCGGGCTCGGTGGCCCAGAACATCGACTTCGGCACACCCGCTGGCAGCCGCGTCAGCTCGGGACGCGCGTTCCACGGCCGGCGCCAATCTCCGATCGCGACGTCCTCGACGAGTCCGCCGTCGGGGTCTTTCTCCTTCGCCCAGGGCCAGCAGTAGCCCGCGACGAGACGGGCGCCGGCTCCGTCCGAGTCGTGCTCGCGGATGCGGCTGTCGAGCTCCTCCACGGAATCGACGATCCGGAAGTCGAAGCGCTCGGCCGGCTCGTTCCAGAGGACGTTGGCGGTCTTGCGGATGCCCAGCGTGTTGTCGATCCAGTTCACGAAGCCGTCCGAGCCCGCGCAGCGGAACTGGGCCTCGAGCTCGTGCTCGCTCAGCTTCGCGCCCTGACGCTCCGCCTGCTCGCGGATGAGCTCGCTGCTGCCCACCTCACCGGGGCGCACGGTCTGCGCGTCGTCGATGAAGAACACCGAGACGCGTGCGGCTCGAACGAGCTCCTCGACCTGGGCCATGTCGGATCGTTGGGCGGCCTTCGTGAACCGGTGGTTGCTGCTGCTCCGGATCCGGTGCGCCTCGTCACAGATGAGCACGTCCAGCTCGTTCGGCTCCACCTGCGTGTAGTTGTTGAAGTAGTTGAAGACGGCCGCGGCGCGCCGGCCCACGCGGCGGCGGAGGTTCTCGGTGAACGCCTTGCTCCCGGTCGCGTGGTGGACGCTGTAGTGCTGCTTGCTGAGGCGGGCGACGAGGTTGGCTGCGATCACCGACTTCCCGGTGCCCGGCCCTCCATGGACGAGGAAGACCGACTTGTCCTGCGTGTGGTAGTCCTGCCGGACGCGGTTCAGGATGGACTGGAACGTCACGAATTGCTCGTCGAGCAGCGTGTAGACCGGCTCGTCCTCGATCATCTGCGCAACGTGCTCCATCAACGCCTTGCTCGGCCGATACCGCTCGTCCGTCACGCGCTCGAGGAGGTCGCCGTCGTCACCCCCGCTCGTCCGCTCCTGGAGATGCGTGACGAGGTCGAGCGCCTGATCGCCGCAGAAGAGCGGTGCGTCGACGAGATAGGACGAGTAGCGCTCGTCTCGAAGCTGGCCGGTCGTCGCCGTGACGGCGTTGTGCAGGTAGCTGCATGCGCCGAGCCCGATGGGCTTCAGGCCGCTGAACGCGAAGTGAGCGTCCTGGAGATACTGGCGGTACTGACCCACCTGGGTGCTCGGGTGGAGGACCTCGCGGGTCGCTCCCCCGACGAAGGTCTCGACGCAGCCCTCCACGTCGCTCACCTCGACCTGCTCCCACTGCTTGAGCTCGACGATGACCGCCTGGGGGCGAGCCTGCGCATCCCGGCCGAGCACCATGCAGTCCAGACGCTTGCTCGTGAGCGGCAGCTGGTACTCGACGACGACGCTCGTGCTGAGGAGATCTCCTTCACTCAGCACCTCGGACATCGCCCTCAGGCTGTTCCGCCAGCTGCTCACCTCGGAGTCCGGCGCCCGATAGCGGTAGTGCGCCTCGAACGCGCTAGCGAGCTTGCCCGCGATCGCGTTCTGGAAGCTGTCCTGCACGAAGTGGTGGGACGGGCCTTCGTAGAGCTGCATGAGGTTGTCGCCTGGTTCGAGCCGTATGAGCGGCGGTGGCAAGCGAGAGAGCCACTATCGGCGAATGGAGGGGGGCTGTGACATACGCGCAACCCTGGCGCCTTCTCGTGTATCATACTGAGTATTATAGTTCTTGTGATAAGCGTTGGCCCCAGGAGCTCAGGGAGGCCGAGTTCCTCGAGGAGGAGAGCTATTGATGGCTCAGAAGAGAGAGCCGACGTTCGGAGAGCTGCTGTTACGGGGTGCTCGCGAAGCCGCAGCGCACGCACGGGGCGAGGCGGTGGTGGTCCGGAAGGCGCGCGTCACGGGGCGGGCGGTCACGGCGCGCGACGTGAGTCTTCCGACGCCGCCGAAGTTGTCACCGAGGCGGATACGAAAGATCCGCGACGAGCTGCATCTCTCCCAGGCGGTCTTCGGGGATCTTCTGAACGTCAGTCCTTCGACGGTTCGGGCGTGGGAACAGGGACAACGCTCGCCGGATGGTCCATCCCTGCGCCTGCTCGAGGTAGCGGAGCGGCATCCGTCGGCGCTCCTGGATCTGGCGATCGCCGCGCGCCGCTAGCTAGCGACCTGTGGGCGATGTGAGAATGACAGCCTCGCCAATTTTCGACGGCGAGAATGCGGCATGCGAAGGACAGAGGCGAGTGGCACGCGCCGGCCCAGGGATCTATCGTGTTGGCCCAGGAGCACGCAGTACGTTGAAGGCGTGACCAGCTACGAGAGGACGCTCAAGAAAGTGCTCAAAGGCGACTCGGACGCCAACATCCGGTTCGCTGACCTGACGAGCATCCTCACCGCCCTCGGTTTCGACGAGCGGATCAAGGGCAGTCACCATATCTTCAGCCGTAAGGGAGTCGAGGAGATTCTCAACCTCCAGCCGGTCAGCTCGAAGGCGAAGGCCTAACAGGTCAAGCAGGTCCGCGAAGTGATCCTCAGGTACGGGCTGGCAAGCCATGCAGAAGAATGAGCACCGCTACGAGGTGATCCTCTACTGGAGCGACGAGGACCAGGCATACATCGCCGAGGTCCCCGAGCTGCCGGGATGTGCTGCCGACGGATCCACGTATCAGGATGCGATCGCGAACGTCGAAGTGGTCATCGATGAGTGGATCGAGGCAGCCAAGACGCTCGGCCGTCCAGTGCCCCACCCCAAGGGGCGCCGGCTGATCTACGCTTGACCCCCGGAGACTGTTGACAACCCATCGCGGCATTGAAGCGTTCGCCCCCCGCTCTTGGCGCCCCCCCTCCACCCCTCCCGGCCTAGAGCCGACCTGAAATCTCCTTGGCCAGGCTCTCGAGGGGGCCAGCCTTGCTCTTGTCGAAGTTCTGGTATGGACTGGCGGTATAATGCAGGTCGAAGAATTTGCCGTTCTGCACCCAGTCGATATCGATCGACAGCGTTGTTTCGTCGACCACCAATTGGCTCTTGTCGCCCAGATGTAGCGGCTGGGCGTTGTCGATCTTGACGTAGTGATCTTCTGGGCTGGTCATGATCTTGAGCGATACCTGCTGCGTCTTTTCCGCCCCTACCCAGCCCCACTGGCAGACACCGATCTGATCGGGGAGGGGAGCCATTTCCGGTTCCTGGGAAGCGGCGGGTTGGCCGAAGAGTGCGGTGGCGTCTGCCTTGGTCAGCAGCTGGCAGGCGTCTACGGGACCGCTGTTCACAGTCGCACTGCGGGCCGCGCTAGGGGTTCCCCCTCCCGCCGCGGAGCTGTCGTCTGCCGCCGCGGACGCGTTCTTGGCATGGCCGCCGTAACTGACCAGCGCCGTGAGTACAATCCCGCCTACCCATGGGAAAGCGAATCTCTTCATTTCATTCTCCTTCCTTTGGTTGCGGCCGCGGACGGTTGGCATCGGCATGCGCCAAGCTTAGGGGCGAGGACGAACGGACGCTATGGCGCGCGGGCGGACGCGCATAGGCGCCGCAACGGAGTGGATGCGCCCCGCCCCCCTACGCCCCGAACGGATACCCCTCCGCCCCCAGCACCACCTGCGCCAGCTTCCGCCCCTCGGCCCGCACGTCGAACGGCTCACGGCGCGTCAGCTTCCGGCGCATGGAGAGCATGCTGCGGAGCTCCTCGCCCTCGGCACAGGCGGTGAGGACGTTCTTGGACGCCGCTTCCACCACCGCCATCCCCTCCTCGATGGCCAGGCGCGCCGCGGAGCGCCGGGCCGCCACCGCCTGCTCGTCCACGTACGCGCCGGCGTTCGCGGCGCGCAGCACGGCGCTCTCCATGGTGTAGGTCTGGATGATCATGTCGGCGAGCCAGGCCAGCACCTCCTGCTCCTCCTCGAGGTCCTGCGGGTGCTTCTGCGCCGCAACCCCCGCGGCGAACAGCGTCTGCTTGCGGGCGAGCTCCACCGCCGCCAGCTCCGGGCCGAAGGGACCTTCGGGGAGCTCCTTGCCGCCGCCCCGGCTCATGAGATCCTCGGTCACCTTGCGGATGGCCGGCAGGAGCGCCAGCTCGCCCTTCATGGTGCGCTCCATGAGCATCCCGGTGATGAGCATGCGGTTGATCTCCGAGGTGCCCTCCCAGATGCGGTTGATGCGCGCGTCGCGGTAGTGGCGCTCGGCGGGGTAGTCGGCGATGAAGCCGTATCCGCCGAAGACCTGGAGCATCTCGTCCACCACGAAGTCCACCGCCTCGCTCCCGTACACCTTGTTGATGGAGCATTCAACGGAGAGCTCCTTGAGCGCCGCGACGGTGGCGGCGGCTTTGTCGGCCTCGCTGGAGGCCGCGATGTAACGGTCCACGTCGTGGGCGGTGCGGTAGACCGCGGTCTCCTGGCAGTAGATGCGTGCGCACGCCGCCGCCAGCTTCTGCTGAATCAGCGGGAACGCCGCCAGGGGCTTGCCGAACTGGTGGCGCTCCATGGCGTAGCGCGCGCCCTCCTTCAGCGCGACCTTCGCGCTCCCGAGCACCGCGGGGCTCAGCTTGAGGCGGCCGATGTTGAGGACGTTGAAGGCGATCTTGTGCCCCTTGCCGATCTCCCCGAGGACGTTCGCCGCGGGCACGGGCGTGTCTTCGAAGGAGAGGGAGCAGGTGGAGGAGCCCTTGAGGCCGAGCTTCTTCTCCTCGGGTCCGACGGTGAAGCCCTCGGCGCCCCGCTCCACGATGAACGCGGTGAACTGCTCGCCCCCCACCTTGGCGAAGACGATGAAGAGGTCGGCGAAGCCCGCGTTGGTGATGAACTGCTTGGTGCCGTTCAGCAGGTAGACGTCGCGCGCCTCGTCGTACGTCGCCGTGGTGCGGGCGCCCAGGGCGTCGGAGCCGCTCCCGGCCTCCGTGAGGGCGTAGGACGTGATGGTCTCCCCGGAGAGGATCCCGTCCACGTACTTCGCCCGTTGCTCGTCCGTGCCGAAGTAGAGGATGGGGAGCCCGCCGATCCCCGTCTGCACCAGGACGGCCGGAGCGTA
>JBJKRT010000123.1:0-42078 GCA_046704545.1 Longimicrobiales bacterium
CACGCCGCGGGGCGTGCTCTATTAGAGGGCCTAGCTCTAATATGTAAATCGCGCAGTGTGGCCCCCCGCCCCCGGGGCGCCGACCGAGGACGGGGGGGGGGTGGGGGCGGCCCCCCACCCCCGACAGTCCCCTCCTCGATGGGCCCCACCCTTGACGTCGCCAGCCGACGGCGTCAATCTGAAATCGTGACGTTTTGCACGATTTCCGGCCCACGCTCAGTCCGGGCCGCCGAAGCGACTCGACCCGCCGCCTGCCCTTCGAGAAGCCCGTCGAGCGCAGGAGAACGCGTTCATGTCCGTGGTGCTGATCTCCCGCGGCACGATGTCGGGCGTCACCAGGCTGGTCGACCGCCTGGGGGCCTGCACCGGGTGGCGGTGCATCTCTCGGGAGGATCTGGTCGCGCTCGTCAACGAGCACGGTGAGCTGGCGCAGCGTATCGTCGAGCAGTTGGGAAGGGCCATCCAGGCCTACGACCGATTCTGCGAGCTGCGCCGCCCCTACGTGATCCTCATGCGAACCGCCCTGCTCGAGTATGCCCTGCAGGGCGACCTCATCTACCACGGCTACTCCGGCCACCTGCTGGTCCCGCCCGTGCGCCACTTCCAGCGCGTACGGATCAATGCTCCCCTCCCCCTCCGTCTGGCCATGACCAGGGAGCGGCTGGACTGCTCGGATGAGGAAGCCCTCGGCTACATCGAGCGCGACGACGACCAGCGGGTCCGGTGGGCGCGCTTCATGTACGCTACCGACATTCGCGATCCCGCCCTCTACGACCTGTGCATCAACCTGGAGCGCGTCGAGATCGACACGGCCGCCCACGTCATCTGCGCGCTGGCCGAAGACGCCGGATCGCAGGCGACGCCCGAGTCGACCGCCGAGGTCGATCGGCTGCTGCTCGCCAGCCACGTGGAAGCCGCGCTGGTGCTGGATCCCAGGACGGCCGACATCGAGGCCGGCGCCCGGGTCCGCGATGGCAGGGTGATGGTCACCGGTCCATACCTGGAGGACGGTCAGATCGAAACGCTGCGGGAGGTCGCGGGCTCCGTGGCGGGCGGACGCGAGGTGACGTACGAGCCGGGGTTCGCGGCCCCCCTGACCCTGGGATCCTGAGCCGAGCCAGCCTCAGAAGGATGAGCGACGATGACGCCGACCGTGAGTAGCAGTGAGGATCGAAACGATCTCGAGGTTCTCCGTTCCCTCGTAACACGGTCGGTCGAGCTCCAGGAGGCGGAAGCCGATCGGGAGGCCGAGCTCACGGAGCTCGCGCATCGCCGAACCGAGGGCACGAACCGGCTCCTCGAGTTCGCGTCCGTGGACAGCGGATACGCGAAGCGCCAGACGGACATGGCGACGGAGCGGACCTCGCTGACGCGCGAGCAAACCCGCCTGTCCACCCGTACCGCCGAGCTCGCGAACATCCGGACGGACTTCGCCCGGGAGCGTACCGGGCTGGCGGGCCAGCGCACGGACATGTCGGTCCGCCGGACCGACATGGCCCGCTCGCGCACCACGCTCGCGGAGCAGCGCACCGGGCTGTCCCGCCGGCGCACCGATCTCGCTCGGGAGCGCAACACGCTGGCCGAGGGACGGAACGTCTATGCCCGACGCCGGACGCTGCTCTCGACGCTGCGGACCGAGCTGGCTCGAACGCGGACCTACCTGGCCCTGATCCGAACGGGGCTCGCGTTCCTCACGCTGGGCGTCGGCCTGTTCCGGTATTTCGGCTTCACCTGGTGGACGCTGTTCGACGGCGGGCTGGCGGGCGTGAGCCTGTTCGTGGTGGCGTGGGGCGGCCGCGGCTACCTGCACACGGTCCGGCGCATGCGGGACCTGGACGACCATTTGAACGCAACGCTTCCGCTGGAGCTGAGCCCCGGCGCCAACGTACAGGCGTGAGGGAAGAGGGACATGCCGATCATCACCATCTCCCGGGGATCGGGCAGCGGCGGCCGCATGCTGGCGGAAGGGCTCGCCGAAGAGCTCGGCTACGAGATCGTGAGCCGCGAGGAGGTCGTCCACGAGGCGGCCGGCTTCGGAGCACAGGAGGACAACCTCCAGGAGGCGCTCCTGAAGCCTCCGGGCCTGTGGGACCGGTTCCACCACGAGCGACACCGCTACCTGGCGTTCGTGCGGGCCGCGCTCTGCCAGCGGGTCGCCAGCGGCCGCGTCGTCTACCACGGGAACGCCGGGCACCTCCTGCTGCCGGAGGTCGCCCACGTGCTGTGCGTCCGCCTCATCGCCCCCCTCGAATTCCGGGCGCGCATCCTGCGCGACCGGTCGCACATGACCGAGTCGCAGGCACTCGCGCACATCCACAAGGTGGACCGGGAGCGGGAACGATGGACCCGGTTCCTCTACGGCGTGGATTGGCTCGACCCTCGGCTCTACGACCTGTGCGTCAACCTGCGCACCCTCGACGTGGCGGACGCGGTGGAGCTGGTGGCGGGCGTCTCGCGCTCGCCCCGGTTCCAGCCTACCGACGAGAGCGTGCGCGCCATGGCCGACCTTCTTCTGGTCAGCCGGGTCCAGGCCGCTCTGGCCGCGGACGAGCGCACGGCGTCGGCCGAGGTGGGTCTGAGAGCGGAGAACGGCGTCGTCTTTCTGCGGGGAAGGCTTCGCCCCCCTTCCCTGGTGGATGCGGTCATCGACGTCGCCGGCACGGTCGAAGGGGTCGAGCGCGTCGATCGCGACAATCTCGCGGCCCCCGACTACACGGTCTGAGCCCCGGACGGGAGCGCGCGGACCGGATCCCGCCGCCCCGACGGGTCGAGTCGGCAGGAAGCGGCCTGAGTCAGGGCTCGCTGGTCAACTTCACGATCAGGTCGCAAAGCGTCCTGATCTTGAACGGCTTGGCGATGAAGTCCGCGGCCCCGCTCTTCAGCGTCCGGGTGGCGGTCTCCACGGTGGCGAAGCCCGTGATGACGATCACCTTGGTGGCCGGCGAATGCTCCTTGGCGAACGACATCACCTCGAGTCCGTCGGGCTCCTGCATCTTGAGGTCGGTCACCAGGACGTCGAAGCTCTCCTGCATGATTCGATCCACGGCCTGCTGGCTGCTCGTGTACGACTCCACGTAGAAGCCGATCTTCTCGAGGGCCGGCTTCAGCCGCTCGCCGACGATGGGCTCGTCGTCGACCAGCAGCACCTTCTTCTTCGTCTTCATGAGGTGCCTCTGTTCACCAGCTTGTGGGCCCTGCGAGCCGCCCTGCGTGTAAGAGCTTCGATGGTCTTCACGCTGAACGGCTTGTGGACGAGCTCGAACGCACCCCCGTATTCGGCGAGGCGGGCCGCATCCATCGACCCGTATCCCGTGATGATGATCACCTGCGTGCCGGAGGTCTGGTTCCGGACGAAGCGGAGCACGTCGAGACCGGTGGGCCCCGTCATCTTCAGATCGGTGATGACGACGTCGAAGCGCTTGGTGGCGAGGCGGTCGACGGCCTGCCGGCTGTCGGTGAACACTTCGACCCGATAGCCCTTCCTGGTCAGGTGCTCCTCGAGCCGCTCGCCCACCATCGGCTCGTCGTCCAACACGAGTACTTCGGTGACGTTGTCCACGGTCGCCTCCGTTGCTTCGGTGGGCCCCCGGTCTTCCTGCGTCGTCGAGGAGCCGCCCATGAATCGTTCGACGTAGCGGTCCACGAGCCCGTCGTTCTTGAGAAAGATGTCGAGCTGGCGGGTGAACCCGATGAGCCGCCCGAGCATGTGCAGACGCTCGCCCATCACCTCCGGCGCGGCGCCCTTCACCCGTCCGATGACGAGGTCTTCGCGGCCCTCCGTCACGAAGCCGTGGCCCTCGAGAATCCGCTTGAGCAGGTCCGCGCGTCGCGAGCGCCGCGTCAACTCCGTGACTCCTCCGGCGAAGCGGAAGTACACGTAGTTGTCCGCCGGCACGTCTCCGAGGTACGCGTCCACGATGTTGAAGTGGTAGCCGACACGAAGGCTCAGGTGCAGGTAGCGTCCCGACACGATGGCGAGGTTCTGGGCCGGCTGCGCCGAGAGCGGGCCGCCGAGTGACATGGGCCTGGTCGCGCTCGCCATGAATCCGTCCATGTCCATGTCGGCCGGAGCGGTCTCCCACACGCCGGCCTCGGTGAGCGCTTCGAGCAGCGGCACGAGAGGACGCGAGGTGACGTCGGCCAGGATCGCGCTCGGGCGGCCGGTCTCGGCCCGGAAGCCTCCGCCCAGGTCGACCAGGATGAGATCCAGGGGGACGGGAAGCTCGAGGCGGCGCACGTACCGGCGGTCGGCCGACGGCTTGACCCACCCGATCTCGAGCAGCTCCCCGATGGCTTTCTCGTGCGCGAAACGGATCACGTCGTGGTAGGTACGGCACTGGCCGGGTGCGAACGCGGGGCTCCCGGGATCCTGCAGGCCGAGTGGCGCGATCTTGCGCAGGACGCGCCGCAACATCCGGAACTCGCGCGCATCCTCGAACGACGAGCGGCGCAGGAGCTGATGGCGCAGCAGCTCGTCGACGCGACCCTCGTAGACGACGTTCTCCTCGGCGTCCACGGTCACCTCCATCCCCTCCTCCAGGCGTCGGGTGGCGACCTCGGAGGCCACGATCGTGGGTACCCGGAAATCCCGGGCCACGGCAGCGAAATGCCCCGTGGCGCTTCCGAGATCCGTGATCACGGCGCTTGCGCCCGCGAGCAGGCTGCCGAGGCGCGGCGTGGCGGTGCGCGCGACAAGAACCTCACCGCTGGGCGAGCGGCGGGCGAACAGATCGCCCTCGCCCACGAGGTGTACGCGGCCGGAGCCGATGCCCCGACAGGCCACGTCGCCCCGCCCCTTCAGGAGCACGGGGTGGTGGGTCGCCACGGTCGAGAGGTCGCGCTCCTGGCCGACCGCATCGGGCACGATGCTCAGCGGCCGCGCCTGGAGCACGAACAGCCGGCCTGCTGCGTCCTTCGCCCATTCGATGTCCTGCGCCGCCTTCATGTACCGTTCGATGCGGCACGCGACTTCGGCGATCTCGGAGAGATCCTCCGCGGTGACGGAGGGTTCGCGGCGCTGCTCCCCGGGCACCGGCTCCTGCACCGATCCTTCGCCGCGGCGCGCGACCCACCGCCACGCCTTGTCCCCGATCCTGGCGTCGGACACCGGATAGCCGGGCCGGCGCCGCACCTCGAACCGGTCGACCGCCGCCTCTCCCTCGACCACGACCTTGCCCAGGCCCCAGGCCGCGCTCACCAGCTGGACGTCGGCGCCGGGTGCCATCGGGTTCAAGCTGTAGACGACACCGCTCGAGCGCGCCTGGACCATGCGCAGGCACCCGACGGCCATGAGCCCGCAGCCGGGAGCGAGGTCGTGCTGCAGCTGATAGCGGATGACGCCGGGCGTCCACAGGCTGGCCACGACCCTGCGGTAGGCGTCCACGACATCGTCGCGCCCCACCCCGAGCACCGTCTCGTACTGACCGGCGAACGTGAGATCGCCGTCCTCTTCGGCCGCGCTCGATCGCACCGCGAACAACGCGCCGCCCTCTCCGTCCGCGAGGTCTGCGACGGCGCTACGGACGGCTCGAGCGAGCTTCTTCGGCATCCGGGCCGAGAGCACCCGCTCGCGAAGGGCCCGAGCCTCCTCCTCGAGCTCCTCGGGGGCATTGCCCGATCCGGCCCATCGGGCGCGGAACGCCTCCGCCGCCTCGGTCACGCCCGCCTCGTCGAGAAAAGCACGACACGCCCGCGTGGTGACGACGAAACCGTCCGGTATGCGGCAACCGACCCGGCCACCGATCTCACCCAGACGCGCCAGCTTCTCCCCCACGATCTCGGAGTGCTCGATCCCGACGTCGGAGAGCGGGAGCACGTACGGCGTGCCCGGCACGGTGATGCGGCAGTCGAGCGCCGCCTGCACCCCGGCGTCGATGGACACGAGCACCTGGAGCAGGTCGGGATAGCGGTTCTGCGTGAGCGCGTTGAGATCCTCGACGACCGCGTGCGTCGTGGCCTTCAGCTCCGCCACGAGGTCCTCGAGGTACTTGGTGTCGAAGACGTACTCACCGCCCAGCTTCTCACCGGCGTCGGCGATCAGCTCGAGCACCCGGTCGTTCTTCTCCACGAGGTCGCGGAACGAGCCGAGCTTCTTACGGATCCGCTCGGCGCTCTCCTCGCCGCGCCGCCCGAACAGCGACGCTGCACGCTCGAACACGCTCCTAATGCCCATGCTTCGCGCCCAGCCCGAAGACGAGCCCGGTCAGCAGTCCCATGACCATGGCGACCAGGGCGGCCAGGATCCCGTAGAGCAGTCCGTGACGGGTGGCCAGGGAGGTGATGAGCGCCGAGACCGTTCCGTTCCTCAATGTGAGCTCCGCGCTGCCGGCCAGCGTGCCCCGCCCGCCCTCGAAGGTGTAGACGAGGATCCGGTACGTGCCCGGCCTGGCCCTGGCGGGCAAGCGGAAGTCGGTCGTGGCCAGCGCCACGTCGTCCTCGGCCGACCGCAGGTCCACCGCACCCTCCGACACCCGCCACACCCGGTCCCGCTCCTTGAGCCGCACGAGCTCGTCGAAGAGTCCCTCCTGCCCGGAGTCGGGCGCACAGCGCGCCGCCAGCGCGTCGAATCCCACCCCGTTTCTTCGAAGCTCGGCGCCGGGTGCGAGACTGTCCACGGGCGCGGACGTTCTCAGGAGGTAGACGTCGGGCACCCGGCCGAAGGAGGCCCTGCCCACGTTCATCCAGATCACGCCCAGAGCCCGTCCCTTCCGCTCGAGCACGAGCGGACGATCTTCGCTCCGGCAGACCATGGCGACCCGGGCGCCCCGCGGCACCACCGCGCTCACCCGCACGGTGGCTCCCGCGTAGAAGAGACCCGAGACCACCTCGCCCGGGTCCACCGCGACGCCCTGGGCGGAGCCGGCCGACGCCAGCGCGGCCACCGGCATCGCCGTCACGGCGGCCAAGCCCACGATACGCAGCAGCCCGTTCATGCCTAGTAGCCCAGCAGAAGGGTCGGACGGACGAGCAGGCCCACCAGCATCTTCCCGGTCACGATGAGCACGATGACGGCCATCAGGATCTTCAGCTGGTCGGCGTTCAAGCGCTTGCTGGCGACCGCCCCGAGCTGCGCGCCCACCACCGAGCCGAGCAGCAGGAAGAGGGCGAGGACGAAGTCCACGGTTCCGTTCAGGCTCGCCTGCAGGACGGTGACGTTGATGCAGGTGAACAGGATCTGGAACAGGCTCGTGCCGACCACGACATGCATCGGCATGCGGAGCAGATAGACCATCACCGGCACCATGATGAAGCCGCCCCCCACCCCCATCACCGCCGCCAGCACACCCACCAGGAAGCCGAGCAGCAGGGGGAGCAGGACGGACAGTCGCACGTTCGAGCGACGGAAGCGGACCTTCCAGGGAAGCGCCTGGACCAGGCGCGCGTAGAGTGACGGCCGGGTGTCGATGGCCACCGCCGCCTTGCCGACGCGCATGCTACGCAGGCTCTCGACGAACATGTAGGCACCGATCCCGCCGAGCATGACCACGTACGTCACCGTGATCACGAAGTCGGCGTTGCCCAGCGCGCGCAGCATGCGGATCAGGACCACGCCCGCCGAGCCGCCAACCAGCCCGCCGAGAAGGAGCAGGATCCCCATCGGGACGTCGACCGAGCCCGCCCGGGCGTGGGCATAGGTCCCCGACGTGGAGGCGGCCACGATCTGGTTCGAGTCCGACGCGGCGGCCACCGTGGGAGGGATGCCGATCATGATGAGGAGCGGCGTCATGAGGAACCCGCCCCCCACGCCGAAGAGACCCGAAAGGAAGCCGACGAGGCCCCCCAGGCCGAGCAGGAGCGGAATGCTCACCGCGCTCCCGGCCACCGGCAGGTACACGGACAAATGACTCATGACGATCAGCCCGTCTCCAGGTTCAGTTCGCCTCCGCCGGCAAACACACGGAGAAGGTCGTGCCTTTCCCCTCCTCGCTCGCGACCGAGATCGTGCCGCCGTGCTTCTCGACCAGGCTGCGGGTCACCGACAGGCCGAGTCCGGTTCCCCGGCCCGGCTCCTTGGTGGTGAAGAAGGGATCGAAGATCTCGTTCAGCGCCCCTGCGGCGATGCCCAGGCCGTCGTCCGTCACGTCGATGCGGACGGTGCGCTCCTCGGGCACGGCGGACACGCGCAGCGTGCCGCCCCCGGGCATGGCCTGCACGGCGTTCAGCAGAAGGTTCAGGAATACCTGCTGCAGGTCGTGTGGGTTGCCCCGCACGGCGGGCAGGTTCCCGTTCAGGCTCACCTCCAACGACACCCCGGCCAGGCGGGCTTCGTTGGCCACGAGTCGGAGCGCCGAATCCACGACGTCCGAGACACGCAGCGAGGTGAACGCGGAGCGGTCCTTCCGGGTGAAGTCGAGGAGGTTGCGCACGGTCGTGCTCGCGCGCTCGACCTGCGCATAGGCCTGGGCCAGCATCCGGTGCCGCTCCGCGGGCGCGTAGGCCTCGAAGTCGTCGAGCAGGGCTTCCAGGGTGAGCCCGATGTTGTTCAGCGGGTTGTTCAGCTCGTGGGCGATGCCGGAAGTGAGCGTCCCGACAGCCGCCATCTTGCCGGACTGCACGAGCTGCTCCTGGCGGTTCACGATCTCGGCGAGCATCCGGTTGAACGCCAGCGCCAGAGAGGAGAACTCGTCGCGGTATTTCCGCACGGGCCGGATCGGCTCGTAGTTGCCCGCGCCGATACGGCCGACGTAGTCCATGAACCGCCCGAGCGGGCCGACCACGGCCCGGATCATGAAGCCCCCGACCAGCACCATCACCAGCGACAGGCATCCGAGCAGCGCGAAGGCGGCGACCAGCGAGGTGTGAACCATCGACGTCACCGCTGCCCGCTCGCGCGCGATCATATCCTCGGCGTCGCTGAGGAGTCGCGCGCCCTCGGAGCGCAGGCGCACCTCGATGTCCTGGCGGTCCGGACCGGCCGGTCCGGGCGTCCTCACGAGCTCGGTCACCAACTCCCCGTAGCGGCGGAGGCTGGCGGACATCTGATCGTATTACGCGCGTCCGACCACGGCACGCATCCGATCGGCGTTGCGCTCCAGGTGGCTGCGGGCCAGACCGGCACTCGCCAGCGCCTCGGGCAGCCCGGTCCCGTAGAGGAAGAAGTTCTTCTCGTTGCGCCGCGCCTCTTCGATCTCGAACGAGTAGCTGCCCGCAGTCTCGAGAAAGGCGATCTTGCCCTCGAATGCCGAGAGGAACGCGACCGCAGCGACCGTGATGCCCGAGCAAAGCAGGAAGAGGAGCACGAACACGACTGTGATACGCGTCCGGATGCTCAGCTCCGGCCGCTCCATGAGCGCCTGATCCGCCCGCAGCGCGCTCCTCCGATCCGGGTCGGCCCCGGATGTCGATTCCGGGATCAGGCTCCGTTCCCCCGCGCAATACGCGTCCCGGCCGCGGTCACGTCGCGCCTCCGCCGCACGATCGGCGGATCGAGGCCGCGCTAATTCGTGCCAACTTTCACGATTACACGTGCGCCTACCCCACGTCAACCCTCCGCCGGGGCCTGAGATCGTTGTACCATCCAGGTCCACGGCGAATTCGTTATCTTTGTCACAGTTTCAGGATCACGTCCCCTGCCGCACGTCCGACGGGGGCCCCGGACGGAGGATCGGCTCGGTGAAAACGCCGGAGTCGGTGAGCAAGGCCCGCTTCTGGGAGACCGTGCTCCGCTGCGTGGCGGACGGGGTCTTCACGGTGGACCAGGATTGGACGATCTCCTCGTTCAACCGAGCCGCGGAACGCATTACCGGTCTGCGCGCCGAGGACGCCATCGGCAAGCGCTGCTCCGAGGTCTTCCACGCCGATCTGTGCGAGCGTGGCTGCCCGATTCGTGAGACGCTGGAGACGGGCCAGGAGATCATCGATCGTCCGGCGCGTATCCTCACGCGCCGGGGCCGCGCCATCCCGATCAGCGTGAGCAGCGCTGCGCTTCGCGCGGACGACGGCACGCTCCTGGGAGCCGTGGAGACATTCCGCGATCTCTCCACGCTGGAGCAGCTCCGCCGCGAGATCCTCAGCCGATACACCTTCGAGGACATCATCGGCAAGAGCGAAGCGTTCCAGAAGATCTTCGCGATCCTCCCGGACGTGGCCACGAGTGACAGCACCGTCCTCCTCGAAGGACCGAGCGGGTCGGGCAAGGAGCTCCTGGCTCGAGCGATCCACAACCTGAGCGGACGGAGCAAGCGTCCGTACGTGGTCGTCAACTGCGGCACGCTTCCGACCAACCTCTTCGAGTCCGAGCTGTTCGGCTACAAGAGGGGCGCCTTCACCGATGCACGGAGCGACAAGCCCGGCCGTATCACGCTCGCGGAGGGCGGAACGATCTTCCTCGACGAGGTGGGAGACCTCCCCCTCGAGACCCAGGTCAAGCTGCTGCGGCTGCTCCAGGAGCGTGAGTACCATCCCCTGGGAGGCGTGGAGACGCGCCGGGCGGACGTCCGGATCGTGGCCGCGACCAACCAGGATCTCGCGACCCGGGTGCGGGAGGGGCGGTTCCGGGACGACCTCTACTTCCGACTGGCGGTCGTGCGCCTCGTCGTGCCACCCCTGTGCCGGCGCCGGGAGGACATCCCGTACCTGGTCGACCACTTCATCCGCCGCTTCAATGCGAAGAAGGACAGGCGCATCCAGGGGGTGACACCGGCCGTCATGGAACTCCTCATGCGCCACGACTTTCCAGGCAACGTGCGCGAGCTCGAGAACATCATCGAGTACGGCTTCGTCCTCTGCCACAACAGTTTCATCGACATGCGGCACCTGCCCGACGACCTGCGCGCGCGGGCCGGCGAGTCGCCTCGGCCGTGTGAGGAGCGAAGCGTGCCTCCACTGCAGCAGCGCGAAGCCGAGGCAATCCGGCTCGCGCTGGCGCGCCACGGCGGCCGGCGCCAGGAAGCCGCCGAGGAGCTGCGCATCAGCCGTACCACGCTGTGGCGGAAGATGAAGAAGCACGGAATCGAGTCCGAGCGCGTCGCAACCGCGCTGCCTGTCGCAGATTCGTAACGTCCACGACCGCGAGCGCGTTCCAAACCTGAAACGGACGCGCGCCTCGATCTCGTCGCACCACCCCACCCCCGATCTCGTACGGCGTTCTCCTACAACGCTTTGCGGTGCCCGCTGCCACCCGGCGACGGCGAGGCCCGGGCCTTGCCGTGAGGGTGGGTACACGCAGCCTGGAGGTCCACGGTGCGAGTCGCGATTCCACGGATGGCCGAAATGGTGGCGCCCTGCTTCGAGTACTGCGCCACGATGGCCGTGTTCACGGTGGATGACGGCCGCGTCGTCGATCAGGTGGATTTCCCGCTCCGCAGCCGGGACCCCTTCGA
The DNA here is from genome assembly GCA_046704545.1 of Longimicrobiales bacterium. Classification (GTDB taxonomy): domain Bacteria; phylum Gemmatimonadota; class Gemmatimonadetes; order Longimicrobiales; family Gaopeijiaceae; genus SZUA-318. The sequence continues at coordinate 11,322 of JBJKRT010000123.1, forward strand.
TCGGGTCCGTCTCCTGCGCGACCAGGAAGTCGCCGTCGTCATCTGCGGGGGGATGCAGGACGTCTACGAGTCGTCGCTCCGGGGCATGGGACTCGACGTGATCTCGTGGGTGTCCGGCCCCGTGGAGGATCTCCTCGGACTGTACCTCCAAGGGCAGCTCGTCTCCGGCACCGAGCTTCCGGAGCGACAGGAGACCGGCTGGCCCGGAAACTGACAGGCCGACGGAGCGTCGAGCGGTGGCCACACCGAAGAGATACAGCTATCACGTCGAGGAAGCGGGTCTGGACCTGGCGGACCGGCCGCGCCGGTTCCTCGAAGCCCTGGCCGCGATCCTGAGGCACGGGAGCTACAACCTCGCCCTCGCGACCTACGCCCGCACGAGCGCCAAGTGCGGACGGTGCGCGGCGAGCTGCCAGCTCTACGAAGCCACGCAGGACCCCGAGGACATCCCGTGTCACCGCTCGGAGCTCCTCCTGAGGATCTACCGGCGCTACTTCACCCCGTCGGGGGTGCTCCGCGCGCGAGTCTTCGGAGGGTTCACGCTCACCGACGAGTATCTCGACCGGATGGCCGAGGCCTACTACCGCTGCACCGCGTGCCGCCGGTGCAAGGCGACCTGCCCGATCGGGCTCGATCACGGGCTGGTCACCCACCTCGCGCGCTGGGCGCTGGCCGAGGTGGGGCTGGTCCCGAGAGCGCTGGTCGTGTCGGTGCGCGAGCAACTCGATGGAAAGACCCACAACACGTCCGGCATCCCCGTGCCGGCCCTCAAGGACACCTGCGAGTTCCTGTCCGAAGAGCTCCACGACATCTACCACGTGGACGTCGCGTATCCCTTCGACGTGGAAGGCGCCGAGTACGTGTTCTTCCCGGCCGTGTCGGACTACATCATGGAGGCCGACACCCTCATGGGAAACGCCGCCGTGATGCACGTCACGGGCGCCTCGTGGACGATCGGGACCGAGAACTTCGACGGCATCAACTACGGGCTGTTCTACAGCGACCGCATGCTCGAGCGGATCCTGAAGAACATGGTGGCCGAGGTCCGGCGCCTGAAGGGACGGAAGATCCTCATCGGCGAGTGCGGCCACGCCACGCGCTCGGCGTGGTACGTGCCCACGTTCGCGGGGCCCGATGCCCCCGAAGTGGTCAATTGCCTCGAGTACGCGCACCGGATGCTCGAGGCGGGCAGGATCCCGCTCAGACCCGAGCGCATTCCGGAGCGGGTCACCTACCACGACCCGTGCAACCTGGCACGCACCGGGCGCATCACCGAGCAGCCTCGCGAGATCCTGAAGGCGATCTGCGCCGACTACGTCGAGATGACGCCCAACCGCACGGAGAACTACTGCTGCGGCGGCGGCGGCGGCACGGTCTCCATCGACGAGATCCGTCCGTTCCGCACCGGCCCGCTCGGGCAGCGCAAGGCCGAGCAGATCCGGGCCACCGGGGCACAGATCGTCGTCTCACCGTGCGCGAACTGCAAGAAGCAGCTGCGCGAGCTCTGCCAGGACAACGACCTGGAGGACGTCGAGGTGGTGGGCCTGCACGACCTGCTCCTGCGCGCGATCGACTTCCCGGACGCCCACCCCGAGGAGGACTGACATGGACCTGTGGCTTCACTGGGCACGAGGACCGCTGTTCTGGTCCGCGCTCGCGTTCATGCTCCTCGGGCTCGCACGCCAGGTCGGCCTCGTCGGCTGGGAGGCGGTGCGCACCTGGCGGAGAGCCGGCGATCGGCGCATCCCCGGGCGCCAGGTCGTCGCCTCGACGCTGAAGTGGCTGGTGCCCACGGACCGCCTGAGGAATCGTTGGCCGTACAGCGTGACCACGTTCGTCCTGCACGTGGCGGTCATCGTCGTACCGGTCTTCCTGGCCGGCCACATCGCACTCTGGAAGAAGGGAATCGGCCTCTCCTGGCCGGCGCTCCCGAACGCGGTGTCCACCACGCTCACGCTGGTCGCGATCGCGGCGGCCGCAGCCGTCGTGGTCCAGCGCGCCACGTCGCGGGCCACGCGGGCGCTGAGCCGGTTCCAGGACTACGCGCTGCCCGTGCTGCTCGCGCTCGGCTTCGCTTCGGGCTTCTTCGTGATGCACCCCGCGTGGAGCCCCTTCCCCGCCGATCCGACGCTGCTCGTGCACGTCCTCGTCGGGGATGTGCTCCTGTTCCTCGTCCCGCTCACCAAGCTGAGCCACATGATCCTCCTCCCCTTCACCCAGCTCGTGTCCGAGCTCGCCTGGCGATTCCCGCCCGACGCGGGCAGCCGGGTGGGGTTGACCCTGGGCAAGGAGAACGAGCCGGTATGAGCTCCTCCGTCGCGATCCTCGTCGACACCACCCGGTGCACCGGATGCGAATCGTGCGTCCTCGCGTGCAAGGAGGTGAACCACCTCGGAGCGGACCGTCTCCGCCGCGGCCAGGAGACGGAGGACGCCCTGTCGTCCACCCGGTTCACCACGATCCTGCGGCGTCCCGGCGAGCACTTCGTCAAGCAGCAGTGCCGCCACTGCCTGGAGCCCGCCTGCGTGAGCGTGTGCCCGGTCGGCGCAATGCAGAAGACCCCGGAAGGGCCGGTCGTCTACGACTCCGAGCGCTGCATCGGATGCCGCTACTGCCTCGTGGCCTGCCCGTACGGGATTCCGCGCTACGAGTGGGACGCTGCGGTGCCGTACGTGCGCAAATGCACGCTCTGCTATCCGCGCCTCGCGGAGGGAAAGAAGCCGGCGTGCGTCGACGCGTGCCCGCACGATGCGCTCGCGTTCGGGTCGCGGGACGACCTCCTCTCGGAAGCGCACCGGCGGCTGCGGGCCGATCCTGATCGCTACCTGCCGCACGTGTACGGTGAGCACGAGGTCGGGGGAACGTCGGTGCTCTACCTGGCCGACGTCTCGCTCGGGTTCCTGGCCTGGAGCCCGGACCTCGGACAGCACCCGCTCCCGCCGCTCTCCTGGGCATCGCTCAGGAAGGTCCCGCCGGTCGTGGTCGGAATGGCCGGCCTCATGGGAGGCATCTACTGGGTGATCCAGCGCCGGATGCGGCTGGCCATCCGCGCCGCGGAAGAAGCCGGATTCGAGCCCGAGCCCGAGTCGGAGGAAGAGCATCATGACTGACCGTCTCACCGCGCTCAAGACGACGCTCTGGGCCCTGGTCGGCGTTCTCGCCGCCGTGACGATCGTGCGATTCGTCTACGGCCTCGGATCGGTTACGAACCTGTCGGACGCCACCCCTTGGGGCCTGTGGATCGGGTTCGACGTCATGTCCGGCGTCGCGCTCGCCGCCGGAGGCTTCGTGCTCGCGGCCACGGTCTACATCTTCGGCCTCGAGCGCTACCGACCCTTCGTGCGGCCGGCCGTGCTGACGGCGCTGCTCGGCTACGCGGCGGTGGCGGTAGGCCTCCTGTACGATCTCGGGTTGCCCTGGAGGATCTGGCATCCGGCCGTGTACTGGCAGCACCGGTCCGTGCTCTTCGAGGTGGCCATGTGCGTGATGCTCTACCTCACCGTGCTGGCGCTCGAGTTCGCGCCGGCCGTGCTGGAGCATCCGCTCTTCTCGGCGCGCCCGTTCCAGGCCGCGCTGAAGGTGCTGAAGAAGGCCACCATCCCCCTGGTGATCGCGGGCATCGTGCTCTCCACCCTGCACCAGTCGTCGCTGGGCTCGCTCTTCCTGATCACGCCCTACCGGCTGCACCCACTCTGGTACTCACACATCATCTACGTCCTTTTCTTCGTCTCCGCCGTGGGGCTGGGACTCATGACCGTGGCGATGGAGTCCCTGTTCGCCGCGCGGTTCCTGGGCCACCGGGTGCACGTGCGTGAGCTTGCGGGGCTGGGCGTGGCCGCCTCCGTCGTGCTGTGGATCTACGTCGCGCTGCGCGTGGGAGACCTCGCGCTCCGGGGCGTGCTGCCGATGGCCTTCGACGGCTCCCGGCACGCCGACCTGTTCCTCTTCGAGATCGCCGTCAGCGCGGTGATTCCCGCCACCCTGCTCCTGCTGCGCCGGGTGCGTGAGAGCCTGGCCGGCATCGCGCTCTGCTCGGCGCTCACCGTGTCGGGCATGGTGCTCTACCGCCTCGACGTGTCGGTCGTGGCGTTCGCACGCCCCCAGGGCTTCGGCTACTTCCCGAGCTGGGAGGAGTTCGCGGTCAGCCTGGGCATCGTCTCGGCGTTCGCGCTGGTGTTCCTCTTCTTCGCCGAGCACCTGCGGGTCTACGACGACGTGCGCCGGGGCCGCGACGAGGACGAGCGCACCAGCTACGACCCCGCTACGCTCCACAGGCTGCTGCCGAGCTCCCTGGCGTCTCCCGGACGCTACACGGCCGTCGCGCTGGGCGGGTTCGTCGCGGCGCTGCTCTTCCTGCCCGTGGGCGGCACACCAGCGGTCCGCACGATCACGCATGCCGCCAGGAGCGTACGCGGCGACGTCGTCGATCACGGTCCGGGAGGCTCACGCGCGCTCTTCCTCGCGACGGCCCTGGACTCGGCCCCTCCCGGAGCGCGACCCGAGCGGCTCCTGCTGATCGACGGCGACCGCAACGGGAACGCGGTGCTCTTCGACCACGACGACCACATCGCCCGCCTCGGGGCGGACAGCTCCTGTGCCCTGTGCCACCACCTGGACCTGCCGCTGGACCGGAGCACGGGCTGTTTCGCGTGCCATCGCGACATGTTCGACACCACGAACCTCTTCGATCACGCGGCCCACGAGCGCGCGCTCGGCGGCAACGAGGGCTGCGTGCAGTGCCACGCTCCCGGCGAGCCCGTGAAGACGTACGCGACCTCCACGGCCTGCTCGGAATGCCACCGCGCACCCGGCGCTCTCGCGGATTCGGTCGTCCCGGCACCGCACGAGCGGTGGCACGCGGCGGTGAGCTACGTGGACGCGATGCACGGCCTCTGCAAGCGGTGCCACGAGCGCGAGGTCGAGGCCGACTCGAGCCGGTACGCCCCCTCCCTGGCCGAGTGCCGCACCTGCCACGATCCCGATCGACGACAGGAGCTGCAGCGTCTGGAGCCGGAGCGGAGCAACGGATCCACGGTCCGGAAGTCGGAGGTCGAGTAGATGAACGCCCTGGGAACCCGCGGGGGCGAGATCCACAGCTGGATCCGCTCGAACCTCTTCGACACGGTGCCGGTCGCCATCAGCGTCATCAGCCGCGACTTCCGGATCCTCGAGGCGAACCGGCCGTTCGAGGAGGCGTTCGGCCCTTGGAAGGGACGGCCGTGCTACGAGGTCTACAAGGACCGCTCGGAGCCGTGCCTGCACTGCGCCGCCCTCGAGACGTTCGTGGACGGACACGTGAGAGTCCGCGAGGAGGAGGGCTTCATGACCGACGGGCACGAGATCGACTACCTCGTGCACATGGTACCGGTCACACGCCCCAACGGAGAGATCCCCTTCGTCATCGAGATGTCCACCGACATCACGCCCGTGAAGAACCTGGAACGCGAGAAGCGCGAAGCGGAGCGGCTGGCCGCGGTGGGTGAGACCGTGGCCGGCGTCGCGCACGGGATCAAGAACATCCTCATGGGCCTCGAGGGCGGGATGTACGCGGTGAACACGGGCATCCGGACCGGCGACGACGACCGGATCGCCCGTGGATGGACCACGATGCAGGAGAACATCGGACGGATCTCCACGTTCATGAAGGAGTTCCTCGACTTCGCCAAGGGGCGCCACATCGTCACGCGGTCGACGCCGCCGGGCGCGCCGGCCCGCGAGGTGATCGCGCTGTACCGGGAGAGCGCGGAGCAAGCCGGCATTCGCCTCGAGGCGGACATCGAGGCCGGAATCGCGCCCGCGCCTCTCGACGCGGAAGGCATCCATACCTGCCTGGCGAACCTGGTGTCCAACGCCATCGATGCATGCATGCTCGCCGAGCGGGAGCCGCCCTTCAGGGTGAGCGTCTCGGTACGGGACGAGGAGGGAGCGCTCGTCTACGAGGTGCGGGACGACGGACAGGGCATGGACTACGAGGTGAGCCGCAAGGTGTTCTCGAAGTTCTTCACCACGAAGGGCTCGGATCGCGGAACGGGGCTCGGCCTGCTCACGACGAAGCGGATCGTGCACGAGCACGGAGGCCGGATCTCCTTCACCTCCAAGGAAGGAGAGGGCTCCGTCTTCAGGATCGAGCTTCCGCGTGCCGCGCTCCCGGAGCCGGGCCCACCCCTCGAAGAACCCTCAACGGCAGCGAGGTGACATCATGGTCACGAGCCAGGCGAAGAGCGTGCTGGTCGTGGACGACGAGCCCGACGTCCGGAGCTACCTCGCCCAGATCCTGGAGGACGCCGGCTTCGAGGTCCGCACGGCCGCGGACGGCCTCGAGGCCCTCGACATGATCCGCGAACGACCTCCGGACTTCATCTCGCTGGACCTCGTCATGCCCCGCAAGAGCGGCCACAAGCTCCTCTACGAGCTCCGCAAGGACCGCGCGTTGTCGCGCATTCCCGTCCTGATCGTGACCGCGCACGCTCGGGACGAGCTCGGCGAGGGCGACCTCAAGGACATCGTCGAGAATCGGGTCATCGCCGGCCCCGGCGTCTACCTGGAGAAGCCGGTGAAGCCGACCGACTACGTGCGGTGCGTCCAGCGCGCGCTCGGTGTCGAGGTGGAGCCGGAAGAGGAGGACCGCGCCAGCCTCCGCGAGGAGGTGCGGCGCACGCTCTCGCATGCGGAGCCGCACGCGCTGCGCAGGGCCCTGGAGGCCCTCAGGAGCAAGAACGGATGACCCGCGGCGGGCGACCGGAACCGAATCGGGAGGAGACCCCATGAGCACATCGAGCGAGGCCGCGGCGCGGCCGATCAAGCGAGTCCTGATCGTGGATGACGAGCCGGATGTGGTCGACTATCTGGAGATGCTGCTCCAGGACCACGGCTACGAGACCCTGACCGCGGCGGACGGGTCCCAGGCCCTGGATCTTGCACGCCAGGAGCGGCCGGACCTCGTGACGCTCGACATCTCGATGCCGCGGGCTTCGGGGACCCGTTTCTACAAGGCGATCCGGTCGGAGCCGGACCTCGCCTCGATTCCCGTGGTCATCGTCACCGGCGTCACGGGATACGGTGGAGACCCGTACGCCTACGAGCGCTTCATCAGCCGAGGGACGCTGGTGCCGCCGCCGGACGCCTACTTCCCGAAGCCCATCGACCGCGACGAGTTCCTGGCGGAGCTGGACAAGCTGCTCTCGTCCTGAGGGGCACCGACTGGTCACGGACCCCCTCTTTCTTCATCGTTCTTCGGAGGCTGCGAGTCACCGAAGAGAAGAAGAGGGAGTGCGAGCGTGGGCTCAGTAGAGAGGGGATCGAGCGGATATCGGCGTTCCGAGGAGCTTTATCGGCGCGCGTGCGCATCGTTGGTCGGGGGAGTCAACAGCCCGGTGCGGGCCTTCCGGGCCGTCGGGGGCGACCCGGTCTTCCTGGAAGAGGCCAAGGGCGCGCGCGTGCGTGACGCCGACGGGAACTGGTACGTCGACCTGGTGGGCAGCTGGGGCCCCGCGATCGTCGGGCATGCGCATCCCGCGGTGGTGTCGGCCGTGCAGGAGGCGGCCGCCCGCGGCCTGAGCTTCGGTGCGTGCACGGCCGCAGAGGCCGAGCTCGCGGAGATCGTCGTGGATGCGCTCCCGTCGGTCGAGCTCGTCCGGTTCGTCAACAGCGGCACCGAGGCCACGATGAGCGCCATCCGCCTGGCGCGCGCGGACACGAAGCGGACCAAGGTCCTCAAGTTTCTCGGGTGCTACCACGGCCATGCCGACGGACTGCTCGTGGCGGCCGGATCGGGTGGAGCGACGTTCGGCGTGCCCGACTCGGAGGGCGTCCCGAAGGCCTATGCGGCAGAGACGCTCCTGGCCCCGTACAACGATCTGAGCTCGGTGGCCAGGGTCATGGCCGCCCACGGAGACGAGCTCGCCGCCGTGATCGTCGAGCCCGTCGTCGGCAACATGGGCTTCGTCGAGCCCGTGGAGGGCTTCCTGGAGGGGCTGCGCGAGCTGTGCGACCGCCACGGCGCGCTTCTGATCTTCGACGAGGTGATGACCGGGTTCCGGGTGGCGTGGGGTGGGTGGCAGAACGTGAGCGGCGTCCGTCCCGACCTGACGTGCCTCGGCAAGGTGATCGGGGGCGGGATGCCGGTGGCGGCCTACGGGGGACCGCGCAGGCTCATGGAGAAGGTGAGCCCCCTCGGGCCGGTCTACCAGGCAGGCACGCTGAGCGGAAACCCGCTGGGGATGGCGGCCGGCGTGGCGACGCTGGGTCTGTGCCGGGCGGAGGGGTTCTACGACGAGTTGGGCGCGAAGACGCGTCGCCTCGCGGACGGGCTGCAGCAGGCCGCCGCCGCCGCGGGCGTCGCGCTTCAGACCGGAGCGGCCGGGGGGATGTTCGGAATGGCCTTCCTCGACCGCCCGGTCCGCGATTTCTCCGACGCGAAGGCCGCAGACCACGAGCGCTTCGCCCGCTTCTTCGGCGCGATGCTCCAGCGCGGCGTATGGATGCCACCCTCCGGGTACGAGGCGATGTTCGTGTCCGCCGCGCACGACGGAGAGCACATCGAGCAAGTGCTCGCTGCGGCGCGGGAGAGCTTCGAGGTGGTGGCGGGCTGAGAGGAAGGCGGCGCGCGGCGTCGGGTCCCGCGCCCACCCCTCAGGCCCTGAGCCCGTACTTCTTGATCTTGTTGTAGACCGTCACGCGGTCCACACCGAGGATCCTGGCCGTGTGGGTGATGTTCCACTCGGTCCGGTCGAGGACCTCCGCGATGTGCTTCTTCTCCACCTCGGCGAGCGAATCCGGCTCGCTGGTGCCGTTGCGGGTGCCGTTGCGCAGGGGGAGGTCCTCCGGGAGGATGGCGTCGCTCTTGCCTACGACCATCGCCCGCTCGATCGCGTTCGACAGCTCGCGCACGTTGCCCGGCCAATCCCACGCCTCCAGTATCGCCATCGCGTCGGGGCTGATTGCCGCGATGCGCGTGTCCATCTGGCGCGCGAAACGCTTGAGCAGGTGGTTGGCCAGCAACGGGATGTCGGAACGTCGCGCCCGCAAGGGCGGCACGTCGATCGTGAAGACGTTGATCCGGTAGTAGAAGTCCTCGCGAAAGCGTCCGTCCTCCACGGCCTGCTCGAGGTTCTCGTTGGTGGCGCAGATGACGCGGAAGTCGACCTCCACGGGCGCCACCCCGCCGATCCGCGTGAACTCCCGGGTCTCGAGGACGCGCAGCAGGTCCACCTGGGTCTTCACGCTGATCGATCCGACCTCGTCCAGGAAGAGCGTGCCCCCGTCGGCCATCTCCAGACGACCCTTGCGTCGATGGTGCGCGCCCGTGAACGCGCCCTTCTCGTGCCCGAACAGCTCGCTCTCGAGCAGCGTCTCGGGCAGCCCGCCGCAGTTGACCGGAATGATGGGAGCGTAGCGCCTCCGGCTGCTGGCGTGGATCGCACGCGCCACCAGCTCCTTGCCGGTACCGCTCTCGCCCCGGATCAGCACGGTGGCGTCGGTCTTGGCTACGTGCTGGGCCAGCTCCAGCACCTTCTTCATGGGCGGGCTCTCACCGATGATCGAGTCCTCGGCCACGAACTCGTCGATCGTGCCCCGGAGCTGGACGTTCTCCTCCTTGAGCCGCTGGTGCTCGAGCGCACGCTTCACCAGGTGGCTCAGCTCGTCCGGATCGATCGGCTTGGTGACGTAGTCGAACGCGCCCTGCTTCAGGCTCCGCACGGCCGTGTCGACCGACGCGAACGCGGTGATCATGATCACTTCCATGCGCGCGTCCACGGTGCGCATGTGCTCCTGGAGCTTGACGCCGTCGATGCCCGGCATGCGGATGTCCACGACCGCGACGTCGAACCGGCCTGCGTCGAGCGCCCTCAGCGCCTCCTCCGCATTCGACGCGGCGTCGACGTCGTACCCGTCCTTTCGAAACCAGGTCTGGAGCGAGTCCCGGACCGAGAACTCGTCGTCGACGACCAGGATCCTCGACTTCTTCGACGCCATCACCGACTCCTCGTGTTCATCGCTCGACTCCCGCGCCCAGCGTGGGAAATCCGACGTGCTCGGACACCGCATCCTCGTCTCCCGAAGCGGGCGGCACCCGCCGCAACCTCAGGTGGAACGTCGTGCCCCGCCCCACCTCCGACTCGACTTCGATGGACCCGCCGTGCCGATGCACGATTCCATACACGACGGACAACCCGAGCCCCGAGCCGCTCTCGCGCTGCTTCGTCGAGAAGAACGGCTCGAAGATGAGGGGGAGCACGTCCGGCGTGATGCCCGACCCCGTGTCCTCGACGTCGATGCGCACCCCCTCCGGCTCGGCAGTCAGTCGCACGGTGAGCGTGCCCCCGTCCGGCATCGCCTCCACCGCATTGACGAGCAACGCCACCAGCGCCTGCTGCACCTGGCCGGGGTCGGCCACGATCCGGTTGTTGGCCTCGAGGAGCTCCGTGTGCAGCTCGATTCCGCTGATGTCGAGGTGGTGGCGGACGAGCATCAGGCTCCGGTCGACGATCTCGTTCAGGTCGACGCTGACCATCTCCGCCCCGCCGGGTCGCGCGAACATGAGCATGTTCCGCACGATCTGGCCGCACCGGACGCACTCCTGCTGGACCAGGTGGAGGTAGCGCTCCAGCTCCGTGCGCACCTCGCTCTCGAGCGGCTGCTCCTCGAGATCGCGCTCGATGAGGCGCACGTAGGTGAGCATCCCGCTGATGGGGTTGTTCAGCTCGTGGGCCACGGTGGCCGCCAGCTTTCCCAGCGACGCCATCTTCTCCATGTGCAGCACCTGGCGCTGGGCGTCGCGGAGCTCGCTCGCCTTCTCCGCGACCTTGGTCTCCAACGTCTGAGACCACTCCGTCAGCTTGGCCTGGGCCCCGCCCAGGTCCTCGGCCATCCGGTTGAAGTCGCCCGCCAGGCGCGCCAGCTCGTGCCCTCCCTGCACGTCGACGCGCGCGCGCAGGTCGCCGCCGGCCAGTCGTCTCGCCCCCTCCTGGAGTCGGCCGATGGGCTGGCGGATGAAGTGGTGGAAGACGAGGGCGGTCACGAGGCCCGTGAAGAGGATGAGCGAGAGCGTGGTCCACAGGAGCAGGCGCCGTGCGCTCCGTAGCGCCCCCTGCACGGGGAGCATCGACATCTCGACGTCGAGGACACCCAGCACGTCGCCCGGAGCCGCGTCCTCGTGACAGCCGTTGGCGCTGCACCCACGCTCGTTGGGAATCACGGTCAGGCGGCGCAGCACCTCTCCCCCGCGTATGTGGATGACGTCGGCCGCCTCCGTTCCGATGTCACCCCTGGGCGCCTCCGCCACGTGGCACCTCGTGCACGGAGATGCGTTCACGGGAATGCTGCGGCCGAGCTCGGTCGTGTCGCTCGACAGGACGATCTTGCCCTTCTTGTCGTAGACCCGGATCGCAGCCACCTCGGGTCCCTCGGCGAGTCGCTCGATCGTGGCCTGCACCTGGTCGAGACGGTTGAGGAGCATCCCGTCGTGCGTGGCCCGGCGGATCAGCCCGCTCGAGCGGCGTGCCTCACCGCCCACGAAGCCCAGAAAGTGCTCCTCGGTCGAGCGAAAGCTGATGAAGGCGTGGATCGCGACCACCGCGCCCACGGTGAGGAAGAGGGGGACGAGCAGACGGGCGGTGAGTGACGAGGAAGCCCTGCCGATCCACGTAGGCATGAGACCCGCAGCAAAGGGGCGAAAACCCCTCTTTGGAGACGTGTGTGCGGGCAGGCGACTGCTGAAAAATCACACGAACCGTTGGGAATCTCAACGCTGCGCGGCCGGCGCTCCAGGTCCGCCGATGCGGGAAATGGCGCCAACGGACGAGGTATTCGGCATCGCGGCGCGGATGGTACCGCCTTTGCACTGGAGTGGGGTCGAGGGACGGGGACGGCGCCGTCCGTGCCGATCACCTCCCGGATCCTGTGCGGAGAGACCGCCATGCCGTACCAGGTTCTCCCGACCGACACTGCCCCCTGTGTCTGGATGCGTGCCGGTGTCCTCCGATATCGGCTGTGCGACAGGGATTTCGATTGTGCGAGTTGCCCGCTCGACGCGGTGCTCCGCGGCGGACCGGGAAACCTGCACGACGGGGCCCAATCGTCGGCGGCGCGTCTGCCGCTCGATACCCCGGCCGATCGTCTGTACGCTGTGGGGCACATGTGGATCCAGCCTCGCCTGGGCCGAAGAAAGGGCTTGTGCCGTATGGGTGTCGACGCCTTCGCGGCCGCCTTGATCGGCGGTGCCTCCGAAGTGCTCTGGCAGGCCACGGAGGGCACCCTCAGACGTGCCGAGCCGCTCTGCGACATCGACCTGGGCCTTGGGCTCCTGCGGCTGCGCTCGCCCATCGGCGGACGCCTGGTGGGCCACAACCGCTCGCTGGACGAGCACCCCGAGTGGATCGTGGCGGAGCCCTACGGGAGTGGTTGGATCGGCGAGGTGGCCGGTGTGGATCCGGTGGCGCTCATGCCGCTGCTGGGCCCCGAGTCGGCCAGAGCGAGAACGGAGGCCGATCTCGCCGAGTTCCGCCACGAGGTGGCCCGTCGGCTTCTGAGCGACCCCATCTGGGAAGACGCGCCGGCGGGTGACGGTCGGCCCTTGACCGACCTGCGCCGCGTGTTCGGCGGGGTCGGCTACATGGAGCTCCTTCGACGCTTCATCCCCTGAACCTCGCCGAGGGCGCTGCGGTTGCCGCACCATGCCGAGCCGACCGACGAAGATCTCAATCCCCGGTGTGGAGGATCTCAACGCCACACGTCCGGGAGATGGCCCACAAATCCACACAGGACAACCATAACATGTTGCCAGTACACCATTTACGCGATCCTCCCGCCACCGGCTGCGCGGTGGTATGGGCCTTGTAGGTAGAGAGGGTGAGAGAGGGCTCTCACACGTGAACCGGAGACGACAATGCAACACCTTTCCGATAGAGTCGGACGGACGCTCGGCTGGTGCGCGACCCTCGTCGGGGCCGTGCTCATCCTTCCCGTCCTCGCGTTCCTGATCATCACGCTGCGCGTGATGCTCCTTCCCGTGGCGCTCGCCGCAGGAGTGGTGCTTCTCGCGCTCGTCTTCTTCGGACCCCCGCGGTTCCGCAACTGGATCTGCAACGACTGGGAGAACGGAGATCGGCGATGACGATCAGCAGGAGGGCGGCCCTGCAGGCGCTCGGCGTCGCAGGCCTGAGCGCCCTTCTTCCGAGGAGACTACGCGCCGGTGAGCCCCGCGAGGGGGGTCGGCCCACGAAGGCCATCCTGCACGACGCCGTGCGCTGCATCGGATGCCGTCAGTGCGCTCTGGGGTGCGCCGAGGAGTACGGGTGGGAACCCGCGCTCGCGCTCTCCGAGAGACCGGAGCTCACCGCGGACAACTTCACCGTGGTCCGCCGCTTCGAGCACGCGGGCGAAGACGTCTTCCGGAAGGTGCAGTGCATGCACTGCCTCGAGCCGGCGTGCGTGAGCGCCTGCATGCTCGGCGCCATGCACAAGGACGAGGACGGCGCGGTCGTGTGGAACGGAGATCTGTGCGTCGGGTGCCGGTACTGCGAGATCGCCTGCCCGTACAACGTGCCCCGCTTCGAGTGGGATACCGCCACGCCGGAGCTCCACAAGTGCCAGATGTGCCCGGCGCTCCGGTCCGACGACCTGGTGCCGGCCTGCGTGGCGCAGTGCTGGCGTGGCGCCCTGATCTTCGGCGACCGCGACGAGGTGCTCGCCGAGGCGCACCGGCGCATCGACGCGAATCCCGAGCGGTACAATCCGAAGGTCTTCGGCGAGCGCGACGGCGGCGGGACCTCGGTGCTCTACATCACCAAGGCCGGCGTGTCGTTCGCCGAGCTCGGTCTTCCCGATGGGCTCGGAGACGAACCGGTCCCCTCGCTTCCGGAGAAGATCCAGCACACGCTCTACCGAGGATTCGTGGCACCCCTGGCCCTGTTCGCGGTGCTCGGTGCCGTGGTGCGGCGCAACGCGCGCAAGATGCGCGAGGAGGAAGCCGTCCACCACACCACCGAGCGCGCGGAGCCGGTCGGCGGATCGCTCGTCACGCCCGTCACGACCTTCCTAGCGGCCCTCGCCGCGATCGGGGTCCTGGCCGTCTTCTGGCGGTTCACACGCGGCCTCGGCGCGGTGACGAACCTGAACGACGGGTACGCGATGGGCCTCTGGATCGCGTTCGACGTCGTCACGGGAACGGCCCTGGCCTGCGGCGGCTATGCGATGGCCCTGCTCGTCTACGTGGCCAACCGCGGCCGCTACCATCCGCTGGTGCGTCCCGCGCTGGTCACCAGCGCCCTGGGCTACACGCTCGGGGGCACGAGCGTGCTGATCGACATCGGACGGGCGTGGAACTTCTACAAGATCCCGCTCTGGTTCTGGCACTGGAACGTCAACTCGATCCTGCTCGAGGTCGCCCTGTGCATCATGCTGTACACGATGGTGCTCTGGATCGAGGTCTCGCCTGCCGTTCTGGAGGGGTGGCGCCACAGCAGCCTGCCGGCCCTGCGGCGCGTCGCGGAGGTGGTGACGCCGAAGATCGAGCGCGTGCTGCCCGTCTTCATCGCCCTCGGCATGCTGCTGCCGACCATGCACCAGTCTTCGCTCGGAAGCCTGATGCTCCTGGCCGGCCAGAAGCTGCACCCGCTCTGGCACACGGGCCTGCTGCCGCTCCTCTTCCTCCTGTCGTGCGTCGCGATGGGATACGGGGTGGTCACGCTCGAGTCGTGCATCTCGGCCAAGGCGTTCCGCCGGCCCGCCGAGACGCCGATGCTGCGCGGGCTCGCGGTTCCGATCGCGATCGTGATCGGGCTCTACGTGGCGGTCAGGACGTTCGACGTCGTGCACCGCGGCCAGGTAGGCCTCGTCACCCGCATGGACGGGTACGGCCTTCTCTTCCTGGCCGAGATGGCGCTGTTCGTCGTGCCCGCCGTCGGGCTCCTTGTACGTCGGCGCACGGCCGGGCCGGGCTGGCTCATGGCCATGGCGACCATGATCCTCCTGGCGGGCGCGCTGTACCGGTTCTCGACCTACCTGTTCGCCTTCAACCCCAACGTGGGTCTGCGGAGCTGGTCGTACTTCCCGTCGGTCGGCGAGTTCGCCGTGACGTTCGGCCTCGTGTCCGCCGAGATCCTCGTCTACATCGTGCTGGTCAAGCTCTTCCCCATCCTCCGCGGCGCCCCCGCGGAGATCCCCTCCGTGCCGCGTCCCTCCCCCGCGCCCACGGATGTCGACGATGCAAGGGAGACGGTCCATGTCACCGCATAGATACGACGTAAGAGTAACCCTCCCACCGAGTGCACCGAGGCCAGGAGCCAACCCTCACCGGCACGTGGGAGGGGCCGTCCCCGCCGTCCTGGCGGCGGGGGCGGCACTCCTCTGTATCGGGCTCGTCACACCGCTGCTCGCCCACATCTCGCCGCCCGACGCGGTGGTAGCCCCCCAGTCGGGCGACACCCTGCAGGCCGGTGACCGCAGGTGCCTGAGCCGCCGGCCGGGTGATTGCCTCGCCAAGCCGGTTCCGGTCGACGAGCCCCACGGAGCGGTCTGCGGGGTCTGTCACGACCTGTGGAAGCAGCAACCGCTGGCGAAGAGCGTTCGCTCGTGCTCCGGCGGAGAGTGCCACGCGCACCCCGAGCTGGTCACGCCGTTCCACAGGACCGTGGACAGCCTCACGCTGAGCCGCTGCACGTCGTGCCACATCCCCCACGGCTTCCGTGTGACCGGAGGCGGACGGGAGTGCAAGACGTGCCACGTCTCCGGAGGGGCACTCGTGTCGTGGGCCACGACCCCGAAGCCTCTGAAGCTTCCGTCCGGCCTGACGTTCAGCCACGACGATCACACGAGTGTGGCGTGTGGCGCGTGCCACGGGTCGGGACCCCGGCACGGGACCCTCAAGCTGACGAGCCGCGAAGCGTGCCGCGCGTGCCACCACACGCCTCCGCTTTCGCGGCGCTGCACCCGGTGCCACGACCCGGACGAGGTGCGCGCGACGTCCTTCGAGGTCACGACGAAGCTCAACATCCACATCGGGTCGCTGGACGGGCCGACGCGTACGATCCGCTTCGAGCACGCCCAGCACTGGCGCACCGATTGCACGGTGTGCCATACGGGCGGCATCGATCTCGAGACGGCGAAGGGAGCCGACTGCTCCGGGTGCCACCTGCAACACCACGAGCCGACGGCCGACTGCTCGGCGTGCCATGCCGCGCCGGCTCCGGCCGCCCACACCAGGACGGCGCACCTCGGGTGCGGCGGCCAGGGTTGCCACGACCCGGTGCCCGAGGGCATCCGCACCGCTCCGCGCACGCGCCAGCTCTGCCTCGCGTGCCACCGGACCAGGATGGGCCACCAACCAGGCAAGACGTGCGCGGACTGCCACGCGCTTCCGCCGACCCAGCCGGTCGGACCGTAGTCCACAGTTCGCGGGCGCGGCGCCTCCCGCGGGGCGCCGCGCCCACGCGGTCGTTGCGGACAGGCTCCTTGCCACCGCACGCCACCGCTTCCAGCTTTCGAATGCGAGGGCGACCGACGTCAGCCCAGGGGCACCGACGAGGATGACTACATCCCCGAACCCGGAAGCCGCGTTCATCGGCAAGATCACGGCGGCGGCCACCCACGAGATCCGCAACACCTTGGCGATCATCAAGGAGTCGGCGGGTCTCGTCGACGATCTGGTGCGCATGTCCGGCGCCGACGGCGCGATCGACCGCGAGCGCGTCCTCCAGGCGTTGGGCCGCATCGAGGCCCAGGTCGGACGCGGCGCCGACATCGTCACGCACCTGAACCGGGTCGCCCACAGCCCGGACCATGACCTGCAAGCCGTCGATCTCGAGGAAGAGGTGCGGCAGATCGCCTTCCACGCCCGGCGCGCGGCGCGCAGGAAGTCGCAGGTGGTGACGGCTCAGGCCGCGGAGACGCCGGGACCGCCGCTGCGCGCGGTGCCGATCCACGTCCAGATGGCGCTGTACGCCACGGTGGAGGCGTGCCTCGAGCGACTCGAGGAGGGGGCGGAGATCGAGCTGCGCGCGGACGGGGGCGGCGACCCGCCCAGCGTCCACCTCACGAGCTCGACGAACGGCGCCGACGCCCTGGCCGGCGATCCGGAGGGCTGGAACGGGCTGAACGACGTACTGAAGCGTCTCGGGGTCTCGCTGGAGAGCTCCGGGACCGGAGATGGGCTCACACTCCTGTTCGCGGCACGGGAGTAGGAGCCGAGCGGTCTGCACATCTGCGCCTCCAGGCGGGCGAGGCCGGATCCTGGAAGGGTGAGATGAGCGAGATCCGCGTGCTCCTGGTCGACGACGAGGAAGACTACGTTCGCACGATGGCCGAGCGCCTCGAGATGCGGGACCTTCCGAGCCGCGTGGCCACGAGCGGAGCCGAAGCCCTGGAGATGGTGCGCGCCGAGACGCCGGACGTGATGGTCCTCGACCTGCGCATGCCCGGTATCGACGGAATGCGGGTGCTCGAGCGGGTCAAGGAGGAGCATCCCCAGGTTCAGGTCATCATCCTCACCGGCCACGGCTCGGACACCGAGGAAAAGGAGGCCCGGGCGCTGGGCGCCTTCGAGTACCTCCGGAAGCCGGCCGACACCGCCCAGCTCATCGACACGATCACGGCCGCCTGGAAGCGCGGCCTGAAGGTGGCGGCCGAGTTCCTGCGCGACTCCCGCGACGGCTTCGACCGCACGATGGAAGCCGCCGCCTGGGCCGAAGCCGGGGAACCCGACATGGCGGTGGGAACCATGAGCAAGCCGCCGGCTCCGGCCCCGCCTCCCCCGACGCGTGCGTTGAAGGTGCTGCTCGTCGACGACGAGGAGGAATACGTCCGCACGATGGCCGAGCGCATGGAGATGCGTGAGGTGGGAAGCGAGGTAGCGCTCAGCGGAGAGCAGGCGCTGGGGATGCTGGAGGAGGAGCTTCCCGACGTGATGGTGCTGGATCTGCGCATGCCCGGGATGGGGGGGCTCGAGGTCCTGCGCCGGGTCAAGGAGACGCACCCCGGCGTGGAGGTCGTCGTGCTGACCGGCTTCGGATCGGACCGGGACGAAGCGGAAGCCAGACGTCTCGGTGCCTTCGAGTACCTGCGCAAGCCGGTCGACATCAACGACCTGATGGCGATCATCAGGCGAGCGGGGCGGACGCACCGTGCCCGAAAGGCGCGGACGCCGTGATGGAGGAGAACGCCCCACGCGTATCCGGACCCGAGCGCGACCTCGACACGCTCATCTCCCAGGGCCGTTACCGGAAGCTCCTGATCACGGTGCTGCTCGCGGTGTCGGTCGTGGCCGTGGCGCCGCTGCTCGTGATGACGGCCGTCAACTACTACCAGTACCGGGAGGCGCTGCGCGCCGAGACCGCACGGCCGATGGCCGACTTCGTGCGCAACGGGCGGCAGTCGCTCGAGTCCTTCCTCTCGGAGCGGCTGTCGGCGCTCGAGCTCGTGGTTCGTGAGCGTCCCTTCGACGAGCTGCGCGACTCGTCGCGGCTGGCGCGACTCCTGGTCAACATGAAGCAGTCGTTCGGAGGGTTCGTCGACCTCGGGCTGATCGATCGGCACGGCGTGCAGGTCTCCTATGCCGGCCCCTACGAGCTCGAAGGACGCAGCTACGAGACGTCTCCCTGGTATCGGGAGGTCACGCGCCACGGCGCGTACGTGAGCGACGTCTTCCTGGGCTTTCGCCAGGCCCCCCACTCGGTGGTGGCGGTCGCGCACGACATGAGCACCGGTGGCTCGTTCGTCCTGCGGGCGACGATCGACACCGAGCTGATCAACCGACTGGTCTCATCGGTGGCGACCCGGCCGTCAAGCGACGCGTTCCTCCTCAACGCCGAAGGCATGCTCCAGACGCCGTCGAGGCGGTACGGACCGGCGCTGCAGAAGGCCCCCCTGCCGATGCTCGCTCCCGCGACCGAGACCCAGCTCGTGGAGCTGCGCGACGATCAGGGCGAGCCGCTGACCGTGAGCTGGGCGCAGATCGCGAACTCGCCGTTCACCCTGGTGCTTGTGAGCCCGCGCCATGCCCTGCTCGCCGGCTGGATCGCGCTTCGGCGCGACCTGCTGATCTTCCTGGGCGTGAGCATCGTGCTGATCCTCGCCGTGGTCGCGTGGGGAACCACGCACATGGTGGGCCGCATGCGTGATGCCGACCTGCTGCGGGCGACGGCGTACCACAAGATGGAGTACACCAACAAGATGGCGGCGCTCGGCCGGCTCAGCGCCGGCGTGGCGCACGAGGTCAACAACCCGATCTCGATCATCGCCGAGAAGGCGGGGCTGCTGAAGGACCTCCTCCAGATGTCGGACGAGATGCCGACCCGGGAGAAGCTGCTCGAGCTGGTGGATTCGGTCCTGCGCTCCGCCGACCGGTGCGCGGGGGTGACCCATCGGCTGCTCGGGTTCGCGAAGCACATGGACGTCCGCCGTGAGAGCATCGAGCTCGACCAGCTCCTCATCGAGGTGCTGGGGTTCCTCGAGAAGGAGGCGAGCTACCGCGACGTCCACGTCGACTTCGACATCCCCGAGACGCCACCCCGTGTCGTCAGCGACCGCGGCCAGCTGCAGCAGGTGTTCCTGAACATCATCAACAACGCGTTCGCCGCGGTGGACGACGGAGGCCACATCGAGATCGCCATCCGCGAGGGCGCGGAGGATACGATCGCGGTCTCGATCGCGGACGACGGCGTGGGGATCGCCGAGGAGCACCTCGCGCACATCTTCGATCCCTTCTTCACCACCAAGAAGGGCGCGGGAACGGGCCTGGGACTCTCGATCACCTACGGCATCGTGCAGAAGCTGGGCGGCGAGATCGAGGTACAGAGCGAGGTCGGAGAGGGCACGAGATTCACGGTGACCCTGCCCATGGGTCGCCCGGAGGAGTGAGCGACGTGTCCACCTCCGACGTCCCGCGCGTGCTGATCGTCGACGACGAAGAGGAGCTCGTCAGCGCGCTCGTCGAGCGCCTGAACCTGCGCGGGTTCGGAGCCGCGGGCGTGACCACCGGGGCCGACGCGCTGACCTGGATCGAGCGCGAGCCGTGCGACGTCGTCCTGCTCGACGTGAAGATGCCCGGCCTCGGAGGACTCGATGTGATCCGTCGAATCAAGCGGGAGCACCCGTCTCTCGAGGTGATCCTGCTGACCGGACACGGCGCTCTCGACACGGCCGACGAGGGCCGCGAGGCGGGAGCCTACGCATACCTGATGAAGCCCGTGAAGATCGACGAGCTGGTCCGCGTCCTCCGCTCGGCCGGCCGATCACGGAAGGCAGAGGAACGATGAGTGACTGCAAGGTTCTCCTGGTGGACGACGAGACGGACTTCGTGGAAGTCCTGGCGGAGCGCCTGCGCGCCCGTGACATCATGGCGGATACCGCGATCACGGGGCTCACGGCCGTCACCAAGGCCGAAGCGACCCGCTACGACGCGATCGTCCTGGACATGGCGATGCCCGGCATGGACGGAATCGAGACCCTCGAGCGCCTCCTCGAGCTCAACCCGGACCTCCAGGTGATCCTGCTCACGGGGCGCGCCACGCTCGAGCAGGCCGTGACGGCCATCAAGCTGGGGGCGCTCGATCTCCTCGAGAAGCCGGCCGACCTGGACGCCCTGGTCGACAAGATCGAGACCGCGGCCAACCAGCGCTGGTCGCTCGAGGAGAAGCGCATCGAGGACAGGGTCGAAGACATCATCCGCAAGAAGGGGTGGTGAGATGGCAGGCGACGGGGATACCCGAGAGGACGGCGCGAAGCGGGTGCGGCAGGTCATGATCCCGCGCGACGACTATCCGTTCGTCCATCCCGAAGACACGCTCCGGCGCGCCGTCGAGGTCATCGAGGACAGCTGGCTGGACGTCGGAGGGCGCCGCTCCCTGCCCCGCGTGCTGCTCGTCGTCAACGGAGCGCACGAGCTGTTGGGGCTGGTGCGCCGGCGCGACATCATGCGCGGGCTCGAGCCGAAGTTCCTGGTCAGCCGGCCCATGGAATACCGGAAGAAGCTCTTCGACGTCGCCGTGGATCCGAACCTCTCGGAGCTCACCTTCGATCGGGTCGTGAAGGGCTTGAGGGAGCAGGCGGAGCGGCCGGTTCGCGACGTGATGCTGCCCATCACGGCGACGATCGGCCCGGACGACCACCTGATGAAGGCGGTCTACGAGATGGTGTCGCTGAACCTCGGGCTTCTGCCGGTCGTCGAGGACCGGACGGTGGTGGGCGTCGTCCGCTCGGTGGACGTATTCCACGAGCTCGCCGAGCTCCTGCGCCGGGAATGAGCCGTGAAGCGCGCCGCCCTGGTCCTTCTCGGCGTGGGTCTGTTCGCCCTCGTGTACGCGCTGCCCCTGCCCGGCCCCGCGATCGACCCTCAGGGGAACGCGTTCGAGCTGACCCGTGAGGGCAAGGCCGCGCTCGGGCTCTTCTTCCTCGCGGCGACCTGGTGGGTGACCGAGGTCGTTCCGATCGGCGTGACGAGCATCTCCATCGGGGTGGTTCAGGCACTCTTCCTGATCCGCCCCGCCCGCGAAGCGTTCACGGACTTCATGGACCCGTCGGTGTGGTTCATCTTCGGCTCGCTCATGATCGGGATGGTGTTCACCAAGACCGGGCTCACCCGGCGCCTCGCCTATCGGATGCTGGCCGTCGTGGGTGAGCGCACGAGCATGATCTATCTGGGCTGCTTCGTCATGACGGCGTCGCTCACCCTCATCATGGCCCATACCGCGGTGGCCGCGACGATCTACCCGCTCCTGCTGGCGGTGTACGCGCTCTACACGGACGAGGACATCCCCACGCGCTTCGGCAAGGGGCTGTTCATGGGCATGGCGTTCGTCGCGGGCGCCGGCAGCATCATCACGCTGCTCGGCGCGGCCCGCGGCGCCGTCGCGATCGGGTTCTTCTACGACATCACCGGACGGCAGATCGACTTCTTCCGGCTCAGCTACTACATGCTCCCGGTCGGGGCGCTGATGGTGATCCTGCTCTGGGGCTTCTTC
This sequence comes from Longimicrobiales bacterium, assembly GCA_046704545.1. Lineage (GTDB taxonomy): Bacteria > Gemmatimonadota > Gemmatimonadetes > Longimicrobiales > Gaopeijiaceae > SZUA-318. Next base: position 33,278 of record JBJKRT010000123.1, read on the forward strand.
ATGCTCTGGTATCCGCCCGAGCGCAAGACGATTCCGGGGCTGCGCGACCGGGTGAAGCGACTGTACGGGACGCTCGGACCGATGAGCCGCGACGAGATCGTCTCGCTCGTCATCGTCCTCGGCACCATCGCCGTGCTCAGCCTCCGCACGTTCATTCCCGTGCTCGCGCCGCTCGACAAGAGCGCGATCATCCTCGTGCCGATCATCCTGCTCTTCCTGTTGAAGATCCTGGTGCTCGATGACCTGGAGAGCGCCTCGTGGAACATCGTGTTCCTCTTCGGGGGCGCCATGAGCATCGGGTTCTGCCTGTGGAAGACGGGCGCGGCCCAGTGGCTCGCGGTCGAGTGGCTGAACCTGTTCAACGGGGCGCACTGGCTGGTGTTCGTTCTGGGCATGGCCGGCTTCGTCCTGGTGATGACGAACCTCATCATGAACGTCGCCGCCATCGCCATCACGATGCCGGTCGCGCTGGTCATCGCGCCCTACGTGGGCGTGGCGCCCGACGTGGTGCTGTTCGCGTCGCTGGTGACCGCCGGCATGCCGTTCCTGCTCCTGGTGGGGGCGGCCCCGAACGCCATCGCGTACGGGAGCCGCCAGTTCACGGTGCGTGAGTTCTTCGTCGCGGGCATTCCCGCGAGCCTCCTTCTCATGGTGGTCCTCGGCCTGTTCGTCTGGCTGATCTGGCCACTCATGGGCATGCCCGTGCTCGCGGGAGGCTGACGGACCTGACACGAGGGATCGCAGCATGGCCGTGCATTCGGTCGGACCTGCCCCGGACACGCCCCGAGCTTCCAGAGACGGGCATGGAAGGGAGCTGTTCTGGCACACGCTCGGCCGGATGCTGCTGCTCTACTTCGTGCCCCTTCTCCTGCTTGCGGTCTTCTTCCACGTCCAGTACCGAGACGTCCGCCGCGACAGCCTGCGCCTGCACCTGGAAGGGCTGGCCGAGCACCAGGCCCGGACGTTCGACATCTTCCTGCGCGAGCGGCTGGTGAGTCTCTCGAACGTGCTGCGCGACCCCTCGTTCGACCGGGCCCACGCGGCCCGGAGCCTGCCGGCGGTCCTGGCCACGCTTCGCCAGGAGAGCGACGCGTTCGTCGACGTCGGTCTGGTGGACGCAGCGGGTACGCTCGTGTCGTACGCGGGACCGGTGAACTATCCGTCCGGCGTGAGCTACCGTGACGACGCGTGGTTCCGGGCCCTGCTCTCCCCCGGACGCAGCTCGGTCATCACGGGCATCTACCTGGGCGTGCGGGGCCGGCCGCACTTCACGATCGCCGTGCGAGACGGAGAAGGCGACGCGCTCGTCGTGCTCCGGTCGGCCCTCTCGCCCGAGCGGCTCGCGCGTTTCCTGGCCACGCTGGAGGGCGCCGCGGAGGTCAACGCGGCCGTCGTGGACGCGAACGGCGTCCTCGAGGTGGCGACGCCGCGCGTCGGCACGCCGTTGCGCGCCTCTCCGTTCGTGCCGCCCACGACGCCGCGCCGCGGGTTCGTGCCGGGCGAGCGAAAGAGCGGGCGTCCCGACTACGCCTACGCGTGGCTCAACGAGACGCCCTGGGCGCTCGTCGTCAGCGACGCCCGCGGCGACGTGTCCCAAGCCGTGTCCGGGGGCCCCCGTACGGCGCTGCTCGCCACGCTCGCGGCGTTCCTGTTCGTGGGGATGGTCATCCTGATCCGCACCCGCCAGGTCGTGGGCGTCCAACTCGCCACCGAGCGGCATACGGCGGAGCTCTCCGGGCAGCTCGTGCACGCGGCCCGGCTCGCCTCCGTGGGAGAGCTGGCCGCCGGCATCGCCCACGAGATCAACAACCCGCTCGCGATCATCGCGGAGGAGGTGGGCGTCCTGAAGGACTCCCTCGATCCCTCGCTCGCGAGCGACGACGACGAGCCGCTCGACCTCGCCGAGCACCTGGACGCGATCCACGACGCCGTGTTCCGCTGCCGGGACATCACCCGAAAGCTCCTCGGGTTCGTGCGGCAGAAGGACGTGCAGGTCGAGCCGCACGCGCTCCACGACGTGCTCGACGAGGTCCTCGACGTGCTGCTGTCGAACGAGCTGGTGATCTCGAACGTGGAGGTCGAGCGGCGCTACGACCCGCGGGTCGGACGCATCCTGGCCGACCGGCCGCAGCTCGTCCAGGTGTTCGTGAACCTCGTGAAGAACGCCATGGACGCGATGGAGGGCGGCGGCCGGCTCACCGTGTCGACGGTCCTCCACGGCCCGATGGCCGCCGCCTCGTTCCGGGACACCGGCTGCGGCATGAGCGCGGAGCAGCTGGAGCGGATCTTCATGCCGTTCTTCACGACCAAGGAGCCTGGAAAGGGCACCGGCCTGGGACTCAGCGTCAGCTACACCATCATCCGCAACCTCGGGGGAGCGGTCTACGTCGACAGCGCCCCGGGAGAGGGAAGCAACTTCACCGTCGAGCTCCCCACCGCCGAGGAGGCGTGAGGGGAGCGGGGAGGAGTGACCGTGGCCGAACGAGTGGAAGACCTCATGATTCCGCTGGCCGAGTATGCCGTGGTGGACGAGGACGCCACGATTCTGGACGCCCTGCACGCGCTCGAAGCCGCCCAGGAGCACCTCCCGCCCGGCCGGCAGCCACACCGGGCGATCCTGGTGCGGAACGGAAGAGGCCGCATCGTCGGAAAGCTCCACTACTTCGCCTTTCTGCGGGCCCTCCTGCCGGACCGAAAGGCGGCCACCGCGCAGGCGGTGCTCGACCGGGCCGGCGTCGGCGACGACCTGCGCGACACGTCCTGGCGCACGCTGGACCTGCTCACGGCCGACTTCGTCGACGTGTGCGAGCGCGCCCGCAACGTGGCGGTCAAGGACGTGTGCATGTCCGCGACCGCGAGCATCGAGGCGAAGGCGCCCCTGTCCGCGGCCATCATGGCGTTCCTGATGCACCAGACCCTGTCGCTCCTCGTCACGCACGACAGAGAGACCGTGGGCCTGTTACGGCTCAGCGACTTCTTCGACGAGCTGGCGCTTCAGATCATGAGGGCCGACCGGCGCGGGTCGGACGAGGAGTGAGCCCATGTCGAGAATCCTTCTCGTGGATGACGAGGAACGCTTCCGCACCTCGCTCGCCAAGCGGCTGAGAGCGCGCGGCTACGACGTCGTGGACGTCGGCGACGGCGAGGAGGCGATCCGCAGGATGCGCGTCGACCGGGAGATAGACGTCACCGTGCTCGACCTGAAGATGCCGGGCATGGACGGGATCCAGACGCTGCGCGAGATGCGTGCGTTCAATCCCGCGATCCAGGCGGTGATGCTCACCGGCCACGGGAGCCTCGACTCGGCCCGGGACGCCGGTCGGCTGGAAGCGTTCCGCTATCTGGAGAAGCCGTGCGAGGTCGAGGAGCTGTCGGCGGTGCTCGACGAAGCCGTGGAGGAGGTCGCCTACGCCAAGGCGCGCCACGAGATCGCGCACCGACCGGAGAGCGAGCGATCCCTGCCCCGCTGGTTCCTGGGCAGTCACAACTCGCGCCCCCTGTTCATCGTCCTGGGCGCGATCCTGTTCGCCGCGCTCGTGGTGCCCAGACCTCCGGCGCGGCTGATCGAGCTGGTGGGCGCGGCGAAGAGCACGCCGGAAGCTCGGGCTCAGGCGCCCGATCCCATCATGGGGTACGCGTCCTATCGGGAGATGGCGCCCGGCGAGACGATCGCCGGCTATTACAGCAGGAAGAACAAGCTGCAGCGCGACGTCGTGCGCCCGGACGGCACGCACGCGGGGGCGCCACTCGGCCCCGAGGAGGTGGCGCGCAAGGCGATGGTGGTGCTGGCCACGCTGGCGGTGTCGGCTCTGTTCTGGGCCACCGGCGCGATTCCGGTGGCCGTGACGACCCTGTTCGTGGCGGCCTCGCTCTACTTCTTCGGGATCTTCAAGCCGGACGGCGTGGCTCAGGCGTTCGCCAAGGACGCGGTGCTGTTCATCTTCGGCGTCCTCGCGCTGGCCAAGGCGATCACGCGCACGGGGCTGGACCGACGGATCGGGCTCCTGCTGCTCGCACCCGCACGCAACCTGACGCTCTTCCTCCTCGTCTTCATGCCACTGCTGTCCATGACATGCGGCTTCCTGTCGGAGCACGCCATGGTGGCCTTCACGATGCCGCTGCTCGTGATGGTGTACGCGTCGGCGCTCCGCTCGAGCAACCTGAAGAAGGACCGGAACCTGATGGTCCTCATGGCTCTGGCGTTGTGTTACGCCGCGAACATGGGAGGACCGGGATCACCCGCGTCCGGAGGACGAAACGCCATCATGGTCGGCATCCTCGCCGACTACGGGGTGGCCCCCACCTTCGGGCAGTGGATGAAGTACGGATTCCCGCTCGTGCCGGTCCTCTCCTTCTCGGTCGGCCTCTACTTCCTGCTCTTCCTGAGGCGGAAGGTGAAGGTCCCGAGGCTGAACGTGGCAGCGGAGATCCGCCGCGCCGCGGAGAAGATCGGTCCGGTGACCGGCCCGGAAATCGTGAGCGGCGCGGTGCTGCTCCTCGTGGTGGTCCTCTGGATCACGGCCAGCGGATCGCTCGGGATGGGCGGGCCCGTGCTGTTGGGGCTCGTCCTCCTCAACATCTTCCGCGTGCTCTCGTGGAAAGACATGCAGTCGATCCACTGGGAAGTCGTGCTCCTGTATGCCGGTGCCACGGCCATCGGCGCCGCCCTCGCCGCCACCGGGGCCGCGCTCTATCTGGCCGACGCCTTCGTGGCGGTGGTCCCCGACTTCATGCGCGGTGGCTCGGGTCTGGCGGTCGCCTCGTCGCTGTTCACCGGGGTTGCGACGAACTTCATGAGCGACGGCGCCACGGTGGCGGCCATCGGGCCGGTCACGGTTCCCATGGCGACCGTGGCGGGCGTCCACCCGTGGATGGTGGGGTTCTCGACCGCGTACGCCTCCTCGTTCGCGCACATGCTCATCATCGGAACGCCGTCCAACGCGCTCGCGTACGCGATGGCCAAAGACCCCACGACCGGAGAGCAGCTCGTCACGCTCTCCGACTTCTTCAAGCACGGCTTCTTCGTCCTGCTCATCAGCTTCGCGGTGCTGTGGGGCTGGGCGATCCTGGGATACTGGCTCTGGCTGGGCTTCCCCGCGATCTGAGCCCAAAGGGGGACGGACATGGGACACGTCATCAAGCTGCTCATCGTCGACGACGAGGCCCGGTTCCTGGCGGCCATCGCACGCCGACTCTCCAAGCGCGGCTTTCAGGTGCTCACGGCCACGAACGGGCCCGACGCCCTCGAGCTCGCGCGAACCGAGAAGTTCGACATCGCCATCCTCGACCTGAAGATGCCGGGCATGGACGGCAGCGAGGTGCTGAAGGCGCTCAAGGCGGAGCACGCGTTCCTGGAGGCCATCATTCTCACCGGACACGGGTCGTTGGAGAGCGCCGTGGAGCTCACCAAGCTCGGGGCCTTCGGCTACCTGCCCAAGCCATACGAGCTCGACAAGCTGATCGAGGTGCTCCAGAGCGCCTACGAAGCCCGGCTGAAGAAGAAGTTCGCCTCGGACGAGGCCCGCATCGCGGCGGTCGTGAAGGCCGCCGTCTCCGAAGGGCCTCTGGGCATCCTGCGCCGGCTACGCGAACTCGACGACGAGCGTCGGTGAAGGCCGCTCCGACCTTCCCGGGTCGACGGGGCATTCGGGGACGCGGGGGTCCAGCGACTTCCTTGACGGGGATGGGGGCCGCGCTAGGTTGGATGTTTTCGTGATACCAATCTCACAAGGTGGGCCACGTGAGGCATCTCAGACGTCTGGTGCTCGAGCGCCTCATGCGCTACCACCGCTACCTCACGGAGAGTCGGGGTCGCGACGCCCCCGAAGCCGTGACCAGCGCGGAGATGGCCGAGGCGCTGGACATCGATCCCACGCAGGTCCGCAAGGACCTGGGCTCGGTGGGCCTCCGCGGCCAGGGACGCGTGGGCTTCCGCGCCGACGACGTGGTCCATGCCATTCGTCATGCGCTCGCGTTCGACCAGATCCATCTCGCGATCGTGGTCGGCGCCGGCCACCTCGGAGGCGCCCTCATGGCGTATCCCGGGTTCGCGCGATATGGGCTGCGCATCGTGGCCGCCTTCGACAACGACAAGGACAAGGTCGGGCAGGAAATGGCCGGCTGCTCCGGCTGCGTGGTACGACACTCACGCGGCATGAAGGCCTTCGTCACGCGGCACAAGATTCGGCTCGCGATCCTCGCGACTCCGGCATCGGTGTCCCAGAAGGTCGCCGACCGCCTGGTGGACGCCGGCGTCACGGCCATCTGGAACTTCTCCCCCACCCGCCTCACCGTGCCGGAAGGCGTCTTCGTCCGCAACGAGCACATCTCCCTCGGGATGGCCGAGCTGGCCTACCACCTGGCGGGTCGCTGAAGTCGGTCTGAGCCGAGTCGCCACCGGCTCGGCCCCGCTCCGACGCCTCCAAAGGGCGCCCTCCACTCACATTCGGCGACGTCCACCGCTCGGAAGTGCGCCCCACCCCCAGAAAAGCCTTGTCCTACAAGCATTTCGTCCTGTATTGAGAAAAAAATCTCAAATACACTTGACGGCGGCGGTAGAGACCTTGAGATTCCGATTGAGCAGAAATTGTGACAAAAATCACACATCGACCGTACAACTGTGATTCTTGTCACGATGCGTCCCCGCCGACACCTGCCCCGGGGGGCTTCAACCGCGTTCAGGGCGCGGTTGAAGCCGTAGCATGCGGACCTTCCCATCAGACCGGAGGCAGGAAATGCCGAGTTACGTAATCCCGGACAAATGCGACGGGTGCAAGGCCCTCGACAAGACGGCCTGCCAGTACATTTGCCCGAACGACCTCATGGTCCTCAACAAGGAGACCATGAAGGCCTTCAATCAGGACCCCGCGATGTGCTGGGAGTGCTACAACTGCGTGAAGATCTGCCCCAACCAGGCGATCGAGGTACGCGGCTACGCCGACTTCGTGCCGATGGGCGCGAGCGTGACGGCGATGCGTAGCAGCGAAGACATCATGTGGACCCTCCAGTTCCGCGACAGGGACATCCGGCCCAAGCGGTTCAAGTTCCCGATCCGGCGCGGCGTCCAGGAAGGCATGGCCCAGCCCTTCGACCACTTCCCCACGGGCGACGCCGATGTGCGCAGCCCGACGCTCATGTCCGAGCCCTCCGGGCTCAACACCGAGCGGGGACCGGTCAAGTTCGACAAGGTCCCGACCCTCTAGGGATCGCCGGAGGATCGCTGTCGCGATCCGAGGCCTACGGCAGCGTCAACTTCTTGGGAGACTTGGGACAATGACGGAATTCGAAACTGTGACGGTCGACACCGACCTGTTGATCTGCGGCGGCGGCATGGCCGCCTGCGGCGCGGCGGTGGAAGCGTCCTACTGGGCCAAACAGCACGGCCTGAAGGTCACGCTGGTCGACAAGGCAGCCATGGACCGCTCTGGCGCGGTCGCCATGGGTCTGTCCGCGATCAACCAGTACGTGGACCTGAACAGCGGCAAAAACACCCTGAAGGACTACTGCGACTACGTCCGAAACGACCTCATGGGCATCACCCGTGAGGACCTGGTGGCGAGCATCGCCCGCCACGTCGACTCCACGGTGCACCTGTTCGAGAAGTGGGGCCTCCCGATCTGGAAGGATCCGGAAGGCAACTACGTTCACGAGGGCCGCTGGCAGCTCATGATCAACGGCGAGTCCTACAAGGTCATCGTGGCCGAAGCCGCCAAGAACGCCTTGAAGGAGGCGGGCGGAGAGTACTTCGAGCGGATCTTCATCACCCACCCGCTCATGGATGGAAACAAGTGCGTCGGAGCCGTGGGCTTCAGCGTACGCGAGAACAAGATCTACGTCTTCCGCGCGAAGGCGACCTTGGTGGCCATGGGCGGCGCGGTGCACGTGTTCAAGCCGCGCTCGACCGGAGAGGGCTTCGGCCGCTCCTGGTATCCGCCCTTCAACTCGGGCGCGAGCGCCTTCTTCACCACGTACGCGGGTGCCGAGATGACCTGCCAGGAAGTGCGGTTCATTCCGGTGCGCTTCAAGGACGCGTACGGTCCGGTGGGCGCGTGGTTCCTGCTCTTCAAGTCGACCGCGACCAACGCGGAAGGCGGCAACTACATGCAGGAGAACGCTCCCGAGCTCGACAAGTGGCAACCCTACGGCAAGGTGAAGCCCGCCCCCGCCAACATCCGCAACTGGCTCATGATGCTGGACGTGATGGACGGCAAGGGGCCGATCTACATGCAGACCGCCGAGGCGATCAAGAAGATCGCCGCCGAGGCTCCGGACGAGAAAGCGGGCGCCAAGAAGCTCAAGGAGCTCGAGGCCGAGGCATGGGAAGACTTCCTCGACATGACGATCTCACAGGCGATCCTGTGGGCCGCCAGCAACGTCGAGCCCGACAAGAAGCCCTCGGAGATCATGGCGTGCGAGCCGTACTTCATCGGGTCGCATTCGGGCGCGTCGGGCGCATGGGTCTCGGGGCCCGAGGACCTGCAGTCCGACGACACGAAGAGCGAGTACTTCTGGGGCTACCCGAACATGACGACGGTCGGTGGCATGTTCGCTGCCGGAGACGCGTCGGGCGCATCCAGCCACAAGTTCTCGTCCGGGTCGTTCACCGAAGGGCGCATCGCGGCGAAGGGTGCGGTCGCCTACGTGGTCGACCATGCCGACGCCCCGAACGTGGACGAGGCCGAGGTGGCCGCTCTCAAGGAAGAGATGCTGAAGCCGCTCACGGTCTTCGAGGAGTTCAAGGGTGCCACGACGGACCCCGACGTCAACCCGAACTACATCCGCCCGAAGCAGTACATGTACCG
>JBJKRT010000124.1:0-11521 GCA_046704545.1 Longimicrobiales bacterium
GCTCGGTGAGGTTCTCCACCTGATAACCGGAGTCGCTCGGCGTGAACCGGAGCGTCCGGTGCTGGAGGTCGAAGAGGTTGGGCGATGCGATCGCTCCGCTGTCGAGCTCGAGCACGATGAGCTTGCCGCGGGTGGTCACGGTCCCGATCGGATGGCCCTGCATCGGCCGGTATTGCGCGGACAGCCGCCCGCTCAATGGCCCCAGAGCCACCAGGAGTCCCACGGTCGCGACCACGCCGCGGCTTGCGATCATTGATTGGTCCCCATGTCGTACCAGATGTCCTTCAGCACGCGCGTCCGATGCTCCATGCGCTTCCCGTCGACCACGAGGACGACCCGGAAGTCACCGGGATTGACCGGCGTGTAGATGTAGTTCGGATCGAGGTGACGGCCGCGGCCGAAGAAACGGCCTCCCCCGAAGCGGCGCATCCGCTCCATCATCCGCTTGTACTCCTCTTTCTCCTTGGCGGTGCGCGGGCGGCGCGACGTCATGTCCCAGACCACCTGGTGCAGTCCCGGGCTCTTGGCGCCGGAGATCTCGTCGATGAGGCGCGCGCCGTCGTAGATCTGCACCTTCGGCGTATCGGCGGCCTCCTTGCCGAGCCAGTAGTGGATGACCACGCCGTCGGGCGCGCTCTGGCCGTCGAAGTTCTGGGAGCTGGTCACGTGGTTGTCGTTGACGACCCATTTCACGCCCGGCAACACGTGGAAGAGGTGTGCGTCGGAGGCCACCACGCCGGGCGTCATCCCCTCGAACGGGGCGATGTCCGCGATGTAGATGCCGCGTCCGTGCGTGGCCACGACCAGCTCCTCGTCGCGCCGCTGGATCCGCAGGTCCTTGACCGCGATCGCCGGCATGTTGCCCTGCATCGACGACCAGCTCTTGCCGCCGTCGAACGACACCTGCACACCGAAGTCCGTCCCGACGAAGAGGAGGTCGGGGTTCTCCGGATCCTCACGGATCACGTTGACGGATCCCTCCGACGGGAGCCCCGCGGAGATCGACGTCCACGTCTTGCCGTAGTCGGTCGTCTTGTAGAGGAACGGCCGGAAGTCGTCGCGCCGGAGCCCGGTATACGACAGGTACGCGGTGCCCGCCTCGTAGTTCGACGGCTCGATGCGGCTGACCCAGTAGTGCGGGTTGTTCGGGACGTTGTCGTTCAGCTTGGTCCAGTGCTTTCCGAGGTCGCGCGTGACCCAGACGTTGCCGTCGTCCGTGCCGGCCCACAGCACGTTGGCATCGACCGGCGACTCGGCGAGCGAGACGATCGTGCAATACTGGATGTTGCCCCGTCCGACGATCTTCGCGGAGTCGTCGGTCGTGAGGTCGGGGCTGATCACCTCCCACTTCTCGCCGCGGTACGGCGAGCGCAGGACCACGTTCGCGGCCTGATAGATCACGTTCGGGTCGTGGCTCGACACGACGATCGGGGCATTCCAGTTCCAGCGCAGCCCGGGCTTGCCCTTCGGGGGCTCGTACCGGATCGAGCGCCGCTGGCCGGTCTTCTGATCGAGTCGCGAGATCGGGCCGAACTGCGACTCGTTGTAGAGGTAGCGGCCGGTGCTCCAGTCGATGGCGTTGTACATCCCGTCGCCACCGCCCACGCGTGCCCACGCCTCGAAGGGGATCGGACGTCCTCCGGGCATGCTGCTGGGGCCCTTCAGCGATCCATTGTCCTGGAGGCCGCCGTAGATGTTGAAGGGGCGGTCGTTGTCGAGCGTGATGTCGTAGTACTGCGCGAGCGGCAGGTCGTCCGGATGGTACCAGTGTGCGCCGCCGTCCCACGAGATGCCCATGCCGTGGTCGTAGCCGAGCATGATGTGCTGGGAGTTTGCGGGGTCGATCCAGAGGGCGTGGTTGTCGCCTCCGAACCGGAACGCGGTGTTCCAGTGCGCGCCGCCGTCCGTGGACTCGTCGACGCGGGTGCTCAAGGTGTAAACATGATCGGGGTTCTTAGGGTCGACGCGGATCTGCCCGTAGTAGTACGGCGTCCCGCCACCGATGACCTTTCCCTTCTGGCTCACCTGGCGCCACGTGGCGCCCGCGTCGTCGGAGCGATACACGACGTTGCCGACGATCGGCTTGGAGGCCTCGACACCGCGGCGCAGCTCGTCCTCACGCACGCTGTCGGGAACGCCGGGCGAGTTGAGGTCCTCGATGACCGCGTAGACGCGATTCGGCTCGCTCGGCGCGATCGCGAGCCCGATCTTGCCGAGCATTCCGGTGGGGAGCCCACCGGCGAGCTTCGTCCACGTCGCACCGGCGTCGGTGGTCTTGTAGATGCCCCCGCCGGGCCCGCCCTGCGCGAAGAACCACGGGCGACGCACCTTGGGGTAGGCCGATGCGTAGAGAACGTTCGGGTTGCCGGGATCCATCGCCACGTCGAAGACGCCGATGTCCTTCCCGTCTGCCTTGATCGCGAGGGACTTCGTCCAGGTCTTGCCCCCGTCCGTGCTCTTGTAGAGCCCGCGCTGGGGGTTCGGGGAGTAAAGGTGACCGAGCGCCGCGACGTAGACGATGTCGGGATTCGTGGGATCGACGACGATGCGGCCGATGTGCTGAGTCTCCTTCAGCCCGAGATACGTCCAGCTCTGACCGCCGTCGTTGGAGCGGTACACCCCGTTGCCGTAGTACGAGCTGCGGGAGTTGTTCGCCTCTCCGGTACCGACGTAGATGACGTTCGGGTCGGACGGGGCCACCGCGACGTCACCGATCGAGTAGACCGGCTCCTTGTCGAAGATCGGCTTCCAGCTTCTCCCCTCGTTCGAGCTCTTCCACACGCCGCCCGAGGCCGTCCCCATGTAGATGATCCACGGCTCTCCCCGTGGGACTGCGAAGTCCACCACGCGGCCGCTCTGACGCGTCGGTCCGATCGACCGGTAGTGGACTTTGCCCGCCGCTTCCTGGGGCGAAGGCGTCTGCTGCGCGTGGGCCGCCGGCGACAACGCGGCCAGCGCCAGCGCGGTCAGCGAGAGAAGTGGACCGTACCGCTTGGTCGCATGCATCGAAGGTCCTCCTGAACCGATGGGACGGGACGATGATCGGGCGGTGCGGATGGCGGGGGATTCCGCAGCGGAAGCACGGTAGGCAGAGGGTCGGCGGCGGGCAAGCGGGAGGTGAGGGATCGTAGGGTAACCGCGGGAGGGTCGTTATCGTAGATTCCCGCTGGGAGGTTCCCACCGTGTCTTCACCGCGACGTACATCGCTTCTCGCGGGGCTGCTGCTGGGGCTGCTCGCAGCTCCGGGTTCGGGGCAGATCGTGCGAGGGCACCTGCTCGACCGCTCCGCCGGCGCCCCGGTGGGGGGCGCCGTAGTGACGCTCGTCGATTCGGCGGGCACGGACGTGGCCCGGGTGCTGAGTCGCGCGAGTGGGTGGTATGCGATGACCGCGCCCGGCCCCGGGCGCTACCGCCTGCGCGCCGCGCGCATCGGCTACGAAGACGCGGTGACGACGCCCTTCGAGCTCGTGGCCGGCCAGGCGCTGGAGCGCGACCTGGCCGTGACGGTCCGTGCGATTCGCCTCGAAGGGCTGACGGTGAAGGCGCGGAGCCGCTGCGAGCTGCGACGGGAGCAGGGCGTCGAGACGCAGGCGTTGTGGAGCGCGGTACGCACGGCGCTCACGGCCACCGAGCTGACGAAGCTGGAGCGTCGCCTCCACTACGACGTGCGTCAGTATTCCGAGGATCTGGACCCTCGAACGCTCGAGCCGCTCGCTTCCACGACCTCTACGGTCCGCTCCGGGTTGGCCGAGCACCCCTTCGTGTCGGCACCCGTGGACGACCTGATGAAGCGGGGCTTCGTGCGGCGGGGTGCGACGCAGACCTCGTACTTCGCGCCGGACGCCCAGGTGCTGCTCTCCGACACGTTCCTCCAGGGCCACTGTTTCCAGATCGTGCTTCCCGCCCGCTCCGACAGCGGAGACGTCGGTAGGGTAGGGTTGGCCTTCCGCCCCCTCGGGCATCGCGACGTCCCGGACGTGCGGGGCACCCTCTGGGTCGACGCCACGACGCAGGAGCTGCGCACGCTCGAGTACCACTACACGGTTCTCGACGTCCCGGACGCGAACGAGCTCGGCGGACGGGTGGAGTTCACGCGGCTCGCGACCGGGCTCTGGATCGTCTCCCGATGGTACGTGCGCATGCCGGTGGCCTTGGCGGTAGGGCCGGGTCGGCGCATGACCGACCCGACGCCGGTCCAGATGCGGCCGCACCTCGCTCGGATTCGAGAGCAGGGTGGGGTGGTGATCGCCGCGCGGGACGCCGCGGGCAGCCGCCTCTATGTGTCGAAGGATCCGATGGGACGCAGGGTGGCGGCGAGCGCCGTGGCGCGGAGCGGGACCGAAGCGTCCGAGCCCGCGGCCGTGCCCGGGCGCGACGTGCCGTCCACTCGCCCCGGGTTCGTCCGTGGACGCGTGGTGGACGCCGCGACCGGCGATCCCCTTCCCAATATCGAGGTGATGTTGAGCGTCGGGGCCGACTCGGCCGATCCGTGGACCGGCGCGATGAGCGAGCCCGACGGGACCTTCTCGTTCGCCCGCGTCGCACCGGGAAACCACCGGCTGCGCACCCGCTCGGTGGGCTTCGTCGACGGCGCCTGGGACGTGCAGGTGGGGCCGAACGGTCTGAGCACCCGCCTCGAGCTCCAAGCGCAACCCGTGGTGCTCGAGGGGCTCGACGTCGTGGCCCATGCTCGCGCGGTGCGCGGCGGCTTCTACGCGCGGCAGGCACGGAAGATGGGCTCGTTCGTCGACCGCGAGGAGATCGTACGCCTCTCGCCCAAGCGCTCCACCGACCTCGTGCGGCTGGTTCCGGGCCTCCGGGTGATCTGTCCCGGTGTCTCGATCCGCTGTGTCCTGCGGACGTCGTCGTCGGCACCTGCGCTCGCGGGCCCCGACGCGGGGGATTGCCCGATGGAGTACTTCGTGGACGGGATCCTCATGAGCAACTTCGAGCTCGACGATCTGCTCTCCGACGAGATCGAAGGAATCGAGGTCTACACACGCTCCGCCGATGTACCGCCGCGGTTCAACATCGGCGTGAGCTCGCGTTGCGGCGTCATGGTGATCTGGACGCGCGGAGGGTAGGCCGGCGGACGCTGGACGGACCCCCTTCCGCATGCGAGCATTCAACGCCCTCCTTTGCCCGAACGGAGCTGTCCTTTGCCGCACGGCCTCTACACGCCCGTCCTGCTCTTCGTGGTCGGCCTCGCTGCCGGCACGCTGAACGTGATCGCGGGCGGGGGCTCCATGCTCACGCTGCCCGTGATGATCTTCCTCGGGCTTCCTCCGACCGTCGCGAACGGGACGAACCGGGTGGCGATCGTCGTGCAGAGCGTCGGTGCCACGTGGAGCTTCGAGCGCAAGAAGCTGATCTCGCGCGCCTGGCTCGGGCTCGCCGTTCCGCCCGCGGTGCTCGGCGCGATCCTCGGAACCTGGGGGGCGGTGGAGATCGGCGACGTGGCGTTCCAGCGCGTCCTGGCGGGTGTGCTCGTCGTGGTCGCCGTCTTCTCGCTCTGGAGACCGGGTGCCGAGCCCGACGGCACGAACGCCGCGCTACCGACCGGGGCGGCACGCTGGGGCTTCGCGCTCGCGTTCTTCGTCGCGGGGCTCTACGGCGGGTTCATTCAGGCCGGGGTGGGCTTCGTGATCCTCGCGATCACGTCGGCCGGCGGTCTCGACCTCGTGCGCGGCAACGCGGTGAAGGTGCCGCTCGCCCTGGCGTTCACGACGGTGGCGCTCACGCTGTTCGCGCTCGACGGGAAGGTGGACTGGGCCGTCGGGGTGGCGCTCGCGGGGGGCAACCTGATCGGAGGGCTGCTGGGGGTTCACCTCACCGTGCTGAAAGGGCACCGATGGGTGCGCTCGGTCGTCACCGTGGTGACCGTGCTGTTCGCGATCCGCCTGCTGTGGACCGCCTGAGCCCACGTCACCGGGCCCAAAAGCGGAGGCGGAACCCCGTAGGAGGCCCGCCTCCGCGCTGTGCCGTCCTGGCGGCTTCTAGTACCGGTAGTAGTCCGGCTTGTAGGGCCCTTCCACCGACACGTTGATGTACTTCGCCTGCTCCGGCGTCAGCTCGGTCAGGTGCGCCCCGAGCTTGTCCAGGTGCAGCCGCGCCACCTTCTCGTCGAGCACCTTCGGCAGCGTGTAGACCTTGCGCTCGTATGCGTCGGTGTTGGTCGCCAGCTCGATCTGGGCGAGCGTCTGGTTGGTGAAGCTCGCGGACATCACGAAGCTCGGATGGCCGGTCGCGCAGCCCAGGTTCATCAGGCGTCCTTCGGCCAGGATCAGCACGGAGTGGCCGTCCGGGAAGATCCATTCGTCGTACTGCGGCTTGATGTTCTCCTTGCGGATCCCCGGGATGCGCGCCAATCCGGCCATGTCGATCTCGTTGTCGAAGTGGCCGATGTTTGCGACGATCGCCTTGTCCTTCATGCGCGCCATGTCGGACGCCTTGATGATGTCCTTGTTGCCGGTCGCGGTGATGAAGACGTCGATCGTGTCGACCACGTCGTCCAGCGTCACGACGGTGAAGCCCTCCATGTACGCCTGCAGCGCACAGATCGGGTCGACCTCCGTCACCATCACGTTGGAGCCCTGTCCGTCGAGCGCCTGGGCGCATCCCTTGCCGACGTCACCGTAACCGCACACGAGCACCTTCTTGCCGGCGAGCATCACGTCCGTGGCGCGGTTGAGCCCATCGACCACCGAGTGCCGGCATCCGTACGTGTTGTCGAACTTCGACTTCGTCACGGAGTCGTTCACGTTGATGGCCGGGAAGAGCAGGGTGCCTTCCTGCTCGCGCTCGTAGAGACGGTGGACGCCGGTCGTCGTCTCCTCGGAGACGCCACGCACGTTCTTCACCAGCCCGTGGAAGCGCTCGGGATCGCGCTTCATGGAGCGGCGGATCACGTCGAGGATCACCCCCCACTCCTCGGGGTCGTTCTCGGCGTCGAACTCCGGCACGGCGCCGGCCTCTTCGAACTCGTAGCCCCGGTGCAGCAGCAGGGTGGCGTCGCCTCCGTCGTCCACGATCAGGTCCGGGCCGCTCCCGTCCGGCCACTCGAGCGCCTGCTCCGTGCACCACCAGTACTCGGAGAGCGTCTCGCCCTTCCATGCGAAGACGGCGGCACCCTTCGGCGCCTCGGGGGTCCCGTCCCGTCCCACCGCAACCGCCGCGGCCGCGTGATCCTGCGTCGAGAAGATGTTGCACGACGCCCAGCGGACGTCGGCCCCGAGATCCATCAGCGTCTCGATGAGCACGGCCGTCTGGATCGTCATGTGCAGCGAGCCCATGACCTTGAGTCCGGCCAACGGCTGCTGCGGTCCGTACTCGTCGCGGGCCGCCATCAGCCCGGGCATCTCCTGTTCGGCGAGTCGGATCTCCTTGCGTCCCCAACCGGCCAGGTCGATGTCCCGGACCTTGAAGGGAGGCCGCTTCGCGGCCCCGCTCTCGATCGCGTCCTCGTTCAACAGGGCAGTGTCGCTCATGTCTTCCTCTCTCGGTTCTCTTGTTCGATGTCGTTGGTGACGGTCGGTCGTCTCGTACGTCCGCTGCTCAGAGCCGCATCCCCGATGCGACGAACAGGAGCGGACCCAGCGCGTCCGGATCCGGAGGCAACGGGCGCACGTGCACCCTCCCGAATCCGGCGTCCTTCATCCAGGCCTCCATCCGGTCGAGCTCGAAGCCCGGCCAGACGTGGCCCATCTCCTCCGCGTACTCCGGTCCCCGTTCGTGGGACCGCATGTCCAGCACGATCACGCGCCCTCCTCCTCCGAGCGCCCGGAAGGCCTCGGCGAGCACATCGGGCGGATCGACCACGTAATGCAGCGTGAGCGCGAGGATGGCGAGATCGAGCTCGCCGTCGGCGAGCGGAAGCTCCTCCAGATGACCCGCACGCAGCTCCGCGTTCTCGATCCCCTCCAGCCGGCGCTTCGCGACGGCCAGCATCTCGTCGGATCGATCCACGCCGATGACCCGTTTCACCATCGGCGCGAGCAGCGCCACCATCCCCCCCGTTCCTGTCCCGAGGTCGCCTACGGTCCACTCGGGGTCCAACAGGCCGAACAAGGGCAGCACCTCCGCACGGTCGCCGAACAGATCCAGGCGCAACGCATCCCAACGGTGCGCGGACTCGGCGAAGAATCGGGCGGAGCGACGGCGGCGCTCGGCCAGCACCTCCCGAGCACGTTCCGAGTCGCTCGCGTAGACACCCGCCTGCCCGAGTCCCTCGCGTACGATCCTCCATAGATCCCGCGACGGCTCGTCGAGATCGGACGCCATCCGGTAGTGCCGGTTCCGTCCTTCGGCGCGGGACGCCACCCAGCCGTCACCGGCGAGCGTGCGCAGATGGCGGCTGACCGTGGGCTGCGGAATCTGCAGCACCGCGCACAGCTCGCTCACCGTGAACTCGCTCCGCTCGACGAGTGCCAGAATCCGGGTTCGGGTCTCGTCGGAAAGCGCGCTCAACCGGTCGAGAATCGGAGAGGCGATGGATGTATTCATAAATCCGCATAGAAACATACGTGCACGTGGGCGCTCGGCAAGGTGGGCACCGGAGATGGCCGGTCGCGTCGTGTCGTCGTCGAGCCGGCGACGTGCGGGGAGCGTCGCTTCTTGCCCCGAGCCGAATGGTGCGGCATTCTTGGCCCTCGTTTGGAGGGCACCGTCCCCGAGCAGCGATCCCGATTCCTCAACCACACAGCAAATGACGAAAGAGCGTGCGCAGTGGGGTTCCCGGATTGGCCTGATCCTGGCCATGGCGGGCAACGCCGTCGGCCTGGGCAACTTCCTTCGCTTCCCCGTCCAGGCGACGGAGAACGGCGGCGGGACCTTCATGATCCCGTACTTCATCGCCTTCCTGCTACTCGGCATCCCGCTGATGTGGATCGAGTGGGGGGTCGGTCGCCACGGGGGGCTCAAGGGGCACGGCTCGGTGCCGGGCATGTTCCAGTCGCTCTGGGATCACCCGGTGGCGAAGTACATGGGGGTGGTAGGGCTCTTCACGCCGCTCGTGGTGCTGATCTACTACTGCTACATCGAGTCGTGGACGCTGGCGTGGACCTTCTTCAGCGTCACCGGGTCCCTGCACGGCCTCACCGAGCACGGGATGCGAGGGTTCCTGTCGAACTACCAGGATCTGACGAACCCGGAGATGGGATGGTGGGTGCCCTTCGCGTTCTACTTCGTCACCATCGCGGTGAACTTCGGGGTGGTGCTGAAGGGCCTCTCCGGAGGGATCGAGAAGCTGGCGAAGATCGGGTTGCCGATCCTGTTCCTCTTCGCGGCGATCCTCGTGGTGCGGGTGCTCACGCTGCACGCGCAGACGGTGACCTTGCCCGGCGGGGCGACGGCCACCTCCAGCCCGGCGGCGGGCCTCAACTTCATGTACACGCCCGACTGGTCGAAGCTCGCCAGCGCCAAGGTGTGGCTTGCGGCGGCCGGCCAGATCTTCTTCACGCTTTCGGTCGGGATGGGGACGCTCCAGGCCTACGCTTCTTATCTCCGTAAGAAGGACGACATCACGCTCTCCGGCATCGCCACGGCCGCCACGAACGAGACGGCCGAGGTCGTGCTCGGTGGCTCGCTCGCGATTCCGGCGGTGGTGGCGTTCTTCGGCGTGGCCGGGGCGGTCGCGATCGCGAAGGGCGGCGCGTACGACCTCGGGTTCGTGGCCATGCCGCTGGTCTTCAACAAGCTGCCCGGCGGGGCCTGGATCGGGATGGCGGCCGGCTTCATGTGGTTCGGCCTGTTGTTCTTCGCGGGGATCACGTCGTCGGTCTCCATGGCGACGCCGACGACGTCGTTCCTGGAGGAGAACTTCGACTTCAGCCACAAGAAGGCGGTACTGTCCGTGGCGGGTGTGGCGGTGGCCATCGGCCTCCTGCACATCTTCTTCTACAAGGGCGGATTCCTCGACGAATGGGACTACTGGGCCGGTACGTTCGCTCTCGTGGTCCTCGCGTTGATGGAGACGATCCTGTTCGTGTGGGTCTTCGGTCCGGACAACATGTGGGAGGAGCTCCACCATGGGGCGGCGTGGCAGATCCCGCGGATCTACAAGTTCATCATGACCTACATCACCCCCCTCTTCCTGCTGATCATGATGGTGTGGTGGTCGATCACCCAGGCTTACCCCACCTTGATGATGCGTGGTATCCCGGCGGATCAGCACGTCACGCGCTGGTGGTCGCGTGGGGTGATGCTCCTGATCCTGGCCGGACTGATGCTGCTCACCCGTATCGCTTGGCGGCGCCGTGAGGCGCGGGGGGAGGAAGCATGAACACCGGTGCCCTGATCTTCATGCTCTCTGCCTGGGTCGTGGTCTTGTTCATCCTGGTCTGGAGCTTCACCAAGCTCCTGCGTGAGCCGCCCCCCGGGGAGGATCCGCAGTCCCCGGACGCGAATCCGTGACGCGGACCGTGAGCGGGCGGGGCTGACGCCCGTGGCAGAGACCGGAAGGGGGACGGCGCGAGACGCGCCGTCCCCCTCGCCTGTCGTGGAGGCCTGGGCGCCGATGGATCGTGCGCTCGCGGCCTACTGGTCGGGCCGGACCGACGTGGTCCTGATCGCGCACAGCGATGTATCGGATCCGGAGGATCAGGCCGTGGCGGTCTTCTTCCGGACGCCGGAGGAGATGCCCGCACTGGAGCGGGTGGCCCTCGACGCCGCTCGAGGCCGCGTGCTGGACCTGGGTGCCGGTGCCGGCGCCCACGCCGTCGCCCTGCTGTCGCGAGGTCTCGAGGTGACGGCGGCGGAGCCGCTGCCCACCGCCGCGCGCATCCTGCGCGAGCGTGGTGTGGGCGACGTCCGCCAGGGCGGGATGGAGATGCTCGCAGCAGAAGAGCGCTTCGACACGGTCCTGGCGTTGATGAACGGCGCGGGGTTGGCACGCACGCTCGCCGGAATGACCGCATTCCTGGATGAGCTCGCGAATCATCTGGCCCAGGGAGGGCAGGTGCTCCTGGACTCGACGGACCCGCGCGACTGGGAGGAGGCCGACGACGGGCGCTATCCCGGGGAGATCCACTACCAGATCGAGTTCGAGGGCGTGCGGGGTGCGCCGTTTCCGTTCGTGTTCGTGGACGCGGAGACGCTTTCCGAGATTGCCCAGGCGGAGGGATGGAGCACCGAAGTGCTCGCGCAGGAGGGAGGACGCTACCTGATGCGGCTCGTGCTCGGTGAGGGGGTGGGGCTCTGAAGCCCGGGCTCGGGGTGCGGGTGGGGCGGCGGGCCGGGTGACGCACGCCCTTCCGGGGCCGGCTCGCTTCTGCGGGCCGATTCGTTCGGGCTCGCCTGCGCCACGCGGCGCGTCGGCCTGGTCGTAGCCGCTCGCCGTCCGCGCCGCGCCGCGCGGAGCACCCCGGAAGGGCGTGCGTCACCCCACCCGCCGCTCGACCGGGTCGGATGGCCCGACTCGCTCCGACGCGTTGGTGGGGGGGGGGGGGGGGGGGGGGGGCGGGGGCGGGGCGGCGGCCGGGGGGGGGCGGGGGGGCGGGGGGGGGCCGGGGGGGGCCTGGCGGCG
>JBJKRT010000125.1:0-12778 GCA_046704545.1 Longimicrobiales bacterium
CCCCTGCCGGCAGCACGAGGAGCGCCACCGCCGCGGAAGCCAGCAACATGGACCATTTCGACCCGACACGGCCGTGCGATGTCATGGGCATACCCTCAGTTGACGAACGGACATCGGCCCATCCTTCCGGAACGAGACCGATTCCAGTCTACGAGGCTGGAATGGTCGGTGACAGGAGGATGGCCGAACCGGTGACTCGCCGACGCACTACCATGAAACCGCTGCCAGTGATCCCCGCGGTGGAGTCATAAGAGCTGGGCCGCGCCGCATCGAATGACCTTGCCCCAGGTGAGCGCGTAAGTTACGCTGCACCCTCCCCCGCAGGGTGGGTCGCCCGGATCCCGAGCCGTCGCACCCACGCCGCGAGTCGCGCCATGCGCATCGATTCCCACACGCACATCTTCAACCTCCACACCGTCCTCTCCAAGGAGGCGGTGGACATCATGGCGCGCCGCATCGGCGACTCGGGGGCCCGGGCCTTCGTCGCGGACGCCGTGCGGCGCCTGCTGGAGGAGCAGCTCGACCATCCGGAGCACCTGGTCGAGAAAGACCTCCTGGCCCGCCTCCTCGACTACATCGCCGATAGCGCGGACTTCAAGTCCTGGGCGCAGGAACAGGGAGACGCCCTGCCCTTCGAGATCCGGACGCTGGGGCCCTCGTTGAAGGCGCTCGGCGTGAATGCCATGCGGCGGGCCCTGGACAAGCTCTCCACCCTCTCGGATCAGGGTGACGAAGTGAAGACGGGTGTGTTCGACGTCTTCGACACCCTGCGCATCTCCATGCAGGCGGACATCCTGGGCGTGACCGACAAGCTGCTGGAGCCCCTGGGGCCCGACGACGCCATCGTGGCGCTGATGATGGACATCACCACCGAGGACGAGCCCGAGCGCGACCGGCGCAATTTCCGCGCGCAGCTCGCCGGCACGCGCGACGCCGCCGTCCAGCGTCCGGGCCGTGTGCTCCCCTTCGTCGCCGTGAACCCCCGCCGGGCCGACCACTTCGCGCTGATGAAGCAGGCCATCGAGGAGATGGGCTTCGTGGGGGTCAAGCTCTATCCCTCCCTGGGCTACAGCGTGGACACCCCGGACATGCGCAACGTCTATCACTATTGCGTGGAGCAGAACGTCCCGCTGCTCATGCACTGCACCGACGGGGGGTTCTACCGCGACCAGGCCTCGAAGGAGTACTGCGACCCCAAGTACTGGAAGCCCGTGCTCGAGGAGCTTCCCGACCTCCGTCTGTGCTTCGCGCATTGCGGGGGGTGGGCGGGCTTCGGCGCGATGGACCACGTGACGCCCGGATCGTGGACCGAGTCCATCGTCGCGCTCATGCACGAGTACGAGAACGTCTATGCCGACCTGTCGGCGCACATGAACCAGATGGAGGGCGGCACCGACGAGGAGAACTGGAAGAAGATCTTCCGAGCCCTCCTCGACGACGAGGTGACGCGGCCGCGGATCCTGTTCGGGACGGACCAGTGGCTGACGCGTCTGCACATCAGCCACGAGCACTACCTGCACTACTTCGACACCTCGGTGGATGCGGCCGACCTGGCGCTCATCTCCGAGGAGAACCCGAGGCGCTTCCTGGGCCTCCCCGACGACGCCGGCCTGGGGATGCTCCCCAACATCGAGCGCTACGTGGCCTTCATCCGGGCTCAGCCCTCCGTGGGTGCCGCACCGGCCGCGTGGCTCGCGGCGGTTGTGGGGACCACGCTCAAGGTCACCCGATCCCGGGCCGGGTGGTCGCCGAACAACTTCGCCGACCGGCTCACAGGGTCGTTCATGAGGCGCTACATGGGGGCGAGCCACAAGAAGCTCCCCTTCGCCGACCTCGCCCCGCTGCGGCTTCGCCAGCTCACATACTGGAACAAGGAGCACGTGAGCGACGCGATCTTCCGCGAGGATTGCCGGGCGGTGGCCCTGGCGCTCGCGTCGGCGTGTGTCGGGAGCAAAGCGACGTACGAGGGCACGTACGGGCCGACCGATGTCGTGGACCACCTGGCGGAAGCCCTGGCCGACGGTGAGCGGACGCTCGCCGACCTCGGCGCGACGGTGGACGCCCTCTTCCGATTCTCCACCGAGACCGCCTGATGTACCGCGGCACCGGGAAACGTTCACGGGCTACAGCCCACCAGGAAGGAGGGAGCGCAAGATGAGTGCACGGACGTGTTCCCGGTGGCGGATGCCGATGGCGCTCGTGCTGGCCGGCCTCAGCTGTCCGCTCGGGGTACGGGCGCAGAGCAAATCAGGAGGGGTGAGCTTCCACGTCTCCCCCGCCGTTCTGCGTGACGGTGGGGGGAGCTACCACCTGGGTGGGCGCTGGGAAGGTGCGGTCGAGCGGAAGACGGGAACGACGCTCTCGCTCGAGTATCCGCACGAAACCTGGTGGGAGGCCGACGGCAAAGGGACCATCGCCCAGAAGGGCGTGACCAGCGAGCCCTGGGTCTCCGCGCACGTGACGGGCGGGATGCGGGTGGACCTCCTGAAGCAGCGGCCGTGCACGCCGGACTGTCCTCCTCCCGACCTCGATGCCGGCTACCTGTCGGGAGGCGTGACGGCGAGCCTGGAGGTCGGCGCGCAGGCTGCCGAAGTGGACGGCGGCGTCGGTCTCGCGGGACTCTATCGCCACTTCAACCAGGACGGGCTGTGGCCGTTCGTGCCGAGCGTGCGGGCGGCCCTCGAGCTTGCGCGTCCGCTCAGGTCCGAGAAGCTGGCCGCCGAGGGGGCGGCGAAGGAATCGCGCGCGCGGGCCGAGGTGGAGCTCCTCTGGTCCTACCGTTTCGACCGGGAGTGGATGCCCCCGTTCCTGCGGCCGACCCGCCTGGACGTGGACCTCCTGGGCTTCCGGCAGGGGGGCACGAACAACGCCTTTCTGAACCGGGACGGAGTCTTTCGGGCGGTGGACCTCGGTTATGAGTTGACGGGAACGGTGCCCTGGATCCGGCAAGTCTACGTGCGCTGGACCGGCGGCGAACGGGTCACCAGCGACGGAAACCAGAAGGCGTGGATGTTGGGGATCTCCCTGGGCTCGCACTGATCGGTGCAGCCTCACCCGCGCTGATCTCCTTCACGATGCGGTCCGCGTGGTACACCTTGGCCAGCGCTTCCTTGATGGCCCGCACGTCCACCATGACGTTGCGGCCACGCTCCGGGAGGTAGATGAAGTCCCGGCTGAGCCCCTCGATGTTGCGGTCGAAGTTCAGCCCCACCAGCGCCAGGTCCTTGGTTACCGCCGGGGAGCCGGAGTTGCCGCCGTACGTGTCCGCCGTGGAGATGAAGTTGAGCGGCGTGGACAGGTCCAGCCCCTCCGGCACCGGCAGCCACCGTTTCGGCAGCTTCCACTCCACGTTGCCGTCGTGCCCGTAGTAGCGGTCGTACACAC
Organism: Longimicrobiales bacterium; assembly: GCA_046704545.1. Lineage (GTDB taxonomy): Bacteria > Gemmatimonadota > Gemmatimonadetes > Longimicrobiales > Gaopeijiaceae > SZUA-318. The sequence goes on from JBJKRT010000125.1 coordinate 3,385, forward strand.
CGAAGAACGTCGTGTGGGTGGGAGCCAGGGTGCCGTTGTACTCGTAGCTCTTCACCACGCCGTCGGTGATGCGTGGAGAAAAGGTGGCGTCGGGCGCCACGGCGGTGCCGTAGACCTCGAAGCGCACCCGGCCGAGGTCCGCCGCCAGCTCGGTCTCGCGTGCGCTCACCTCGCGGCTCGCAGCCTCGTACGCGTCCACCCGCAGCTTCAGGGCGCGAGCGAGGACGACTGCCGGATCGTCGGCGCGGATTCCTCCGGAGCGCAGCGCCGCCTCGGTCTTCGCCTGCGTGGACAGGACGGAGCGGGCGAGAAGCGACGTGGCCGCACCCTCGGGCGAACGCCCCTCCAGCGCTTGCTCCACCAACGGGTCTGCGGCCCCGAGATTCCGCTGCAGGTCGTCCAGCCGCAGGCGGAGCAGCTCCTCCTCCATGCCGGAGGGGTGGTCTTCCAGGTCGCCGAGCTCGGCTCGCACCTTCGCCGAGTCCTCGGTGGAGGCCGCTTCCTGTTGGGCGTCCAGGAGCGCTACCGCCAACCTGGCTCGGCGCAGCGTGCGTGATCCGTTGGACGCGCTCCCCAGGCCATAGAACGCGCCGGCCTCGCGTCCGAGGGCCCGCTTCCGCTCCTGCAGGCCGGCGATCTCGGACAGCACGGAGCCGTAGCGGCTCTGAAGCTCGGGCTTCGCGGCAATGGAGTCGACCAGCTCTTCTTCCGCCGCGCGCTTGAGCCCGAGGATCTCGGGATCCCGAAGGGCGGCGAGGCGTCCGGTGTACGCCTTCAGCGCGTTGGAGAGGCCGAAGGCACGGTTGCGCAGGTCGAGCTTCTCCCCCGCCACGGGGTCCGCGGCGTAGGCGTCGCGAAGCACCTGCAGGCGGGTCTCGTAGTACGCCTTCCGGTACGGGACGTAGACGTCACGCTGGTACTCCAGCTGCGCGACCGTCTGGAGACGGTTGGTGGGCCCGGGATTGCCGATGACGAACACCGGGTCGCCCTCGTGCACGCCGTTGCCCCAGGTGAACCACGACTCGGGATGGTAGGGCTCGCCGTTGGCGTCGTAGATGCGATAGAAGGCGAAGTCCAGCGCGTAGCGGGGGTACGTGAAGTTGTCCGGGTCGCCGCCGAAGAAGCCCATGTCGAGCTCGGCGGCCGCCACCAACCGGACATCCCGAAAGCGCTGGAAGACATACGCCGAGTAGCGGCCCCCGTTGTACAGGGGGACCACCTGGACGAGGATGTCGTCCGAGCCCTGGTGGGCGTCCCGCAGGCGCTGCTGCACGGTCTTGATGGCCGCGGCCCTCGCCTCCTTCCGCCCTTCGGGGGGGGCGGCGTCCACGGCGCCGTAGATCTCGTCGGTGACGTCCTCCACCGCGATGAGCTGGTCGGCCCAGTACCGGGGGATGCGGCGCTCGTCCGCCAACGTGGGCGCGTAGAAGCCGTCGTCCAGGAGGTGCTCGCCTTCCCGGGTCACCGCGCTGACGGCGCCCCGCGCGCAGTGGTGGTTCGTCACCACCAGCCCGTCGCCGGACACGAAGGAGGCGGAGCAGCCGGGGATCCGAAGCGCCGCCATCCGCGCCTTCTCGAACCACGCCGGAGATGCGTCGAACCCGTACGTCGTGGTGAAGTACGCCGACGGCGGGTACTCGAAGGTCCACATCTTGCCGAAATCGAAGCGGCCGGGCCTGGCTGCCGCGCTGCTCTGGGCGAGGGCCGTCGCGGGAATCACGAGCAGCAAGGCGAGAAGGCCGAGGGCGGTGCGGCGCACCGGCGAGTGGCGATCCATGACACACGTCTCCGTCGAAGGGCGGCGCGGGCAGGTCGCGACTATGGTGATCGGCAGGTCTCCAAGGGTAGCCGGGAGAGGGCGCGGAGGCGAGGCCCCGGCCGAGCGGAGCAGACGACGCCATCATTGCTCCTGACGACGCCACCTTGTAGGCTGGCCGAAGGACCACATCAGCAGAGGACCCTCCCTCATCACCGGCTCTGCCCATGCCCGAGACCCCGGGTCTCACCGCTGCGCTCAGCGACAGGTACGTCATCGATCGGGAGATCGGCGCCGGCGGGATGGCCGTGGTCTATCTCGCCCACGACCGGAAGCTCGACCGCGAGGTCGCCCTGAAGGTGCTGCGCCCGGAGCTGGGCGCCGTCCTCGGAGCCGAGCGGTTCCTGGCCGAGATCAAGATCTCGGCGCGGCTCGACCATCCGCACATCCTCACCGTGATCGACTCGGGCGATGCCGGTGGCCTGCTCTACTACGTGCTGCCCTACGTCCGCGGCGAGACCCTCCGGGAGAAGCTCGACCGCGAGCAACAGCTCCCCATCGACGAGGCCATCCAGATCACCAAGGACGTGGCGAGCGCGCTGGACTACGCGCACCGCCAGGGTCTCGTGCACCGCGACATCAAGCCGGAGAACATCCTCTTCCAGGAGGGCGAGCCGATCCTGAGCGACTTCGGGATCGCCCTGGCCGTGAGGGAGGCCGGGGGCAATCGTCTGACGCAGACCGGCCTCTCCCTGGGCACCCCGCAGTACATGAGCCCCGAGCAGGCTACCGGCGACCGGGTCGTCGACGCACGCAGCGACGTCTACTCCCTCGCCGCCGTGCTGTACGAGATGCTCGCCGGGGAGCCTCCCGTCACCGGCTCCAACGCCCAGGCGATGATCGCCAAGCTGATGACGGAGAAGCCCACGCGCGTCCGCACGGTCCGCGATACCATACCCGAGCACGTGGATGCCGCTCTGGGCAAGGCGCTCGCCAAGACGCCCGCCGACCGGTTCGCCAGCGCCGGGGACTTCGTCCGCGCCCTCGAGACCCCGGTCACCGAGACCTCGGCGATGGCCTCGGCCGCGCGAACGAAACGAGGGAAGCTGACCCTGGCCGGCGTGGCGGTCGTCGTTCTGGGCCTCGCGGTTGCCGGGTACGCCCTGCGCGACCGCCTCCTCCGCCAGCCGGCGGTTCACGAGATGCTGGGGCGGAAGATCCAGCTGACGAGCTCCGGCGACATCCTCGAGCCGGCGATCTCGCCGGACGGAAAACAGCTCGCGTTCGTCCAGCGGACGTGCCACGGAGCGGACTGTACCTCCTCGGTGACCATCCAGGACGTAGGGGGTGCTACCCGACGGGCCATTCTCACGGGAGCGACCGCGGCGTTCGGCCTCGAGTGGAGCCCGGACCGCCGCAACCTCCTCTTCGAGGGATCCGTCGACGGCCGCGGGGGCTGGTTCCTCCTCTCCGCGCTGGGCGGCCCGCCGCGTTGGTTGACGGACGGCGCCGCGAGCTTCTACGCCGGTGGCGACTCCCTTCTCCTCGGGCGCCCCCAGGGGAGGGACTCGGTGTACTGGGTCCGGGTCGAGGGATTGGATGGAGGCGTGCGGGACAGCGTTCCCATTCGCGGCCCTGGACAGGGACTCGGGAGCCTCTCGGCGATCCCCGGGACCCGATGGATCCTCTCACTGGTCTACCAGTCTCCGCATGGGCTCTGGCAGATCACCGGCCGTGACGGCAAGGTCGCGGACCACGTCGTGAATGCGTGTACATGCGGGGGCATCGGGACCCTCGACGCCATCTGGCTCACGCGCGTGGCGGGCCTGGCCGGCCACGCGGTCGTCAGGATCCCCATCGATCCCGCGACGGGCCGGATCTCCGCCGAGCAGGACACGATGATCATCGCGCACATGACCAACGTGTCGGTGACGGCGGACGGGCGGGACATGGTCATCGACGAAGGCACGACGCAGTACGACACCTGGGCCACCAGCCTCGCCGACGTGCTCCACGGCCGACTGCCCGACGATCGGCGCGTGGTGCACGCCTTCAACTCGGCCGACGCCGAGATCTCCCCGGACGGCTCGCGGCTTCTGTACGACAGGGTGGCGGTCACCCCGCAGGGCGAGCAGGAGTCCCGCGTGCTCATCGGTCCCTTCCACGGTGGCGCGGAGGTCCCGCTCCCGATCACCGGCCCGGCGGATTACGCGAACTGGATGGACTCGAATTCCGTCTCGGTCATGGCGTTGCGGGGAGGCGTCACCAGCCTCGACGTCGTGAACGCACGGACCGGGGCCAGGCGGGATCACCTGGACGTGCCGGGAACAGCCCTCACCTGGGCCCCCCTTCCCGACGGCTGGGCATGGGCGACGGGACGAAGCGCGTTCACGGTCGATCGTGGGGGACGGAAGCACACTTACGAGCTTCCCGACAGCCTTGGCCTCCTCATGGACTTGGAGTCATCCGCCGAGGGAAGCGGACACCTGTTGGCACAGTTCTGGAGCCAGGGGAGAGACTCCGTCTTCGTGGACGCCGTGAACCTCCGGAAGGGCTCCTTGACCCGCTGGGTCGCCGTGCCCTCCGCGAGTTTTCGACTCCCGATGCTACGGGTGCTACCGGACGGCACCCTCCTCCTGGCGGTCGAGAGAACCCAGAGCGCCCTCGATCTCTATCACGTCACCGCGCCCGGCGCAGCGAAGCTCCTCGGGAGGGTGCCACGCCCGAGCGTCGAGGTCACGGTGTCGGACGACTTGAAGAGGGCGACCCTGACCACGTCGAAGACGCATGCGGATGCCTGGATGTACCGGGTCGTGAAGAACTGACCTGTAGCCCTTGTGGGTGCAAACCACGACAGGAAGTGTCCGATGTTCCGATGCCAGAAGAGTCCCGGATCTCGTTCTCATCTCCCTGCATTGATCGGGATCGCGGCGGTGCTGGCATTGTCGTGTCCGCTGGCAGTGCATGGTCAGGACGTCCACCTGCACTCGGTCCGCTGGCCCAACCGGGTCAGCTACTGGCAGCAGTCGGGCTTCGTGGAAATGGTGCCGCCCGTGAGACTGCCGACGGACAAGAGCATTCACGAGTTCATCATGGTCTGGCTGCGTATTCCGGCGGGCAAGAAGGTCTCGGTGCAATGGCTCGCCGACGAGAAGCGGTATACGCTGAAGTTCCCGCCAGGTACGGTGGCCGACCGGATCGACGGCGGAGAACATGCCAAGCAGGCGATGTTCACGGTGGACGGCATCGCCGATGTACGGGGTGCGAGGATCGACGCAGACGGCAGGACCTGGTGGCATGTCTACGAGCCGGTGCCCGGCGAGTCCTCGAAGTGGCTCAGAGGCTTTTCCTGGCTGCGTGCCGGGCCCGTGGGCGACAGCCTGGCCGGTGACAGCCTGGTCGCGCTGTACTATCCGGGAGCGCCGCCCAGGGCCAAGACGGAAATGGCGACCTTCCGCAGGCTCAACCAGTGCACAGCTTGTCACCAGAAGAACCGGCCCATACCGACCACCGCGACGGGGAACGGTCGGGCCAAACCGGAGACCGACGCGGACGGCTTCTATCAGCCGATCACGGTGCTGAGCGACACCATGACACTGGTCAACATCCGGCCCTGGGACCTGAATGCCGATGATCCGTACATCACGGTCCGGTGCGGAAAGGACAAGGCCGAGCTGACCACGAAGGGCGGGTTCTACCGCCGCTACATATGCGCGGATCACGTCGTGCCTGTCGGCACGCTCGACATGGCGGCGGCACTCGAGCACAAGGATCCACATGCGCTCGAGGTCTGTGCGGCGAGGAAGTACCTGTATGAGCACATGACCGCGGAAGACCGCAAGCTGTTCGCCCCCGCCTTCGCGGAGTGCTCCATCCATTGAAAGGACGCCGGCCCGCGATTCGTGGGGCGGCCGCACGGAGTTGCAATCGGTCCTATGCCCGCGGCCGCTTGACAGTGTGTGTTACAACACATAAATTGGGGCATGATGCAAGGCCAACTTCGAGACGAGATCAAGCAGACGAGGCCCTTCGCGAGCCTCGAGCAGGAGGCGTACCTGAGCCTCGGCCGCACATGGTCCGTGCTCGAGCACAAGGTGGCCGAAGCGCTGAAGCCGCACGGGATCACAGCGACCCAGTACAATGTGCTGCGGATCCTTCGGGGCGCCGGCGAGAAGGGGCTCTGCAGGAGCGAGGTGATGGAACGCATGATCGCCCGCGTTCCGGACGCGACCCGACTGCTGGATCGATTGGAAGCCGGCAAGCTGACCGCGCGGGAGCGCAGCAAAGAGGATCGACGCTTCGTCACCACGCGCATCACGAAGAGGGGGCTCCAGGTGCTGGCAGATCTCGACGGGGTGATCCAGAAGCTGCATCGACGGCAGTTTGCGGCGTTGGACGGGGATGGGTTGCGCACCCTCATCGATCTTCTGGGACTCGCGCGGCAAGGGGAGTGAGTTTTTTTTGGAGATGTGTGTGTTACCGCACATATCGTTACGACATACGGTTTACTCGAAACATGGGAGACATCATGAACATCCTGATCATCGGCACCGGAAACATGGCGCGTGGAATCTCGACGCGCCTTCTGGCGGGTGGCCACGACGTCAAGCTCTACAACCCTGATACCACGAGCGCACAGAAGCTCGCGCACGAGCTCGGCTCGGCCCATGCGGGCCCGGGCCGCGTCGATGTCGCGGCCGAGCCGGACGAGGCGATCGCCGCCAGTGAGGTGGTGGTCCTGGCGAGCTGGTACGCGGTCAACCTGGAGACCGCCCGCAATCGGGCGCAGCAGCTCGACGGCAAGATCGTCGTGGACATCTCCAATCCGCTGAACGACAGCTACGACGGACTGGTGACGGACGGAGGTCCGTCGGCCGCGGAGAACATCCAGGCCGTGCTGCCCGCGGGCGCGCAGGTGGTGAAGGCGTTCAACACGACGTTCGCGGGCACGCTCGTGGACGGGAGTGTGGCGGGTCAGACGCTCGACGTCTTCATCGCGGGCGACGACGACGTGGCCAGGCAGACGGTCGCCAGGCTGGCGACGACCGGCGGGCTGAACGCCGTCGACGTCGGAGGTCTGGAACGCGCACGGGAGCTCGAGGCGCTCGGGTTCCTCGGCATCACGCTGCAGTCGCGGCTGGACAGCGGGTTCATGACCGCGTGGAAGCTGGTTCTGCCCGAAGCCGCCTGAACCGAGGTGAGCGGCAGGGATGGAGATGGGCTCCGAGGAGTCCGCCGAGGCCAACCGGGATGAGACAAGGAGGAGACGCAATGATCGACACGGGACGCACGACGCAGGCGAGCACTGCGAGCCTCGACTACGGGATCGCCCCCGAAGGCTTTCGCCTGCCGGCGGAGACGACGCTCGGATCGGTCCATCTCCAGGTGGCTGACCCCGATCGGTCCCTGGACTACTACCAGGGGACGCTCGGGCTCCAGGTGGTGGAGCGGGAGGACGAGCGAGCAGGAGCCTCGGCACCGTAAGGTCCCAGGGCCTGATCCCTATGCCCAAAGGCCCGGCGCGGGAGATCCTGCGCCGGGCCGTCCTCCTCTGAGAAGCGAGCCGAGGCGTTCCCTTCCACGACCGCCGCCCTTGCCCCGCCGATCGCCCTTCGCCCATCCTGCCGGTAGACGATCCCTCACGCCCTTGAGGAGTGCCGGTGCCCTCTCGATTCCGTGTCAGGTCTCGCCGGCTCGTGCCAACGCTGGCCGCAACCGCCGTGGTTTGCCTGATTCCCGCGCTCGCCGGGTCCGCCCGCGTCGACATCCGCGCTCCCCAGGGCGATGGCACGGTGCTGAACGAGCGGCGGATCCTCGCCGCCAACCATCTGGACCAGCCGCAGTGGTACGAGAACAACATTCCGTTCATCGACACCCCCGACTCCGTCATCGACCACGTCTACTACTATCGGTGGAGCACGTACAAGCGGGCACAGCGATATACGGCTCCGGGCAGCGGCTACATCTCGACCGAGTACGACGTGCCGATCTGGTACGCCAGAAGTCCCTACTCCGCGCTGCCCGACGCGGCGGGCTTCCATTTGCTGGACGGCAGGTGGGTGCGCGACCAACGCTACGCCAGCGACTACCTGGACTTCTGGCTGCGGGGCGGGGGCACGGCGGGGGCGCGCAGCTTCAGTGAATGGATCACCGACGCCGCCTACCAGCGCTACCTGGTGACCGGGGATGCCGCGCGCCTGATCGCCTACCTGCCGCAGTTCATCCAGCTGTACCACGAGTGGGACCGCAACTACTCCTCCCGCGAGGGGCTCTACTTCCAGTCGCCGCTGTCCGATGCCACGGAGTACACCGAGACGTCCCTGCACAGCAGCTTCTGGTTCGCGGGGGGTGCGGGCTACCGGCGGACGATCAACGCGTACATGTACGCGGCGGCGAACGCGATCGACTCGATCGCCCGGATGGCGGGAGACACGGCGACCGCCAAACAGTTCGCGGCCCGGGCCGCGGCGCTCAAGGCGGCCGTGCAGCGCAATCTGTGGGATCCCCAGCGGCACTTCTTCATGCAGGTGTACAACGACGACAAGACCAACGGGCGGCTGGTCGGGACGCGCACCACGTGGCGGGAGTTGATGGGCTACGCGCCGTGGGCGTTCAACCTGCCCGATCCGAGCTACGCGGCCGCTTGGCGGTACCTGCTCGACCCGCAGCGGTTCTGGGCGCCCTACGGGCCGACCACCTTGGAGCGGGTGCACGATTTCGAGGCGGAGCAGGCGGAGGTCACCGGCGGCACCGTGCGGACCTCGCCGAGCGCCTCCAACGGCCGGTACGTCGCTAAGCTCGACGGCGCCGCCAGCGCCGTGACCTTCACGGTGGACGCCCCGGGGCCCGGCACGTACCCGGTCAGCATCTACTACGCCAACGGCTCGGGGACGGCGGCGACCCAGCGGCTGAGCGTCGCCGGAGATTCGGCCCGGACCATCACGTACCCGCCCACGCCACGCTGGGGGGCGTTTTCCGAGAAGCAGGCGGTGACCCTACAGGTACGGATGCGGGCGGGGGCGAACAGGCTCACGCTGGCCCCCGACGCCGGGTCGGTGCAGCTCGACCGGATCACCGCCAACCCGTACTTCGACTACCAGGCGATCCCGGCGGTGCAGAAACACGACGACTCCGCCTGCTGTCACTGGGACGGCCCGAGCTGGCCCTACGAGACGAGCCAGGTGCTCACCGGCCTGGCCAACCTGCTGCAGCGCTACCCGGCGCAGCACTACGTCACCGCGGCGGACTACTTCCGGTTGCTGCACCAGTTCGCGGTCCTCCAGCACAAGAACGGAAGGCCCTACGTGGCCGAAGCGGCCGACGGCGACACCGGGGAGTGGATCTACGACGCGTCGGACTTCAGCGAGAACTACAACCACTCGAGCTTCGTCGACCTGGTGCTGACGGGCCTGCTCGGGATCAAGCCGCAGGCCGACAACACGCTCGTGCTCCGGCCGCTCGTCCCGCCGGGGTGGGACTACTACGCGGTCGAGAAGCTGCCCTACCACGGCCACCTGCTGTCGATCGTGTGGGACCGCACGGGACAGCACTACCACCAGGGCCGGGGTCTGCGGATCTACCAGGACGGCAAGCCGATCTTCTCTTCACCCACGCTCGCGGACACGACGGTCGCTGTCG
>JBJKRT010000126.1:0-33081 GCA_046704545.1 Longimicrobiales bacterium
ACAGGAAGCCGTCGGCGGTGCCCGAGTCGAAGAGCGGCAGGATGTGTGGGTGCTGAAGTTGCGCGGTTGTGGTGATCTCCTGGACGAACCGCTCGGCGCCCAGCACGGCGGCCAGCTCGGGCTTGAGGACCTTGATGGCCACCTGGCGTTGATGCTTCAGGTCCTCGGCCAGGTAGACCGTGGCCATGCCGCCCTCACCGAGCGCACGCTGGATGCGGTAGCGGTCGGACAGGGCGTCGGTCAGGCGGTCGAAACGCCCGCTCACGACCCTCCCGCTCCCTTCAGCTTCGCACGCAGCTCCGGCAGCCAGTTGCGCACGAGTACGAGGCGGGGCGGCGGCGCGGCACCCGCCGAGTCCTCCACGGGACGGACCATCACGAACCGGCGGTCGTCGGGCGTGACCGCGTAGAAGTGGCTCTGGTAGTTGGCCAGGTACCCGCGCGCGTCGAACAACAGGTGGTGGGCGCCCGCGGAGAAGGTGGAGCCGGTGGTGACGTCGACGGCGATCATCTCCCCGGCGCCGTTGCGGTAGAAGAGCTGGCGCCCATCGTGCGACCACTCGGCCTCCGTGCCGCCGTCGCTGGAGATCGGATAGAGCCCGTCCCGCGAGTCGGGGAACGGACATACGTAGATCTCCATCCGCCCCGAGGACGAGGACGTGTAGGCGAGCCAGTGGCCGTCGGGCGACAGGGCCGGACCGTACTCCTGGGCAGGGGTGGCCACCAGGGGCACCGGCGTGGTGTCGCCGCTCGTCCGCACGGCCAGGATGTCCCCGTTGCCCGCGTCTCCGTCGGACGTGCGGTAGACGATCCACCGCCCGTCGGGGGACCACAGCCCCTCCCAGGCGGCACGCTTCTCCGCCATCGGCACGGGCGTGGGCCGCCCACCGCCGTCCGCGCTGCGCTCCCAGAGGCGGGCCGTGCCGCCTCCCTCAGCCGAGACGTAAAGCACCCTGCGGCCGTCGGGCGACCATGCCGGCCGGAGGTTGACCCCTGCTCCCTCGGAAGTGAGACGCGTGGTGGGCCCGGCCCGCACGGGCACAACCACGAGGTCCAACCGGCCGGTGGTGCTGTCCCGTACGCTGAGGGCGACCTTCGAGCCGTCGGGCGAGAGCGCCAGACCCCCCGATGGCGCCACCGGCGCGCTCCAGCCACTGTCGAGCGGGACCACATCCGACCCGTCGCGGGACACGGAGACCACCTCGGAAGCCCCTCCTGTCGTCGTCCCGCCCCGGACGTACAGCATCGTGCCGTCCCGGCCGAGGGCGACCTCGCCGATGCCGGCCAGGAGCGACACGGAGGGGCCGGCCAGCTCGAGCTTGGCCCGGTCGAAGGCGGCGGCGTAGAGCCCTCCGTCGGTGCTTGCGTAGACGAGGTCCCCGCCCGGCACGATCCAGGCTTTCGTGGCCCCCTGGACGAGGGTGCGCACGGCACCGGTGGCGACGTCGACGATGACCTCGCTCGTGCCTCGCGCTCCCGCGCTCACTCCCACCATCACCGCGTCGGACCCGGGCACCGGCACGATGCCTCTGTCGTTGAGGACTCCGCCCAGCGAGTCGGTCAGGAGCGTCGTCGCCCCACCGTCCGCGGAGGTCCGGAAGAGCCGCGAGGCGCTGCGATTCCCGAAGACGACGGTGCCGTCGTCCAGCCACGCCGTGCCGTAGCCCGCCGCGGAGTCCGACATCGTGACGGGCGCGCCCCCACCGCGTGCCACCCGCATCAGCTTGAGGTCGGCGTAGACGATCCATCGCCCGTCCGGCGAGAATGACGGTTCCGGCTCGAAGCCGCCGGCCTGATGCGTCAGATCGACGAGCGGGCGCGGATCGGCCTCTCCGCGCTCCTTGATCCAGAGCTTCCGACCGCCCACGGTGTCCGTGTACACGATGGCCGAGCCGTCCGGAGCGATGGCCGCGCCACCGGCGATCATGCCGGGAAGCGTCGGGCCCAGAACAACGGTCTCTCGGGAGACGGGATCGGGCGTCGGGCCCGGACGGAGCCATCCCCAGAGCGCAGCCACGAGCAGGACGGCTGCCGCGCCGGCCAGTGGGATCGCGGCGCGCTCCTTCCAGGGCGCCCTCGCGGCCCCCGGCCCGTCCCCGCCCGTCCGCACCGTCCCGTGCCGGAACGCCGGATCGGCCAGCGCGTCCGCGAACGCCTTGGCGCTCTCGAACCGGTCCGCCGGCAGCTTCTCCAGCGCCTTGCCGAGTGCGGAGGCCACATTGGGTGGGACGGATTTCCGCACCTCTCCCACCGGCCGCGCTTCGGCGGCGATGATCTTCACGATGATCTGGTGCGCCCAGCTGCCCACGTGCGGCGGATCGCCCGTCAGCATCTCGTAGAGCACGCTCGCCAGCGAGTAGACGTCACTGCGGCCCGTGATCTCCTTGTCCGCCGTCGCCTGCTCCGGGCTCATGTAGTGCGGCGTGCCGAGGCTCATGCCCGTCTCGGTCATCCGCCCGCCCGCCGCAGCGCTCACCGCCAGCGCGATCCCGAAGTCCGCCACCATCGGCCGACCGTCGTGCAGCAGGATGTTCTCCGGCTTGATGTCGCGGTGGATCACCCCGTGCCGGTGCGCGTAGTCCAGCGCGTCGGCCACCTCACGGGTGATGCGCACCGCCTCGTCCACACCGAGCTGCGTCTCACGACTCAGCTTGTCCCGCAGCGTCTCGCCCTCGACGTAGGGCATCACGTAGTACAGGAACCCGTCCGCGGTGCCGGAGTCGAAGAGCGGCAGGATGTGCGGGTGCTGGAGCTGCGCGGTGGTGGTGATCTCCTGGACGAAGCGCTCCGCACCCAGGACGGCGGCCAGCTCGGGCTTGAGCACCTTGATGGCCACCTGGCGCTGGTGCTTCAGGTCCTCGGCCAGGTAGACCGTGGCCATGCCGCCCTCGCCGAGCTCGCGCTCGATGCGGTAGCGGTCGGAGAGGGCGTTGGTCAGGCGGGAGGGTAGGTCGGTCATCGGCGTCGGCAAGATGCCACGCCACCGTGCTTTGTGCCAGGATTCCGGTCGCCGCACGACGCCGACCTCATGGGCGAGTCGTCGCCGGGCGGACGTCGCTTAGTCGTCGGAGCTGAGGGCCCCGAGGCGCCGACGCTCCGCGTCCAGCGCATGCTTCAGGGCGCGGGCCTGTTCGAGCATGGACTCGTCGGATTGGCGGGACACCGACGCCGTCGTCATGCGCGTCAGGAGGACGGAGCGTGCCCGCGCCCACGCCGGGTCCTCCCGGGGCAGGCTCCACAGGGGATCGGGCTCGTCGTCGTAGCCTCCCTGGAGCCCGGCCGAGAGTAAAGAGTCCGACAGGCTCAGGTGTCGGCCGCCGAGCCGGTTGGGGAGCATCTTCGGCAGGACGAGCCCGCTCGCCAGCAGCGTCCGGTTGTAGAGTCCGTCCACGAAGGCGGCGTTGTTCCGGTTGAGGATGTCGGTCAGCGTCATCGACGCTTCGTAGAAGCGGACGATTCGGTCACGCAGGGCTCGGTTCCCGATCAGACCCAGGTTCCCGGTGCTGAGCAGGTCTTCGTAGGTCGCCTTCGAGAGCGTGGCCGTTCGTCGAACGAGGAGCTCCGTGAGTGCCGCGCGGACCGAATCAGGCTCGGGTCCGGCACGTCTCGAGCTCAAGGCCCGATAGACCGTGAGGCCGTTCAGCTCCTGTGACCGCTCGAACGCAGCGGCCTCCTGGAGGTCGGCCACGGTGTGCTCGACGTCCCGCGACAGGAGCGCCAGGTAGGTCGCCTCGGTGGTCGCATCCTGGCGGCCCTGATACCAGGCGTTGAGCGCGATCGCGACCAGCACGCCGCTCACCACGACCAGGAACTCCGCTCCGAACCAGCGCAGCCGAAGTCCCCACGCCCGTGCGGAGCGGTTGGCCCGGGTCGGTTGCATGGCGGGAGGCGTGTCGGACACGGGCGAAAGGTAAGGTGCGGGAGATTGAAATGGCCGGTTGACCCGGGGCGCATGGTAGGCTGTGGGTCGAGGAGGGGCAAGCCGCGAGTGAGCCGATCACGCCACGGGCGTCAGGCTGGCGGGCATCCTGCGTGCGCTTCGCCCGCGACGTGACACGCTCCTTGTCCGCTCCCTACTCAGTGGGCCCGCCGGGAACCCAGACGCCCGTCGAGAGCCGCCAGGTACCGGGCGACGGAACGCTGTACGGCCGCGTGCCCGTCCTCTCGCACGATCTTCGGCCACCACGCTCCGTAGATCCTGTCGAAATCAAGCCTCTTCAGAACGTCACCGATCCGGCGGACCTCTCCGGCAGGCAGGGGAATGTAGTTCGGATAGCTGTACATGAAGCTCACCCAGCGAGTGTCGGACGCGACCTGGATGATGTCCCCGGTGAGGAGCGCCCCCCGTCCGCCCGCACCCTTCGGCCAGTACAGGATCTGGCCGCCCTCGAAGTGCCCGCCCAGGCGTAGAAGCGTCAGCCCGCCAAGCAGGGAGATCCGCTCCCCCTCCCAGAAACGGACGGCGGGGTCGGGTTCCATGACCCAGGGCCGCTCGGCCGCGTGGAGGTGAATCGGGGCGTCGAAGGCGTGCGCCCACGCCACCATGCTCGAGTAGTAGTGGGGATGACTGATGGCGATGGCGTCCACACCGCCCAGGGCTTCGACTTGTTCGCGGGTGGCATCGTCCAGGAGGCTGACACAGTCCCAGAGGACGTTGCCCTCAGGCGTCCGGAGCAGCAGAGCCCTCTGGGCGATGGCGAAGGCCGGCTCCGTCCCGATCCCGAACAGGTCGGGCTCGATGCGCTCCACCCTGTTCACGTGATCTCCTGCGAGCTCGTCCATCGTGGTCCACGTTTGACCCTCCGCAGGCACGTACTGGCGTTCGTCCATGCAGACGGGGCAGTGCTCCGGCGGCTCTTCGGACGCCGGAAAACGAGTGCCGCAGGTGTTGCAGATGAAGTTGTGCATGTCGGGTCACGCCCTTCAGCAGTCCGTGTGCAACACACATATAGTGTTCAGACCACGTATCGATCCGAGAGACAGCGCCAGCGTTCGAACCGGCCATCACGGTGCGCACCGTGAGGAACCGCTGCCCGTCCGGCACGTTCGGACAGGACAGTCGATTCGGGAGCCTTCCGGGCTACCCCCTCTACATCTGACAGTACGACAAGGCCGTGACCTGCGAGAAGGATCCGGACATCGAGATCCCGGGCGACGAGCTCAACTCGAATCGCCCGCTCAGGTCGCCGTCGGCGAGCGTGCCGGAGCTGTTCACCAGCTTGTACTGCTCCCACTCGTTCCCGAAGTGGACCTTCACCGTCTGGTCGTCGATGACCGTCCACCCCGTGGACTGGTAGGTGGCTTCTCTGTTGCAGCCGTAGACGTATCCGGACCGGAAGTAATACTCCCAGTTGTCGATCCCCCCGGCGGCGTTGTCGGGAGTGAACGAGAGAATCTTGCCGGTGAGCGCCGCCTGCGTGAGCGCCAACGAGTCGCTGGTCTTGTTCTCCGTGCCCAGAAGGGACGAGAGCGAATCGCATCCGGACAGGGCAAGCGTGAGGACAGCGAGGGCGATGAGGGGGCGGGTGCGCATGGACCGCTCCTTGGTGGAGTGAAGGCTCACGAAAGGCGAGCCACACAATGTCCACGGAACGCATGATGGCGCATGGGACAAAACGTCCCATCCGGCGACGGCGTGTGACGACGGTTGCGCTTGATCCCCATCCGCAAGGACGAATGAGACGTTGAATCATTCGATTGCCCCGATGTACCGCCCACCGTATGATGGCCGAGCAACTTTCCGCCTTCCTGCTCCCTCCCTCTGTGGAAGGTCATATGGCCGACACGATGCACCGCACCAGCCTCGGCGAGGCTGCGGCGAGGAATCTCGCCGACGTCACCAAGATTCCCGCACAGATGGGGGCCCTCAGCCCCCGATGGCTGCTACGGATGCTCCCGTGGGCCGATGTCGATGCGGGCATGTACCGAGTAAACCGCGTCCGCGTGGTCGGCTCGGAGTTCGAGCGCGTGGAGACCCGCGTAGACGGTGAGACGGCGGCTCTGGCGCCCGCTCACCTGCGAGCCGTGCCGCTCTTCCGGGAGCTGGACGACGTCATGCTCGAAGGGCTGGCGAAGGGCTTCAAGAGCGTCCAGGTGCCGGCCGGCGCGCCCATCATCACCGAGGGCGAGCCCGGCAACGAGATGTTCATCGTCTGCGCCGGCCGGGTGGAAGTGTACCGCGAGGGGCCCGGCGGGAAGCCGGCCGTCCTGTCCGTGGGTCAGGCCGGAGACTTCTTCGGCGAGGTCTCTCTGCTGAAGGACGAGCCCCGCAACGCCAGCGTTCGCGCCCTCACGCCGGTCCTGGTGCTCAAGCTGGACAAGAAGGACTTCCACGCCCTTCTGAAGGCCCACCCGGAGATGCGTGACATGCTGGAGCGGGCCGCCGACGCCCGCACCGGCAAGGAAGAGGTGAAGCTCGATCTGACGACCACGGCTGACGGCGAGCCCGCGGTCACGGCCACGTTCGCGGACTACGAGGAGCATCCCGAGCAGATCACCCTGTCCTCGATCATCACCACGCTGCGGGTCCACACCCGGGTCATGGATCTGTACAAGGAGCCCTACGACCAACTCCGTGAGCAGGCCCGCCTCGTCGTGGAAGCCATGAAGGAGCGGCAGGAGTGGGAGCTGATCAACAACTCGAAGTTCGGCCTCGTACGCCGCGTGGTCCCCTCCATGCGCATCCCGACGCGCTCGGGACCGCCGACTCCGGACGACCTCGACGAGCTTCTCTCGAAGGTCTGGAAGGAGCCCGCCTTCTTTCTCGCTCATCCAGCCGCCATCGCGGCGTTCGAGCGGGAGTGCACGCGCAGGGGCGTGCCACCGCCGACCACGTCGTTCTTCGGCTCCCCGTTCCTCACGTGGCGAGGGGTGCCGCTGGTCCCGAGCGACAAGGTGGAAGTCGACTACACGACACCCGCGCCCAGCACCCGCATCCTGCTACTGCGGGTCGGCGAGCAGCGGCGCGGTGTGGTCGGCCTCCATCAGCCCAACATCGGAGACGAGCGGCTGCCGAGCTTCGCGATGCGGTTCAACGGCGTCGATCAGCTCGGGATCGCCAACTACCTGATCAGCCTGTATTTCTCGTTGGCCGTTCTGGCGGATGACGCCGTGGGAGCTCTGGAAGGCGTGGAGCTCGGCGCCTACCATGACTATGACGCCTGAGCCGCAGGACCTGACGGCCCTCGTGGCCGCGGCATTGGCGGAGGCGAACGGCCAGGGGAGCATGCCCGGGGGAGCGCCCGACGTCCCCGTGGCGTCGGTCCCGCCCACACCTCTCGCGTCGGTTCCGGAGCCGCCGAAGCCGACGCTGGGCATGGCTCCGTCAGGCTCGGTGCCGGAGGCGCCGGCCCTCGACTCGGGGCAAGGAGACCCGGCGGTTCTCGCGTCGGCGATCGAGCGTGCTCCGCAAGGAGACGCGTCCGCCGCGCAGATCCTCTCCACCGCGGTGGCACGTCGGAACCCGCTGGAGGGACCCGATGTGCTGCCCAAGGGCCGTGACCCCGTAGCCAACAGCGTGGCGGCGATTTCGGCAGGGCAGGATCCGTCCACGGCCCCGCCCGATCTCATGGCGTTCCACCTCTCGGACGACTTCCCGCGGGACGACCGTTACGACCCCGACCGAGGTGGCGGCGAGCCTTCCCGCACACAGGCGCCGGCCTGGCTGGTCCACGCCGCGGCCGACGCCCCCGCGACCGCGGCCTGGCCCGGGCCACCACCCAGGGAATCGGAGGGGCGCCGTCGAAACATGGCCGCCTCGTGGCCCGGCCCTGCGCTGAGCGCGCTCGTGGCCCCGCCCGAAGCGCCCGTTGCGGATCCGCCTCCATGGCTGGATGCCGCGCCCCGTTCCATGGAGATGCCCGCGGCGCCAACCGGAACCGACCCCTCCGTGCTCCGCTCGCCGGCGCCGGAGGTGCCGGGCACGACGAGCTGGCCGGACGCCCCGAGCGTCCCGACCGAAGCGGCCATGCCTGCGGGTACCGACATGCCGGTCGACGTGGGTGTGCCCCAGCCCGTGGAAGGAACTCCGGGTCGACCCCGTTCGTCCCATGCATCCTCTCATCGGCCTTTCGCAACCGGCACCGGACACCCTCTCGAGGGTGTTCGAGAGGACTTCCCGGCGCTCCATCAGAAGGTCAACGGAGAGCCGTTGGTCTGGCTCGACAACGGCGCGACCACACAGAAGCCCAATGCGGTCATCGAGGTCGTGTCCAACTTCTACAGGCGCGACAACTCCAACGTCCATCGGGGCGCACACACGTTGGCGACGAGGGCGACCGACGCCTACGAGTGGGCCCGCAGCAAGGTGCAGCAGTATCTCGGCGCGAACACCGCCGAAGAGATCGTGTTCGTGCGAGGGGCGACCGAGGCGATCAACCTGGTGGCACAGGCCTGGGGTCGCGCGAACGTGAGCGCCGGCGACGAGATCCTGGTGACGCACCTGGAGCACCATGCCAACATAGTGCCGTGGCAGATGCTCGCGCAGGAGAAGGGCGCGTCCCTTCGCGTCGTTCCGGTGGATGACGATGGCAACCTGCGCCTCGATGCCTACGAGGCGATGCTCTCACCGCGCGTGAAGATCGTGGCCATGTCGCAGGTGGCGAATGCCATCGGCACGCTTCTGCCGGTGGCGCCCATGGCGGCGCTCGCGCACAAGCATGGAGCCCGCGTGCTCGTGGACGGAGCCCAGTCCGCGGCGCATCTCCCGGTGGACGTGACCTGCCTCGGTCCGGACTTCTTCGTGTTCTCCGGTCACAAGGTCTATGGACCGACCGGTATCGGTGTGCTGTGGGGCCGCAAAGAGGTCCTCGACGCGATGCCCCCCTGGCAAGGCGGGGGGAGCATGATCAAGGATGTCACGTTCGAGCGAACGATCTATGCGGAGCCTCCCACGCGCTTCGAGGCCGGCACGCCGCACCTGGCCGGCGCCGTGGGGCTGGGTGCCGCGCTCGACTACGTGGACGCCATCGGCCGCCCCCAGATCGCCGCCTACGAGCACGCCCTGCTCGAGCAGATGCTCATGGGCCTTCGCTCCGTGCCGGGTCTGCACGTGGTGGGTGAGCCCATGGTACGCGCCGGGGTGGTGTCGTTCGTCATGGACGGTCGCGATCCCGAAGAGATCGGCAAGCATCTGGACCGCCGAGGCATCGCCGTGCGGGCGGGACACCACTGCGCCCAGCCGATCCTGCGACGTCTGGGCCTCGAACAGACGGTGCGCGCCTCTCTCGGGCTGTACAACGTGCCGTCGGACATCGACCGGCTCGTGGCGGCCCTGCGGGAGCTGGCGTCGGCGCGCGGGGGCGGCGCAAGACCCCGACCTTCCTGAGCGATCCGCGGACGTGAGCCGCGGTGAGCGCTGGCGCGGGGTCCTCCGGCGCATCCGCATCGACGCAGAAGCCGTATATCTGGCGGCGCGCGACCAGCGCACCCCCTGGTACGCCAAGGTGGCCGCATTTCTCGTGGCCGCCTACGCGTTCAGCCCCATCGACCTGATCCCCGACTTCATCCCGATCATCGGTTACCTGGACGACATCATCCTCGTCCCGCTCGGCGTCGCGCTCGTCGTGCGTCTGGTCCCGGACGACGTCTGGAGCGACTGCCGGCGCAGGGCGGAGGAGCGGGTGGCGCGGAAAGGCCGCGTCCCCGGCGTCCTCGCCGCCGCTGTCGTAGTGGCGATCTGGGCCGCGGCTGGCTTCTTCCTCTGGCGATGGATCAGCGGCTGAGACGAGGCCCTGGATCTTTGTGAGCGCACCTACGATCGCTCTGGTTCTGGCTTACCGTGCTCGGCTCCCATCCCGGGCCCAGGGTCAGCCTCTTCATCGAGTGTGAGGTGCGGCCGTGGGCGGGATCCGGCACCATCGCCGTCTCGGTGGCACGCGATCGGCGTCAGACGCAGCCACGACTTCATCGCACGCCTTCAGGCATCGTGGAAAGGGTCGTGGCGCGTCTACCGCTCAGTAGCGCTTGAAGGGTCCGGTGACCTGGGTCTTCACCGGCACCCCGGCCACGCTCGCGGGGATCTCCTTCCGGGCGGAGGAGTCGCTGAGGTATACGAGCAGACACGCCTTGCCGCCGGACTCCCCTACGGCCGTGCCGCTCACGCCGGGCTTGCCCAGCACCTTGTGGTTCAGCTCCGCCAGCGCGGCCTTCACGTCTGGGCTCACAGGCCGTCTCCGTCCACCGTGACCCCGAAGCGGTTCAGCACCAGGTCGATCGGGTTGGCGATGGTGTTGACGGCGCTTCCGGCGAAGAGGAGTCCCACCGGACGCCGATCGCCCAGGAGGACACCCTTCGTCACGATGAGCGACCCCGAATCGCCCGGATCGCTGAAGGTGCCGTCCGAGATCACGATCTGGTCGACGAAACGTGCCGTGCCGTTGCCGTACCCGACGTCGATGGTGGCGTGGATGCCGGTGATGCGCCCCACGGTCTCGCCGGTCGTACGGCCGTATTTCTGGACCGTCATGCCCAGCTTCGGCTCTTCGATACGGCTGCGGGGCGTGCCGTAGCCGCCCTCCGGGGTGGACCGGCCCAACTCCTCGGGCGTGGTCAGGGCCAGCGCCGCGTCGATGCGGTTGTCGGGGCAGACGAAGGACCGACAAAGCTCGATGGGCTCGTACTCGGCAAGGGTGCCCACCTGGTCCTCGGGATCACGCCCGCCGTCGATGACGCCGGGCTGAAGGAGGTGGTCGCCGGGGCGGCCCTGGTTCACCGCGGCGAAGACGTGGTTGTTGCTCAAGGCGTACACGTGGCTGCCGTCGGTGACGCGGGCGCCGATGGTGCCGGCGGTCACCGCCGTATGACCCGCGCTGACGCCGATGGGCACCGGCCGCGGGAAAGCTCGCTTGGGATCGATGGTGTCCGCGGCGGCGAGGGTGCTCTCCGCAGAGTACGCGACGATGGGCCCCGTGACCTCCGAGACCACCGGGACGCCGGCCACGGAGGCGGGAAGCGCGGCAACGCCCGCCGCCGTGAGGTAGACCTTCACCACGGGCTTGCCCGCGGCGTCCAGTCCCACGGCGGTTCCGACCACCCCCGGCCGGTCGATCCATCGGGCCGTCACCTGCGCCTGGGCCGCCAACGCCGCGTGGAGCTCCGGCGATTTCAGACCGTACTCGCCGTGGGGGCCGGCGCGCAGAAGCACGTCGCCCAGAAGCGCCAGCACCAGCCCTGCGCGTGACCGGAAGATCCGCCTCAACCACTTCATTGTCTTCTTCCCCTACGACGGAACCGTCACAGAGGTTCCTGCGGGATCACGGCCCCACATTGTCAGCGCCAGAACGGGATGAGGATCCGGTGCTCCGCCCCGGGCTCCACGGACGTGCCCGGTGCCGGAGGCGACGGCCGCAGGCTGAGCACGTGGCGACCCGGCGTTACGTCAGCGACGGGGATGTACGTGACGAGGCCTACCATGCCACTGGCCGGGTCCGTGTAGAGCCGGTAGTCCAGGTCGGGAAGGGGGCGTCCATCCAGCTCTACGGCGTGGAGGTCGGCGAGGCACCGGATGCCCGCCGCCGCCCGGGCGGCCTTCGTCGAAGGACCGTCTCCCCCCGACAGGCCCGCGCCCGGGCACGTCGCCAGGATCGCGTCGTCGCGGTAGGGGAGATAGGGAATGAACAGACGAACGTACGGGGCTTGGATGATGTCGGACTGGATGAACGGAACCGGAGCGTACGCTGCGGGACCCGTGCGGCCATCCTCATAGCTCCGAGAGTCCACCCCCTGATTTCCCGCGTCGCGGGGCACGAACGCGTACGAGCCGGGAAGCGCCTTGCCCTTGGCCCGGGCATTCTGGAACCACACCGCCCCGACGCTGAGAAGCAGGAGGCCCATGAGCGCCGGGACGATCACCTTGCGGCTGACGTTGGACTCCAGGGTGTTCTGGAGAGGGCCGTAGAGGGATTGGCCGGTGATGCGATAGAACACGAGGAGGGGGCGGCGCAGTAGACGCGCTCCGAGGCTGTCCGGTCTCAGGCGTCTGCCCAAGCGCCGGTCCAGGGCGACCAGCACGGTGAACAGTCCCGAGATCGAGAGCAGAACGATCAGCAGAGGAGGCTGATCCACGGTCCGTCCGTGCGGAAACGCTTTCGAGATTCCCACGGCTACCAGGGTGGCGACCGCCACGAGCACTGCGGAGTAGACGACGAGGCCGGCAGCCAGGAAGCCGAAGGCGAAGATGACGCTGCAGAAGTTGTCGAGGGCGGCGATGCGCCGGCGGAGCGTGGGCTCCCTGGCTCGGGCGATCTCCGTGAGGATGGGGCCCCGCCGGAGCCGGTCCCAGCGCACACCGCCCGGGTACACGGAGTCGAGGCCCACCAGCGCCACCCAGTAGGTCCGCGCCACCAGGTGCACCACGAAGGTCGCAATCAGCGCGAAGACGGTGGCTTCCGCGAGGATCAGACCGACCGTCAGGAGCTCGCGGGTGCTCCCGAGGAAGCGGGGCAGCAGGATGTCGAAGGCGTGGTTGAAGACCGGGGGGAGCTGGAGGAGACCGAAGATGACGGCCCCGGACACGAGCATCTCCAACTCCCACGTGGGGGTCGTATCCCGGGGGACGTTGGACGCATCCCCAGGCGGCTCGACGTCATCGGTTCCCGGTGGACCGGGCGGGCCGGTGGCGCCGGGCGTCGCGTCCGGGGTCTCCCCAGCGAAGTCGTCGGGCGTGGGAGTCGGTATGATCGAATCCAACCTTGTCGATAGGAAGTCCGGCGGCCGGAGCCCCTCAGGTACCGTCCGTGTGCAGGGTGTAGCGCACAACGTACGGCACGTCGAGATCATCCCGGACGATGCCCCAGGCCTGATGCCCCCGAACCGCCATGAGCTTGAAGCGCGCCGACACGCTCACCGAGCCCAGGAGGGCCCCATCTCCCGCGAACACCCACCACCGGAGGGTGTCGGTCCGAGCGCCGGGCCATTCCCGCACCCAGAGACGGTCATGATCGTCGACCACCAAACGGTCGTAGGCCGGACGGAGCGCGGGGCGGGGTGAGAGGTCGAATACCTTCTGGCTGCGGCGCCGATCCTCGGGGGTCTTCGCATCCGCGAGGTCATGATCGCGGATCCGCTCGACCTCTCCATCGCGGAGGGGCCGGTCCAGACCCGGCGCCCTCAGTATTCTCTTCACGTGCCCGTCGGCGGGGTCGATGAGGCGCAGGGCGAAGTGGTCACCGTAGCCCGACCAGACACCTTCGGGAGAGGCGGCGAACACGTTGGTCCGGCCGAATTCCGATGTGGTCGTGGTCACCATCACCATCCGGCCGGACTGCTGCATGGAGCGTAGCGTCTCGCTGCTCGGCAGCACGTCCACGGTGTCCCCCATCGATCCGTCCGCCCCGTAGACCACCAGCGCCGCCGAGTCCGTCACGAAGCTGAGCTTGCTCGAGGTTCCCGAGAATCCCGAGGACCCGGAGTAGCGCACCTGGCCGACGAAAGAGCCGTCGGGAAAGAAGGACACCTGGTAGGGACGCCCATACCCGACGAAGGTCATCGTGACCATGCGTACTTCGCCGCCGTCGGCACCGAACCGGGTCACGCGGCCGGTCCGGTAGTCGTAGACGGCCAGCGTGTCGCCACCGAGCAGGGCCACGGCTGCTCCTCCTCGGACCCGTTCACGCTCCCGATCCGGAGCGCCGGCGTGGAATCCAGGGTGGCGAACGTGAAAGCGGAGCCTCGAGCGAAGATCTGGCATCTCATGGCCGCAACCTATCCGGGATGGGGCAGGATCGCCATCGCCGTCGGCCGACGCTGCCATCGCTACTCCCGCGGGTTGGCGCCCAGGCTCAGCAGGTCGGCCATGATGCGGTAGGCGCCGGTGACGCCTTCGGGCAATTGTCGATACAACGCGAGCGCATCGTAGACGTAATTCCCCTTGCCGTAGCGGGCGATCAGCAGGCCGCCCCGTTCGGGCGACTGACCCGGATCGTGCGTCTCGAAGGGTGCGCGCCAATGAGGGTCCCACCGGGCCGCGAAGCCATGGCCGCGCTCTTCCACCCATCCGCGGAAATCCTCCGGCCCGATCTCGTTCGGCCAGCTCATCGCCGGATCGTGGGGCAGCAGGAATCGAACGGCGGAATCCTCGTCCGTGACCGTATAGGAATCGGACGTGGCGACGGTGAGCGGATAGGGCGCGTAGTCGTGATTGTACTCACCTGCCTGGTACTGCACGATCAGCGTGCCGCCCTGGTGGACGTACGCGAGCAGGCGCTGGTTGTACCGAGCGAGATCCGGGCGCACGGAATAGGCTCTCACGCCGATGATGATGGCGTCGAACTGCGACAGATCGCCGGACGCGATGGCCTGAGCATCGAGCGACGTGGGCTGAATGCCGATGCTCTCGAGTGACTGCGGCACCTGCGAGCCGGTGCCGGAAACGAAGCCGACCTTCAGCCCGGGAGCAACCTTCAAGTCGACACCCGTCGCTCGATACTCGGCGGGTCGATACAGATAGTACGGTCGCAATCCGGCATAGCCGACCTGCCGGTAGCCGGACCCGTACCGATGGCCGTCATACGTGGCAACCGCATGCAGCTGGTAGGGCTTCTCGCGCACACCGGCGGGGTGCACCTCGAACCGTATGGTTTCGTCCTGGTCGTCCCTGGTCACGGAGAAGGGTGCCGATGCGGGGTCGGATCTCCAGCCTGCCGGCAGGTCGAGCCTCACCGAGCCGCGGGCCGACCCCATAGCATTGCTGTGGAGCAGAACGGAGACGCCGAAGGACTTGGCGGTGAGCGGCACGACCCCGGCACGTGTGGGCAGCCACAGGGAGATCGCCGGTGCGACGACCAACGGGTCCTGTACGTCCCCGTATCCGACTTCCCGCTCGGACGTCTGCGCGACCTGCCCGATGCGGATCGGAACCCCGTCGTATTCGAACTCCATCCACCCGGACACCGGATACGGTGCCAGCGGCAGGCTCGTGTACCTGGGATCGTCGATCGTGTAGTAGTTCTGCTCCAGGCTGTCGCGCGAGAAGTACGCACGGGTGGCCTTCGCGTCTTCCGGAACGCTCACCCGGAACCGCTCGGAGACGACGTCACCGGCGGCCAGCGAGTCCGGCGTCTTCGCCTCCGGCGTTACGGTCCACGCCCCTCGCTGCGGCGTCTCGATCCAGGCCCGTCCGATCGAGACGGGCCTGCTCCCGACGTCGGCGGCGCGCACATTGAGATAGATCGTCCGCCCGGGAATCGCCACGCGGGGCGTGGCGGGGGCGAAGGAGCCTCGGAAGCGGCCGGAGTGAGGCTTCGCCGTGGTGACCCACGTCCGAACCGAAAGCCCCAACGACTCGGTGAGGGCCGTGTTGAACTGCGTCTCTTTCACGCGCAGCTCGTGCAGGACGTCGTATTTCGTGCCCGCGCTCAGCGAGCTGGCTCGAACCTGCTCGATGAGCGCGAGATTGGCCTTCGCTCCCTCGGCCAGCAACGGGGCGATCGCCTCCGGGTGACGCGCATCGAATTGCCGCATCGCCCGGTCGATGGCGCTGCTGATCTTCGCGAGGCCGGATTTCAGAAATGCGTTGTCCTGACCGCTCGCCAGATCGGCGATGCCGCCCAGGGAAACGTCGATGCCCGCGAACATCGATGAGTCGTTCGCCGGTGCCTGGACGCGAGACGCGAAGAGGTGATAGGCCACGTCGGCCGGACCGGGCGGTGGGGGTGTGAGGCCTCCGTCCTGGCTCTTCTGGAAGCCGAGCCCCTTTCGCGCGATCTGGACGAACGATCCTCCGAGCATGGGATCGGGCGTGCCCTCGGGGATCGTGAGATCCGTCGACAGCATGCCGTCGATCCATCGATCGGTGACGTAGTTGTAGAAGCGCAGAGGGTAGGTCTTCCCGTTCGCGTAGTCGTAGATCTCGGCCTTGCCCTGAGCGCCGTTGGTTCTCACACCGAACGTGGGCACGCGGGCGTAGTCCTTCAGCGGAGTCCAGGGCCGCAGGCCCTCACGAATCTGATCGGGAAACATGTTCGGGTCGCCGGCGTCCTTGAACGCCAGCTGCGTCAGCTCGCCGGAGACCTGATGGTGGCCGTGGCCGTCGGAGGGCCCGCCGACGAAGACCGAGGTGAGCACGAGCGGACGAACCATGCGGACCACGCGCACGATATCGCGCAGCGTGCGCTGCTCGCCCCACTTCTGCATCGTCTCCTTCTTCGAGTTCGAGAAGCCGAAGTCGATGACCCGTGTGAAATACTGCTGGACGCCGTAGTAGCGGTCGGCGGCCAGGAGCTCCTCGGTGCGCACCAGCCCCAACGCGTCGAAGAAGTCCCGGCTCATCAGGTTCTGGCCGGACTCCCCTCGATTCAGCGTCAGCAGGGCGACGCGTGCACCCTGGCCGCGCGATTCGTAGGTCAACAGGCCACCGTCCTCGTCGTCCGGATGAGCATCGATCATCAGCACGCTGGCCCGCGTGTGCAGCTTGAGCAGGCTCTGCCACAGAGCCGCGGAGCCACGATCGATGTGGTCGGGCCGCGAGGAGACGGTCGGACGCATGCGTGCCGCCCAGGGCGGTTGTTGCCCCGTCACCCGGCATGGAACCGAACCGAGCACCAGGGCCACGACGCCGGCCAGGGCCGCAAGATGCCTCATCCTGTCTGCGTTCATCCACTCTTTCCTGTTCGGAATTCTCGATCGACCCTCATAGGAGCCCCTCGGCGCCCAGGAAGGTCCCTCGACGTGTACCCTGGGTTGCCGACGTGCAAGTCCCGCAGGAGGGGCGGGAACAGCGAAGACCCGTGCGACGGGGCCGGTGGGCCGGCGGTGGATACACCGTGACCAGCCCGCCCTGGCGCAGCTCGTGCTCGATGGTGGGGACTGTCGGTATATTCCCTGTGGCGGGTCGGGAAGCGTCCAGAACTAGACATGCCAACTGGTAGTGAAGCCATGCCTGAGAATCCCCCGGGCCGCGCCGGCGTCGTTTGTGCTCCCTCCGCTTCCGCTTCCCGAGGTCTCGGGGAGCTCACCACCGACGCCGGTCGCCACAGGCTGTGGCGATCGATCGTCCGCACATGCATGCGCGCGACCGCGCTCGGTGTCTTCGCCGTGGGGGTCTCGGCCTGCGGCGGCGGCACCGCCCCCGCAGTCGTCGACGGCCCTTTTGCCTTCGAGCAGATCGGGGGAAGGGCGCCGACGAGCGTCTTCATGTACGGAATCTGGTCTCACGGCTCCACCATCGTCGCGGTCGGCAACGGCAGCATCGTTCGCTCCTCGGATGGCGGCGGGAGTTGGGCGGAGGTGGAGCGGGCGGGTCTCGAGGCAGTCTGGGGCGAGGATTCTCTGGTGCTGGCCGTGGGGCCGGGAAAGATCCTGCGCTCGACGGACCAGGGAGCGAGCTGGACGTCTGTGAGCAGCGACGAAGCGCATTTGAACGACGTCTGGGGAGACGGTTCGACGGTGATCGCGGTCGGGTACGAGTGGGTGAATTTCCCCGACGCAGAGGGCAGAGTCCTGCGCTCGACGGATGGTGGGTCGACCTGGAGCCGCGTGGACGTCCCCGCCGTGGAGGTGCTCTGGGGCGTGTGGGGAGAAGGACAGACCTTTGTGGCTGTGGGGCGGGGCGGAGGCATCGTCCGGTCCACCGACGGTGGCCAGAGCTGGACGGTCGTGCGCGAGCCGGGGACCTCGGTGCAACACGGAACGCTCTACGATGTGTGGGGCCGGGGCTCGACGGTCGTGGCGGTGGGCGAGCGTGGAACGGTCCTGCGCTCGACGGACGGTGGGCAGACCTGGTCCACGGTACCGGGCCAGATGGCCGACTACATCGGCTACTACGGCGTGTGGGGCGACGCGTCCCAGGTGTTCGTGGTCGGGAGCCCGGGAGCCATCCTTCGCTCGACGGACGGGGGTGAGCACTGGGAACAGCTCCGGCGTGAGGGCTTCTATCTGACGGCCGTCCGAGGCGACGGCTCGTCGGTGCTGGTGTTGGGAAACCCGCCGGACTACGCGGAGTCCGGGCCGACCATACTGCGGTCGATGGACGGAGGGGCGAGCTGGGAGGATCTGCTGCGTGCGGCGCCCTATGTAGATGGCGTCTGGGGTGAGAAGTCGCTCGTGCTGGGCGTGGGACGGACCGGCACGATTCTTCGCTCGACGGACGGGGGCGCGACCTGGGCGCGGCGCGATCTGGCGGAATACCGGCTCTGGGATGTCTGGTCCGAGGGGGGCGTGGCGGTAGCCGTGGGCGATACGGGCTCGGCCCTCTACCCTGCCGACGGTTCCATCCTCCGTTCGACGGATGGAGGACAGCGATGGGAGGCCGTGGACGGCGGGCGCGAGAAGCTACATGCCGTTTGGGGTGAAGGCTCGCGGGTCGTGGCCGTGGGGTCGGGCGTCATCCTCCGGTCCACGGACGGCGGTGCGACGTGGCGTCGCACCAACAGTCCCGCGGATGTGTCCTCGGTGGCCGTCTGGGGCCGGGGCGCCACGGTCGTGGCGGTCGGAGGAAGGTATGCGCAGTATCCGCCGTTGGGGGTCGTCCTCCGGTCGACCGACGGGGGCGCCACATGGAGCGAGGTGGCCGACGCTGCGTCCGAACCGGTCACAGCCGTCTGGGGCCGGGGCGCCACGGTCGTGGCAGGGACGGTGCTCGGGCACATGCTCCGCTCCACGGATGGCGGTGCCTCCTGGGCGACCGTGGAAGGGGTGGAGCCCGTCGACGACCTGTACCACCTGGCCGGCAAAGGCTCGACGTTCGTGGCGGTTCGCGGCAGCGCGATTCCCGGAACCACGAGCACGATTCTGGTCTCCAACGACCTCGGACTCACGTGGTCCGAGGTGTTCGAGTCCGACCGGCCGCTGCTGACCGTCTCGATGCCGGATGAGCGCACGATCGTCGCGGCGGGAGACGGGCAGGTGATTCGCGGTCGCCGCTGAACCGTCCCTCCGGCCGCGACGCCCCGTCGCGGCCGGCCCCAGCGGAGCAGAGCCCTGCCATCCCCTGCCGTGCAACCATTTTACTATTCCGATCGTCAATATAGTGACGAGCGGAAGATCGCACGGGCGCCACCGAGGTGCTCCACAGCCCGGAGATGCTGCGTATGGCCACCGAATCCCCCCTCACACCCCTGTCCATGGCCGTCCTGGTGGCCCTGGGCGGTGGCGATCTCCACGGCTATGCCCTCCTGCGCGAGGTGGAGGAGCGCAGCGGTGGTCTCCTCCGACCGGGAACGGGAAGTCTCTACTCCGCCCTCCAGCGTCTCATGGAGGAGGGCCTGATCGTCGAGTCGCCCGAACGCCCGGCGGAGGACGACGACGCCCGCCGCAAGTACTACCGGATCACCGATGGCGGACGGGCCGCAGTGGCGGAGGAGGCGGGTCGGCTGGAGGAGCTCCTGGCGGAGGCTCGCCGGCACGGGCTGGTGCCCGCTTGGGAGGGGCGAGGGTAGCGCCGTGCCCCGGGACTCCGTGGCGCGTGTCCACGCGCTGTTGCGCGCCCTTCTGCCTCGCCGCCTCCGGGACGCCCACGCGGCGGACATGGAGCACGTATTCCGGGAGCGGCTGGAAGGAGAGCGGAGGCTCCGGGGGTTCCGCGGAGCGGTGCTGGCCTGGATCCGGGAGGCCTGGGACCTGGCCGACACCGGCGTGCGCCTCAGGACTTCGAACCGACGAAGAAGACGCCGGGAACGACGAGGAGGTGGTGGCATGCGTGGAGGGACCGACGACCTGAAGAGCGCCCTGCGCTCGTTGAGGAGAATCCCTGGCTTCGCGGCTTTCGCCGTGGGTACGCTGGCCCTGGGCATCGGCGCCACCATCGCCTTCGCGTCGTTCTTCGATCGTGTCGTGTTGCACCCGGTGGACTTCCCCGGAAGTAACCGGGTGGTCATGGCGTGGAAGTGGCGGGAAGCACGCAAGATCATGGTCAGCCCCGACCTGGAGACCCGGGACCGCATCCGGCATGCGGACGCCTTCTCCACGGTGGCGGCCGTGGGCCATCGTGATGTCGCCTGGTCCACGGACGACGGGCCGCGGATGCTCTCCGCCGGCCTCATGGACGCGAGCCTTCCGGCTCTCGCCGGACTTCATCCGGTTCTGGGTCGGTACTTCAACGCGGGTGACCTGGTCGGCTCGGGAAGCCCCGTGGTGATTCTCTCGGAGGGTCTCTGGAAGCGGGCGTTCGGAGGGGATCCTGGGGTGGTTGGACGCTCCCTTCGCATCGAGGGAGTGCCACGTACCGTCGTCGGCGTGGCGCCCGACGCCCTACGTCCCCCGGGTCTGGACGATCGCAAGGTGGACGTGTGGCTGCCCCTTCCGCGGGACGGGTCCGTGCCCGGGCTCGAGGTATTCGGGCGTCTACGCGACGGAGTGACGCTGGACCGCGCGAAGGAGGAGACGAAAGCGCTGGATCTGGCGGCGACCGAGGCGGACAAGTCCGCGTGGGCCACCCGCCTGGTGCCTGTCGGGGAGATGGCTGCCAGCAACCTGATGAACCCCCTGAAGGTGGTGGGCGCGGCCGTGGCGCTGCTCCTGCTCATCGCGTGCATCAACGTGGCAAACCTCCTCCTCGCCCGGGGAGACGCGCGCATGCGTGACACGGCGGTAAGGGCCGCGGTGGGCGCCGGGTGCCTGCGTCTGGCCCGGGAGACGCTCTTCGAGAGCGCGCTCATCGCCAGCGCCGCATCGGTCATCGGCCTCGGCCTCGCCGCGGGCGCGGTGCACGTCGTGCGAACCGTGCATCCCACCCAGTGGGCCCTGTTGTCGTCTCTGCATCTCGACCCCGTCGTCACGGCGGTGGCGGTGCTGTGCGCCGTGTCCACCGTGCTGCTCTTCGGCGTGATCCCGCTGGTGCGCCGTGTGCGCACGCACCCGGGAGAGGTTCTCACCGAACGCTCGGGTACCGCCGACAGGAGCACCCTCGCCGTCCGGCGTCTCCTCCTGGTGGGTGAGGTCGCCCTGTCCTTCGCGCTCCTCGCCGGAGGCGTCCAGGTGGTGCGCACGCTGCTGCGCGCCGAGGACCGCGATCCCGGGTTGGCGGTCCACCACCTCCTGGCGGTGAACGTACGGTTTCCCGACTGGCGCTTCTCCGACGCCGCGTCCAGGGAGACCGCGCTGAGGAGCGTCCGCGCCGAGATCGCCCGGCTGCCGGGCGTAAGGGGTGTAACCGTCGCCACCGGTGCACCACCCCACACCGGCATCTTCGTGGGTCCCGCAGAGGCCGAGGGGTACCCGCACGACGACAGTGCTCAGCGGCCCGCCTTCTTCTTCGGGAACGAGGTCTCTCCTGGGTACTTTCACACCGTCGGTCAGCAACTCGTCGAGGGTCGCGCCTTCACGCGTGCGGACATTGACGCCGACCCCGAACCCTACATCCTCGGAGAGAGCGCGGCGAAGAAGTACTTTCCCAAGGGAGACGCGGTGGGCGGCCGGTTCCGCATGGGCTCCTCGGGGCCGTGGCACCCGGTCATCGGCGTCGTGCACGACGTGTGGGCCAGCGGGTCGGCCAGTGACCCGGGCTACCCGCAGCTGTATATGCTGCGCGCGGAGGGTGATGGAGGTACCCTTCTGGTGCGCACTGCGGACCCGTTGAGCGCGGCACCCGACGTACGCCGGGCCATCCTCAGCGTGGACCGGGACATCCCCATTCTCGAGATGCAGCCCGTCGCCGACCTGTACCGACAGGCCCTCGCGCGGGAGCGACTCATCGCTATGCTCCTGGCGGCGTTCGCCCTCACCGCTGCCGTGCTGGCCTCCGTCGGCCTTTACGGCGTGGTGTCCCAGCTGGCGGGCCGACGCACGAGGGAGTTCGGGATTCGCATCTCCCTGGGCGCCGAGCGACGCTCCATCTTCGCTCTGGCCATGCGCGGCGGCATCGTTCCCGTGGGCGCTGGCCTCGCGGTGGGGGCGGGCCTGGCGTGGGCCGGGATCCGGTTGCTGAACATGCAGGTGGCGGGGCTCTCGGTGGTGGACCCGGTGGCGTTCGTGGGGGCCGCCCTGCTCCTCGCGCTGGCGACTCTCACCGCCACCGGGGTTCCCGCGGTGCGGGCGGCGCGCGTCGACGCCATCGACGCTCTGAAGGTGGACTGACGGGACGGCGCCTCGAAGCCACCCCTCGCGGTCCTGGGCGCCGCCATCCTCACCACGCAGGTCCAACGGGAGGTTCGGTAGCTCGGCGTTCGCCATCCCCGGTCCGGGGGCCGCGCTGGGGAGCGCCCGTGGGCTTCAGTCTCTGCGGGTGGTCAAGAACCCTCCCCGTTGCCGGCGGTGGCCATCGTGTTCTTCGGGGTGGCTCGGCTGCCGAGTCGCAAGCGCCTTGAATCCCGCCTTCACCGCGGCCCGTACGGGTGATGTCGAGTCGCACGATCATCCAGGTGGGTGGGAAAGGGAGGACGGGGTGGCAAGTACTTCGGTCGAGGCGGTCGGGCGTGCTCAGGGCTCTCGGGTCGTGGGCGCGAGCGGGATCGCCCTCATGTGGCTCTCGCTGATTCCGGCCAGTGACGCAGGCCTGATCTTCTTCCGGGTGGTCCTCGACCGGGAGCCGCCGGGTTGGCTGGACGCGGCCGACCTGGCCGTGCTCGCGCTGCTGCTCCTGCTCTCGGTGGCGGTCCAGGCCTGGCACCCCCTACGTCGCTGGTTCCTGGCGCTGGTCGCCTGGGTCGTCGGTTGGTTGATCGTCGGTCAACTCGGGGGCATCATGCCCGCCGGCTGGGAGGCGCGCATGTTCGCCAACACACTGGTTCGGCTGATCCCGTGCGCGTTGCTCGCGTCGACCCTCCTCGGCACGGGCCTCGGCCGGAGAGACGTGTTCCTGACGCGCGGCGACATGTCCGCTCCCGCCCGGCTCCCGTGGGGGACCGTAAGCTGGAGCCGGCTTGGTCCCGCACTGATTCTGATCCTGGCGGCGGGGCTCTCCATCCAGCTCACGCTGACCGTCCACCCCGATGGGCGCCTTCTGGGGCGTGCGCTGGAGGCCCTGCCACTCGCCATGGTCTTCGCCGCCTTGAACGCGGCGCAGGAGGAGTTCTCATACCGGATCGTGTTTCTCTCTCATCTCGTCCCGGCGGTCGGCGCCAGGCAGGCCCTGCTGCTGACGTCGCTCCTGTTCGGGCTCGCGCACTGGTACGGACACCCTGGAGGGCCGTCCGGCGTGGTGCTCGCCGGTATTGCGGGGTACCTGTGGGGCAAGAGCATGATCGAGACGCGGGGTTCGGCCTGGGCATGGCTCATCCACGCATTTCAGGACGTCGTGATCTTCGCGTTCCTCGTGGCGGCCAGAGGGTGAAGTAGTGCGGGCAGGATCAAGCAGGGAGCCTCGTACCTACCGACCCGGCTGGCAGCCCGTCGCGTGCCTGGCGTCCCTGTGCCGCGGCGAAGCGCAGAAGCAGGGGCATCGCCACGAGGAGCGTCAGGGCCACACCCGACGGCACCCACGGGACCCAGGCGGCCCCGTGCGCGTTGTGCACCAGGACCGCATCCGGGGAAGCCAGGAGCCGCCAGAGTGTATCGCTGGCGAAGTGGATCCCGATGCCGAGCCAGAGCGAGCCCGTGGTCAGGTAGGCGATCACGAAGATCATTCCGCTGACGACCCAGTCCACCACGTTCGGCAAGTACGCGCCCTGCATCGGGATGTGACTCAGGGTGAAGATGAGGACCGCGAGAGCGGCCTGTGTGCCCGTGCTCCATCGCTGCGGAAGCGCCTGCAGCAAATAGCCCCGGTACAGGAGCTCTTCCGAGACCGCGACGAAGGAGAAGTTGACCGCGGCGAGCGCGACGCCAACGAAGAGCGCCGGGCCCGGCACCACGCCGACCACTTCGAACGAGCCCCCGGCCGACATCACGCCGACTGTCGCCAGGATCTCCAGGGCACCCGCGGCGATCCCCAGCGCCAGGTTGTGCCTCCATCCCGCGTGGGGTCTCAGTCCCAGATCGCGCAGACTCCCGAGTCCCGTCCAGCGCCCCACGAAGTGCGTACCGATGAAGAACAGCGGCGTCAGCACGAGCCAGAGCGAGAACCCCGCTACGGAGCTCCAGCGTGAGGGGGCGCCCAAAGCGGCCACGCCGAAGGGGATTCCGGAGAGCAGGAACAGGAGCACGTAACCCAGCACCTTCTTCACGTTCTGATCCTTTCAGCATGTGGGCCTCCCGGTTCGGCGGTTGGCATGGCCGTGGCGACCGCCGGCGGCCGGCCCGTCGTCGTCGACGTTCTTGGCCACGTTCAGCTGTACGAAGCCAGACGTGCCATCCTTCGTCGTCCCCTCTGGTGGGGGATCTTCGCGGGCGTCGGCCCGGGAAATGGAGAGTACGGCGCTGCCCATGCGCGGCGGAGGAAATCGACACAGCGCTCGATGCTACCGTCTCGAGCGAGGTGCTCTTTGTCCGGTGTTCGTAGGTAACCCACCGCAGGGGATCACGTACCTTGACGGTGACCGGGGCGGCGTCGCCGATCGGCGCCTAACCGAGAGATCCCGTTCATTCATGTAGTGAGAGGTGGCGATGTCGAGGATGGGGCTGCTTGTGGCGTTGGTGTTCCTCTTGCCCGGGTGTCACGCTCCGCCGAGCGTGGGAGAGGCGCGGTCCATGTTCCGGGGCGGCCCGGAGCACGCCGGAGTCTACAGATGGGCGAGCGTGCGTGGCTTCTCCGGAGTGCGGTGGGCAAGCCCCCTGGGCGGCGCCGTCCGCTCCAGCCCCACGGTGGCCGACGGGGTCGTCTACGTGGGGAGCACGGATGGCGTCCTCCATGCCGTGAGCCTGGCGGACGGCTCGGAGCTTTGGGCCTATGATGCCGGCAGTCCCATCGAGTCGACCCCGGCGGTGGCCGGCCCGCTCGTGTTCGTGGGAGACCGGGCCGGTACGCTTCACGCCGTGCACGCCCGGGACGGTGTCGGAGCGTGGCGCCTCGAGACCGGTCCTGACATGCCGCTTCCCTGGGGAAACGAGGGATGGGACTACTATACCTCGTCTCCGGTGGTGGCTCGGGGAATCGTGGTCATCGGCAGCGGAGACGGGAGCGTGTACGCGGCGGACGCCGCCACGGGTGAGCCACGGTGGTCCTACGCGACCGAAGGACGGATCCGGTCGAGCCCCGCCATCGCGGACGGCGTGGTGTACGTCGGCAGCATGGACGGTCGGCTGCACGCCATCGATCTGGCCACCGGCGCGCTGCGGTGGCGCTTCGAGACCGAGGGCTCCACCCTGGATTCCCGCGATTGGGGCTTCGACCGGCGCTCCATCCAGTCCTCGCCGGCGGTGGTGGGGGGCACGGTGTACTTCGGCAGCCGGGACGGACACGTCTACGCCGTGGACGCCCGCACCGGTTCGGAGCGTTGGCGCTTCGACCAGAAGGTGTCGTGGTGCATCACGTCTCCGGCGGTCCGTGACGGCGTGGTGTACGCCGGCACCTCGGACGGCCATTTCGTCCAGGCCCTGGATGCCGCCAGCGGGGAGGAGCTTTGGCGTACGCCCACCGGTGGGCGCGTGTTCGCCTCCCCCGCCGTCGCCGGTGAGACGGTGGTGGTGGGCGACCAGGCGGGGACCTTGTTCGCCCTGGACGCCGCGACAGGCTCGATTCGGTGGCGCTACGAGGTCGGTGACGCAATCCAGTCCTCGGCCGTGGTGGCGGGTGACCTCATCGTGGTTGGAGGCGACGACGGCTACCTCTACGCCCTCCGGGGAACCCCCGGGCAGGGGCTGCGCCGTGGCGTCTTCTGGGATGCCTCCGTCTCCTCGCTCTACAACGGCGCCGAAGACCTGCGGGACGACCTCGCCGGAGCCGGTTACCAGGTGCTGGATACCGACGGGCTCCTGGACTTCATGGAACGGCAGGTACGCGAGGGCGGCCGAAGCGTGGTGGTGTTCTCGGTGGATCGGGTGCCGGCGAAGGTCGGCGCCGAGGCCGCCGACACGGTGCTCTTCCGACGTTACATGAACGCGGGCGGACGTGTGGTGTGGCTGGGCTACCCGCCCTTCTCGGTCGTCTTCGACACGACGACGGGTCAGCCCACCGACGTGGATCCGGCGCGCTCCACCGCGGTGCTCGGGGTGAGCCACGACGACGCGACGGTGGACGAATATCCTTCCTGGCCCACGAAGGAAGGCAGGGCGTGGGGGATGCACGCCTGGACCATCGACCGCCTGGGCGTTTCGCCGGGAGACGTGTCGCTGGTCCTGGCTCGGGACGAGCGGGGAAGGGCCACGACCTGGGTACGACGATACGGTGAGAATGGCGCGTTCGTGCGGCTGTGGGCTCGGCGGGATCCCATCCCCGACCTGCGTCTGGTGCGGCGCCTGGCGGAGCAGGAGTTGCCCGGCGCGCGGTGATCCTCGGTGGGGAAGCCCTGCCTGGCGTATTGATGTCAGGCAGGGCTTCCGGCGTGCGCCCGTTATGTGAGCAGCTCGCGCCCCGCTCTCCTGTGGCTGAGGCGACGCGCGAGCGCCACCCGCCCGTCCTCGAAGAGCGAATAAAGGACCGGAACGTAGACCATCGTGAGGAACGTGGAGACCATCAGTCCTCCGATGGCGACGACCGCCAGGGGGCTCAGACGCTCCAGCCCGACGGCCCACTCCGCCGCGATGGGGATCATGCCCACCGACGTGGCGACCGCCGTCATGAGGATCGGACGCGTGCGGATGCGCACGGCGCCGACGAGTGCTTCCTCGACGGTGGCGCCGCCCTCCCGCGCCGTGGCGATGAAGTCGATGAGCAGGATGGAGTTCTTCACCACAATGCCCGCGAGCAGGATCATCCCCATCATGGACGGCATCGAGCCGTGCTTGTCCATGAGCAACATGCTCCACGCGGCGCCGATCAGGGCGAGCGGGATGGCGGACATGATGGTCAGCGGATGTAGCCACGACCGGAACGCCGGCACCAGGGAGAAGTAGAGGAGCACCAACCCGAGGACGAGCGCCTTGCCGAGCCTGCCGAACGACTCCTGCATCTGCTGGATCTCGCCCACCTGGCTGATCTGATATCCTGGTGGCAACCGCAATCCGCGCAGCGCGGCGCTCACGTCGTCCTGCATATGCGAGATCGGTCGACGTGCCCGGTACAGCTCGATGTCGAGGGTCCGCTGCAGCCCTTGTCGGGTGATCATCGTGGGCGCCGTCTGGCGATCCAGCGTGCCGAGCTGGGCCAATGGCACAGGACCGTCCGGAGTCTGGACGGGATAGGTCTCGAGCTGCGCCGAGTGGCGCCGCTGCGTCGCCTCGATCTGCAACCAGATGTCGAGCCCGTCCTGGTTGGGCACCTGGAAGACGGACCCCGGCATGCCGCGCACGGCCCCCTGCAACTGCATCGCTACCGCGGCCGGTGAGATCCGGTATAGGGCCAGCTTGTCGGGGTCGGCGTGGAAGGCGATCTCCTGGTTGTCCATGGTCCAGGAGCGCGAGATGGACGTGGCGCCGCGGACACCTTTGCGCAGCCGTCGTTCGACGTCCTTCCCGATCCGGTCCAGCACGGCCAGGTCGGGCCCGGAGATCATGACGTCCACCGGGCTACGGATGCTCGACAGCGGCGTGGCGCCGAAGTCGAACACGTCCACGCTCTCGAGGCCGGGGACCGTGCGAAACCGAGTCCGCAGCTCGTCCTCGATCTGCCAGATGGTCTCGTGACGGTGGAAGCGGTCCGTGAGGTGGATCGTGATGAGGCCCTGTTGCGCCAGTCGTCCCGCTCCGAACGAAATGACGGCGGGCTCGGAGCCGACGACCGAGGAGACCGACGTGACGTCGGCGCGCTTTCGGATGATCCGCTCCATCGCGCTCAGCGCGCTGTTGGTAGCAGCCAGCGAGCTGTTGGCATCGGTTTCGAAGGACACCTTGATGATGCCCGTGTCCATCGGGGGCATCAGGTTCCGGCCGATCAGCTTCAACTGCCGCGCCGACACGGCCAGGAGCGCCACGCCGCCGATCAGGAAGAGCGCACGGTGCTGCAGCGCCTTACCTGTGAGCCTCACGTAGAAGTCTCGGATCGGCTCGACCACGCGGCGGTCGAACCGGAAGACGAAGCGCTCCAGCCGGTTCCGCCCATTGCCCCTGCCACGACGCAGCACATAGGGCGCGAGCAGGGGGATGACCGTGACGGAGACGACGTACGAGGCGATGAGCGCGACCGTCAGCGAAACGGACAGCGGCCGCAGCACCGTCTGGACGAACCCGCCGATGAAGATGATGGGCACCAGCACCATGATCGTGCTGTAGGTGCCCGAGAAGATCGCCAGCATGACCTCCTCGGTGCCTCCGACGACGGCATCGTGGATGTCGGTTCCCTTCTCGTGGTAGTGGCGTTCGATGTTCTCGATGACGACGATGGCGTCGTCGAGCAACATGCCCACCGCGACAATGACCGCGGTGAGGGTCACCATGTCGAACTCGTACCCGATGAGCCACATCACCGCGAACGTGAGCAGGTAGGTGAAGGGGAGCGCGATGGCCGCCAGCGTCATGCCCCGCAGATCGGCCAGGAAGAGGAAGATCACCAGCACGGTCATGATCAGAGCGTCGCGCAGCGCCCCGAGCATGTTGCCCACGGAGAGACGGATGAGGTCGCCCTGCGTGTCGGGGATGCTGAAGGAGATGCCCGGATAGGTCTTCTGGAGCTCGGGAAGCACCCCCGCGACGTCCGCGATGGTCTTGAGAGCGGTGCCCGTGGTCGCGCGCTGGATGTTGACCGCGATGGCCGGCTCGCCGTCGGCGTGATAGGCGCTTTGCGGTTCGAGCACCGATCGGTAGACCTTGGCCACGTCGCCCAGACGGACGTCTCCGCCGTCGCGGTGGGCGACGGGAATCCGGGCGACATCGCTCGCGCGCCGGAACTCACCCATCCGCTTGAGCAGGAACTGACTTTCCCGCGTGATCAGCAACCCCACGGGCTGATTCGCGTTGAAGGCCACGATGGCCTGCCGCACCTCCAGCGGCGTGAGATGGTAGCGTTCCAGGGCGTCGCGATCGAGGTCCACGCGAATCACCGGCTCGTGGGCACCGAAGACTTCGACGTTGGCGACCTCGGGAAGCTGGAGAAGACGCTCCTTGATCGGGTTGTCGGCGAGCTGGCGGACCATGGAGAGGTCCAGCGGCGAGCCGGGCCGGGGCCGCATCGCGAGCGTCATCACGGCCGGGGTGGCGGAGGACACCTTGAAGATCATCGGGGGACGCAGGCCCGCGGGCAGTTGCGCCTTGATCTTCTCGAGTCCGTTGGCGACGTCGGTGGCGGCGGTATTGAGCCCTTCACTGTATTGGAACTCCACCGTCACGGCGGACACTTCGTCCTTGCTGGCCGACGTTACCAGGCGCACCCGCTCGATCGTGTTGAGCTCCTTCTCGATGGGGCGCGTCACCTCGGCCTCGACGTCCTCCGCGGACGCGCCGGGGTAGACGCTTACCACGGCCACTTTGGGTCGCTCGGAGTCGGGGAAGAGGTTCACCGGCATCCGCTGGTACCCCACCAGGCCGGTGACCGCGGCCAGGAGGACCAGCGAGCTCACCAGGTGCGGTCGCTTGAGGTACGAGTCGACGAATCGCATGGCTCACCTCCCCGGCGTCGGGTTGACGGGCATGCTGTCCGAGAGACCCATGAGCCGCGCCGGCCGGGCCACCACGACGAGGTCGCCGTCGTGGACGTCCCCGGTGACGATCGCCTCGTCGAGTGATCGGGCGACGATGGTCACGGGCACGACGCGTAGCGTCGCCCGGCCTACGCGGACCGGATGCACGACGAACACGTGTGCGCCGGCGTCACCCTCCAGCAGGGCGTCGCGCGGCACCAGCAGGCCCGTGGCGCTGCGCAGGTGCAGATCCACCCCCACGGTCGCGCCTGCCACATACCCGGAGGGAGCCCGTGCCAGGTCCACCTCGAAGGTGGCCAGGTGACTTCCCTGCATGGCGGGGAAGACGCGCGAGACGCTCGCCCGCGTGTGCTCCTCACCCAACGTCAGGTCGACCGGCACGCCCGGACGCAGCCTGGTGCCCAGTTCGGGGGGAACGAGACCGCGCACGCGGACCGAGGTCTGGCGGACCATGCGCAGGATCGGCTTCCCGGGAGTGGCGAGGTCGCCCGGGTCCACGAGGCGAGCGGACACGAACCCCGGAAACGGAGCTCGCACGATCGCGTAGCCGAGGCGCGCCTTCACCTGGTCGAGGCGATGGCGAGCCACCTCGAGCCGTCCCGTGGCGCCCGCCCGGGCCGCTTGCGAGTGCTCCCACTGCTCCTGGGAAGCAGCGCGGTTCACGAAGAGAACGCTGTCGCGGGCAGTGGCGGCGATCTGCGCCGTGCAAGCGGCGTTGGCGGCGTCCACGTTCGCGGCAGCCTCGGCCACGGCGTCGTCGAGCTCGCGCGAGTCGAGGCGGGCCAGGACGGCACCGCGGCTCACTCGGTCGCCCTCGCGCACGAGCACCCTCAGCACCTGCCCAGACACCTGGGGAGCGATATCCGCATCGTCGGCTCCGTAGACCTCGCCCAGGATGTGATCCACGCTTTCCAGCGTATCCCTTCGCACGGTCGCGACCTGAACGGCGGTGGCGAGCTCGGAGAGCACGGGTGCGTTCTCCAGTTCCACGACCCGCGCATGCCGCAGGGCGAGCAGTCCGGCGACCACGGCCACCACGACGAGGGTTCCGAGCATCTTCTTGCGCGTCATCGGACGATCTCCTGTTCTGCCATCGCGTTGAGTAGGGCGGCGGCGGCGAGGACGTTGCCCTTGCTCTGGGCCAGGAACGCCTCGGCGGCCGATGCGCGGGTGCGGGCTCGGAGTAGATCCTCGATGGTTCCGGCCCCGTTCTGGTAACGCAGGTCTTGAATGCGCGCCGCTTCATCGGCTGCCCGCACCCGCTTGCCAGCGGCGTCCAACGCCTCCTGAGCGGCGCGGAAGTGGGCGAGCGCGCCCTGGACCTCGGCCTGCTGCTGAAGGAGGGTCTGCCTGAGCGCCAGCGCCGCAGCCCGTTCGGTCGCGGCGGCGCTCTGGTACTGCGCCGTGTTGCGGCCTGCAGTGAACACCGGCAGGGAGGCCTGTAACGAGAGCTCCCAGGTCTGCTGTGACCCGGGGATGCCGGGGCCAGTGTGCTCCAGGAGGTTGCCCCTGAGGCTGAGCCTGGGCAGGAAGGCGGCCAGGGCGATGTGCTTTCCGACCGTGGCCTGCCGGGCCCTCAGTCGGGCGGTCGCCACCGGAGAGGCCCGTTGAACCAGGGCGTTCCAGTCCACGCTGTCCGGCGGCAACGCGGGAAGCTTCTTCGGCAGTGGATCCAGCGTCAACGCTCGATCCACCGGAATGTCCAGCAGTGCCAGCAGAAGCGCGTGCAGGCGGGTACGCCGGGCCTGCGCGTCGGCGAGCTGGGCCCTGGCCTCCTGCAGCGCGTCGGTGACTTCGAGGAGGTCCACCTCCGGCCGTTTGCCCTCCCGCACCATGAGCTCGACCCGCGCGTGTGTTCGCTCGAGCGCCGCGACCCCGTCCCGATACGCCCGCGTCGCCGCGGTGAGCGCCTGGGTCGCGGAGTACGTCGTGGTGACGTTGGCTCGTACCTGCCAGCGCGTGCCGTGGAGCAGGGCGCCGGCCTCGTCGGCCGCGAGGCGGGCGACATGGCTAGCGGCCAGCAGCTTGCCGCCCACGAAGAGCGGCAACTCGAACGTCAATCCGTAGTGCAGCTGATCCTGGGCGAAGGGCATATCAGCGAGCCCTCCCGCCAACAGCTCCTTCGACATCGGACGCAGGAGCTGAGCTTCGTCGTACCGGGACCTCCACCCCACCGCGTCCAGCTCACCGAAGTGTTGTCGGAAGGACGCGGCGGCGGCGCGGTCGGCCGCCCGCGCCTGCTGGGCGACGGCCCCCAGGCCGGGATTGTCACGCAGCGCGCGGACGACGGCCTCATCGAGCCCGATGCGCAGCGTGTCTCGAGCTCGGGCGGCACCGGACGTCGCCTGGGCAGAAGCCGAAGCCGGTCCGGCGCCGATGAGAGCCACCAGCGCGGCGAGTCCGATCACGGACCTCAAGTCATATCGTGCCATTCCTGTCTCCTCGTGTGAGCCGGTCCCGGGCCGGTCGACCTCCTCCGTTCGAGGGGCCGTCCCCCCGGAAGCCCTTCTTCGGCTCCGTCGCAAGGCAAGATGGCACAGGCTAGGCGCGCGCTCATTGACCGCCGTCAATGAGTCGTTCGTGGATGCTCGACAGGTTTGTCTTCGGCCCGGTGTGGCGCCGGGCCGTCGGAGCTCCATGGGGCGGTGGCCGAGCTCCGTATCAGACGAATCGGGAGAAACGGTCTGGGGTGCTGCGATGATGCACGCGTCCGTCGAGCAGCCGCTCGATCAGAACATCAGGACGGCGCGGATGTTCGTAGACGCGATCGCGCTGCGCGATCGCGACACCGGCGCACACGTCACGCGCGTTGCGCTTTACGCGGGCGTCCTGGGTGAAGCCCTCGGATTCGACAGGTCGATGATCCGGGGCCTGATGAAAGGCGCGTTCCTTCACGACATCGGCAAGATCTCGATCCCTGACAGCATCCTGCGGAAGCCGGGGCCCCTGGGAGCGGAGGAAGTCGCCATCATGCGGCATCATCCCGTTCTCGGGGTGGAGTTGTTGGAGGGCCTTCCATGGTTCGAGGACGCCTTGCCGGTGGTGCGCCATCACCACGAGCGCTTCGACGGCAACGGCTATCCTGATGGCCTGAACGGGAGTGCCACATCCCCACTGGCACGCGCGTTCGCCATCGTGGACGTGTTCGACGCCCTGGTCTCGGCTCGCCCCTACAAACCGGCCTTTCCCTTGCCCGAGGCGTTGTCCCTGCTCATGGCGGGAAGTGGCACGCAGTTCGATGCGAGCCTGTTGGGGATATTCGTGCGAGTCATCTCGTCCCCGTACGAGAAGGTAGCCGGACGACCCCCGGGTGCGGTGCAACCGTTGCTGGACAGCCTGCGGCGTCGGTACTTCGGGATCTAGGGCGCGACGGGGCCTTCGCCACCTGCGGCGCGTACCGGATATGCATCGACCGTTGCGGACACCATGCGCGGTTCATCGCGTGGGGTCGGCTTACGCTTCTCCGTGCCCGGCCCTAGTGGACTGTAACACGTGAACGTTTGCATTCGAGCGCCGCTGCATCCGCGGGATGCTTCGTTGCACCTCCTTGAAATAGCGTTGCTATTCCTGCGTCGGCGCGCCTCGCCCCAGCGGCGCTCCGG
>JBJKRT010000127.1:0-11235 GCA_046704545.1 Longimicrobiales bacterium
AGCACATGGAGCTGCGGATCGTTCGGAGCCGACTCGAGCTGTGCCTCGAAGGCCATCCGTGCGGTGTCCGCGTAGGCCCGGGCGCGCTCCTTCTCCCCCCGGAACCAGTACGTCTGCATGAAGACCGAGCCCCACGCCGTCGGGTCGTCGAAGAACGCTGAAGGGGGAAGCTGCACCAACATCCGCTGCTGGGCGTCGTCGAGAACCCAGAAGAGGTCGTTGTACGTGGCGAGGTAGGCGATCAGCGCGGGCTCACCGAGGCTCCCCGGCGCATTGGCGATGACCCGACGCGCTCCGGAGAGGTCTCCCTGAGCCAGGAAGATCATCGCCTGGCCCTCGATGTTGTTGAGGTCGCTCGGCGAGAGGGCCAGCGCGTCTTTCCCGACCGCGAGAGCCTCCTTGTAGCGACGCAGGCACAGCAGCACGTTCCGGAGGTTCCAGAGGGTCGAGACCGACCTGGGATCGAGGCTTCGGGCCTGCTGCAGGTGGGTGAGGGCTTGATTCCACCGACCCAGGGTCTCCTCCAACGAGGCGGCCGCGGTCAGGACCCTCGGATCCTTGGGGGAGGCATCGAGCGCCAGCGTCATCTGGGCGTCGGCCCGTTTCGGGTCCTTCTCGACCGCCAACAGGTACCGAGCCATGGCCGCATGGGGTGGTGCCGCGTTCGGGTGGAGGGCCAGCGCCCGCTCGGCCGCATCCCGGGCACGGCGCGCCACCTCGGGGTCCCGAGTGCCATTGTAGTAGAGGGTGCTCAACGTAGAGGCCAGGTGCGCCCAGGCATCGGCGAACGTGGTATCGAGGCCGGCAGCCTGGTCGAAGTAGCCGGCAGCCCGCTTGAGCGTAGCGGGGTCGTTCGAGGTGAGCCCCTCGCCTTTGAGGTACAGGTTCCAGGCCGCCAGGTTGCTGGTGGGCCGCTCGGCCAGCTTGCGCCGCTCGTCTCCTCCGAGGGCCACGCCGAGGGCCGCGGCTACGCGGCTGGCGATCTGGGACTGCACGGTGAAGACGTCCGTCAGGCTCGCGTCGAAGGTCTGCTGCCAGGTCACGTCCCCCGACCGCGCCGCGACGAGCTCGGCCACGACCTCCACGCGCGAGCCGCCGGCGGCATCCGGAGCGGTGCGGACGGTCGCGTTGAGCAGGTAATCCACGCCGAGCTCCTTGGCGATCTGGTGGATGGGTTTGGTCGTCTCCCGATACTGGTCCGAGCTGGTCCGGGCGGTGACGCTCAGGCCCGACAGGGCTGCCAGCTTTCCCCGGACCTCATCGGCAATCCCTTCCGCCAGGTAGGGGTCTTCCGCTTCGCCGCGCTGCTCGAAGGGAAGTACCACCAGGCGGGTCGAGCCACTCATCCACGCCGGCGCCTGGATCGCGATCATGGTCGCCACGGCTGCCCAGAGGGCCAGCGCCATCACGCCCCCGATGGCAAAGTTCGTCCGCGTGAAGAGGCGCCAGGGCCCCGT
This sequence comes from Longimicrobiales bacterium, assembly GCA_046704545.1. Classification (GTDB taxonomy): domain Bacteria; phylum Gemmatimonadota; class Gemmatimonadetes; order Longimicrobiales; family Gaopeijiaceae; genus SZUA-318. Next base: position 1,458 of record JBJKRT010000127.1, read on the forward strand.
TGCATTCCACCCTTTCCGGCGCCGGCGTTCGACCCGGCCGGTCATCACCAGCACTCCGGCACCGATGGCGAGCAGGAGCACCGCGAGCCCGAACGACCACGCAGGAAGGTCCCACTGGCGCATCAGGACGAAGACGGCCGCCAAGGCGGCAAGGGATGCGAACCCGAAGAGGCTCCAGAGCAGCGCCGTGGAAGGGCCCCGCTCGCCGACCAACACATGCACGTCGCCCGCGGACGGTTCGAACGCAGAACCGAGATCCCGTGCCATCGCGCCTGCCGTCTGGTAGCGATCGGCGGGGCTCCGGGCGAGCGCTTTCGCGACCACGCCCTCGATCCGTGCCGGTAGCCCCGGGCGTGTCGAGCTGAGCGGGCGCGGCACTTCGGTCAGGCTGCGCGCCAGGATCGCCTGCGCCGTGGGGCCGGTGAACGGGGGCTCTCCCACCAGCATCTCGTACAGCACGCTTCCCAGGGCATAGACGTCCACCCGGCTGTCCACCTGACTCTCGCCGGTGGCTTGCTCGGGGCTCATGTACTGGGGTGTCCCCACCGCCACTCCGGCCATCGTGATCCCCTGGATCTCCGGGCCTACGGCTCGCGCGATCCCGAAGTCCGCCACGAGGGCGTGTCCGCCGTTCAGGAGGATATTCGCCGGCTTGATGTCCCGGTGAACGACTCCTCGCTCGTGGGCATACGCCAACGCCTCGGCCACCTCCCGGACCAGTCGGCACGCTTCCTCGGCCTGCATCTGGCCCTCTCGGCGCATCCTGTCTTCGAGAGACTCTCCCTCCACGTAGGGCATGGCGTAGTAGAGGATGCCGTCAGCCTCGCCCGAGTCGTACATGGGCAGGATATGCGGATGGTTGAGGCGGGCTGCGATCTCCACTTCCCGCAGGAAGCGGTCGACCCCGAGCGTGTCGGCCAGCTCCGGCCGCATGACCTTTACGGCCATCTTGCGGTGGTGCCTCACATCCTCGGCCAGGTACACGGTGGCCATGCCGCCCGCACCGACGACGCGCTCGACTCGATAGCGATCTCCGAGCGCCGAGCGCACCCTGGCGATCTCCTCGGGATGTCCTGCCGCAGTCGCGGGTGGCGCGTCAGGACCGCGAGGAGCGGGAGCGCCGCACTGCATGCAGAACTGCGCCCCGACGGGGAGCGGTGCTCTGCACGACGAGCATACACGGACGGAGGAAGCCACGGAACCTGTCAGGCTGGGGGGGTCCGACCGGCATACACGCAATGAAATGGTGCCGACGGCAACCGGTCAAGGATGAAATCACCTACCCGCCTGCCCAGGTCGGTATCTGTCAGCCCGTGGGTACCGCCGATACCTCGCGCCGCTCTAGCAACGCCCGAGCGCCGGCGGTCTCAGCACGGTCACCGCCACGCCCCGACGATCGCCATGGTGATCGACAGCACCATCGCCTGGTGGAACGCCACCAGGATGCCGGGATTCTTCGGCTTCAGATTCACCGCGTGGAAGAGCAGGAAGCCGACCGCGACCTGCCCGACCGCGAGATAGAAAGCGACGGGGTAGGCGGGCATGAGCCAGCCCAGCGTGCCCACGACCGACAGGGCCGCAAGCAGGTGCACGATCGCGGTCCACTGTGATGCGCGACGCGGCCAGTAGAAGGCCTCGATGGGCTTTCCGAACCCTCGCTGGCCGGTGGTCATGCCCCCCAGGAAGACGGTCAGCAGCACCGCATGAAGGCCGAACATGACCTTGAGCCAGGACCAGAACTCGGCGCCGGGTGCGAACAGGGCGCTCAGATAGCAGAGGAAGACGCCGTAGGCGAGCAGCCCGTGGACGCCGTGCACGACCGAGGGAATCCGGCCTGAAAGCACGTGGAGCGTGCCCATCCCCAGCAGCGCGGTGAGGACGATGAGCACCAGGCCGTTGATCGTTGCCGAGCTGGGCACCAGGACCACCAGGGCCAACCCGATCAGTCCCACCAGCGTGGCCACGATCCGGTGCGCCGCTTCCGGATCGCCCTGAATCATGAGCACCAGGATGTTGCGCGTGTACGGCCAGTGCGTCCCGAGCGAGAGCCCGAAACCGAAGCCTTCGACGAAGCTGCCGAGCAGGATCAGGATCGCTGCCAGCGCGGTCTCCGTCAGATACAGGCCGGCGACGAGGGCGGCTTTGCCCGATTCGGGGCCCGCGACGCCTCGCCAGACGCCCGCCACCACGGCGCCCACGAACAGAGCCGCGATCAAGATCCTGACCACGCGAACCATGGGGGTCATCTCCCCCTCCACCGCGGAAGAGGGGGCGAACTCCAGCTCGTCCCGTTGCTCGGCCTTCGATTCAGAAACGCTGAGGCTTCCCATTTACGTCATCGACCTTTGGTGTCGACGCCGCGTGGCGGAGCGGCTCTGCGCGGCGTCTCGTGCGTCCCGTAGGGCCTCGATCGCGACCCACCCCCAATCGCCTCGGGTCTCCAGCGAGCCGTCGAGACGTCAGTAATCTCGAACCCTCTGGCGTTTTCGCCAGGCATCGTTGGACATAGGACCGATCAGCCCGAATGCCGAGCCGCCGGACCAGCTCGGTGGGGAAGCGTTCCGTCGCCCGCGTACCGCATGCCGTTGACAAATCATAGAGACATATTAATGTCCCTATCTTTTCGGGACATCCCGAGTCACCGAGGGCCTCCAGACGTGTGATCGACCGTCCCCGGGCCGGGATCTCGCTGATGGTGTGGACCCGAGTCACCGGACGGCCGGCGGCTCGTTTTTTTCGACCCACGACATATGGACATATGAATCTTCGTATCTCTATCCTCCTGCCGTGTGCCGCTCTGCTGGCGACGACGGTGGTGGCGGCGGCTCAGGAGCGTCCGATCGCGCTCCGGGAAGCCCTCGCCGAAGCCCGCAGCTCGAGTCCCGACGTGACGATGGCAAGGGCGCGCGCGGAGGCCGCTCGTCAGGATAGCCGCGCTTCGGGAGCGTTCCGGTGGCCGGCCGTGGGTGTCGAGGCGGGTGCGGTCCGCTCGAACGATCCGGTCGCGGCCTTCGGCGGACGCCTGCGGCAGGGCCGATTCACGTCGAACGACTTCGACCCGGCGACGCTGAACCATCCCGATGCGCTCACCGACTGGACCGGGGCGGTCGGAGTCCAGTGGGCCCCCGTCGACTTCTCGGCCGACGCTGCCTACCAAGCGGCTCGCGCGAACGCCGAGGCCGCGGGCCTGAGCGCACGGTGGGCGGTGCGCGCCACTGTCTTCAAGGTCGAGACCCGTTACGTGGAGGCGGTGGGCGCCCAGCAGCGCCTGGACGCGGCCGAAGCGGCGTTGAAGTCCGCGGAAGCCAACGCGCACCGCGCTGAGCTTCGGCTGGGGCAGGGCATGCTCACCGAAGCCGATGTGCTCCAGGCCCGAGCGGCTCGCGAGGGGGCCCGAGCCCGCCGCATCGATGCGGAGCGCGCCGTAGCCGATGCTCGCGAACGGCTCGCCGTCGTCCTGGGGTGGCCAAAAGGGCAGGTGCCCATCCCCACGGACACGCTGTTCTCCTTCGGCACACCGGAGGGGGACGTCCACGTGGAGAGCAGGATGGACCTTCGAGCTTCGGAGGCCGGACTGCGCGCGGCCGACGCACGCGTGCGCCAGGCGAGCAGAGCCCGTCTCCCGAGCCTCCAGGGGTTCGCGCGGCTCGAGTCGCATGCTCCGAACGCATTCTCGGGCGCCGAGGGAGATTGGACCATCGGATTCCAGTTGAAGGTGCCGGTGTTCACCGGCTTCAAGATCTCGGCCATGCAGAAGGCGGCCTCCGCCATGCGAAACGCGGCCCGCGCGAAGCATGCCGCGCTCCTTCGCGAGGCTGAAGCGCAGGTGGCAGAAGCCCGTCGGGCAGTGGAGTCGGCGCGCCAAGGAGCAAGAGCCGCTGTCGCCGGCGCGCACGCCGCAGACGGAGCCGCCCACCTCATGCGCAGGCGCTACGACGAAGGACTCATCACGACAGTCGATCTTCTCGCGGCCGAAGCGCAGGCAGCAGGCCTGCGCACCCGGGCCGTGGACGCTCGCCTGGCTCTCAACATCGCCAGGGCACGCCTGGCGTTCCTCACCGGCACCACGACCGACGACGTCTCCGGAGGATCGGACCGATGAAGCATCTGACCTTGCTCAGCGCCGCGCTCGTCCTGGCGGCATGCAGCTCCAACGAGCCGGGCCGGCTACCGCGGCCCGAGCAGCCGGCGGCAGTGACCGTCTCGCCCGTGCAGCGTGCTCCGGCCATCGAGAGCTATCCGGCGGTCGTTACCTCCCGGCGCACGGCCAACATCGCGACACGCATGAGCGGGACCGTCGAGCGTGTGCACGTGGATGTCGGGGCCCATGTCCGCAAGGGCGAGGCGCTGGTGTCACTGGACGCCGCGGACATTCGCGCACGTGTGAGGGCGGCCCGCGCACAGGAGACGCTCGCAGAACGCTCCTATCAGCGTATCGACAACCTCCATGCCGACAGCGTGGCGTCGCAGCAGGAGCTCGACCAGGCGAAGGCGGCGCTGGAGGGCGCCAGAGCTCAGAGGATCGAGGCCGAGGCCCAGGAAGCATACGCGGTGGTGCGGGCTCCCTTCGACGGCGTCATCAGCCGTCGCAACGTCGATCCGGGAGACCTGGCCGCGCCGGGCCGACCGCTGTTCACGCTGGTGGGATCCAGCGGACTCAAGGTGGTGGCCGAGCTGCCGGCACGCGGAGCCGGAACGCTGTCGGTGGGCGATTCCGTGACGGTACGCGTCGACGACGTGGTCCGCATCGCCCGGGTCGCCCGCGTCGTGCCGGTGCTCGGAGACGGAAGCCGGACCTTCCGGGTCGAAGCGAGCCTGGACGCCGGAGCGGGAGGATTGATTCCGGGTTCGTACGCTCGGCTCGAGGTACGCCGCAACGACCGCGGTCCGCGCTGGGTTCCCTCGGACGCGATCGTGCGCCATGGCCAGCTCACGGGCGTCTTCTCGCTCGAGTCGGATACGCTCCGGCTGCGCTGGGTGAGGCTGGGACGTACACGGGACGACGCGGTCGAGCTCCTGGCCGGTCCTGCGGGCGACCTCACCGTGGTACGCCATCCCGATCCGGAGCTCACGGACGGACGTCCGGTCGCCAAGGCCCATCTGGAACCCTGGAGCGCGCCCGGTGAGGGGGGCGGTCATCCTGCTGACGCCGGAGTGGTGGGCTCATGAGGCAGAACATCGCCGGAAGACTGGCGGGGCTCTTCCTGCAGTCGAAGCTTACGCCGCTCCTCATGGCCGCGGCGCTGGGCGTGGGGGCGTGGACCGTGACGCACATGCCGAGCGAGGAGGAGCCGCAGATCATCGTGCCCTTGGCCGATCTCTACCTGCCGCTTCCCGGAGCCACGCCGAAGGAGGTGGAAAACCGTGTCCTCGTACCGCTCGAGAATGTGCTCTCGGGCATCGAGGGCGTGAAGTACGTCTACAGTCACGCCGAGCCGGGCTTCGGGCTGGTGACGGTGCGCTTCGAGGTGGGCCGGGACATGGAGAAGAGCCTGGTCCAGCTCTACAGCACGCTGATGAAGCACGCGGACCGGATGCCTCCCGGCCTCCAGTTCCCGCTCGTGAAGACCGTCACCATCAACGACGTGCCGTTCTTCACCGCCACCCTGTATGGTGGCGGATTGGACGGTGGAGCGCTACGCCGCATCGCGGATGAGCTGCGCGTGGAGCTGGAGACGGTTCCCGACGTCCGCGACGTCAAGGTGGTGGGCGGCTACCCGAGAGAGATGAGGGTCGAGCTGGACCCGGACCGGATGGCCACGTACGGGATCGATCCGCTGCAGGTCACCCAGCGTCTCTCGGGTGCGAACGTTCAGATGGACGCGGGCACGTACACGGCCGACGATCAGGTCGTGCGCGTGACGGCGGGTCCGTTCCTGACCGATGCGGAGGACGTCGGCAACGTGGTGCTGGCCGTGCGCGACGGCGGCCTCGTGCAGGTTCGGGACGTAGCCAAGGTGATCGACGGCCCCGCGGAGGTCACGCACTACACGTTCCAGTCGGGGCGCCACGGCGACTGGGTTCCGATGGTCACCGTGGCCGTGTCCAAGCGCCCCGGCTCCGATGCGACCAAGCTCGGACGAGCGCTCCAGGCCCGGTTGAGCGAGGTCCGTGGGCGTATCATCCCCGACAACGTGACCGCGGAGGTCACGCGCAACTACGGGGAGACGGCCCGGCAGAAGGTGTCGACGCTCCAGGAGCATCTGGTGCTGGCCGTGCTCTCGGTCGGACTGGTCATCCTCCTGACCATGGGGTGGCGGAGCGCCGTCGTGGTGATGATGTCCGTGCCGCTCACCTTCGCGCTCACGCTCTTCGTATACCACGTGTTCGGCTACACGCTGAACCGGGTGACGCTGTTCGCCCTGATCTTCGTCACCGGCATCGTGGTGGACGACTCGATCATCGTGGCGGAGAACATCGAGCGGCACTTCAGCATGAGAGACCGCCCACTCCGCGCGGCCGCGCTCGCGGCCGTGGACGAGGTCGGCAACCCCACCATCCTGGCCACGCTCACGGTCATCGCTGCCGTGCTTCCGATGCTGTTCGTGAGCGGGCTCATGGGACCGTACATGAGCCCGATGCCCGTGGGGGCTACGGTCGCGATGGTGTTCTCGCTTCTCGTCGCCCTGACCATAACGCCGTGGCTCGCGTACAAATTGCTCGGCAAGGGGCACGCCCATCACGACGATGGCCCGTACGTGCTTCAGGATACGCGCATCTACAAGATGTACGGAGCGCTCATGCGGCCGCTGCTGGCACGGCCCGCCGCCATGTGGGGCGCCCTGGCCACCGTATTCGTGCTGTTGGTGGGGGCGGGCGGAATGTTCCTGACCCGGTGGGTCAAGGTCAAGATGCTCCCGTTCGACAACAAGAACGAAATCCAGGTGATCCTGGATCTACCGGAGGGCACACCGCTCGAGACCACGGAGGCGCTGGCAGCAGACGTCGGCCGTGCGGTGCGAGGCGCCAAGGACGTGTCGGACGTGCAACTCTACGCGGGGGTGGCGGCGCCCTTCAACTTCAACGGGATGATCCGGCACTACTACCTCCGCAAGGGGCCGCATGTCGCCGATCTGCAGGTGAACCTCGTCGACAAGGAGGAACGCTCGGCCAAGAGCCACGACATCGCCCTGGCCTTGCGGCCGATGGTGGACTCCATCGTCGCGGCCTCCGGGACCGGAGCACGGGCGAAGATCGTGGAAGTACCGCCCGGTCCGCCCGTGCTCTCCACCCTGGTGGCCGAGGTCTACGGAGACGACGCGCAGGAGCGCGACAGCGTCGCCCGACAGGTCATGAACCGCTTCGAGGCGCAACCGGGCGTCGTCGATGTCGACTGGTCCCTCGCCGCACCGCAGAAGGAGGTGCGCCTGAACGTGGACGCCGAGAAGGCGGCGCTTTCAGGAGTCGCGAAGGAGCAGGTGGTCGGCGCGCTTCGGGTGGCGTTGGGCGGAGAGGTGGTCTCGCACATCTCCGATCCCGACGCTCGCGACCCGGTGCCCCTTAGGGTCCAGGTCGATGAGCCCGACCGTTCCGGAATCAACCGGCTGGGCCGAATCCGACTCGCGTCCAGGACCGGTCGGATGGTACCGGCGGGTGAGCTCGTCCAGCGCACAGACGGCACGCGACCGCAGGTCATCGACCGAAAGAACGGCAAGCCCGTGGTCTACGTCATGGGTGATGTGGCGGGAACCGAGGAGAGCCCCGTGTACGCCATCCTCGACATGAGGAAGAGCCTGGACAGCATCCATGTGGCCGGAGGCCAGCCGCTCGGCCGGCTCTACACCAGGCAACCCCAGATCACCGAGCGACCGGTGATGAAGTGGGACGGGGAGTGGCAGATCACCTACGAGGTCTTCAGGGACCTCGGGGTGGCATTCGCGGGAGCGCTCGTGCTCATCTACGTGCTCATCGTGGCCTGGTTCGGCTCGTTCGTGACGCCGCTGGTCATGATGATGGCGATTCCGCTGACCCTGATCGGGATCGCTCCGGGTCACCTCCTGGTCGGCGCGTTCTTCACGGCGACATCGATGATCGGCATGATCGCATTGGCCGGCATCATGGTACGCAACGGCATCCTGCTCATCGACTACCTGGAAGCGCGCCTCGACGCGGGCGTGCCGCTCGGGGAGGCCATCGTCGAGGCGGGGGCGGTGCGGACCCGACCGATCGTGATCACCGCCGCCGCCGTGATCATCGGCGCGTTCGTCATCCTCTTCGACCCGATCTTCCAGGGACTCGCCGTGGCGCTCGTGGCAGGGTCGATGGCCTCTACGGTCCTCTCACTGATCGTGGTCCCCGGCATCTACTTCCTGCTCAAGCGGCGCTCGATCGCGGACGGCGACGCCACGCCGCCCACCGCGCCCTCGGATTCACCCGAACCGGCGCCCACCGGCACCGGCGCATGAGGAGATGATCCCATGAAGCTCGTGATGCTCATGTTCCTCGAGGACGACACAGCCACCGTCGAGGGACTCCTGGCCGACCATCATCTCCTGGCGTACAGCGAGGTCGCCGTCGAAGGGCACGGGACGGGCACGGCCGGCTGGTACGGTCAGGTCGCGCCGTACGACTCACGGATGCTGCTCGTCTTCCTGAGCGCCGAGAAGGCCGAGGAGCTGCTGGCCGCCGTGAGCGTCTGCACCGGCTGCAAGGACCCGAACCACCCGATCCATGCGTGGCAGATCGACGTAGACAAGGTGGCGACCTCGGGCCTGCCTTGACGCCTTTCGGCGACTCTGAATCTCCGGGGGGATCCACGGACGGTCGGCGCCGGGCGGGACCTTATCCTCCCGCCCGGCCGTCGGTCGTGCGTGCCTTCAATTCGGCGTAGAACCGCTGCAGGACGCCGAAGGCCTCCTTCTTCTCTCCTCGCTCGGAGATGAGGCCTTTGCGGTTGAAGTAGTCCTGGATGCCGGGCAGGGGACGCTTGGGCGAACGGAAGTCCTTGAGGGTCCACGGACTCATGCCCGCGAGGAACGGGATACGCCGGAGCATCGGGATCTGATGCCGATAGATCTTCGCCTGGAATTCCTCGGTCCAGCGGGTTTCCGGGCTCCCGTGCAGTCCCTGGAGCGCCCCTCCACCCAGCTCGCTCATGATCAGCGGCTTGTCGAAGGCGCTCTTCCACGTGATGCTGTCGGCCTTCTCCGGGGTGCCGTCGTACCAGCCCAGGTACTCGTTGTTGCCGAGGACGTCGAGGTACTTCCCGAGGGGATCGTCGAGCATGATCGTATGCCGCCCGACGTAACGGGGCTCGAGCGCGGCCGTCACCAGTCGGGTGGGATCCATCGCGTGCACGTGGTCGATGAGCGCGCGGAGAAACGTCAGCCTCGGCCCGTGCTCGGGATTCTTGTCGCGGGGTGTTTCGTTGGCGACCGACCAGAGGATGACGGCGGCACGATTCCGGTCCCTCGTGATCATCTCGGACAGCTGCCGCCTGGCGCTGGCCAACGTCCCCGGATTCGTCCAGTCGATGGTCCAGTAGACTGGCACCTCCGCCCAGACGAGGATCCCCATCGAGTCAGCCATGCGCAGCATCGCCTCGTCGTGGGGATAGTGTGCCAGGCGAACGAAATCGGCGTTCAGCTCCTTCACGCGCTCCAGCGTCGTCCGGGCATCCTCGCGGCTGTACGCTCTGCGTGCCTCGTTGGGCGCCTCCTCGTGGACGGTGATCCCCCTGAGGAAGATCGGCTTCCCGTTGAGCAGTAGCTTCGTTCCTCGCGTCGCGATCGTCCTGAAGCCGATCCGGTCGGTGACGGTGTCGTCGGCCGTCGTGAGC
>JBJKRT010000128.1:0-24123 GCA_046704545.1 Longimicrobiales bacterium
CCGGCGGCCCCCCGAGTCGGGGGGGGGGCCCGCCCCCCCCCCACCCCCCTTCTCGTCTTCCGCTCGTGCGGCGGCTCGGGACTACGCGAGATCCCGGATCGCCTTGACCAGGTCGACCATCGACTTCTTGGCGTCGCCGAAGAACATGAGCGTGTGGTCCATGTAGAACAGGTCGTTGTCGATTCCGGCGAACCCTGGAGAGAGGCTCCGCTTCATGACGATCACGCGGCGCGCCTTGTCAACGTCCAGGATCGGCATGCCGGCGATGACGCTGTTCGGGTCCCGGGCGGCCGGGTTGCACACGTCGTTCGCGCCGACGATGAGCACCGCGTCCGTGTTCGGGAACTCGTCGTTGATCTCCTCGAGGTCGAAGAGCTTGTCGTAAGGGACGTCGGCCTCGGCCAGGAGCACGTTCATGTGCCCCGGCATGCGGCCCGCCACCGGGTGGACGGCGTATTTCACGTCGACGCCGCGCTCCTCCAGGAGATCTCCCACCTTGCGGAGCTCGTGCTGTGCCTGCGCCACCGCGAGACCGTAGCCCGGCACGACGATGACCGAGTGGACGTAGCCGAGCTCTGCCGCCACCATGTCCGCGTCCGCGGACCGGACCGGGCGCTTGCCGATCTGCGACTTGTCGACACCCGCAGTGCCGCCGAACGCGCCGAAGGCGACGTTGAGCAGCGACCGGTTCATCCCCTTGCACATGATCATGGTGAGGATGATGCCCGAGGCACCGACCAGCGCACCGGCGATGATGAGCACCATGTTCATCAGCACGAAGCCCGCCGCGCTGCCCGCCAACCCGGAGTACGAGTTGAGCAGCGAGATGACGACGGGCATGTCCGCGCCGCCGATCGGGATCGTGAGCGTGACGCCCAGGATGAGCGAGAGCGCGGTGACGATCCAGAAGAGCGTGATCGGCGAGCCGCTGTAGTTCCCGACGCCCATGATCATCGCGCTCAGCACGACGACCGCCAGGAACATGATCGCGTTGAGCGTCTTCTGGAACGGATACGTGATCGGGTTCCCGGTCATCCATTCCTGGAGCTTCAGGAACGCGATCATCGATCCGGAGAACGTCACGCCACCGATGAGGACGCCGGCCATGATGCTCACGCCGTGCGTCGAGACACCGACCTTGCCGCCGATGTTCAGGAACTCGATGATCGAGACGAGCGCCGAGGCGCCGCCGCCGAATCCGTTGAACAGTCCGACCATCTGCGGCATGGCGGTCATCTCCACCATGCGCGCGGAGAAGCCTCCGAAGACGCTGCCGGCGGCCACGCCGATGATGATGTCCGTCCAGGACAGGATCTGGGCGTCCACCACCGTCGCCACGAGGGCGATGAGCATGGCGAGCGCGGCGATCAGGTTGCCGACGCGGGCCGTCGCGGGCGATTGCAGCCGCTTGAGGCCCCAGAAGAAGAGGATCGAGGAGACGAGATAGCTCAGCTCGACCGCCATGTGCTGGCTCATGGTTCGTCTCCCCCTACCGCTTCTTGAACATGGCCAGCATGCGGTCGGTGACCATGAAGCCGCCGACCACATTGATCGCACCCATGGCGAGCGCGATGATGCCGAGCACGATCTGCGTCGTTCCCTTGGCCTCGCCCGCCACGATCAGCGCGCCGACCATCGAGATGCCGGAGATCGCGTTCGATCCCGACATCAGAGGGGTGTGGAGTGTTGGGGGGACCTTGGTGATCACCTCGCGGCCCGCGAGGGTCGCGAGCGTGAACACGTAGAGTCCGATCAGCAACTCGCCCATGGTTTCTCCTCGGAGTTGGGCGTGACCATTTCGTTCTCTTGGGGACCGGGGCGGAAGAAGCTCACGCGCCCAGGGTCTGCTTGACCCGATCGTTCACGACGTCGCCTTGGTGGGTCACCGTCGAGGGGCCCACCACGTCGTTCTCGAAGTCCAGCGTGAGCTCGCCCTCCTTGCTCACGAACTCGCCGAGGATCGTCACGATGTTCTTCGAGTACATCTGGCTCGCGTGGACGGGGATGCTCGCCGGGATGTTCTCGGGCCCGACGACGCGGACTCCGTTCTCGACGACCGTCTCGCCGTGCTTGGTGAGCTCACAGTTGCCGCCGGTCTCGGAGGCGAGGTCGACGATGACCGACCCCGACTTCATCGACTTCACCATCTCGGCGGTGATCAGCACCGGGGCCTTGCGTCCCGGGATCTGCGCGGTCGAGACGACGATGTCGGCGTCCGCGATGTGCTCCGCGATGAGCTCGAGCTCCTTCTTGTGCTGCTCCTCGGAGAGCTCCTTCGCGTAGCCGCCTTCCCCTTCGGCGACCACTTCGTGCTCGGTCTCGAGGAACTTCGCGCCCAGGCTCTGCACCTGCTCCTTGACGGCCGGACGCACGTCGAAGGCCTCGACGACCGCGCCGAGCCGCTTCGCGGTGGCGATGGCCTGGAGGCCCGCCACGCCGGCTCCGAGCACCAGCGCCTTGGCCGGACGAATCGTCCCGGCGGCGGTGGTGAACATCGGCAGGAACTTGGGGAGCTGGTCGGCGGCCAGGAGCACGGCCTTGTATCCTGCGACCGTGGCCTGCGACGAGAGGGCGTCCATCGACTGGGCACGCGTGATCCGGGGGACCAGCTCCATCGAGATGGACGTGACCTTTCCGGCGGCGAGCTTCTTCACCAGCTCGGTGTTCACGAGCGGGTTCAGGAACGAGACCAGGATGGAGCCTTCCGGCAGGCCGGAGACTTCGTCCGGGTCGGATGCCGACGGTGGATTGAGATGGAGAACGATGTCGGCGCCCTTCAGCGTTTCGGACGTGCTCGACGCTACCGTGGCTCCCGCCTCCCGGTAGTCGTCGTCCGAAGCTCCGGACGCGGAGCCGGCCCCCGATTCGACGGTGACCTCCAGCCCCGACTTGATGAGTGCCTGAACGCCCTGGGGTACGAGCGCCACGCGGCGTTCCCCGGGCCGTGTCTCCTTGAGGACGGCGACCTTCATGGACGCGCTCCCTTCGTGGATCCGATTTTCGTCTGAGACGGTCCGATCCGCGGCATTTCCCGCGCCGGCCGAGGGCCCAATGGTATCCGGACCCGCATATAGACACAAGCGGGCATATCCCTACGCTTGCGGCGGGCGAACTCCTACCCCAAGGTATCGGCTTTCAAGCTGCCGCCGGAGAGGACCGAGATGGACCATCTGTCAGGGGTTTCCGGGAACGAGGAAGAGGCGTCCGCCGCCACCCGGATCGAAGCGCGCACGCTCGATCGCAGGGCCTTCATGGGCTACTTCTCCGCCGCCGGCCTCGCCGGTACGCTCCTTCCGGGGGTGCTCTGGGCACGGGCGCAGGAAAAGGGGGTGATCACCAAGGCCCTCGTGGCGGACGCCGAGAAGGTCGCGGGCATCTCGTTCACGGACGAGGAGCGCGAGATGATGCTCCGTGGACTCGACCGGGACCTCGATTCGTACAAGAAGCTCCACGAACGCCCCATCCCGAACAGCGTCGCGCCGGCGGTCATCTTCGATCCGCAGCTTCCGGGACGTCCGTATCCGACCGGCACCCGCCCTTTCCGCATGACGCACGAGACGGTCCAGCGACCCTCGAACCTCGAGGAGGTTGCCTTCTGGCCGGTCACGAAGCTTTCGGCGCTCGTCCGCTCCCGACAGGTGAAGTCCGTGGAGCTGACCGAGATGTACCTGGATCGGCTCAAGCGGTACGGGCCCACGCTCCAGGCCGTGATCACGCTCACCGAGGACCGGGCGATGCGTCTGGCCAAGCGCGCGGACGCGGAGATCGCCGACGGCCGGTACCGGGGGCCGCTGCACGGGATCCCGTGGGGAGCGAAGGATCTCCTGGCCGTGCGGGGCTACAAGACCACCTGGGGTGCCAAGCCCTACGAGGACCAGGTGATCGACGAGGACGCCACGGTCGTGAAGCGTCTGGACGATGCGGGGGCGGTGCTGGTGGCCAAGCTCACGCTGGGCGCCCTCGCGATGGGTGATTACTGGTTCGGCGGCGAGACGCGCAATCCGTGGGACCTGAAGGAGGGCTCGAGCGGCTCGTCGGCCGGGCCGGCGGCGTGCACGGCGGCCGGGCTGGTGGGCTTCTCGATCGGGAGCGAGACACTCGGCTCGATCATCTCGCCCTCGACGCGCTGCGGCGCGAGCAGCCTGCGGCCGTCGTTCGGGCGTGTCAGTCGCGCGGGGGCGATGGCGCTCTCGTGGACGATGGACAAGCTCGGGCCGTTGTGCCGTAGCGCGGAGGACTGTGCGCTGGTTCTCGATGCCATCAACGGTGCGGACGGAGTCGACCCCACGGCGCGCACGGTTCCGTTCAACTGGGACGTCAGCGACGGTCTCCGTGGACTGAAGGTCGGGTACTTCGAGAAGGCCTTCGAGGCCGATCACCGCGGCAAGGCGATGGACCTCGCCGCGCTCGACGTGGTGAAGAAGTTGGGCGTTGAGCTCGTGCCGGTGGCGCTGCCGGACGAATACCCGCTCAGCGCGCTCGGCATCATCCTCGACGCGGAGGCCGCCACGGCGTTCGACGAGCTCACCCGCTCGGGCCGGGACGCGCTTCTGACCCGCCAGACGCCCCAGAGCTGGCCGAACACGTTCCGCACAGCCCAGCTCATCCCGGCCGTGGAGTACCTGCAGGCGAATCGGGTGCGGAGGATGGTGATGGGCGCGCTGGAAGCGGCGCTCGAGGGTGTCGACGTGTTCGTGACGCCGTCCTTCGGCGGGCACGGAAACGACGGTGTCCTCCAGATGACGAACCTGACCGGCCAGCCGCAGGCCGTCGTGCCGAGCGGCTTCAGGGACGACGGGACCCCGACGAGCATCTCGTTTGTCGGCAGGCTCTGGGGCGATGCCGATGCGCTGAGGCTCGCCAAGGCCTTCCAGGACGCGACGGACTTCCACACGAAGCACCCGCCCGAGTTCGCCGTGAAGTAGATCGCGGGCCGCGTCACCGAAGACGACCCATTCCGCTATTCCGGATTCGGGCGACGTCGCGCACGTTCGGGCATGCTCGCACGCATTCTCACGGCCGCCGTCCAGGGCGTGGACAGCTATCTGGTCCAGGTCGAGGTCAACCTGGCTCCCGGCCTGCCGGCGTTCTCCGTGGTGGGGCTCGCGGAGGGCGCGGTGCGGGAGGGTAGGGAACGTGTGGGCGCCGCGTTGCGAAATGCCGGTTATCCCCTGCCTCAGCGCAGAATCACCGTCAACCTCGCGCCAGCGGACGTTCGGAAGGAGGGGAGCGCGTTCGATCTTCCGATCGCGGTGGGGCTGCTCGCCGCGGCGGGGCACCTGGAAGCGGAGCGGATCGGCCGGACCGCCTTTCTCGGCGAGCTGAGCCTGAGCGGAGCGCTTCGCCCCGTCCGCGGCGTGCTCCCCGTGGCGGCGCGGTGCCGCCGAGCGGGGATCCATACCCTGGTGGTGGCCGAGGAGAATGCGGGCGAAGCGGCGGTCGTGGAGGGGCTGGACGTCCTCGGCGCGCGCACGCTGGGGGATGTCCATTCGCATCTCGACGGGGGCCCGCACCTTCAGCCCCTGCGCATCGACGCCGCCGCGCTTCTCGGAGCTCCCGAGCCGAGCGGCGTCGATATCCTGGATGTCCGGGGGCAGGAGCAGGCGAAGCGTGCCCTGGAGGTGGCGGCGGCTGGCGCCCACAATGTGTTGCTCGTGGGCCCTCCCGGGTCGGGCAAGACGATGCTCGCCCGTCGGTTGCCCGGCCTCCTTCCCCCGCTCACGCTTCCGGAGGCCCTGGAGGTCACGCGTGTGCACTCGGTCGCAGGAAGGATCCCGAGCGGGGCCGCCCTCGTCACGCGCCGCCCGTTCCGGGCGCCGCACCATACCGTGAGCGACGCGGGGCTCGTCGGTGGAGGCGTGCCGATCCGGCCGGGTGAGGTCAGCCTCGCGCACCACGGAGTCCTCTTCCTGGACGAGATGGCGGAGTACCGCCACAACGTGCTCGAGGTTCTTCGGCAGCCGCTGGAGGATGGAACGATCCGGATCTCCCGCGCGAGGGGCTCCGCTCGATTTCCGGCCCGATTCCTTCTGATCGGGGCGATGAATCCCTGTCCGTGCGGCTACCACGGCGACGGTACGGACCGTTGCCTGTGCGATCCCACGCAGATCGCTCGCTATCGGGCCCGGGTGTCGGGCCCGCTCATGGACCGCATCGACCTTCACATCCAGGTGCCGGCCGTGCCGTTCCGGAGCCTGGCGGCGGACCGGGCGGGTGAGGCCAGCGAGCAGGTGCGGGCGCGGGTGATCGAGGCCCGGGAGCGCCAGCGGGTCCGGTTCGCCGAGCTCGAGGGCATCCATGCGAACGCCCAGATGGGACCGGCTGAGATCCGACGCTGGTGCCGACCCTCACGGGGGGTGGCGCGCGTACTGCAGGAAGGTGTCGACCACATGGGGCTCTCGGCGCGTGCGTATCACCGCGTGCTCAAGGTCGCCCGCACGATCGCGGATCTGGCGCGCTGCGCCCGGATCCGGGAAGCGCACGCGCTCGAGGCGCTCCAGTACCGAGGGATGGATCGGAGCAGGGTGTGAGCGGGCCCGCCCGGCCGGTGAACCCCGGGTTGCCTGCATCGCCGACGGACGGTAGCGTGGGGCGCCTTCGGTAGACGCGTCCTTCCCGACGGCCCGGAGCGGTGGCCCGACCGCGCCGAGGCGAGGCGCCAGCTCCCAGAACACGGACTCCGCCAGGACAACGTGCCCATCCCGCGTGCCGGCGCCTTCACCGCCGCTTCTTCGTCCGCCGTCGAGGCGCCCTCCACCGCGAAGGTCGTGACCGCCTTCGCGCTCGTGTACCTGATCTGGGGCTCGACGTACCTGGCGATCCGCTTCGCCATCGAGACGATCCCGCCCCTGACGATGGCGGCCGCACGCTTCCTCGTCGCGGGTGCCGTCCTCTACGGCTGGGTGCGGGCTCGGGGCGCACCCCGGCCCACGGCTCGGGAGTGGGGCGGGGCGGCGGTCGTCGGAACGCTGCTGCTCGGGGTGGGCAACGCGGGCGTCGTCTACGCGGAGCAGTGGGTCCCCTCCGGGCTGACCGCCCTCCTGGTCGGCGCCGTCCCCCTCTGGATGGTGCTCGTCGACTGGGGATGGGGCGCACGTGTCCGACCGAGCCGGCGCGTCGGCGTCGGGCTCGTGGCCGGCTTCGCGGGCATCGCCGTGCTCGCCGGCGCGCCGGGCGCGGGGGCCGGAGGCGGACACGAGCTTCTCGGAGGGCTCATCCTGGTGGGTGCCTCGCTCGCGTGGGCGAGTGGCTCGATCTATTCCCGCCACGCTCCCAAACCGTCCCGTCCGCGGCTGTGGGTCGCGATGCAGATGCTCGTCGGGGGCGCAGTGCTCACGGTCGGCTCGATCGTGACCGGCGAAGCGGGAGCAGTGCACCTGGTCGCGATCTCCGAGAAGTCCGCGCTCGCCCTCCTGTACCTGATCGTGTTCGGATCGCTGGTCGGCTATGCGTGCTACATCTGGCTGCTGTCGGTCTCGACGCCGGCCCGCGTGTCGACGTATGCGTACGTCAATCCCGTCGTCGCGCTCTTCCTCGGGTGGTCCGTGGCGGATGAGCCGCTGACCTATCGCTCCTTGCTCGCGGCTGCCATCATCCTGGGAGCGGTGGTGGTCATCACCTCGGGAGGACGGGGCCGCCTCGTTCGTCGGTAGGAGACGCCGACGCCGGGCGGCAAAGCACGCTCGCGGAGCTCGCAGGACCGAGCAAGGAGACAGGAGGACGCCATGCAGGACAGCATCCCTGGCATCGCGACCGGCCTCACTACGGGCACCCACTCGTTTCCCCCGTTGGTCCAGCGGAAGCTCGTGGAGTCCCTGGTGCTCGCCCTGCTGCTCATCGTCGTGCGGCGGGTTGTTCTCATGGTCGTGGACCGGAGAGTCCACGACGCTCCTCTGCGCTACAAGTGGTCCAAGGGCACAGCCTACGCGACGTTCTTCGTCGGCATCCTGCTCCTCCTGCAGCTCTGGCTGGAGGCAATCCAGTCGGTCGGGACGTTCCTGGGCCTCGTCTCCGCCGGCGTGGCCATCGCCCTCAAGGATCTCGTCGAGGATCTCGCCGGTTGGGTCTTCATCATGTGGCGTCGACCCTTCAACCGGGAGGACCGGATCCAGATCGGGCAGCACGCCGGCGACGTGGTCGACATCCGCATCTTCCAGTTCACGATGCTCGAGATCGGCAACTGGGTGGGCGCCGACCAGAGCACGGGGCGCATCATCCACGTGCCGAACTCCCTGGTCTTCCAGGAGCCGTTGGCCAACTACTCGGCCGACTTCCCGTTCCTGTGGAACGAGCTCGGGGTCCTCGTGACCTTCGAAAGCGATTGGCGCAAGGCCAAGACGCTCCTCGAGAAGATCGCCCGCGAAGAGACGGCCGACCTCAGCGAGCGTGCCGGCGAGACCCTGCGCCGGACGGCCACCCGGTTCCTCATCCACTACCGGACGCTCACGTCGACCGTGTACACCTCCGTTCAGGACAGCGGCGTGCTGCTCACGATCCGTTACCTGTGCGAGGCTCGGACGCGTCGTGGAACGGCTCAGGCGCTGTGGGAGCGGATCCTCGATGCGTTCGCGGAAGCGCCCGACATCGACCTCGCCTATCCTACGCAGCGGATGTATCTGAACCCGATCGAGGGCAAGGACGAGGCCCGGGCACCGCTTCCGCCGTTGTCCCGGGAAGGGCCGGGGACCTAGGTTTCGAGCCCCGACCGTCCTCGAGCGCCCCGGACGAGCGGGTACCACACCCCGGAGCGAATCCCGCCATGAGCCATTATCTGGACTACGCCGCCACCTCGGCCACCCGGCCCCGTGCCGTCGCGGCGGCGATGTCCACCTTCCTGCTGGACGAAGGTGCCAGCCCGGGCAGGGGAGGGTACGGGGCCGCGATCCAGGCGGGACGGCGCGCCTTCGCCTGTCGGCAAGCGGTTCAAGGTGTGCTCGGCGTGAGCGGAGATCCGGGGCGGGTCGCCTTCTTCCAGAATGCGACGCAGGCCTTGAACACGGCTCTGTGGGGAACGCTGGGCCCCGGCGACGTCCTCGTGGTGTCCGCGTACGATCACAACGCCGTTCTGCGGCCGGCGGCGTACCTCGAGCGGACGCGCGGTGTCGAGGTCCGGATGATTTCCGGCACCCCCGAAGGCACCGTGGATCTCGACGAGGCCGCGCGCCTCCTCGAGGGTGCGAAGGTACTGGTGGTCAACAGCGCGTCGAACGTGCTGGGGAACGTCCTCCCGCTCGGCGATCTGGCCGGGCTCGCCCACGAGGCGGGCGCCCTGGTCCTGTTCGACGCGGCGCAGGCGGCGGGGCATGTGCCCCTCTCATGCGCCGCGGACGGGGTGGACATGGCGGCGTTCACGGGGCACAAGGGGCTTCTCGGACCCCAGGGGACCGGTGGCCTGTGGGTGCGGGACGGCGTGGACGTCGAGCCTCTCCTGCGAGGAGGCACCGGCGGCAACTCGGAGCAGCGCGAGATGCCCCCGGCCATGCCGGACCGTCTCGAGGCGGGCACCCTGAACGCACCTGGAATCGTCGGGCTCGCCGCGGGAATCACCTACGTCCTCGAGCGGGGCGTCGCCTCGATCGCCGAGCACGAGGCGCGCCTGAAAGCTCGGCTTCGCGCAGGCCTTGCGGCCATCGAGGGCGTTCAGGTACGGTCTCCGGCGGCGGCGGACGGTGTCGGAATCGTGACGATCACGACGGAGCGTGCCGATCCGTCGACCCTGGCCACCCGTCTCGACAGAGAATGGGACGTCCAGGTCCGTTCGGGGCTGCACTGTGCCCCGGAGGCCCATCGGGTCCTCGGCACGTTGGAAACCGGAGCCACGAGGCTTTCGGTCGGATGGGCGTCGACCGACGAAGACGTCGACCGGGCGCTGGAGGGAGTGGAGGCCATCGTACGCCCACGGGCGATCGCGGTATCCTGAGTTCACACAAGCCAGGGTGGGGGAAGATGCGGCTTTTCGTCGCTCTCAATCTTCCGAAGAAGGAACGGACGCGCATTCACAGGGCGGCGCGGGATCTCCGGGATGCCGATCTTCCGGTCCGCTGGATCGATCCGGACAACTTTCACATCACGCTGAAGTTTCTCGGGCAGGTGCGGGAGGATCGTGTGCAGGCGGTCGCCGACACGATCGAGCGGGTCGCTTCGTCCACGGGGAGCTTCCCCATGACGCTCGAGGGGTTCGGGGCCTTTCCGACTATCCGTCGTCCCCGCGTGGTCTGGCTCGGCGTCGACGCCAGCCCCGAGCTCCGTTGCCTCAAGCAGGACGTGGAGTGGGCCCTGGGGGATTGCGGATTCGAGCCCGAAACGCGTGCGTTCCATCCGCACCTGACGCTGGGCCGGGCCAACCGGAACGACAGCGCGGGCGCGTTCCGGGGACTGGATGACCTGATGGCCGGGCTCGAGTTCCACGGCACGGTGCAGGTGCGCACGCTCGACCTGATGCGCAGTCACCTGTCGCGTGCGGGGGCCAAGTACAGTGTCCACGCGAGCGCCCGGCTGACCTCATCCTGATCTTTCGGAGCGACCATCGGTGATCGGTCTGATCAAGAAGCTGCTGGCGGCGGTGATCCTCGTGGCGGCCGCCTACGTGGGGTTCCGCTGGGGCGGGAAGGTCTTCCCGCCGCTGGAACGCCTGTTCGGTCTCCACGCGGACTCGGTGGCCGTGGCGGGGAACGCCTCCACGCCCGGGCCGTCCCAGGCGATCGCCGACTCGACGCTCGCCCGGTTCCAGCGTTTCCGGGACGGGAAGGGTCGGGACCGGATGGCGCTCGGGAGCAACCAGTTGACCTCCGTGCTCCGCTATGCGTTGCCGGGCATCGTGCCACCGGGCGTGAACGAGCCGACTGTCGCGCTTTCGGACGGACGGGTGAACGTCTCGGCGCGGGTGGCCGTACACGCATTCCCCCACCTTCCGCACCTCGACAAGGTGGCCGGCATCCTTCCCGACACGGCCCTGGTCGAGATGGGGGGATCGCTGGTGCGGGTCGACCAGCAACACCTTGCGTTCATCGTCGATCGAATGCACATCGTGCACGTTCCCATCCCGAAAGCCATGATTGCCGAAGTGCTCTCCGGACTCGGAGCCGACCGCCGGCCCAATCTTCCGAAGGACGGGCTCGTGGTGCCGCTTCCCGACGGGCTCTCCTCGGCCTTCGTGCAGCGCGACAGCCTCGTGCTGCTGGCCAAGCGCTGAGGGTCGACATGGCCAAGCTTCTCATCGTCGACGACGAACCCGGGATCCGGGACGTTCTCGCGCAGGTCTTCGAATACGAGGGACACGAGGTCGTGTCGGTGGGCGACGGGCCGGACGCGCTGGACAAGGCGTCGACGTTTCATCCCGACGTGACTTTCCTCGACGTGAAGATGCCGGGCCTGGACGGTCTGGAGGTTCTGGAGCGGCTCCGCGAGGAGGATCCCGGCGCGTTGGTGATCATGATCTCCGGTCACGGCTCGATCGAGACCGCTGTGGAGGCGACGCGCAAGGGCGCCTACGACTTCCTGGAGAAGCCGCTCGATACGGATCGCCTCCTCGTCACGCTGAAGCGGGCGCTCGACCTGAAGGGGCTGACGCAGAACATGGAAGCCCTCCGGTCGGAGGTCGAGAGCCACTACGAGATCGTGGGCAACTCCTACCAGGTCCGTCAGGTGCTCGAGCGGGTGGAACGGGTCGCGCCGACCGACGCGCGCGTGCTCATCACCGGGGAGAACGGGACCGGAAAGGAGCTCGTGGCGAGGGCGATCCATCGTCTCTCCGACCGCTCCGCCGGCCCGTTCGTCGAGGTCAACTGTGCGGCCATCCCCTCGGAGCTGATCGAATCCGCCTTGTTCGGGCACATGAAGGGGTCGTTCACCGGCGCGGTTCAGGACCGGGCCGGCAAGTTCGAGCAGGCCGACGGAGGGACGCTCTTCCTGGACGAGGTGGGGGACATGTCGCTGGCCGCCCAGGCCAAGGTGCTGCGCGCGCTGGAGCAGGGGGTCGTGACTCGCGTCGGCGGAGCGCGCGCGATCGAGGTGGACGTGCGCGTGGTGGCGGCCACGAACAAGGATCTCCCCCACGAGATCGAGGAGGGCTCGTTCCGCGAGGACCTCTTCTATCGGCTCAACGTGGTTCCGATCAACGTGCCGCCGCTGCGCGAGCGGAGAGAGGACATCCCGATGCTCGTCCGGCACTTCACCGAGCTCATGGTCAAGGCCGACCGCGTCGCTTCGCGGAGGTTCACCGACGAGGCGGTCGAGGCGCTCTCGGGCCTGGAATGGCCGGGCAACGTACGGGAGCTGCGGAACACGGTCGAGCGCCTGCTCATCCTCGCCACCGGCGAGACGGTGGGTCTGGACGACGTGCAGCTCCTCGCGACCGGGCGGACGTCGCCGGCCGGGCTCGCCGGCGAGCTGTTGCGGGCCGAGACGTTCTCTGATTTCAAGGACCGGGCCGAGCGCGCCTACATCCTGCAGAAGCTGCACGAGAACGACTGGAACGTCGCCGAGACGGCCCGCCGCATCGACATGCCCCGCTCCAATCTCTACAAGAAGATCGAGAAGTACGGACTCGTACGGGACGAGTAGGAGACGGTCCGCGCGGCCCGCATGGCCGCCGTCGGCGGTGATCCGGAGTGCCCGCTTGCTCGCCGCCCCGGCGAGCCCCTAGCTTCCGACGAAGCAACTGAAACGGCGGGTGGGTCATAACGGAAGCCGGTGAGAGTCCGGCGCGGCCCCGCCACTGTGAGAGGTTCGGGCGACGCCCCCTGGGCGTTCGACCGGAACGCGTGCTCACCCGATGCCACTGGGGATTCGTCCCCGGGAAGGCGAGCACCGCGGCCTCGAGCCAGGAGACCTGACCCACTCGCGCCATCGCCATCGTCTCCGAGGGGGGGCGGGCAGGCTCGAGCGCGTCTCGAGGTATCCCGTTCTCTCCCGGACCGGAACGGGACGCTTCTACGATGACACGTACGCTCGCCGCGCTGTCGGCATCGCTCTCCCTGCTCTTCGTTCTTCCACTGCCCACGGCGGCACAGCAGAATCCGTACATCCTCGAGGGACTCGTGGTCACGGCGAGTCCGACGGCCCGCCCCCTCTCGGCGGTCGCGACCCATGTGACCGTGCTCGACGGGGCGAAGCTACGGGCCGAGGGTCTCACCCGCGTCGCACAAGCGCTGAAGCAGGTGCCTGGCCTGGATGTCGTGCAAGGCGGCTCCACGGGCGCGACCACGTCGCTCTTCCTGCGAGGGGGTGAGAGCGACTACGTGCTCGTGCTGGTGGACGGAGTCCAGGTCAACCAGCCCGGGGGAGCGTTCGACTTCTCGTCGCTCACGCTGGACGACGTCAAACGGATCGAGATCGTGCGCGGGCCCGCCAGCGCACTGTACGGATCCGATGCCGTGTCCGGCGTGATCCAGATCATCACGAAGGACGGACAGGGGCCCGCGGACGTCGAGGTGAGCGCGCGTGCGGGGTCGTACGGCCGTCGGCGGTGGTCGGTGTCCGGATCGGGGGGAGGGGAGCGCGTCTCCGGTTCCTTCGGGCTGTCCCGGCTCACGACGAATGGCACCCTCCCGTTCAACAACGCTTACCGGAACACGGCGTTCAGCGGAACGGCGCGCTTCCGGCCGGACGGGGCCACGACCGCTCGTGTGGCGCTGCAACTCGGCAGCCACACGTACCATTTCCCGACCGACGGGTCCGGACGTCTCGTCGATCACAACCAATACACGTACGGCCACGATCTCGTGGCGAGTGCGGACGTCACGCGCTTCGTGGGCGGTGGAGTGGAGCTCCAGGGGCAGCTCGGCCTCACCCGCACACGCGGAGGCACGGACGACCCGCCCGACGGTCCGGCCGACACGCTGGGCTACTTCGCCTCGACCAGCCTCGATCACATCCGGAGGACGTCGGCCAACCTGCGTGCCATCTATCGCTTTTCGGGGCTGACGGCGACCCTCGGCTGGGAGCTCGAGCAGGAGCGACAGCGGTCGGCGACCTCGTCGTCGAGCCAGTGGGGCGACAGCTCCGGCAAGAGCTCGTACCAGCGATGGGATCGTGCGTACTACGCCTACCTGAGCGGGCAACGCGGCGCGGCCGCGTTCAACGTCGGAGCACGCCTGGAGGACAACGAGCGCTTCGGTAGTCTGGGCACGTGGCAGGTGGGTCTCACGTGGCGGCCGCTCGGGGCCGTCGGGCCGAGACTCAGCGCCTCGATGGGGGTCGGCATCAAGGAGCCGACGTTCTACGAGAACTACGCGACGGGCTTCGCGAAGGGAAACCCGAACCTGAGCCCCGAGCGCTCACGCTCGTGGGAGGTCGGAGTCGACGAGTCGCTGGCGGGTGGAGCGTTCACGGTTCGGGCCTCGTACTTCGCGCAGCGCTTCCAGGACCTGATCCAGTACACGGCGACAGCCCCTTCACCCAACGCCCCCAACTTCTTCAATGTCGCCGCGGCGTCCGCCTCGGGGCTCGAGACCGAGGCGGCCGCGCATCGTGGGCCGGTTGCCCTGCGGGCGTCCTGGACGTGGCTCCGCACGCGCGTGCTCGACGCCGGACTCGACCAGGGGCCGGGTGCGGAGTTCGTGAAGGGGGAGCGCCTTCTGCGTCGGCCGACCGAGATGGCGACGCTGGGCGCGAGGTATGCGGCGGGTGCCCGGGTGTCCCTGACGACCGAGCTGAAGCTCGTCGGAAACCGCGCGGGTCGCGACTTCCGGACGTATCCGGCGAGGCGCGTCGTACTGCCCCGTTACGAGACGCTGTCGCTCGGTGCCGACGTCGAGCTGTGGGCGCCGGAGGGCGATCGGCCGGGCGTCAGCCTCACCGTGCGAGGCGAGAACCTCCTCAACGAATCGTACGAGGAGATCGTGGGATTCCCCGCGCCGGGACGTGCTCTCTTCGTCGGCGGCCGTGTGGCGTTCGGCTCGCTCGGCGGGTAGGGGACGCTCAGCGCACGATCTCGGTCCCGTCCGGGAGGGAATAGAGCGCCTGCATCGTCCGATAGTCGCGCGCGCTCAGCTTGCCGGCGGTATTCGTCGGGTACATGACGTCACCAGGCGAATCGCTGTGCTCCAGCCCGAGCGCGTGCCCCATTTCGTGGGCGGCGGTCAGACGGAGCTGGCGCGGGTCCACGACCCGGCTCGCATCGAACGGACTTCGGGTCGCGAGCTCGAGCGCCACGACCCGCAGGCCTTGCGCGCGCGACCACTGGGTGCGAGCGAGGCCGATCCTCCGTTCACCGAGAGAAGGCGTCCATTGCACGGAGAAGCTCGCTCGGGGAGAGCTGCGCTCGTCCACGCGAATCGGAAACGGCTGGCCGTTCCACGCCCGGATGCCGTCTTCGGCGGCCCGCTGAAGCAGGCGGGCCTGAGTCGGGTCGACACCCGGCGGCGGGGGCACGTGGACCACGATGGTGCCGTGGAACCCCTTCCAGCGACGGAGCGTGATCGTGTCCGCATGAGCCAGTCCGGCACAGAGGTACCCGACGTCGAGACAGGCCCGCTTTGCGTGGAGCACCGGAGGGGAGGTGGGGGGCGTACCGTGTCCCGCACGGCCGCTGGCACAGCCCGGCGCGGAGCCGCAGGGTCGGGCGGCCTGTTGGCCGGATCCGGTGCGGACTCGGGGCGAGCCGGCTCCCCGCAGCGCCCAGGCCAGCGCCGCGAGGACGACGACGACCGCCGCGAGGGTGAAGGGGCTCCGGGAACGGCCCGGGCGAAGTGGAGACGACACCGGCATGGAGATCCCGGCAGCGAGAGACGTTGCGTGAAGGTACGGGTGCGGTTCGGACTGGAAAAGCGTAGCCTGAGGCGGCCGGCCGTGGTACGATAACCCAGGGCGGTGCGGCGCCGCATGCAGGCGTCGCGGTCGCCCGGGCTCCCGTCCAGGGCGGGCGGAGCCCACGTCATCCAGGAGCGTGCGGTCGTGCGAGAGCCCGAACGGGAACCGGTAGCGCGCGAGGCGGTCGCCCCTTCCGACGCGGGCCGGCGGCGTCGGGAGCGCGGGCCTCTGTCTACGGCATGGATCTGGACGAGGTCGATCGCGGTGGCGTTCGTGCTGTTCCTGTGCGTTCGTACGTTCGTCGTCGAAGCGTTCCGCATTCCCACGGCGTCGATGGAGAATACGCTTCTCGTCGGCGACTTCCTCCTCGTGAACAAGGCGGTCTACGGGGCGGAGATTCCGGGCACCCACCTGCATCTTCCAGCCTTCGAGCAGCCGAGGCGGGGTGACGTGATCGTCTTCAACCCGCCGATCTACCCGCACCGTTTCTGGGTGAAGAGGCTCGTCGGCGTGCCGGGTGACACGTTGGCGATGAAGAACAAGCAGCTGTACCTCGACGGAAGCCCGGTAGTCGAGCCGTACGCGCGCCATGTCGATCGGCGGGGCGACGTCGTGAATCCCGAGATGTTGTGGCAGTCGAACTACCTGGTGGCCGGAACGAGGCGGACCTATCCGCCCACGCGCGACAACTGGGGACCGCTCGTGGTGCCGCCCGACAGCTTCTTCGTGCTCGGCGACAACCGCGACGACAGCGAGGACTC
Source organism: Longimicrobiales bacterium (assembly GCA_046704545.1). GTDB lineage: Bacteria > Gemmatimonadota > Gemmatimonadetes > Longimicrobiales > Gaopeijiaceae > SZUA-318. Next base: position 16,512 of record JBJKRT010000128.1, read on the forward strand.
CCGCTACCTCGGCTTCATCCCGCGCTCCGCCATCCGGGGGCGGCCGTGGTTCGTCTACTTCTCGTTCGATCCCGCGGCGCCGGACGACCTGCCCTGGCTGCAGGACATCCGCTGGGGGAGGATCGGCATGCTGATACGCTGATAAACTGCGCGTCCGCAACCCTTCACCGACCGGTGGATGTGCGGGGGGGTAGTTGCGCCGGCGCGCTCGGACCCCAATGATGTCAGATGTGCGAAGGATGCCCGTCAAGCCCGCGCCCGGAAACACGAGCAGAATCCACTTCCCGCCACGACCCTCTCCATGACCTTCTCCACCCAACGCAGATCATTCCGGGAAGGTTCTCTGGATCAGTACCTGAAAGAGATCAGCCAGTATCCGCTGATCGATCGGGCTGAGGAAGTACGGCTCGCCCGTCTGATCCGGAAGGGGGAGGAGGAGGCGCTCGACAAGTTGGTCCGGTCGAACCTGCGCTTCGTCGTCTCGGTCGCGAAGAAATACCAGAACCAGGGCGTGCCGCTTTCGGACCTGATCAACGAGGGCAACCTCGGCCTGATCCGGGCCGCCCACAAGTTCGACGAGACCAAGGGCATCAAGTTCATCAGCTACGCGGTCTGGTGGATCCGCCAGGCGATTCTTCAGGCCCTCGCCGAGCAGAGCCGTATCGTCCGCGTTCCGCTCAACCGGGCCGGAGCCCTGCATCGCATCGGGCGCCGCAGCTCGTCGCTGCTCCAGGAGCTCGGACGGGAGCCTACCGTGGAGGAGATCGCCGAGGGGCTCGATATCTCCGAGGAGGAGGTGGAGCGCACGCTGGCGATCTCACAGTCGCACCTGTCGCTCGACGCCCCGCTGACGCCCGGCGAGGACAACCGCCTGCTCGACTACCTTCCGGACCAATATTCTCCGGGGCCCGAGGACGAGGCCTACGAGCACGCGCTGAAGGATTCGATCGAGGAAGCGCTCGGTACGCTCAAGGAGCGTGAGGCGAAGATCCTGAGGCTCTATTTCGGGCTCGACGACCAGGAGCCGATGACGCTGGAAGAGATCGGCTCCCTGCTCGGAATCACCCGGGAGCGCGTCCGCCAGATCAAGGAGAAGGCTCTCGTGCGGCTGCGCCACGCCTCACGTGCGCGCTTCCTCGAGACCTTCATGTAGTGGCGGGATTCTCCTGCCTGCGCGCGAAGTAGACCTCTTCCATCAGCGCGAGCTTGCCGACGATCTGCTGGGCCAGGTCACGAGATCGGCGCAGCCCGGAGTGCTCCGAGCTGGGCTGGAACACCTCGAAGTCCACGTAGAAGGAGTCGCCCCGGGCGGGTACGGTGGACCAGGTGTCCTGGCGGTCGCCGCGCAGATAGACGCACAGGGCATCGCAGTTGCGAACGGACGACAGCAGGCGACCCACGCCCCATGCCGCGGATTCGGTCTCTACCCGACCGCTGCGGCTCCGTCCTCCCTCGGCGAAGATGAGCGCCGTCTCGCCGCGGGAGAGCAGGTGCTGGATCCGCTGGAGCACGCCCGACACGTGCTCCCGACTGCCGCCACGGACGACCGGGATGCATTTCACGACCCAGGCCGCGAACCGGTTGATCCAGTTGAACCCGAAGTTGCGATACTCCGGCAGGTTCCACGGCATCCGCCGATAGTTGAGCACGTACCACCAGCTCCCGCCCAGCGCCCAGGCCACCAGGGCGGAGTCCGCCATCGTGAGGTGGTTGGCGCAGATGAGCAGGGGCCCTTTGTGCTCGCGCGCGAGCTTGCGAAAGCGGTGCCGGACGTCGCTCGCGTTACGGATGCGATAGCCGAGCATGACACGCATCACGAACGCGGCGGTCGGGACCCAGAACACCGCGGACAGACGGCCAACGAGCCGCTGGACGGCGAGGGCCGCCCTGGTTCTCAGGGGCAACTGGGCCACGGGTCGTCGCCTCAGGACACCTTGGCCATGATGAGCTCGACCGCGTCACCGATCGTGTTGACGGCGTCCGCGTCCTCGTCCTCGACCTCGATGTCGAACGCGTCCTCGAACTCGAGGATCACGTCCACCAGTCGGGCCGAGTTGACCTTCAGATCCTGAAGGATGTTCGTCTCCTCGGACACGCCATCCAGGGCTTCCTTGTCCTTGGCGAAGGGGGCGATGATCTCCACCACCTTGGCGAACACCTCGTCTCTCGTCATTACGCTGTCTCCTTGGACATTCAGGCTCAAGCAGTATCGGGATCCCAGCGCCGGTAGACCACGCAGGCGTTGACGTCTCCGAAGCCGAATCCGGCCTTGATGATGGTACGCAGATCGGGCGCTTCCCGGAACTGATGCGGTATCGCCTGGGCGTACGGCTCGATCTCCGGGTGCACGTCCTCACAGTTGAGCGACGGATGAAGATAGCCGCCTTCGAGCATCAGGATGCAGGCCACCGACTCGAGGGCGCCCGCCGCCCCCAGGGCGTGTCCTATGAGCGACTTCGTCGAGTGGATGGGCGGAAGCGTGTCCGGTGTGCGCTCCAGCGCGTCCGCCCAGTTCGCCACCTCGCGCGGGTCCGCGCCGGTGGCCGTCAGGTGGCCGTTGATGGCGTCGATCTCGTCGGGAGCGACGCCGGCGTCGGCGACGGCCGAGCGGATGCAGCGTCGCACGCTCTCCGGATTCGGGGCCGTCATGCTTCCGCCCATCCGGTGTCCCCCGCAGTTGAGGGCGCCACCCAGGACCTCCGCGTAGATGCGGGCTCCCCGCTCCAGCGCGCTGTCGAGGCTCTCGAGGTGCAGGATGCCCGCCCCGCTGCCGGGGATGAACCCTCCCGCCGACGCGCTCATCGGGCGGGAGGCGGCTTCCGGATCGTCGTTGTGAGTGCGGCAGAGCACCCGCATGGCGTCGAAGCCCGCCCAGATGTAGTGGCTCGAGCCCTCGGAGCCGCCGCAGAGCATTCGCTCGGCCAGGCCGCTACGAATGCGCTGGAAGCCCTCGATCACGGCCTCGGTACCCGTGCTGCACGCGCTCGAGTTGGACGTCACCTGGTTGCCCAGCGCCAGGAGGCCCGACACCCGGGCCGAGACCCCGCTGCCCATGACCTGCTCGACGATCGTGCTGCCGAGGCGGCGCACGCGGCCCGCGTTCGTGAGCGGCACGAGCTTCTCACCGGTGGTGTCCATCCCTCCGATTCCCGTACCGATGATGGCCCCGGCCTCCCAATGCACGAGGTCGTCGTGGGGGTCGGGACGCTCGAATCCGGCATCCGTCCAGGCGTCCACCGCCGCGATGGCACCGTAGCGGTGGTTGGAGTTCATCGCGAAGAGCTCGTCCTCGTCGAAATACCGCTCCGCGACGGCGTCCACACCTTGCGGCACACCGGCCACCGTGCACCCGAACTTGAGCTCTTCCATCACGGGCATGTGGCGTAGACCCGAGCGGCCCGCGCGCAGCGCGTTCCCGTATTCCTCGAGGCCGACGCCGTTCGGGGCGACGACCCCCAGCCCGGTGACGACGACCCGGCGGCTCACTTGAGCACTCCGATGCCCGAAATCGTCGCCGAGCAAACCAGCGTTCCGTCGTCCAGATGCATCTCCGCCTCACTTCGAATCTTCTGGCGCCGGAAGAACTTCTTCCGCGCGCTGATCGTCACCCGGTCTCCCGGCTTCACCATGCCGGAGAACTCCACCTCGGCGTCCGTGAAGAGGGCGATCCGGCGCTCGACCTCCTCCATCCCGCCCTCGAGGGCGATCAGGTAGATCCCCTGCGCCACGACCGATACCTGGGCCATCGATTCCAGAAGGATCACGCCGGGCGTCACCGGGTTGCCGGGGAAGTGTCCCCGGTAGAAATCCGCCTCCGGGCGGAACCGGTACTGCGCCACGATATGGTCGGCGTCGACCTCCAGAATTTCGTCGACGAACCGGAAGGGCTCGGCCTGCGGGATCAACGAAAGGACCTCCGCCGGGGACAGCTCCGTCACTCCTCCATCCTCCCGCCCCGGGAATGCTTCGACCGGTACGGGTAGTCCGGGTAGGCGATGTCCCGGAATACGCCTACCTTGGCGCGCTTGATCTCGTAGATCGGCTCGCCGTCCACCAGCACCTGCGCGTCGCCGATCGCGATCGAGGCCCCGGACGCCGGCAGCTCCTGGTAGCGGGCGATGTCCACCTCGTAGCGGACCACGCCGTCGTAGGGGCGGATCTGGCCGAAGAACTCGACCTCACCGCACCCGAGCGCCCTGCCCGTGCCGAGCGCGCCCCGCCACGCGCAGTAGAACCCGATCAGCTGCCAGATCCCGTCGACACCGAGGCACCCGGGCTGCACGGGATCGCCGAGGAAATGGCACTGGAAGAACCAGTCGTCGACTCGCACGTCGCGCTCGGCGACGATGCGTCCCCGGCGACCGTCGCGCGCGATGTGCTCGATGCGGTCCACCATGAGCATCGGGGGCAGGGGAAGGCGCGCGCCGAACGCTTCGGGCGGGTGGTCGACCAGCCGCCCGTACGCCATGGCGAGGACCTCCTCGCGCGTGAACGCGCCGCGTTCCTTGAACTCGTCGTACGTCACGATGTCGCTCCAAAGCGCAGCACGAAGCTCGACCAGGTCAGGCCCGAGCCGACCCCGACCACGGCGACGTCGTCTCCGGGCCGCCAGTCGTCCCATCGCATCGAGACGACGGACGGCGCGCCGGCGGCGCCGGTGTTGCCGTACTCCACCACGTTGTAGTGGTGTCGGTCGTCCTGGATCTCGCACTGCTGGCAGACGGTTCGGAGCATCATCAGGTTCGCCTGGTGCCCGACGAAGTGTAGACGGCGCTCCGGGTCGGTGTACGTCTTCTGGAGTCCCCGCAGGAGACGTACGGTCTTCTTGATGGCGAACATCTGTACGGTCCGCCCGTCCTGGCGGAAATGTCCTCCCACCGGCACGACCACCTTCTCGGCACCCGCCGGACTGGAGTGGAGGCTGTTGCCCACGACCTCGATGGAGGAGGGCACCCTGGTCGAGAGCACCGCCGCGGTGGTTCCGTCGCCCCACAGCACCGATGCCGAGCGGTCCGAGTAGTCGACCGTGGTGGTGAGGGTCTCGGGTGTGACGACCAAGATGAAGTCGGGCAGCGCGTTCGGCCCCATCCCCGACAACATGAACATCGCGGTGAAGAAGCTCGTGCACGCCGAGTTGATGTCGAAGGACGGAACCTCCAGCCCCAGCTCCCGGGCCACGTAGCAGGAGTCCGCCGGTGACATCGAGTCGGGGTGGCTCGACCCCGTGATGACCAGCCCGATATCGTCGAGCGTGATGCCGGCGCGCTCCACCGCCATGGCGGCCGCCCGCACGGCGGTCTGGCCGTGCGTGTAGATCGCGGCCTCCTGGCCGAGGAGCGGATTCTGGTTGCGCGTCTCCCGGATGTAGTCCAGCGGCAGCACGCTGCGTCGCGTCCGGATGCCCACGCGCTCCATGATCCACGCATCGCTCGTCCCGATGTCGAGCTCCTCGAGGAACGCGTTGGTGATCTCGGTCTCCGGGTGGAAGTGACCCAGGCCGTGCAGCCAGAGGCTCATCCTCTCGCTCCGGAGATGTGCTCGCCACCGTCGACGCGGATCACGGCGCCGTTGATCCATCCGGCTTCGGGGAGCGAGAGCAGGTATACGACGTTGGCCACATCCTCCGGTGTCGTGAGGCGGCCGAACGGGTTGCGCGCGCGCGCCTGCGCCTTGAGATGGGCGTTTCCGGGAATGAGCCGCAGCGCAGGCGTATCGGTTACGCCGGGCTGGATGATGTTGGAGCGGAGACCGAGGTGTGCCATTTCTGCCGCAATCGAGCGTGAGACGGATTCCAGGGCGGCCTTGGCCGCCGAAACCGCCGCATACCCCTTCCACGCCACGGCGTTGCCTTCGCTCGTGAATCCCAGAACACGAGCATCCGGTGCGAAGAGCCCACGGGCCTGCACCGCCTGGGTCCAGGACAGAAGGCTCGTACCCATCGCGTGGACGGTGCGCGCCATGTCCTCTTCCTCGAGGAGCACGTCGGAGGAATACTCCGGGGCGCTCGCGACACCGGCCAGACCGTCGACGCCCTCTTCGAAGAGATGGTCCGCCACCCGCAGGACCTCCTCGGCATCGACGCCGAGCTCGGCGGCGAGGCGCTGAGCCGGGCTCTGTTGCGGCGGGCCTTCGGGTGCCACCAGCTTGAGGTTTCCGAACGCGATGGAGTGCAAAAGCACCCGGATGCGTCCGTCTTCTCCCATGGCATCCGCCAGATCCTCGATGACCTCCGCCCGTCGCCCGGCATCGAGGGCGTCGGTATTGAAGGCCCGCAACTCGACGCCGTGGGCACGGATCGCGTCGAACTCGGGTTCGATCCGGCGCATGGCGCCGCGACGGTCGCGGTGCACGACACAGAGGTTCATGCCGTGGCTTGCGAGCTTGTGGGCGCTGGCCAGTCCGAACCCGCTGGATCCTCCGAGGATCAGGCCCCAATCGTCGGGCCGGAAGACTCTGTTGGGCATAGCGGTCCTGGTAGCTCTCGGGGAACGACGGCGCTTCACGGATCTTGAACGTTTCGGGGCACGAAGGATACAGAACGAGCGCCTTTCTGTCAGCACTCCGCGGCGTTACAAGATCGTGCGCTCCACTCGTTGACACCCCCACGGCCCTAGAATATCATTCAAAGCTCTATATCCTAACGGCCTTTTCGGGCGCCAGGCATGAGAACGTATACCCCGAGTGCGAACGACATCGAGCGACGTTGGTGGGTGGTCGACGCGGATGGAAAGCCGCTTGGCCGGCTCGCCACGGAGATCGCGCGCGTTCTGCGCGGCAAGCACAAGCCGATCTATACACCGCACCTCGATACCGGCGACCACGTCGTCGTCATCAACGCGTCCAAGGTCAAGCTGACGGGCAAGAAGCCCGAGCAGAAGACCTATTTCCGGCATTCCGGATACATGGGCGCGGAAAAGCACATCCCCTTCCGTCGCATGATCGAGACGCATCCGGAGCGCGTCGTCGAGCAGGCGGTGAAGGGCATGCTTCCCAAGGGCGCGCTGGGTCGGGCGATGCGCAAGAAGCTCAAGGTGTATCCCGGCCCCGAGCACCCGCACCAGGGCCAGCAGCCAGAGACGCTGAGCATCTGAGGAGAAGGATCCGAACCCGATGGCCGGTGAAGAGATGAACCAGATCCAGACCGTGGGACGACGCAAGACCTCCGTAGCGCGCGTGCTTCTGCGCCCCGGCAAGGGCGAGTGGAGCGTCAACGGGCGCTCGCTCGCGGAGTATTTCCCGCGGGAGACCCATCGCATCCGCATCGAGGAGCCCTTCCGGACGACCGGGCTCGAGGGCCAGTTCGACGTGAAGGTCCGCGTTCGTGGCGGTGGCCTGAGCGGCCAGGCGGACGCGGTGCGCATGGGGCTCGCGAGAGCCGTCGTCGCGCACGACGAAGAGACCCGTCCCGCGCTGCGGGAGAAGGGGCTGTTGACGCGGGATCCGCGTAAGGTCGAGCGGAAGAAGCCGGGTCGGCCCAAGGCGCGCAAGCGGTTCCAGTTCTCGAAGCGCTGAGTCGCTTCGATCATCCTGATCGGGGCGTAATCGGCCCCACCTGAGTAGGAAGAGCACGCATGCAGGAAGTCGGTCTTAACGAGCTTCTCGAAGCCGGTGT
>JBJKRT010000129.1:0-113993 GCA_046704545.1 Longimicrobiales bacterium
CCCCCGCCCTTGCCCTCGCCCCAGCGCTTCTGGATCTCGAGGAGGGCCGGCGAGGCCACGAAGATCGAGGAGTAGGTCCCGACCACGATCCCGAGCACCAGCACCACGGTGAAGTTGCGGATCACCGAGCCACCCAACAGAAGGAGCGCGAGCAGCGTGGCGATGGTGGTGCCGGACGTGAGGATCGTGCGAGGCAGCGTCTCGTTGATCGAGTCGTTGATGAGCTCGACCTGGTCGCGCTTCCGGCCACCCTTCTTGTGGAGGTTCTCCCGGATGCGGTCGAACACCACGATGGTGTCGTTCAGGGAGTAACCCACGATCGTCAGGATCGCAGCCACCGTCGGCAGGGCGATCTCGAGGCGGAACGCGGCGAGAAATCCGAGCGTGATGATCGTGTCGTGCACCGTCGCAATGACGGCGGCCGCTCCGAACCTCGTCTCGAATCGGAAGGCCAGATAGATCAGCGTCAGCAGGAAGGAGAAGATGATCGCGAGCGCCGCCTTCTCCTGGAGCTCTCGCCCGACCTTGGGTCCGACCAGCTCCTGGCGGGCGACCGTGAACGTGCCCTTGCCGATGGCGCTGGAGAGCTTGGCCTCGATGCCGGCGGCGACGCTGTCGATCGACTGATTTCCGAGCGGCGCGCGGATCACGAAGTCACTCGCGTTCCCGATGCGGTTGATCGGCGGGGACTCGTGGCCGCCGAGCGCCTCGCGTACCTCGCCGGCCGTGACCGTCTTGTTGAAGTTCACCTGGACGAGCGAGCCGCCGGTGAAGTCCACCCCGTAGTTCTGCCAGCTGCCCAGCTCGAAGACGTTCAGCACCATCGCGGCGATGGCGATGATGATGGCCGTGCCCGACAGCACGTACGCGGTCTTCCGACGCTCGATGAACTTGTAGTTCGAATGGCTGAAAAGTCTCATGAACCGCCGCTCAGATGCTGATGGGATCCGACGCCTTCTTGCCCCGCAGGTACACGAGGAAGAAGGTGCGGGTCACGAAGATGGCCGAGAAGAACGACGCCACGATCCCGATCGTCAGGGTAACGGCGAAGCCCTTGACGGGTCCGGTTCCGAACTGGAACAGGATCAGGCCCGTGATCAGGGTGGTCAGGTTCGAGTCGACGATGGCCGAGAGCGCGTTGGAGAAGCCCTCGTCGACCGCCGTGCGCGTAGCTCGCCCGGCCGCGAGCTCCTCTCGTATTCGCTCGAAGATGAGCACGTTCGCGTCCACCGCCATTCCGACCGAGAGGATGATTCCCGCGATGCCCGGAACGGTCAGCGTGCCCTTGAACCCGGCCAAGCCGCCGAGCACGAGCAGCACGTACACCCCGAGGGCCAGGACCGAGAGGAATCCAGCCACCCGGTAGTAGCCCACCATGATGAAGATGACCAGGACGACCCCGAACAACCCGGCGATCTTGCCCTGGTCGATCGAGTCCTGACCGAGAGACGGCCCGACGGTCGTCTCCTGGACGATGTGGAGCTTCGTGGGCAGAGCACCGGCCCGGAGGACCAACGCGAGGTCCTGAGCGTCCGCCATCGGCGTGTTCGCGCCCATTTCGATCTGGCCGCGGGCGCCGATCCGGTCCTTGATGACCGGAGCGCTCATGACCTGATTGTCGAGCACGATCGCCAGGTAGTCGCCGATGTGCTGCCCGGTGAAGCGCTCGAAGAGACGCCCACCCGCACGATTCAGCGTGAACTGGACCTCGGACTGGTTGAACTGCGGATCGCGCACCGCCGTCGCGTTGGACAGGTACTGGCCGGTCAGGAACGGCTTGGAGTCCAACACGTAGAGTCGCTTGTAGTTACGCGCGCCACGCGACACGACGTGCTGGCCCCACAGGAGCTGCTGGCCGCGCGGCATCGCGCGCTCCACGTCCGGCAGGGCGAGGAACTTCTCGACCGTAGGCACGTCCTCCGCAGCGACCAAGAACGATCCGAGCACGTCGCCGCGGTTGAGCAGCGAGGTCAGGGGTCGAAGCGCCGCCTGCTCCTCCTCGGCCTTCTGCGCGGAGTCCGCGGCTGCCTGCCGGGCCTTCTGAGCCTTGGTGACCGCCTTCTTCGCTCCGGCCGCCTTGCCCGAGTCGGCCTTGGTGGAGTCCCCGCCGAACAGGAGCTTCTCGAGCTGCTGTCCCCCCTGCTGCGGTGCGGCCTCTCCGGCCTTGCCCAGCTTCTTGATGGAGTCGGCGCCCAGCGCGTTGACGACCGCGCGATCCATCCGTGGCAGCGCCTTCTCCACTTCCGTGGTGGGCTCGACGAGCTTGAACTCCAGGTACGCCGTCTCGTTGATGATCTGCGTGGCGCGCTTCTCGTCGGTGATGCCGGGCAGCTCGATGATGAGGCGGTCGTCGCCCTCCTTCTGGATGAGCGGCTCCACCACGCCCAACTGGTCGATGCGCTGCCGGATGACGCGCTCCGCACGGTCGATCGCGTCGGCCTTGGCGCTCGCCGTCATCGTGTTGTGGGGGTCGGAGACCTCCTCCACGATGTGCATGCCGCCCTTGAGGTCGAGGCCCAGCTTGAGCCCGTTTGCGTAAAGCTGCCACCCTGCCACGATGATGATCAGGAGGATGGTGATGAGGCGGCCACGAACGGTTTTGAACATGATCCAACGCGTCGTTTCGACGGGAGTAGGTCCGGTGCGAACCTGGGATGACAGCCTGTAAACCTGTCCAGCGCAACGAGGTGTGTCAATTGTGTCGGAAACGGGCTCCGATCACAGAAGGGCGCGGCGCAGAACCGCGTGGACGCGAGCCAGGAAGCGGTCGGCATCCACGGACTTCTCCACGTAGTCGTCGGCGCCGGCCTCGAGCAGCTCGGCCTCGATGGCCTCACTGCCCGTTCCCGTCCGGATGAGCACCGGAAGCGCGCCCGTCTCCACCGACCCGCGGATCTGCTGGAGGACCTCGCGCCCGTCCAGCCCGGGCATGGCCAGATCGAGGATGACCAGGTTGTAGTCCGGATCGTCCTTGAGGATGTCCAGGGCCCGGTGGCCATCCTCCGCCTCCTGCACATCACAGCCGTCACGCTCGAGCAACGTGCGCATGAGCAGCCGGGCGTCCTCGTCGTCGTCGACGAGCAGGATCCGCGGCGGCCCCTTCGCCCGCTCGACTTCCTCCTCGTCGACGGCCTGGCCCAGGACGCGCTCCACCTCCACGAGCGTGGTCCTTCCCATGCTCACCCACTCGAGCCCGACCTCGTGGATGCTCCGCATGCCCCCCTGCTGGGCCACCCGCGACAGCGTCGCCCAACCCTTGCGCTGCTCCACCGCCTGCTGGAACCGCGGTCCGACCACGAGCACCTCGTTCACCGGAAGGCGTCCGCGGTACCCGGTGAACCCGCACTCCGGGCAACCCACGGCCCGAACCACCGGCTCGATGCCGTGGCGCTCGGTGAGCCGTTGCTCGTCGGGGGTGAGCTGGCCGCGCACGGGCTCCGCGCAGGCAGGACACACGCGCCGCAGGAGCCGCTGCGCGATGGCTCCGCGCAGCGTCTGGGCGATCGTGCTGAACTGCAGGCCCATGTCGGCCAGGCGCGTCACCGCGCTCACGGCGTCGTTTGCGTGCACCGTGGCCAGCACGAGGTGCCCGGTCATCGCTGCCTGGGCCGCGGTGACCGCGGTCTCCTTGTCTCGGATCTCACCGACGAGGATCACGTCCGGATCCTGCCGCAGCATGGCGCGGAGCGCGGCCGCGAACGTCACACCCTGCTTGGTCTCGACCTGCGTCTGCGTGATGCCCGGCAGCTCGTACTCGATCGGGTCCTCGACGGTCATGATGTTGACCTTCCCGTCGGCCAGCTCGCGCAGCGCCCCGTAGAGGGTGGTCGTCTTGCCGGACCCGGTGGGACCGGTAACCACGACGACACCGTCCCGGTGCTGAACGAGCTGGCGTAGCCGATCGAGCTCGTACTTCGGCAATTCCAGATCGTCGAGCGTGTGCGCCGCGCTCGAGTCCAGGATCCGGATGACGCACTTCTCCGCACCACCGGCCGGGATGGTCGACACGCGCAGGTCATACCCGCGATTCCGGATGCGCACCCGAGCCTTTCCGTCCTGGGGCCGGAGGCGGTCGGCGATGTCGAGGCGAGAGAGCACCTTGATCCTCGAGATGACCCGGTTCAGCGCCGGCATCGGGAGATCCATGTGCTTGCGCAGCACGCCGTCGACACGGTAGCGCACCGAGCCCATGGCGCGGCCCGGCTCGACATGGATGTCGCTGGCTCCCGCGCTGATCCCATCACGGATGATCAGGTTGGTCAACTTGACGACCGGCGTGGCGAGGGCGTCCTCTTCGGTGATGGACTCGGGGCCCATCTCCTCGACGAGCTTGACCATGTCCTCGCTCTCGGCCTCGAGCGTGCCGAGGAGGGACTCCACGGCCTTTTCAGGCGAGAAGCGCTGATCGATCGCGTCCTGGATGGCCGCGGGTGCCGCCACCTCGAACAGGGTGGCCCGCCCGGTCGTGAATCCGAGGGCCCGCTCTGCCTCCACATCCGTGGGATCGCACGTGGCGACGACGAAGTGGCGGTCGTCCTCCATGAGCGGAAAGATGTGGTGCTTGCGCGCCATCGTCTCGGAGATGAGCAGCGCGGCGTTCGGGTTGGCCGTCTGGAAATCGGCCACCTTGAGCCGGAAATAGTCCGCGACCAGCTCGGAGAGGCGTTGGTCCGAGAGCCCGTATGCCTTGGCGACAACGGTCCAGGCCTCGGCCGCGCTGGTGCTCGGCGCCACCTCGGGCACCTCTTCCTCACCGCTCGGAGGCGAGCCTGCGCGCTCGGCGATACGGACCAGCCAGTGGACGGCCACCGGGTGGTTCTGGCTCTCGGCCCGCTCGGGATCGGATGCGGTCATCGTTGTCCGAGCACCGCCTTCCGCTTGCGCCGCTTCTCTTCGTACATCGCGCGGTCGGCTTCCGTCAGCAGGTCTTCGAGCCGCATGCGCAGCTCGGCGTCGTGTCGTGCCATCCCGATGCTCACCGAGAGCCTGTAGGGCTCGCGGCTGAGTCGGTTGAACTCACTCACCCTGTCCCTGAGCCTAGAGATGAGCAGCTCGGCACTCTCGCCCGTGGCTTCCAGCGCCAGCACGGCGAACTCGTCGCCGCCGAGGCGAGCGACGATGTCCGAGCGCCGGAAGGTCGCCTTCAGGATGTCGGCGACCTTCAGCAACGCGCGGTCGCCGACGTGGTGGCCCAGAGAATCGTTGATCGTCTTGAAGCGGTCGAGGTCCATGTAGACCATCGTCACGCCACGGCCCTTGCGCCGCTCGAGCTTCAGGTACTGCTCTCCGAGGTCCGTGAAGCCCCGTCGATTGTACAGCCCCGTCAGGTCGTCGATCAGGGACAAGCTCCGCAGCGCCGTGAGCAGGCGATGCCGCTCGACCGCGTGCCGCACGGCACGCGCGAGCACGGCCGGTTGGACTTCGTCTTTCACCAGATAGTCCTGCGCCCCGCCCTGAACCGTGCTGACGGCCACGTCCTCGTCGTCGAGGTCCGTGAGCACCACGATCGGCACATCCTGAGCGAACGCGTACGTACGCTCGAACGTCACCACGCCTTCGCTGTCCGGAAGCATCAGGTCGAGCAGGACCACGTCGATCCCGCCCTGTGCGAGCCGTGCCAGCGCGTCGCTCAGCTCACCGGCCCATGTGATCTCCATGTGTGCGGAGCGCACGTCTCCCAGCCGCTCGCGAAGCTCGTCCATATACTCGCGATCGGACTCGACCAGAAGGACCTTGAGTGGGCGTTGATACAAGGGCGAAGTCCCGGGAGGAGCACTGTTCGCCGCGCATGCCCGACCCAGGGTGCACAACACGGCAATAACCCGTGCAAAGCAAGGTAATGCACCGGGGAATAGCACGCCACGAGCCTAAACAGCTGTTTTCCGTACCGGCCCGCGTCCGATGGGCGGGAGGCTCGGCCCGATCCTCCCGCCCCGACCCGCTCCGCTGAGACTCCGGTCAGCGCCCGCTTCCGCCCAGCAGGATCTTCTCGAAGAACCGTGGCACCGACGGATCGTCGGACTGCGCCAGCCAGAACATGGCCTTGCGACGGGTCGCGGCCTGAGGAGCGGTGCGTGCCAGCTCCATGAGAATCGGCACCCCCTCCGCCGCCGGTCTCTGCGAGAGCGCGAAGATGGCGGCATTGCGAACGCTCTGCTCCTCGTCGGAGTCCGCAGCCACGTCCGCGAGGTCCCGGGTGACCTCCTTCGCCGCCTCCTGACCCAGCCAGAACAGGGCACCCGTACGCACGCGCTTCGGCAGCGTACGGTCGCGCGCCAGGGCCACCAGGCCCTTCAGGAACGGGGTCGAGTCCGCATCCGCCAGCACCGCACCGAAGATGGCGGTCCGAGCCGCCCTCTCCGGCGCGGTGCGTGCCACCGACAAGAGGTAGAGGGCAGCGGCGGGCGCGGGCACGACACCGAGATCCACCGCTCCCCGCGTGGGCTTCATGTCCGGTCGAAGCACCCTCACGCCCCGCACCCGCCCCTCGTCCACCCTCAGCTCCACGTGCGCCGGGCCCGATCGGCACGGCGTGCCTTCGTATCCTTCGTCCCAGCCGGCCTCGTCGGCTCCTGAGCGCATCCGGATGCCGTCGCGGCAGAACTCGACGTTCGGGCGTGTCGCGTACGTGATCCGCGCCGTAGCGGTACCGACCCGCTCCACCCGCTGCGCGAGACCCTGGGCGAGCCCGGGGGCCGGCAGCGCGAGCACGAGGGCCACGGGGACCCAGCCGGCGCGCCGCGTCCTCATTTGCGGATGAGGCCGAGCAGGAAGTCGGCCACCCTCGGATCCTTGCTCTGCCCGAGCCAGAAGATCGCCTTCTGGCGGAGGCTCTTGTCCTTCTCGGTCTTGGCGACGTTCATCAGGAAGTCGACGGCACTCTTGTCGCCTTCCTGCGACGCCACGAAGATCACCTGCCCCTTCAGCTCGGGGTCCTGGAACGAGCCGTACAGCTTGCGTAGCTCGCTCTGCCCCATCGTCCCCGTCTGTCCGGCCCAGAAGAGCGCGTTCTTGCGCAGATCCATCGTCTCCTTCGGATCCATGGCCCGGTCCAGGAGCCATGTGTGTCCCTCCGTGCCCCCGTTCTGGGCGATGCCGAAGATGGCCTTCTCCTTGAGATCGGGATCCTGAAGCTTGTTGTAGAGGGTCATCAGGTAGCGCGCGCCCCCGGCCTTCTTGCTCTGCCCGATCCAGAAGATCGCTTGCTCGCGCAGCTTCTTCGGCGCGTCCGCGCGCTCCGCGTACTGCCGCAGGACCTCGACCGCCGAGTCGCTCTCCTGCTGCGAGAGCGCGAACAGGGCCTCCTTCTGCAGCTCGGGGTCCTTGTTCTCCTCGAGGATCGACTCGAGCGCCCCGAGCGCGGCGGGCGTGTGGACCTGTGACAGCCAGAACACCGCCTGCTTCCGCACCTCCGGATCGGGATCGGGGTGACGTTGGGCCAGGTCCAGCAGGACATCCACCGAGGAGTCGCTCATCTTCTGCGCCAGCAGGAAGACCGCCTTCCGGCGCAGCTCCACGGAGCACGAGTCGCGGTTCTCGAGGACCTCGCGAAGGATCGGTACGGCCTTGGAGGCGTTCATGTTGAGAAGCGCGCCGAGTGCGGCCAGCCGGACGTCCTGATCCCCGCTGCACGGCTGTGAGGCCTGCTCGGCGATCGCGGCGGCGCTCGATGCGTCGCCCTGGCGCGCGAGCTGCCCTTCGATGCGCACACGCAACTGTGCCGCATCCTGACTCGTCGCCGCGTTCGGATACTCCTTCTGCTGGGTCTTCAGGAGATCCACGGCGTGCCGGAGCGCGGTGCGCGTCGCCTGGCGAGAGAGCGCAAAGGACTGGTAGTAGTACGAGTCGGCCACGTAGCCCGACTTCGGGTAGCGCGTCCGGAGCGTCTCGAACATCCGGGCCGCCTCCGCGTACTTGCGCTCGTTCAGCGCCTCGCGAGCCGCGGAATACGCCTTCGCGCCCGGATCCTCTTGGAGCCATGCCGCAGGAGCCCGCATCTCACCACCGGCGGTCACCGTCGGTGCCGGCCCCGATGCGACCCGGGTTCCCTGGGCACTCAGTCCCGACGGGAGCGTGAGCAGCGACACCACCATCACCACCTGCACGCCCATCGACGTCTTCATACGCATCGTCATCCTCCTCAAGTCCCGGGGCGCCAGGCTCCGGACGGAATCACCGCCTGGATCCGCGGCAGCACCGCGCGTTCGTCCATTCCACGCAGGGCCAGGTTCAGCTCGGTCCCTGCATCATGCCCTCCCTTCACCTCACTCTCCTCCGCCCCCACCACCTGCATGAGGACGAACTCCAGATCTTCCAGCAGGCTTCGCATGGCCGGATCGGTCTCATCGGGCGCATCCAGAAGCACGCGCGTCCCGATGAGCAGATTCCGGGCGACCCTGAGCGCGTGGGGATCGGTGCGGCCGCTGCGGGCGTCCGCACGTACCAGCGTCAGCAACGACTCCGACCGACTCAGGTGCTCCAGGGCCGCCGTTCGCAGGAGCTCGGAGCGCTCCCCGGACGGCGCGAGGACGAGGCCCGGGCTGTGTGGGGCCGTCATGCGCCCGATGCCGATGCCCAACACCAGCAGCGCGGCGGCTGCGACGGCCCACCCCACGAGTCGATGGAACGCGGCCGGCGCACGACGCGCCCGCTCGATCGGAACGACCCGTTCGGCGGCCCGGTCGAGCCCCGCCTCGATCGCTCGCCACATCTCGTCACGGGGCGTGGGCAGTGGCACGTTGTAGCTCCGTGCCAGCTCGGACACCGCCTCGTCAATCCGTTCGTCCGGCATCTCAGACATACTCCCGTATCTCGTCACCGAGGGCCTCTCTCAACCTTGCCCGCGCCCGGAACAGCCGAGCCTTCGACGTCCCCACCGCCACCCCCAGCACCTCTCCGATCTCCTCGTGGCTGAAGCCTTCCAGGTCGTGCATCAGGAACACGGTCCGGTAGATCTCCGGCAGTCCGTCCACGGCGCTCCGCAGCCGATCCTTCGCGTCCGGCTCGAGCCCGGCGGAGCGGCCGCCTACATGTGCCGCTTCGCTGAGCGACCGCTCCCGCGTTCTGTGGCGTGCGACCGACCTCAGCCCGTTCAGCGTTACGGACACCGCGATCGTATGCAGCCACGTCGAGAACGCCGCGTCGCCCCGGAACTGGTCGATACGCTGGTACGCACGCAGGAACGTCTCCTGCGTGAAATCCCGGGCCAGATCGTCCTCGCCCGCCATGCGGTAGGCGAGCCGGTAGACCCGATCCACGTTGCCGTCGTAGAGGGTGCGGAACGCTCGTTGATCGCCCCGCCGGACCCGCTCGACCAGTTCTAGATCTGTCAAGGAAGACCTATCGATGACCGTTCATCCTGCTTCCAACCTCTGGGACACGACCTTTCGTCGAACGGTTGCGTACGCGCCGAACGTCCGGTCGGCGGAGCCTTGGCGGGCCGGACGGCTCCACGCACCCACTTCTTCTGTGGGCGAGGTGCCCCGCGTTATCTTGGCCCGAGCCATGTCTCCTCCCTGCACTCCGTCGACCGTGCACAGAATGCGACCCAAGCCCAGCGGAAGCCCCCGCGCGGCGCTCGTCATCGGCGCCCTTCTGCTCCTGTCGTCCGCGTACGCGTGTCATGCGGGCGCCAGCCGGGGTGACCCGGCCCTGCAGATGCGGGTCTCCGTCGATCCCACCTCGCCCAAGGTCGGATCGGCTCGCCTCGTGGTCACGGTAGGAACGACGGCGTGGTCGCTGATCAACGGCGCCAAGGTGACTGTGACCGCCATACCTCCCGACTCCACGCCGCCCCCGGCGCCTGTCCGGGCGGTCGGACAGGGCGCCGGCCGCTACGTGGTGCGTGCCTACCACTTCGACCGTCCGGGGACCTGGACCCTCACGGCACGGGCGGACTTCCAGGGCCGCTGGAAGGAAGTCGACCAGCAGGTGAGCGTCGTGCCCGACTCGGCCGGTTAGTGGCCGGCACCTTCCGGGTCCAAAGGAAGGGTGAGGCGAGCGCGGGCTCCCGGAGATCCGCGTCGATTCTCCAGGACGAGCGTGCCTCCATGCCCCTCGGCGATCTGCCGGGCCAGCACGAGGCCGATCCCCGATCCTCCGGGCTTCGTCGTGTAGAAGGGAACGAAGAGATTCCCGGTGTCCCCCAGGCCGGGCCCCTCATCCTCGACGAGCAGATGGAGCTTGCCGGCGCGGACGTTCCAACGGACCGTGACCCGTCCGTCTCCACCCGCCTCCATCGTGGCATCCGTGGCGTTCCGTATCAGGTTGATGAGCGCCTGCTCGAGCTGGTCGGCGTCCGCGCGGATCGTGACGTCGACACCGCCGACCACCTCCGCGTTCACACGGGTCTCCAGGTGGGCTACCCGGCGGACCAGCGGCTCGACCTCGACCGGCCCCAGCTCCGGCTGCGGCAGGCGCGCCAGCTTCGCGTACGAAGCCATGAACCGGCCGAGCGCCTCGGCCCGGCTGGAGATCACCTGAAGCCCCCGCTGGACGTCCTCCTCGACCTCGCCGTCTCCGGTCCCTCTCGGCCGGGACAGCAGGCTCTGAAGGCTGCCCGCGATCGACTTGATGGGAGCCAGCGAGTTGTTGATCTCGTGGGAGAGCACGCGGATGATGCGCTTCCACGCCTGGCGCTCCTCCTCGCGGAGGGCGCGGCTCAGATCCGTGAGCGTGAGTAGCTGGAGGGGAAAGCCTTCCTGGCGGACGACCGACCTGCGCAGCTCCCAGCGCCCCGTCCCGCCCGGCAGCGCCATCTCGAGGGTGCGGGGCGCGACGCCGCCGAGCGCGTCGGCCAGATGCAGCTCCGGGGCGCTCCTGCCCAGCAGGCGCTCCGAGGGCTGTCCCAGGAGGCGCTCTCCGGCGCGGTTCACGAGCCTGAGCGTGGAAGCGTCGTCGAACGCGAAGACGGCGACCTCGATCTCCTCCAGCACCTTGCGAAGCGTCTCCGTCGCCTCGACGGCACCGAGCCTCTGCTCGCGCAGGACCTCCTCGAGCGCGTTGACCTCCAGGTAGGCCAGCGAGAGCGGGTCGGAAGCGTCCTCGACCCGGGCACGGATGGAGTAGTCGCCTTCCCTGAGCGCGGCGAGCATGTTCGCCAACGTGGCGAGCGGGCGTACGACGTGCTGGCGCACGGTGGCGTTCAGGACGAGCCAGGAGCCGAGAAGCAGGACCGTGCCGGTCCACTGCACCTTCGGTGAGAAGTCGCCCAGCCACACGAAGGCCAGCGAGACGACGATGCCAGGGAGTCCCGCGATCACCGTGAGGATGAAGACGCGGCGGTCGTGGCTCAGTCGCTTCCACCACCCGGACAGGGTGCTATCCTCCCGGCTCGTGCCGCTGCAGCCGGCGATACAGCGCGCTGCGGCTGAGCCCGAGGGCCTCCGCCGCCTTGCTCACGTTGCCCTGGTGGCGCTCGAGCGCCTTGTCGATGAGGATGCGCTCGGCCTCCTCGAGCGTGAGATCCTCGATCATGACGCTGCCGTCGGGGCGGCGCCCGAGGCCGAGGTCCGCCGCCTCGATGCAGCTCCCCCGAGCCATGAGCACGGCGCGCTCGACGGCGTGCTCGAGCTCGCGCACGTTCCCCGGCCACGAGTGACCGATCAGGGCCTCCATCGCGGCGTCGGAAAGCCCCTCCAGCTCACGGCCGTAGCGGGTGGCGTAGCGGTCGAGGAAGTGGCGGGCCAGGAGCGGGATGTCGCCCCGTCGCTCGCGGAGCGGAGGAAGCCGGATCTCGACCGTGTTCAATCGATAGAGCAGATCCTCGCGAAACTGTCCTGCCGCTACCGCTTCGGACGGATCGGCATTCGTGGCCGAGACCACGCGGACGTCGACGCTGCGCACCTTCGAGGAGCCGACACGCTGGATCTCGCCCGTCTCGAGCACCCGCAGGAGCTTGGGCTGCTGCAGGAGGGGCACGTTCGCGATCTCGTCGAGGAAGAGCGTACCCCCGTCGGCGAGCTCGAAGCAGCCCACGCGGTCGGTCTTGGCGTCGGTGAAGGCACCCTTCACGTGGCCGAAGAGCTCGCTCTCGAAGACGCCCTCGCTGAATCCCCCGGCATTGACCGGCACCAGCGGTCCCTTGGCACGGGGCGATACGGCGTGAAGCCAGCGCGCCACCACTTCCTTGCCGGTCCCGTGCTCTCCCAGGATGAGAACGTTCGCATCGGACGGTCCGACCCGGTCGATCAGCTCGAGCACGGGCTCCATCGCTTCGGACTCGGCGATCAGCTCCGGCGCACCTTCGCCCTTCAGGTGCCGGTTCTCACCTTCGAGACGCTGGCTGCGTCGAAGGGCCCGGCCCAGCTCCACCTGCGTCCGGATGGTCGCGAGGAGACGGCCGTTGTCCCAGGGCTTTTCGATGTAGTCGCGCGCGCCGCGGCGCATCGCCTCCACCGCGCCTTCGACGCTCCCCCATGCGGTCATCACCACGACGGGCAGCGTGCCGTCGAGCTCCCGGAGCTTCCCAAGCAGGTCGAGCCCCTCCCGCCCGGAGGTCGTGTCGCGGGTGTAGTTCAGGTCGATGAGCGCGAGGTCGAAATCGCCCCGCTCCACGGCGCGAAGGACCTCGGTCGGCGCGCTGGCGGTGCCTGCCTCGAAGCCCTCGCTCTTCAGCAGGAGGCGCAATGCCTCGAGGACGTCCGGCTGGTCGTCCGCCACCAGGATACGGGGAGTACGGGGGGCCATCGTGGCTACTCGTCCACGATCCAACCGTCGCGCAGCTCGACGATCCGGTCGCCGTAGGCCGCGTATTCCTCGTTGTGGGTCACCTGAATGATCGTGGTGCCCTCCTCGTTGAGCGTCTTGAGCAGGTCCATGATCATGCGGCCCTGGCTCGAGTGCAGGCTGCCCGTCGGCTCGTCCGCGAGGATCATGGCCGGCTCGGCGATCACCGCGCGCGCGACCGCCACCATCTGCTGCTGGCCGCCCGAGAGCTGGCTGGGATACAGGTCCTTCTTGCCGACGATCTGGAAGCGGTCGAGCGTATCGGCGACGATCGCCTGTCGCTCCTTCCGCTTCACGTTCCGGTACGAGAGCGGGATCTCGAGGTTCTCGTAGACGGTCAGGTCGTCCAGCAGGTGGTACTGCTGAAAGACGAAGCCGATGTACTTCTTGTTCAGCTCGATCCGCTTCCTGGGTTTCATGGCGTGCACGGCCTGGCCGAAGAGCTCGTACTCGCCGCGCCAGTCGCCGTCCAGCATCCCCAGGATCGACAGCAGGGTGGACTTTCCGGCGCCCGACGGTCCCATGATCGTGGCGAACTCGCCCTTGCGGAACTCCGTGGTGATGCGCCGGAGCACGAAGGTCTCGCCCGCGCCCGTGCGGTAGGACTTCTCGACGTTACGAAGCTGGATCATGCGTGCGGTCCATGCCGGTTCGTGTGTGTCCTGCGCTCCGCGCTCAAGCTATGAGGAACGCGGAGCCGTGCCAGGTGGGTGGGGGAACCGCGTCTCCCCCTCGGGGACCTCTGGGCGGCGCGGCGCGGATGCCTGGCTTTGGGACGACCAGGGATGCGCCGCACGGCGGAGGCGAGCCCCGACGAGACAGGCATCGACATGGCGAGCCGGCCCCGGGGGGGAGACGCGGTTTCCCCACCCGCCGCATCCCCCCCTACCCCTTCAGCTTGATCCGATCGTAGTCGTCCCACTGCGACATGTCGGACAGGATGACCACGTCGCCGGGCTTGAGCCCGCTCTTGATCTGGATCTCGTTGACCGAGCTCGCCCCAAGCTGCACCTGGACGCGGTCGGCGTACTCGCCGTTCGGCTCGACCTTGAAGAGGCTGATGCGCTGGTTGGCCTGACCGAACGTGGGCCGGCCGACGTAGATCACGTTGTCGAGCCGCTCGATGATGACGTTGCCGTCGATGCTCTGGTCGGCACGCGCGGACGACGGGAGGCTGTCGGGCAGCTTGACGTCGATGGTCACGGTTCCGTTCTGCACGGCCGGATCGATCCGCGTCACGGTGCCCGTGATGGTGTCCGTGCGCGTATCGATCTTCGCGACCTGTCCGACCAGGATGTCCTGTGCCTGCGTCTGCGGGATGCGTACTTCGGCCTTGAGGCGTCCAGGGACCACCACCCGGCTGAGCTGCTGGCCCTCGTTGACCCACTGCCCCTCCTGGATCTCCTGGTCCAGCGGCGCGAGCACGCCGGAGACCGGAGCCCGCACGTCCAGGTTCGTGAGACGGTCCTGCTGGAACTGAACCAGATCCTTCAGGCGTCCGATCTGCTGCTCCTGCGCGCTGATCTGCTCCTTCGCCGTCTCCTGCAACACCTTCAGGTTCTGCTGCTCGAGCTGAAGCCGTGTCTCGAGCTCCTGCATCTTGTCCTGCGAGCTCGCCAGGTCGTTCTTCGCGACCAGGTCCGGGTTCGAGTCGTGGAGCTTCTGGTTGGTGTCGTAGGTCCGCTTGGCATCCTCGTACTGCGTGCGCACCTGCGCCACGGTGCCGCGCTGGGTCAGCTCCTGCGTCTGCAGGGACGTCCGTAGCTGGGCGAGCGCCGCCTGGGCCTGCGAGAGCTGCTGCTGGTACTGGAGGAGCTGTACGTTCACGTCCGGGTTGCTCATGCGCATGATGAGGGCGCCCTTCTTCACCGTCGTGCCCGGCAGCAGCAGGATCTGCTCGACCCGGCCGCTGTTGACCGCGGTGATCCAGCGCATCTGCTCGGGCACGAGCGTGCCGGCGCCGCGCACCTGACGCACGAGGGTGCCCTGGCGCACCGTGTCGCGCCACACGGTGGACCCGTCCACGGTCGGCGCGGCGGTCGGAAGCGCGCGCACGCCGAGCGTCACGGCCACGATGGCCACGAGGCCGACGACGCCCCAGACGATCCGCTTCCTCTTCTTCTGCGGCTTCGTATCTCGAATGATATCCACGGTTCGTTCCTCGAATGACGCTCTATGGGCGCGTAGAAGGTTGGCCGACTTCGCCCTCGCCGGGTCGTAGCGGCCGTCCCACCGCGGCCTGCAGGCGGATCAGGTTGTAGTGAAAGTCATAAAGCGCGCTCAGGTAGGCCTGATCCGCGGTACTCAGAGTCTTCTGCGCGTCGAGCAGGTCCAGAATCGTGATCTTCGCGGCGCCGACCGCGTACTGCCGCTGGCGTTGCTCCAGCACCTCTCTCGCCACTTCCTGGTTCTGCTTCTGGATGTGGACGACCCGGTAGTCGGCCCGCAGAGCCTCGTATGCCTGCGTGAGCTGCGTGCGCAGCGTCAGCCGCTCCTGACGCACGCTCTGCTTGGCGTCGTCGACGGCGGCAGCCGCCTCGGCCACCTGCTGCTGGCGCGAGAATCCGCCGAAGACGGGGATGGACAGGCCGACGCTCAGCGTCAGGGGCTGCTTCGTGAAGTCGAACGGGAAGGCGTTGTTCGACGCGATGATCTGCTGGCGGAGCTGGGGGGTGAGCGCGTACTGCGAGCAGTCCTTCGGGTAACCATTCAACGGCTGCGTGAGCCCCGAGCTGATGTCGTTGAAGAGCTGGCACTGGCTCTGCTGCGCTTGGAGGCTGTTCTCGTATTGGTTGATGAGGAACCCCGAGTTCAGAGCCTTCTGGGTGTAGCCCGTGAAGCCGGTCTGAACGATGAGCGTCGGGAAGTAGGCGCTACGTGCCTGTCGCGCCGCCGCGACGCTCGCGTGCTCCTTGGCCTCGGCCGCCCGCATCGCGGGATGCGAGCGCATCGCCTCGGACAGGAGCGAGTCCACACTCCATGTGGGGTCGAATACCTGAAACCGGCTCGCCAGGGTGACGCTGTCGGACAGCGACACACCGATCTGCTCTCCCAGCTGGACCTTTGCGTCCGCGAGCTTCTGTTCTGCCTGCAGCAGCGCGACCTGCGCCGTGCCGAGCTGCACCTTGGCCTGCTTGGCGTCGATGCCCGCGGCCGCGCCGGAAGAGACCCGCGCCTCGGTCAGCTGCAGGTTGCGCTGTGCGTACTCCACCTCGCGCTTCGCTACGCTCACTCCATCGTTGGCCTGAAGGGCGGCGACGTACCGCTGTGCGACCTGCGAGGCGAGCAGGAACCGTTGGGCGTCGATGTTCGCATCGGTCGCCCGCTCGCTCGCCCGGGCGTTGGCGAGCCCGAAGAGGGTGCTACCGCTGATCGCCCAGGTGATGCCCAGTCTGTAGCTGGACGAGTACCAATCCGTGCTCTGCACCCCGAGGTTCACCGTCCCGTAACGCTGCACGCCGGCGGCCTGGTAGCTCATCCCACCCTGGGCATCCACCTCGGGCAGGAATTGGCCGTAGGCTTCCCTGACCTTCCAGGCGGCCGGACCCTGGTCGTTCTTGGTGCTCAGAAACGCCGGGTTGTTCCGCTCCGCGAGGTTGATCGCGTCATCGAGCGTCAGGCTCTTCGGAACCTCCTGGGCCCGAAGCGACCCCGCCGCGAGCGCCAACAAGGTGCAAGCGAGCGTCAGCCGGCCCTTCCAGCGGCCCCCGCGCGTCCCTGTATCCTCCATCGTCCATCCCATGTCGCCATCGTCCCCGTGCTGATTCGAAGTGCGGAGGAACCAGGCCGGGGGTCCGACCGAAGTCGGTTGGCTGATCACCGACCCCTCGACCCCACTTCCCTTCACGCTCCGGCCGGACCGGCCTGGCTCCTGCCGCTGCGTAGTGGAAAGGTGCGTGCCAGGACATGACCTGATACGCTATCGCGTTGTGGTCACAGCTATTAGCCGTGCTTATCTAGCCTATATTATGAGACGCGACTACGCGATTGGCGTGCGCTCGCGGGACGGTTCGTCCCAAAATCGGACACTCGCGTCGACCGCCCCGGAGCACACGCATCGAGGCACCGCCTCACGCCGATTCGGCCAGAATCCTCCGATGGTAATCGATCTGACCGAGGTGCCAGTTCGTGTGCGCGGCCAGATGTATGAGGAACCAGTGCACGTTTCCTGAGAGCGCCTGGGGGAGCGGAACCGGAAACGGCTCCTCGATCCGGGCGTCATCGAGCTCGGAGAGCGTCTCGACGACGTGCTCGCGGCAGCGCTCCAGCCTCGCGATCACCTCCTCGCGCGCTACGCCCCGCTCCGAAAACTCCGCGTCCCGGTCGCGGACGTGGTTTCCCCCGCCCAGCGAGGTCCACACGAAGTGCTCGAGATTCCCCGCGACGTGGAGGGCCAGGGTGCCCGCGCCGTTCTTGATCGTGCCGGCCGTGCGCCACAGGCTCTCCTCATCCGGATACGCGCGGATCTGCTCGATCATCTTCGTCAGGTCGCGCTCGAAGAGCCGCGCGAAGTCGCGTCCTCTCGTATCGCTCATCTGGTACCGTCCTTGCTCGGTGGATTGCCCATGGCGCCTCGGCTATCTTTGCGACGCTTCCGCGCCCCGTCGACCCTTCGGGCCCATGAGGAGCTCGTCGAGCCTATGATCAAGACCCCCGAAGCGGTGATTCAGGCCCTGGCGCCCCATCTCGATCCGGCGCGCCTCGAGGTCGACGTTCCGTTGGCGCCGCTCACCACCTTTCGGGTGGGAGGGCCCGCCGACGTCCTGTTCCGCGCCCGCACCGAGGACGAGCTCGCAACGGCCGTGCAGGCCGCGCGCGGCACGGACACCCCGTACTTCCTCCTCGGTCACGGAGCCAACATCCTGGTGGGCGACAAGGGGTTTCGGGGGCTCGTGATCCGGAGCGAGGTCGCGGGTGTCGCGTTTCTCGAAGACACGCGCGTCCGCGTCGGGGCGGGTGTCGAGACGTACCCGGACTTGATCGACGCCACCGTCGCACGCGGCCTGGGCGGGCTGCACCACTTCGTCGGGATCCCGAGCACCGTCGGTGGCGCACTCTGGCAGAACCTCCACTTCCTCTCTCCCGCCCCGGAGCGGGAGCGCACGCTGTTCATCGAGGAAGTTCTCGAATCGGCCGAGATCCTGACCCAGGAGGGCGAGCGGCGACGGGTCGACGTCGGCTACTTCGAGTTCGGATACGACCAGAGCGTGCTCCACGACCGCGACGACGTGGTCCTTTCGGCCACGTTCCGCCTCGCGCCCGAGCCCGTCGAGGAGCTCCGCCGCGTCATGCGGGAGAACCTGGCTTGGCGCGACGACCGCCACCCCGACCTCTGGCTCTATCCGAGCGCCGGCTCGATCTTCCGCAAGATCGAAGGGGTCGGCGCGGGACGCCTCATCGACGAGTGCGGGCTGAAGGGCCACCTCCACGGGGGCGCGGGCATCTTCCACAAGCACGCCAACATCATCGTGAACCTGGGAGGGGCCACCGCGGCCGACGTGCGCGCGCTCATCGATCTGGCTCGCTCCACCGTAGCCCGCGAGACCGGGTACGAGCTGGTGCCCGAAATCGGCTTCGTGGGGGACTTTTGACGCGCGCGGCCGACGTGGAGGCCTACCTCCGCGAGCACATCCCCCTCGCCGATGCCATGGACGTCCGCGTGCTCCGGGCCGATCCGTCCGGAGTCGTCCTGGAAGCGCCGCTCGAGCCGAACCTGAACCACCGCGACACCGCGTTCGGAGGCAGCGTCGCGGCGCTGGCGATCCTGGCCGGGTGGACACTCGTTCACGGGCACCTCGAGTCGGTGGGAATCTCGGGGATACGCACGGTGGTCCAGAGGAGCGAGGTACGGTACCTCGCGCCGGCCGACGGCCCGTTCCGGGCCGTGTGTGACGGTCCGGCGGCGGCGGAGTGGGATCGCTTCCTCCGGACCTTCCGGCGCTGGGGAAAGGCCCGCGTCGGCGTGGAGGTCGACGTGACATGTCAGGGCGTGCTGGTCGCTGCCTTCCGTGGGGCCTACGCAACACTGGGCGGGTCCTCGGGGAAGTAGAGCGCGCCCGGCGATCACGACGCCGTCAGGAATCCTCCTCCGATGGCCCGTCTCGCAGCGCGCGGTCCTGCCGGACCTCGTGGAGCAAGGCCTCCTCGTCGTCGTCCGGAGGACGCACGAGGTCTTCCTCTCCTTCCCGCATGACGATCAGCGTGATGAACGTGACCGGCAGGCCCACCCAGAACGCGAAGAATCGCGCGAGGCCTTTACGCCCCCTGCGCCGCTTGTCCAGGTAGACGACGTTCGCGACCACCCACACGAGCCCGCCGGTGATGCTGCGCACGAGCGACGACAGACTGTGGACGTCGAACACGGGTCCTCCTCAGTGCGACAGGTCCTGCAAAAAGACGGATACGGCGGACGTCAGCCCCGGCGCGTCCTCGATGAAGGGGAAATGCCCGCTGTCCAAAACCTTCAACTGGCCGTTCGGCAGCGAATCGGCCAGCGCCTGCGCCATCGCGAGCGGCGTGACGTCGTAGCGGCCGTGAAGCACCAGCGTGGGCGTCTGGATCGAGCTCAGGCGGCTCCACCAGTCGATGTCGCCCATCGAAGCCTCGATGAGGCTGTCGACCTTCGGACCGTTCTGCGCGGTCGCCCGCGACAGGTCCAGGTTCAACGCGGACTCGCGCGCCGGATCGTGGAACTCCGGCCGGAACATCAACCGATAGACGGCGCTCACGGTGGCGGGGTCACGCGCCTTGAACCCCTCGCTGGCTTCGAGCTTCGCCAGCTCCGCCGAGTCCGCCGGAGAGCGGGCCGCCGCCAGACGCTGCTCGGTCTCGGCCGTCCACTTCGGTCCCAGATCGACGGGATCCATCAGAATCAGGGCCCGCACCCGGCTCGGATAGCGCTGCGCGTAGGCCAGGCCGATGAGCGCGCCGAACGAGTGCGCCAGGACCGTGACCGAATCGTAGCCCAGCGCCGCCCGGAGCGTGTCCACGTCATTTACGAACGCATTGAAGTTGATCGTGGCCGAGTCCAGGGCGGCCGTCGACATTCCGGTGCCCAGCTGGTCGTAATAGACCAGCGCATGCGACGACGCCAGCACATCGAGCCCCGGCCGCAGGTAGTTGTGATCGAGACCCGGCCCTCCGTGGATGACGATGATCGGGTCGCCGGTACCCACCACCTCGTAGAAGAGCCGGGCGCTGTCGAGCGTGACGAGACCCTGCCGGGTCGGTAGCGTCAGGCCCCCGGCCGCACCGGTCAGGAGCAGAGCGCCGGCCACGGCCAGCGTGACACCCCACCACCCAGCTCTTCCACCCCTGCCGCTCATGCGCTTCCTCCGTTCCGGGACCCACGGCCGAAGCTCCGTGACCGGCCGCGCTTCGGGCGGAGCACCCCCCCGCCCTCGCTTGAAGGTAGGGGGACCCGGGAGCGGCGCCAGCCCGAGCGGGGCCGCCCCCCCCCCCCGATCAGCGTGCCGGCGCAGGCGCCGGCTCGCGCCCGGGCCGGTGGGTTCGGGCACCCCCGCCGTCCCCTCCACGCCCGTCCGCGCCGGCGGCCCGGACTTCGTCGTACGTGAAGTGCTTTCGGAACCACCGGCTGCTGTCGTCGACCAGCGAGTACATGACCGGCACCAGCACCAGAGTGAGGAAGGTCGCGAACAGGATTCCGACGATCACGGCGACGGCCATCCCGCCCCACCACGCCGCCTGTTCCCCTCCCCAGTACAGGTCCGGGCTCAGGGATCCGTACAACCCGAAGAAGTCGAGGTTCAGGCCGACGGCGAGGGGCACGAGCCCGAGCGCGGTGGTCGTGGCCGTGAGAACCACCGGGCGGAACCGGGTCTTCCCGCCCTGAACGAGCGCTTCCCGGCGATTCATGCCGTCGCGCTCGCGCAGCACGTCGATGTAATCGATGAGGATGATCGCATTGTTCACCACGATTCCCGCGAGCGAGATCGTCCCGACCCCCGTGTTGATGATCCCGAACGGCATTCGGAAGACCATCAGCCCGACGAGGACGCCCACCGTGGACATGATCACCGAAGTCAGGATGATGACCGGCTTCACGACCGAGTTGAACTGGCTGATAAGGATGAACGCGATGAGCATCAACGCGATCAGGAACGCCACGGCAAGAAAGCCCTGTGCCTCGTTCTGCTCCTCGTTCTGCCCGGTGTAGCGGACGCTGTACGCCGGAGGAAGATCGCGAGCCTGGAAGCCTGCGAGGGTCTGCTGGACTTCCTTCAGCACCGCGTTGGAGTTCTGGCCGGAGGCCACGTCGGAGCTGATGGTCGCCACGCGCACCTGGTCCTTGCGCCGAATCGAGCCGTACCCCTCCTCGACCCTCCACGTAGCGACCGAGTTGAGCGGCACCTGTGCTCCGCTCTCCGTCACCACTCGGAGGTTGCGAAGGCTCTCCAGATCCTGCCGGTAGGGCTCGGCCAGCCGCACCACGATGTCGTGCTCGTCGTTGCCGGTGCGGTATTTCGCGGCGATGGCTCCGTTGATGGCGTTGCGGATCGTGCCGCCGATCTTGCTCGTGCTCAGGTCGTAGAGGGCGGCCTTCTCCCGGTTCACGGATACCGAGAGCTCGGCGCGGGCTTCGTCCAGGTCGCTTTCCAGGCCCACCAGCCTGCGCGACACCGGAGCGTTGCGCAGGATCTCGAGCACCTCGTCCGAGAGCCGCTTGAGCTCGGTCGGATCGTCGCCCACGATCTCGATGTTCACGGGCTTGCCCTGCTGGGGACCGTCCTGCGGCTTGTCGACGCTCACGTCCGCGCCGGCCAGCCCGAGCCCCACGCTCTCCTGAAGGTCGCGCAGCACCGCGAACGCATCGTGGCGGCGGCGCTGGAAGTCGACCAGGCTGATCGTGATGCGCCCCGCCTGCGGCCCCGCGGGCCCTCCGGTGATGAAGTTCCCGCCGCCACCTCCCCCCACCACCGCAACGGTGGACTCCCAGTCCTCCCTTCCCTCGGCCTCGTGCAGCTCGGCTTCGAGCCGGCGGACGGCCGAATCGGTCACCGGCGCCCGGGTTCCCACCGGCGCGTCCACGTCCACGACGAGCTGTTGCGGCGGCATGTTCTCCGGAAAGAACTCCACGCCGTGGTTGAACACGGTGAACGCGACCACGGTCGCGACGAACGCGCCCACGGTACCTCCAACCGTCAGGGCACGGTGACTCAGAGCCCAGCGCAGCCTCCGCTCGTAGTCCGAGATGATCCAGGGAAGCAGCACATCCTGGAATCGTCGGGCGGTCCGCTCCAGGACGTAGCGTTGAAGCGCCCAGAGCCCGACCGCGGTGAGGGCGAGCAACGCCGCCGTGAGGGGGTTCGCCCCGGCGACGATCAGGAACACGAGCCCGACGGCGCCCAGGAGCGCCCAGCGCGCGGCGGGGCGCAGCGGCCGTCGGGGCGCACCGTCGAGCTTCATGAACCGGGCGCACAGCACCGGCACGATGATGAGCGCCACCACGAGCGAGCTCGTCAGCGTCACGATGAGCGTCTCGGGGAGGAACTTCATGAACTCCCCGACATTACCCGGCCAGAACAGGAGAGGCGCGAACGCGGCCAGCGTCGTGGCCGTGGAGGCGATGACCGGAATCGCCACCTCGCCCGTCGCCTTCCTGGCGGCGAGCGTGCGGTCCCACCCCTCTTCCAGGTACCGGTACGTGTTCTCGACCACGACGATGGCGTTGTCGACCAGCATCCCCAGGGCGAGGATCAGGCTGAACAGGACCACCATGTTCATCGTCACGCCCATGACCTTGAGCGTGATGAAGGAGAGAAACATCGACGACGGGATCGAGACGGCCACGAACATCGAGTTGCTCAGGCCGAGGAAGAACATGAGGATGGCCACGATCAGGATGAGCCCGGAGACGATGTTGTTCTCCAGGCTCGAGACCATGTGCTCGATGTCCTTGGACATGTCCGACGTGATCGTCACGCGCGTGGTCGGCGGGAAGAGCGGTCGCATCTCCTCGATCGCGCGCTTCACCGCGGCGGACGTGGCGATGATGTTCTCGCCGGGCCGCTTGATGATGTCGAGCGTGACCACGGGCTTTCCGTCCAGGCGCGCGTAGCTGTCCCGCTCCGCGAAGCCGAAGTCGACCGAAGCCACGTCGCGCACGTAGATGGGCCGACCACCCTCGGCCGAGATCACCAGGTCCTTGATGACGGCCGGATCGGTGAACTCACCGTCGATCCGGACGAGGTATTTCGCGTCTCCGACGTCGATGGTCCCACCCGGGATGTTGACGTTCTCCTTCCGGATCGCCTCCACCACGTCGTCGAGCGAGAGGCCGTAGAACTCGAGCTTGTTCAGGTCCACGTCGACGTTCACCTGCCGCTCGAGCCCACCTCGCACGTCGGCTCTCAGGACCGAGGGGATCTGCTCGATCCTGTCCTGCATGTCCTCCCCGAGGTCCTTCAGGCGCACGAGCCCGTACGAGCCGGACACGTTCACCTGCATGATCGGAATCTCGGCGAGGCTGAACTCGACGATGACGGGATCTTCGGCTTCGTCCGGGAGATCCGGCTTCGCGAGATCCACCTTCTCGCGGACCTTGGCCATCGCCTCGTCGAGGTTCACCGACGACCGGAACTCGGCCACGATGCTCGAATAGCCCTCGATCGACGTCGAGGTCAGCTCCTTCAGCTCGTTGATCGTGGAGAGCTTCTTCTCCAGCACCCGCGTGATCTGGGACTCCACGTCGGCCGGCGATACGCCCGAGTACACCGTGCCGATCGAGATGTAGGGGATCGTGATTTCCGGGAACGCTTCCTTGGGAATCGATCGGTACGCCACGGCCCCCAACACGACGATGATCGCGAGCAGCACGAGGATGCTCGTGCTGTGCTCCACGGCGAAGCTCGTCAGCCCGAATTCCTTGAACCGGTCGGGGGAGCGGCCGTCGTCCTTGCGACCGCGTGCGGGTTCGTTCATGTGCCGGTCAGTTCCTCGTCCCCACCACGTTGATCCGGTCGCCGTCGGCCACCGACTTCTGCCCCACGACGATGAGCTCGTCGCCGGCCTCGATGCCTCCGCTCACCACCACTCGATTCCGTGCGGACGGCCCCAGGGTGAGGCGGCGCACCCGCGCCACCGGCCCGTCCTCTCCGCGAACCATCACGAAGGCCACGTAGCCGTCCTCCACCCGAACCAGCGCGTCCTGGGGAACCACGATCACCGACTTCAGCACATGGCGGACGACCGACACGTCCGCCACCATCTCGGGCTTGATCAGCCCCTCCGGATTGCCCACCTCCACTTCGATGGGAAAGGTGCGGTTCTCCGGGTTCACCGTCGCCCCCACATAGTGGATGGGGGCCCGGAACAAGCGGTCGCCCAGGACGTCGAAGGTCACGGAAGCTTGGGAGCCCGGCTGAACATCCGCCGCGTAGCGCTCCGGCACGCCGGCGCGGACCTTCACGGGGTCGAGCGCCACGAGCCGACCCACGACCTGTCCGGGTGAGACCATCGTGCCGACCTCGACCCTCCGCTCGTCCAGCACGCCGTCGAACGGCGCGCGCACCGTGGTTCGCTCGAGACGGGCCCGCAGGCTCTCGAGGGCGGCGGCGGTCTGCTCCGCGGCGAACCTGGCCTGGAGATACGCCATCTCGGAGCCGACCGAGTCCTGCTCCCAGAGTCGCTTGCGCCGGTCCCACGTCTGGGCCGCCAGCTCGGCCTGCGCCCGCGCCTGCTCGACCTGGGCGGCCAGCACCCGGTCGTCGATCTTGACCAGGGCCTGCCCTGCACGCACGTGCGTCCCCTTCTCGACGAAGATGGCCCTGACCACGCCGCTCTCTTCGGCGGCCACCTGCACGTCCTGGCTCGCCGAGACCGTGGCCGTGAGCTGGATCTCTTCCACGAACCGCTCGGGTTTCACCGAGCGGGTCTCCACGTTCACGATCCGCGCGAAGCCCTCGTCGGGCGATTGGGCCGTGACGGCACCGTCCGCCGCACCGCTTCCGCACCCCGTCGAAGCGCCCGCCAGAGCCAGCGCGAGCCCCACCAACGTCCACGACCTCCTCATGTCGGTCCCCTCGCCGCCCTCCTGTGTCGGGTGGCGGTCAGTCGGTCGCCCCGATGCCCACGTCGACCAGCGGCACATACCCGGTCGCCTGATCCAGGCGAGCACGCGCCACCAGGTAGTCGTAGACCGCCTGGGCGTAGTTGAACTCACTTTGCCGCAGCGCCACTTCGGCGTCCGTCAGCTCGAGCTGGCTGCTCAGCCCTTCACGGTACTGCGCGCTGGCGATCTCGAAGCCCCGCTGCGCCTGCCGCACGGCCAGCTTCTGTCCCCGCGCTCGCAGGAGCGCCTCCGTCGCCGCCTCCAACAGCGTCTCCACCTCGCTCCTCGCCTGCGCGGTCGCGAGGTCCGTCCGGGTCTTCGCCTGACGCAGCGCCGAGCGCTTCGCGTCGATGCGCGCATCTCTCTTCAGGCCCTGGAACAGCGGCAGGGTCACGCGAAGCCCCACGGCGCGCGAGTACGCACGCTGGAGGCCGGAGCCGAAGAACACCGGACTCCCGTTCTGCTGCGCCTGGATCACGTAGCTGCCGAAGAACGAGACCTTCGGGAAGTACTCCACCTGCTCGAGGCGCATCTGGGTCCGGCTCAACGACTCCGTGAGCTGGAGCTGGCGCAGATCCGAGCGCGAAGCCTCCGCCGCCCGGATCGCCCGAACCACGGTGTCCGCGTCTTCGATCGTGAACCCGACGAGCGAGAGCAGATCACGATTGGCGCGCGTGTTGGCCGCCGCCGAATCCAGATCCATCGACGCCAGCGAGCCCGCCACCGCCGGGAGCGTGTCTTCGGGAAGGTCCAGCTGGATCGCCAGCTGCCGGCGTGCCTGGGCGACGGCGTTGTCGGCGCGTCGGAGGTTGGGCTCCAGGTTGGCGAGCTCGACCTCGAGGCGAAGGACGTCGTAGTCCGAAGAGAGGCCCGCCCGGTTCATCGCCCGAGTCTCCTTGAGGGAGCGGCGGACCCGCATCAAGGAGTTGTCCGTGAGCCTGCGCTGCTCCTGGGCGAGCAAAAGCTGGTAGTAGGAGAGCCTCACCTGGGTCACCACGGCCTGCGTGCGGCCGCGCAGGACCTCTCGTTGGAGGCTCTCGTAGCGTCCGGCGGCACCCACGCCCAGGAAGACGCTCGCCGAGAAGATCGTCTGCTCCAGGCTGATCGTGGAGTTCCACTGGTTGTCCGCACCGAACCGTACGGGCATGAAGTCGTTCGGCCCCGCGTCCGGATTGAAGATGACGGCCGGCAGGAAGCTGACCGCGGGCGAGACGTTTCGCTGGTAGCTCGCGTTCAGGTTGATCTCCGGGTAGACGGCGCTCCAAGCCTCGGAGACCTGCTCGCCGGCCTGCTGGAGGTCCGATCGGGCATCCTGGATGTCACGACTCCGATCCAGAGCCCGCTTCACGGCCTGCCGCAACGTCAGAGACGGGGCGCCTTCCTGTGCAGCGAGCCGGAAACGCGGCCCCCACACCGTGAGCAGCAGTCCCGCTGCCAACGCCAGCATCCAGGTGCGTGACCCCGGAGTTCCACCATCCATCCTGCGCCGATGCATCGTCCCGTCCTCGTCCCCTTCGGGGTCCTCTCGTCCGCCTGCGGGTCGCGGCAGTGTGAGCGCACGCCCGGACAGTGCGCGTGCGTCCACGTCTTGAGCGACGCCTACAGCGGTTCGCCGTCGGTGAGAAGTGGGGGGCGTGACCCCGGCAGGTGGAGGTCTCGGGCGCATGCGAGAATGCGCCCTCCCTGGTCCGACATGCTGAAAACCGTAAACAAAGTCCCGATAGCAGTCAATCGACACCGACCGCGTCGACCTTGTACCTGCTACGCGCGCACCCGTATCCGGGGGCGAGAGCGCATCAGGACGACCGTGCTCCCGACCACCACGGCCGCTCCGGCCCAGGTCCACCGGTCCGGGATCTCGTGGAAGAAGAGTAAGCCCCAACCCGCTGCGAAGACGATCTGGAGATAGCCGACGGCGGACGTGCGGCCCGCGGGCTCGAGCCGGAACGCCCACGTCGTCAGCACCTGCCCCCCGTGCGCGGCGAGGCCGACGCCGAGGAGCACGCCGAGCGTCGCCGGGTCGGGCAACACCGGGTGCAGCGCCACGACGGGCAGGGAGACGGCCGTGGAGACGGCTGCGAACCAGAAGACGATCACCATGGGCACCTCGTCACGGAGTCGTCGCACGACCACGTAGGCTGCGCCGGTCAACAGCGCCCCCAGCAGGCCGACGCCCACCGCGACCGGATCGAGCGCGCTGGCGTGCCCGAACAGGACGGTGGGACGGGCCACCATGATCACGCCGCCAAGGCTCGCCAGGGCCAGCAGCACCTCCCGCGGCGCTATGGCCTCCGAGAGAAACAGGGTCGCGGCGAGCGCCGTCCAGATCGGATTCGTGAACTGGAGCACGGTGGCGTCGGCAAGAGGAAGGTGCACGACCGCGTAGTAGACGCACGTGAGCGCGCCGAGCCCCAGAAAGCCCCGCACCAACAGGAGGCGCGGCTCCCGCCCCCGCCAGGGAACGCGCGCCCGCACCAGCGAGATGCCGGACAGCGTGGCGACCACGACCGACCGGGCGAGCACGATCTCGAAGACCGGAACGCTCCGCCCCGCCAGCTTGGCGAGCGCGGCCATCAAGGAGAACGAGAGGGCTCCGGCGGCCATGAGCCGGAGCCCCCTCGGGAAGGTCGTCTTCAAGCCGGCGTCACCGTCCTCCCCGCCAACCGTGCACGATGCGCGCCGATCGGTAGAGCATGTCGGCAGCCTGCTCGACCTTCTCCCGCAGTCGCTTCGGCAACTCGGGGTGCGTCGTCAGGAAGGTCCGCACCGTGTCGGCGGCCTCCGCCTGGTTGTGTCCGCCCAGGGTCGCGTCCAACCAGCGACCCGGGAAGAAGACGTCGCTCGTCCGCTGGATCTCCTGGATCATCTCGAGCGCGGGTCCGATGGTCGGAATGGCGCTGCGCGACCGGAGGGGATGGTGGATGTTCTCGAGCCCCGCCAGCACCCACGGCTCCCGTGTGCGGTTGGCCGGATCCTTCAATGAGTCGAAGAAGGCCAGACGCCGTGCCGGATCCGCCGAGAGCGAGGGCCGTACGAAGCGGAATCGGGCCAACCGGTCCGGATCGTGGATATGGCCCTCCTGGACGTCGAGGATGTGCTCGGCGTCGGGGACGCCCCGCAGCGCCAGGGCATCGGCCAGCGAGGTCCGGTCCCGCTCCGAAAGCGGAAGCCCGCGAATCTTCTCCGCACCCGACCAGAGCCGCCGCAGACGGCGCACCCCGGCGCTCGTGAGCGTCATGCGCCGGTAGGCATCGAAGAACGCCGCGCGTGCCGTGGTCGGCAGGGAGCCGTTCACGCCATGCCAGAGCACCCGTTCCACCTCCGGCGCCCGAGCGGTGCGCTCCTCGGCGGGCAGAAGGCGCCAATACACCGTGCCCAGGTAGCCCAGGATTCGCTCGAGATTCTGCTCGTTCGTCTCGGAGCCCAGAGCCACGAGCGCCCGATGCAGAAACGGGTCGGGTGCCAACCGCCCGTCCAGCACCTGGTCCCAGAGCGTCACCCAGGTCGCGCCGCGGAGAAGCGCCGGCTTCAGCTGATCGACGTGCGCGACCAGGTACGTCAGGCTCGCGGAATCGAGCACGAAATCTCCGTATTCCATTCCACTGCCGTTCGGCAGCACGTATCGGAGCCCGTCGGTACGTACGCCGCTCAGCCGGACGGGCTCGGCCCCGAGCTCGATGCCCACCAGCGTGTCCCGTCCAGCGTATCCGAGCCGGATCTCCATGTGCTGGGGCCACACCCGACCCTTCCCCTCCGGATCGCTCTGCCGGATGACCACCCCACCCGGGTCGCGCACCACCGTGATCGTGGGCCTTCCGGGCTCCTCCACCCAGACGTGGCTCCACGTCTTCAGGTCCTCGGGCGTCTTCTCGTCGAGGATGTCGATCAGGTCGGGCCACGTGGCATTGCCGTAGGCGTACCTGTGCAGGTAGGTCCGCAGACCGTCGCGGAAGGCATCCTTGCCGACCCGCGCCTCCAGGTGGCGCATCACCACCGGGGCCTTCTCGTAGATGATCGCGCCGTACAGCGAGCCCGCGTTGTCCAGGTTTTCCAGCGGTTGCCGGATGGCGTTCGCCCCTGCGGTGCGATCTACCGCGTACGCGGCTGGAAAGTTCGCCATCAGGAACCGTAGATCGTGGTTCACGTCGGGAAACGAGGGCCGAACGATCTTTCCGGCCATGAAGTTGGCGAACACTTCCTTGGTCCAGACGTCGTCGAACCAGTTCATGGTGACCAGGTCGCCGAACCACATGTGCGACGTCTCGTGGGAGATGACCTGGGCGCGGCCGAGGATCTGCGCCTGCGTGGCCGAGGCGTCGAGCAACAGGCTGCTCTGCTGGTAGAAGATCGCTCCCGGGTGCTCCATCCCGCCGTACTGGAACGACGGGATCAGCACGAAGTCGAACTTCTGGAAGGGATAGGGAATCGACGTGTAGCGCTCGAGCCACTTCACGGCGGCGGCGTGCAGGTCGAAGATCGCGTCGCGGTTGCGCGCGATCTTGGCCGAGTCCGTCTCGCGGCAGTACATGTGGTAGGTCCGCCCGTCGCGCACCCCCGTCTCCTCGTGGAAGTGCCCGGCCGCGAACGCGAACAGGTACGTGGAGATCGGCCGCGTCGGCATGAACGTCAGCCGCTGCTTGCCCTCCACGGTATCCGCATGCGCGAGCGGACCGTTGGCCACGGCCTTCCATCCCTCCGGGATGTCCAGCGTCCACGCCACCCGGGCCTTGAGGTTCGGTTGATCGAACACAGGCAGGCTGTAGTGCGCGCGATCCGGCACGAAGAGGGTGTAGAGAAAGTCGGTGTGACGGTTCAGCGCCTCGTTCCCGGCCGTGTAGCCGATGTCCACCTCGTTCCGGCCGGCCCGGAAGGCCCGCGCGGGCAGGACGACGTGGTCGTTCACGCCCTTCCACGACGCATCGGCCCCGTTCACCCGAACCGTATGCACGCGATCGGTCGGGTCCTTGAAATCCAGGACGACGTCCTGCCCCCGGGCATCATGTAGCCGGAACGACACCACGGTCCGGCCCTGCACCGGCTCCTCCCGCTCGGCGGGGATGTCGAGCGTGATCCGGTAGCTCAGGTCGGAGAGCATCGCCTTGCGTTGCTGCGCGAGCGCCCACGTAACCCCCTGGGTCGTGTCCGGAGGAGCGGTGCGCGGCGTGCAGGAGGTGGTGGTGAGCACGCTCACGATCAGGGCGAATCGCACGGAGCTCGAGTGGGTGAGCACGGCAACGAGACTCGGGTTCTGGAGGAGCCCCCGGAGCGCATCATCCCCGGGATACGATGCTCGCTAACCTGCGGCTCGGCAGGGTCGCCGTCCAGAGACCACGCGAGAGAGCCGCCCGCATACCGGACGCCCCCTCGTGTACTTACCTTCCAGCCCCATGGATTCCTGCCCGCCCCAGCCACCCGTCCCGTTCCGTCCGCGTCCCTTTCGGCCCGCCGTCTGGGCGCGCGGCCACCACGCCCAGACGCTCTTCGCCCGGGCGCTCCGGTCCGCCCGCGGTCCCGAGCCCGTCCGCGAGCGCCTGACGACGCCGGACGACGACTTCCTGGACCTGGATTGGGGTCCGGACCCGGGAGGCGACGCCCCTCTGGTGCTCGTCCTGCACGGACTCGAGGGCACCAGCCGGCGCTCGTACGTGCGAAGCGTCGCGCGGGAGATGCTCGTTCGGGGCCTTCGCCCGGTCGCCATGAACCTGCGGGGATGCAGCGAGGAGATGAACCGCGCCGCACGCTTCTACCACTCCGGCGAGACGAGCGACCCTCGGTTCGTCCTGGGGCACCTGCGCGAGCGCTTTCCCGACCGACGCATCGGCATGCTCGGGTTCTCGCTCGGCGGAAACATCCTTCTCAAGCTCCTGGGGGAGCACGAGCAGGGAGGGCGCGGATTCCTCGACGCGGCGGTGGCCATGTCCGTACCCTTCGATCTGGAGGCGGGCGCCGACCTGCTCGAGCGCACGCCGATGGGCCGCGTCTACGCTCGCTACTTCCTACGCACGCTCAAGAAGAAGGCCCGCGCGAAGGCCGTGCTCCTCGACGGGCGCGTGGACCTCGGGGCCATGGAGCGCTCCCGAACGCTGCGGGACTTCGACGACGCGGTAACCGCTCCGCTCCACGGGTTCAGGGACGCCGACGACTACTATCGCCGCTCCAGCAGCGCCGCCTTCGTGGAGGATATCCGCGTCCCGACGCTCGTCCTGCACAGTCGCGACGATCCGTTTCTTCCCGAGACCTCGATCCCCCGGGCGGCGCTCGACGCGAATCCCTTCGTCACCGCCGCGCTGACACCGCGTGGCGGGCACGTCGGGTTTCTCGAGGGCCCACCCTGGCAGCCGCGCTTCTGGGGCGACGAAGAGGCCGCACGGTACCTGGCGGAGGTCCTCGTTCGGCCGCGCTGAGGTCGTCGGCCGCCCACCGCCTCGATCTCCGGCGGAGGTCAGCCTGCCGCTCGCTCCTTCAGGAACGCCTTCGCGTGCCAACTGTCACCGGCCGCACGCTCGAGCCCGGTCTCTCTCAGATCACCGATACGGGTGAGCGTGGTATCGAACACGCGCGTCTCCGGACCCACGTGACCCTGCCCGACCATCGCACGGAAGTCCGCCCGCGATGTGCTTTGCACGCCATCCTCGTCTCTGTAGAAGACGGGGCCGTGGTCCACCAGATCGGCCCCGATCTCCGAGCCCAGCGCACGCAGCTGGTTGACGAGCGCGTCGATCGAGCATCCCGAGGGGGCTTCCGCGTCCTCGTCGACCCCGACGACCAGGAACCGTCCCTCGACCCAGTTCCGGCCGGAGCGGAGAGGCGCGCCGTGGGCCGCCCATCCCTCGAGGAAGTCGTCGACCGCTTCGAGGAGCGCGCCGGCCTCGTCGTCCGAAAGCACCCGGCTGGACGGGAAGACCCAGAGACGCCCGTGGGACGGCAGATCGTCGAAGTTCACGCGGGGCATCGATGCCCTCCTTGTTCGTTCGGAAATAGGGAGAATGTCGGCTCGGGACGCCCCGGGCAGGAGGTCCGCACGGACTGCTACACCGCTTCCTCTGCGTCGACCACATCGGCGGGGATCGGGGCCGTGGCTCCCGCCGGCGCCTTGTCCAGGAGCACCGCGAGCCAGCGGAGATCGCGCGTATTCTCGAGCCAGATCTTCACCACCACGGTGAGCGGCACCGACAAGAGCGCCCCGAGCGGCCCCCACGCCCATCCCCAGAAGACGAGGGAGAGCACGACGACCAGGGTCGAGAGCCCCAGACGGCGTCCCATGAGGTTGGGCTCGAGGATGTTGCCGAAGATCGTATTCACCACGACGTAGCCGGCCGTCACCACGAGGACGTGGGCCAGCGTTCCGTGCAGGATCAAGCTCAACAGGATCGCGGGCACCGCCGCGATGATCGAACCCACCGTGGGCACGTAGTTCAGCACGAACGCGACCAGGCCCAGCAGCACCGGAAAGTCCAGCTCCATCACATAGGCCCAGGCGCCGAGGATGAGCCCCGTCGCCAACGAGATCACGGTCTTGATGCCGAGGTACGTCTGAACCTCGCGGACGACCTTGGCCATGCGCATCCGGTCGGCCGGGTCGTCGCCCAGGATGAAGCGGAGCTTGTCCGGAAACACCATCGCCTCACCCAGCATGAAGCTCATGATGAGGAAGACGAGGAACGTCATCGAGACGAACTGCGCGATCCGGCCCACGGCGCGCCCCGCCAGGTCCACCACCGCCGCGGGATTCAC
The DNA here is from genome assembly GCA_046704545.1 of Longimicrobiales bacterium. Taxonomy (GTDB): domain Bacteria; phylum Gemmatimonadota; class Gemmatimonadetes; order Longimicrobiales; family Gaopeijiaceae; genus SZUA-318. The sequence goes on from JBJKRT010000129.1 coordinate 32,531, forward strand.
CAGGTCGAGCGTCAGATAGCTCCCGACCGGCAATCCCGTGTGCTTCTGCAGGGACGTGATCCAGGAGTCCTGAAGGTTCTGCAGACGGGTCGCGTACCGGGGCAGCTGCGTCTGGAGGTCCGAGAGCGATTGGCCGGCCAACGTGAGGATCAGCCCGAAGACCGCCATGATCAGCCCGACCGTGATGACGATCGAGAGCACCCCGGGAACGCCCCGACGCCGGAGCGCGAGCATGACCGGCAGCGCCAGGACGGCCAGAAAGAGCGCGAACGACGAGGGCAGAAGGATCGGCGCGGCGAACTTGAGGCCATAGACCACGACGACGATGCATGCCAGGATGAAGAGGAGCCTGGCACCTGGATGCTGTTCCGAGTGGTCGAAGATGATCATGAAACGGTCCGGCAGGAGCCGATTTCGGCCGAGTGCCAGTCAGTACCCCGTAAGCCGCCGATGTGCCATCAGATCGAAACGCAGGGAGACCCGATGAGCGACGACACGCCGAGCCCTCCGCCGATCCCCGACTCGGACGACGCGCTCCTCGCGGAATGTCGCGTCGAGACCTTCCGCTCGGGCGGGCCCGGCGGCCAACACCAGAACACCACGGACAGCGCCGTACGTCTCGTGCATCTGCCGACCGGAATCCGCGTGGTCGCCCGAGACGAACGGAGTCAACACCGTAACCGCCAGATCGCGCTGGAGCGGCTCCGCGAACGGCTCGTAGCCATGTCCGAGCCCGATCGTCCACGCATCCCGACGCGCGTTCCACCCAGAGAGAAGCGCAGACGGCTGGACGAGAAGAGGCGCAAGAGCCGAACGAAGCGGCTGCGCAGGCCGCCGGACTCCGACGAGGATTGAGCCGCGCGCGTCCTTTCGCGGCTCAGCGAGCCGAGATAGGTTGCTCTCTCGGCCCCGAGCCCCTCCTTTCCGCCCGCCCATGCCCGGTCCAGACGACATGGAGAACGACGATCGGATCCGCGTCCTCCTGGTGGATGACGACGAAGCCGCGTTTGCGCTCACCCAGGCGATCCTCAGCCAGATTCCACGCGCGGAGGTGACGCTGGACTGGGTGCCGACCGCCGACGATGGGCGAGCCGCCATCGCCAGGCGCGAGCACGATGTCTACCTGATCGACTACGTCATCGGTGACGAGTCGGGCATCGAGCTCGTGCGCGAGGCCCGGGCGGCCCTGAACCGGTCTCCGATGATCCTGCTCACCGGCAAGGGGCGCTACGAGGTCGACGTCGAGGCCATGGAGGCCGGCGTTTCGGACTACCTGGACAAGACGAAGGTAGATCCCGATCTCATGGAACGCTCGATCCGGTACGCGATGGAGCGCGTGCGGGCGGAGGCTGCGCTGAGGGACAGCGAGGAGCGTCACCGGTCGATGTTCGACCACCTTCCCATCGGGCTGTACCGCACCAGCACGGACGGAGCGCTCCTGGACGCAAACCCCGCGCTCGTACAGCTCCTGGGGCATCCGGACCGCGACACCCTCGAATTCGACTACGCCCGCAACTTCTTCGTGAATCCGACGCATCGAGAGAGGTTTCTCGATCGTCTCGACCAGTTCGGCGTCGTGCGGGGCTTCGAGAGCGATCTCAAGCGGCCCGACGGTCGGGTTCTACGCGTACGGACGGCCGCCCGCGCGCACCGCTCCCCCGAGGGCGAGACGCTCTACCTGGAGGGTGCGGTCGAGGACGTGTCCGATCAGTACGAAGCCCGCGACGTGCACGGACAGGCGGCCGGCTTCGACTGGATCTGGGACCGATCGGGCCTGGCCATTCTCCTGGTCGACCTGAAGGGAACGGTGATGAAGGCCAATCCGGCCTTCCTGCGTGAGTTCGGATACGGTGACGACGATCTCGACGGAACGCCCCTCGCGCGGCTCACGGACGAGCAGGACAGGGACGCGCTCGGCGACGAGCTCACCAGGGTGGCTTCCGGAAGGCCCGAGGCGAGCGAAGCCGAGCGCAGGATGCTGGCCGCCGACGGCGAGCTCCTGTGGGCTCGGACGCGCACCGGCCTGGTGAGGGACCTGGCCGGACGACCCGACCACCTCATGGTGCTGTTCGAGGACGTCGCCGAAGGATAGTCACCGCGTCTGCGGGGTATCTCCACGCGGCACCGGCAGCGCGGTCGAAATGGGCCCGGCAGGGATCGAACCTGCGACCTACCGATTATGAGTCGGCTGCTCTAACCGACTGAGCTACGGGCCCGGCACGGCAAAGATAGCGCTTGCCTTCGCGCCGAAAAGGCATGATGGCCCATGACCTCAACCGATTGGGCCCGCGACCGGGCCCACATGGTCGACACGCAGATCCGCCGGCGCGGCATCACCGACCCGCGCGTGATCGAGGCGATGGGCCGCGTCCCTCGCGAGCGCTTCGTGCCGGCGTCCCAGCGCGACCGGGCATACGCGGATCAGGCGCTCCGGGTGGGCCACGGCCAGACGATCTCGCAGCCGTTCATGGTGGCCGCGATGACGGCCCTCGCTCGCCTCGGGCCGCACGAGCGCGTCCTGGAGGTGGGCACGGGCTCCGGGTACCAGGCCGCCGTCCTGGCCCAGATGGCCAGAGAGGTCTATTCGATCGAGCGGATCCCGGAGCTAGCCTCCGACGCGCGCGCGCTTCTCCTCGAGCTCGGCGTCGGGAACGTCCAGGTGCGCGTCGGTGACGGCTCCCTGGGATGGCCGGAGCGGGCCCCCTTCGACGCGATCGTGGTGACGGCCGGCGCGCCGGAGCCACCTCCGTCCCTGCTCCGCCAACTGGACGAGGACGGCGGCCGGCTGATCGTCCCGGTCGGGGAGCACGAGACCCAGGAGCTCGTCTGCGTGCTGCGGGAGGGGACCACCTGGACCACCGAGCGCGTCATCGCCTGTCGCTTCGTACCCCTTCTCGGGGCGGAGGGGTGGGCCGGGGACGCCGACTGAGCGGCGTCCCCGGCCTCACGAGTCGAGCGTCACCGCTTGATGCGCTCGCCCTTGTCCTCGTAGCGGAAGGTCCAACCGGCCAGCCGCCCCGGGCGGATCCGGCCGCCCAGATCGCCGTACTCGTGGTCACCCTGGGAGCCCCGATCGAGCCCCGGCCGCTTCGTGATCTCACGGCGCAGCGCCTCGCAGCGCTCCCGCCACCGCTCCCAGTTCTGCGGTCTGAGGTCGACCCAGCCCCGGTCGATGAGCCGCTCGTCGCCGAGCGGGATCTTCTCCTCCGGAGGCACCTTCACCTGCGGTCCACGCAGGAGACGCTCCCCGTCCGCCATCAGGATCGGTAGGCCGATCGAGACGATGCGCTGACGCAGGTCCACGTCGCTCGACACGAGCTCCTCGGCCCGCCGCGCAGTCTCCTCCGCGTCGAGCCGGGCCGCGGACGCAAGGTCGCCGTACAGACGCTCCAGGATCGAGCCCTCGAAGAGCAGCTTCGACAGTCGTGGCGGACCCAGCATCTCGTACGCGACCGAGCGGTACCCGGCTTCCTCCTCGAGCGCCTCCATTCGATCGATGGCAGCCGAGCGCAGCACACCCGCCCGGTAGGTCGGTCCCATCGTCGCCGCGTCGAGCGCGGTTACCACATCGAGCCCCGTAGGATGGGACAGGATCTCCCTGATCACGGCCTCCGCGATCTCTTCGGGCGTGACGAACTCCATCAGCCCGAGGGCCGTGAGCGTCTCGAACTCACCGATCGAGAAGACTCCGTTCTCACCGGCGTCCAGGTACACGCCTTCGAGCACCTCGTCGGTGATCTGGAAGCCCCGTCCGGCCTCGGGTCCGAACGCGTCCTCGAGCGGCAGGGCTTCGACCGCGTCGGCCCGCTGAATGGGCTTGCCGCCCCGCTTGACCGGCCCGCGCACGATCGACTTCCAACTGATGGCCGCGGTCGGCTTGACCTCTTTCACGGCCGGGCCGCCCGGGGTACGCGCCATCAGGAAGAGGAACAGCGTCTGCGCGCCTGCGATCCCCGACTTGGCGAGCAGCACCCGAGAGGGGCGCTCCTCCGAGTGGGTGAACGGGATGTTCAGCCCCATCCCACCCGTCCCCGCGGTCCCCACCTTCACGTACACCTCGGTCTCGATGCGGCGCATGCCCTCGAGCGCGATCTGTGTGTGGCGGATGAGCTGGGGTAGGTACAGCGTGGCCAGATGACCGTCCACGGCGGCGCTGTCCACGCCACCCTCCGCTGCACGGGCGCGCAGGCGGCTCGCCGACGCGAAGGCATCCTGATAGGCGAGCGCGCCGGCCGTGTTGACGCAGTCGACGATGATCTGGGCGCGCGTGTCCATCATGAGCGACCCGAGCGTGGAGCGCTGAAAGACCTCCTCGGTCAGCTCCCCGTACAGGTCGTCGACCATCCGGGTCACGGCCTCCGGGTCGGCCATGATCTCGGCACGCGGGCGATCCTTCAGCTCGGAGGGAACGAAGAGGTCGCCCCATGCCGCTTCGATCGATACCCCTTCGGCCATCGGCTCCTCCCGGAGCTCGGTCACGGCCTCTTCCGCCTCTGCTCGACGCAGGGACGCGAGAATGATACGGGCGGGCCGGCCCTCCAGGGCCTTGCGAGCCACGGCGATCCCCACGAGCCCGGCACCACCCAGGATGAGCACGGTCTTGTCACGCAAATCCATCTTGGTCGCTCTTTCTCGCCGTCAGCGATTCCTCGAGCGCTCGACGAGGAGGCGGCGTTCCTCCTCGCTCAGCTCGCGCCAGCGTCCGGACGGCAGATCGCCCAGCTCGATCGGGCCGAAGCGCATCCGGACGAGCCGGACGACCGGGTGCCCGACCGCTTCCATCAGCCGGCGCACCTCGCGCTTTCGTCCCTCGAGCAACACCAGGCTCACCCGGGACCGCGTTCCACCCCGCTCCACGAGCGCGACGCGCTCGGCGCGTGCCGGACCATCGTCCAGCTCGACACCGCGCGTCAGGCGGGTGAGGGTCTCGGGGCTCGGCACGCCGTCGACCCAGGCGGCGTACTCCCGCTCGACCTCACGACTCGGATGCAGGAGCCCGTGGCTCGCATCGCCCTCGTTCGTCAGCAGCAAAAGCCCCTCCGTGTCCCGGTCCAACCGCCCTACATACCGCAGGCCGGACATCTCCTCGGGCAGGATGTCGTAGACCGTCGCTCCGCCGTGGGGGTCCTTCCTCGTACAGAGTAGCCCCTTCGGTTTGTGCAGCGCGATCCATCGTACTTCGGGCAGAACCACCGGTCGCCCGTCGAGCTCGACCGTGTCCCGACCAGGCACTACACGCGTTCCCAAGCGGGTGACGACCCCGCCGTTCACCCGCACGCGCCCGGCAAGCATGAAACGCTCGGCCTCGCGTCTCGATGCCAGACCGGCCCTCGAAAGATACTTCTGAAGACGAATTCCTTCAGCCACCGGCGCGAAGCCCCGCCTCCCCCTCCGGAGGCTTCACTTCGTCGGGAGCCGGATCCTCGGCCGTGCCGGCGACGTCGCCGGCACGATCTTGCGCCTCCTCGCCTTCCGAGGGTGCCTGCACCTCCGCGTCGCTCCCGGTGACCTGCACCTCCCCTTCCTCGTCCTCGTCCCCCGTCGTCTCGGGACCCAGGGGAATCCGCTCGCGCAGCACGATCGGCAGCTCGTCCGGACGTGGAAGATCTTCGAGCGAGCGGAACCCGAAGTGCTCGAGGAAGATCTTCGTCGTACCGTAGAGCAGCGGTCGTCCCAGCCCCTCGGCGCGTCCCACGACGTCGATGAGCAGTCGGTCCTGGAGCGTCCGGATCACGCCCGACGAGCTCACGCCGCGGATGTATTCGATCTCCACCCGCCCTATCGGCTGTCGGTAGGCGATGATCGCCAGCGTCTCCAGCGCCGGCCCCGACAGCCTCGCGGGCCGCGGTACGTTGTCGAAGCGCTCGAGGTAGGGCGCGAACTCGGCCCGCGTCAGGATCTGGTAGCCCTCCGCGACCTCCACGACGTCGAACGACCGCTCGGCCTCCGCATATTCCGCCCGCAGCTGGCGGAGCGCGTCTTCCACCTGGTCTTCGTCGAGCTGCTCGTCGGCCCGGGCCAGCTCCTCGGCCGTGAGGGGCGCGTCCGAGGCGAACAGCACCGCCTCCACGATCTGGGCTGCGTTCACGCGTCCGCTCCTTCGTCGGAATGTGCTTCGGCGGGGGCGGCCGAGGGCGGCTCCGCGTCCTCGTCGCGCCGATAGATCCAGAGCTCCGAGAACGGGCGCGTCTGCCGCAGGAAGAGCAGACGCCGGCGCGTCAGCTCAAGCCCCGCGAGAAACGTCATCACCCCGTGCATCCGGTCCCGGAAGTCACGCACCAGCTTGCTGAACTCGACCCGGCTCGACTCCTTCAGCGTGTCGAGGATCAACACGATCTTGTCTTCCATCGCCACCGTGCGAGGCGTCACCAGGTGCTCGCGGCGTGGCTCCGGCATCCGAACCTCGAGCGCCGCCGCCATGACCTCGTCCCACGTCGTCTCCAGCGGGGTCTCCGACGCCGGCCGCCGGGGCCGGGGAGGCACGTATCCCTTGCCGAACCGGCGGGCTCGATCGGCCTCCGCGCCCGCCAGCCGCAACGCCACGTCCCGGATCTGCTCGTACTCCAGCAGCCGCCGCACGAGCTCGGCCCGTGGGTCCTCGTCCTCTTCCGCCATGAGGCGCGGCAGGAGCATCTGCGCCTTGATGTGGACCAGGGTCGCGGCCATCTCCAGGAACTCGCCGGCTCCGTCCAGGTCGGTGGCGTCGATGCCTTTGAGCGCCTGCAGGAACTGGTCGGTGATCCGGTGGATCGGGATATCGAAGATGTCGATGTCCTGCGTGCGGATCAGGTGCAGCAGGAGATCGAGCGGCCCCTGGAACCGATCGATCTCGACCAGGAGGAAGCCCTCTCGGGCGCCGGTGCCCTCCGCGAGCGTCAGGTCCACAGGTGGATGAACAGCGCGTCGGCGGCGTGCATGAGGACGCTCACCGGCCAGAGGAGCACGTTGAAGAAGTGCGAGAAGAACACCATGAGCAGGATGAGGACCGCGAATCCGTACTTGCCCAGCGACCGGTACCTGAGGGCGGCCGATCGCGGGAGCAGGTGGAAGAGCACGTGCGAGCCGTCCAGCGGCGGGATCGGGATGAGGTTGAAGAAGGCGAGCACCAGATTGATGATGACGCCCCACCTCGCCAGGCGGAACACCTCCTCGATCACGACCCCGTGCGATCCAGTCGCGCCCCCGGTCCAGGCCACCACGGCGGCGAGCACCGTGGCCAGCACCGCGAGAATCAGGTTGGCCGTGATGCCGGCCAACGAGACACGGACGTCGCCCCACTTCGGATCGCGGTAGTTCCGGGGGTCGACCGGCACGGGCTTGGCCCACCCGAACAGGAACCCGGTGTGCGAAAAGTAGAGCAGCATCGGGACCAGGACGGACCCGAGAAGGTCGATGTGTGGTAAGGGGTTCAGCGTGATGCGTCCCAGACGCTCCGCCGTGTGATCTCCCTCACGGCGCGCCTGCCACGCGTGCGCTACCTCGTGGACCACGACCGAGAGGATCAGAACCGCAATGCTCAGAATGGCATCCATAGGCGGCGAAACCTACCTCCCGGAGGTGTGAAGGGTCCAGGGTACCGGCTGAGATTCCTGTATATTCCGGGGCCCTACTCTCGAACCACAACGGCAAAGAGACCCATGCGAACGCTCGCTCACGTGCTCGTCGCCGGAGCGCTGGTGCTCACGGCCTGCTCTCCTTCCAAGAAGCAACCGACCGACCCCAACCGCATCTCGATTCTCGGGACTGCCCCCGTGACTCCACTTCCGAAGGTGGAGTTCACGATGATGGACACGCAGGGCCACCCCTTCGACTTCCGTAAGGAGACCGACGGCAAGATCACGCTCCTGTACTTCGGCTATACGTTCTGCCCCGACGTCTGTCCGTTGCAGATGGCCACGCTGTCCGCCGCCATGAAGGAGCTCACCCCCGCGGTCCGAAAGAAGATCCGGGTGGTGTTCGTCACCGTCGATCCGCAGCGGGACACGCCCGAGCGGCTTTCGCATTGGCTCCACTCGTTCGATACCACGTTCATCGGCGTGCGGGGCACGCTCAAACAGGTGGACAAGGCGCTCGCCTTCTACCGCTTCAACCCGCCGCACAAGAGCGGCGACGGCCCCAACTACACGGTGAGCCATCCCGCCCTCGTGTACGCCTTCACGCCCGACAACCGGGGCCGTGGGATGTACCCCGACAAGACGACGAAGGCCGTCTGGGTGCACGACCTGAATCTGATGGCGCATCACCACTGGGTCCCCATGCCGTCCGAAGGCTCCGGCGCCGCAACCGCATCGGCATCCACGGCTGCTGACGGCACGCCGGTGACACAGAGCGCGGCGTCGACTTCGGGACCGACGGCCCCGGGCGTCAAGATCATCGACGCGTACACGCCCAAGCCCGCCTCGGGCACCACTGCGGCGCTCTACCTCACGATGCTCGACACCTCCTCCGTGCCCGACACGCTCCTCTCCGTATCCACGGGGATGGCCGAGTCCGCCACGCTGCACGCCACCGAGACCAAGAACGGCGTCGAGCACATGGTGCGTCTCGACTGGGTCGCCCTGCCCCCCGGTGACACCGTGCGTCTCGAGCCGGGCGCGCGCCACGTGATGCTGGAAGGGGTCGCGGGAGAGCTCCGGCCCGGGAGCACGTTTCCGGCGTCGCTGATCTTCGCCCGTGCGGGTGAGGTGCCGGCGACCGTGCGGGTGGTCACCTACGCGGAGATGGCCGCGAAGCAGCGGTGAGGCCGTGCCCCATTGATCCGGGTCCGCGTCGCTTCTAGCTTTGTGGGCTCGTCCGTCAGGAATCGACACCCGAGGAACGCATGCCGAACATCAAGAGCGCCAAGAAGCGCATGGAGCTCAGCCAAGCCGCGCGGCTCAAGAACCGCTCGGAGCGGGGCCGCCTGCGCACGGCCATCAAGCGCGTCCGTGCAGCCGACTCCGCCGAGGAGGGGCAGACGCGCCTCCGTGAGGCCGTGGCCCTGCTCGACCGCGCCGCCGATCGCCGTCTCTTCCACCCGAATCGGGTGGCGCGCATCAAGAGCCAGCTCACCCGGCACGTGAACGGTCTGTCGGCCTGAACGGACACGAAACAAGCGCGGCCATCCGGCCGCTCATGAATACGACCCGGCAGGGGTGTCATCCCCGCCGGGTCGTCTTTATGGGCCCTGGGCGTTGTTGCGTGACGCTCGCCTAGCCGGCCTGGTCCTCCCAGATCACGTTGCCGCCCACCACCGTGTAGCGAGCCCGTCCCTTCAGCTCCCAGCCGTCGTACGGCGTGTTCCGGCTGCGCGACAGGAACGCGGCCGGATCGACCGTCCACACCGCCTCCGGGTCGATGACCGTGACGTCGGCGACCGCGCCTTCGGCCAGCGTGCCTCCCTCCAGCTTGAACGCCCGCGCCGGCTGGCAGCTCATGCGCTCGACCATCGTCGGCAGGTCGATCACGCCCTCGCCCACCACGTGGGTGAGGACGATGCCCACCGCTGTCTCCAGCCCGACGATCCCGTTGGGTGCATCGGCGAAGGCCGCTTCCTTCTCGTCGTAGTGGTGAGGCGCGTGGTCGGTCGCGATCACGTCCAGCGTACCGTCGGCCAGCCCCGCGCGCACGGCGGCCCGGTCGGTCTCGGTCCGAAGCGGCGGATTCATCTTCGCGTCCGTGCGGTATCCCTCGACCGCCGCCTCCGTGAGCGTGAGGTGATGCGGCGAGGCTTCGGCCGTCACGTGCACGCCGCGCTCCTTGGCCCGCCGGATCGACTCCACCCCGAAGCTCGTCGATACGTGCTGGAGGTGGATGTGCGCACCCGTGAGCTCGGCGAGCAGAAGGTCGCGAACGATGTGGATCTCCTCCGCGATGTTCGGCTTGCCCGGAAGACCGAGCCGCGCCGAGACCAGCCCCTCGTTCATGACGCCCTTGCCGGAGAGCGTCACGTCCTCGGGATGGTCGGCCACCGGGATCCCGAACGCCGTCGCGTACTCGAGCGCGAGCCGCATCAGACCCGAATCCATCACCGGGCTTCCGTCATCCGTGATGGCCACGGCTCCGGCGTCCACCATCTCCCCGATGAGCGCGAGCCGCTCCCCCTTGCGCCCGGCCGAGATGCAGCCGACCGGATAGATCCTGGACGCGCCGGCCCGCCGGCCTTCCGCCACCACGAAGCCCACGCTCGCCGGATCGTCGATCGGCGGGTCCGTGTTCGGCATCGCGCAGACGGCGGTGAACCCGCCCGCCGCGGCGGCCCGGGCACCGGACGCGATCGTTTCCTTGTGCTCCCCGCCGGGCTCGCGCAGGTGTACGTGCACGTCGATGAGGCCGGGCGTGACGACGAGACCCGAGCAATCGAGCGTGCGTGCGCCGTCGGGGGCGTCGAGGCCCTCTCCGAGCGCCACGACCTTTCCGTCGGCCAGGAGCAGGTCGCGCACGGCGTCGAGGTTCTGGGATGGATCGACGACCCTTCCGCCCTTGAGCAGCAACGGCGCGCTCATGCCTCCCCCCCCCGCTTGGCCGCCTCGGCGGTCTCGGGGTTGCCACCGGCCAGCAGATAGAGCACCGCCATGCGTACGGCCACGCCGTTCGTCACCTGGTTGAGAATCACAGAGTGGGGCCCGTCGGCGACGTCGGAGTCGATCTCGACGCCCCGGTTCATCGGTCCGGGATGCAGGATCAGTAGATCTCTGGGCGCCCGCTCCAGGCGGGGCACGGTCACGCCCCAGATCCGGTTGTATTCGCGCAGGCTCGGAATGTAGCCGGCCTCCATGCGCTCGAGCTGCAGACGCAGGACGTTGAGAACGTCCGCCCACTCGATCGCTTCTTCCACCCGGCTCAGCACCCGGACGCCCAACTCCTCGATGCCGCGCGGCACCAGCGTGGGCGGGCCGCACACGGCCACTTCCGCGCCGAGCTTCAGGAGCCCGTAGATGTTCGAGCGGGCGACGCGCGAATGGATGATATCGCCCACGATGCAGACCTTCAGGCCCTCGATGGCTCCCTTGTGGTCGCGCATCGTGAGCATGTCGAGAAGCCCCTGGGTCGGATGCTCGTGCCATCCGTCGCCCGCGTTGATCACGTTCGAGGGGATCCGCTCGGCCAGAAAGCGCGCGGCGCCCGAGGCTCCGTGGCGCATCACCACCATGTCGATGCGCATCGCCTCGAGGTTGCGGGCCGTGTCTACGAGCGTCTCACCCTTCACCACCGACGAGCTGCTCGCGGCGATGTTCACGGTGTCCGCCGAGAGCCGCTTCTCCGCGAACTCGAACGAGACGCGCGTGCGGGTCGAGGCTTCGAAGAAGAGATTGACGATCGTCTTTCCGCGCAGCACCGGCACCTTCTTGATGCGGCGCTCCGAGATCTCCTTGAAGGGCTCGGCGGTGTCGAGGATGGAGACGATCTGTTCGCGGGAGAGTGGTTCGAGGCCGACGAGGTCCTTGCCGATCACTCCGCCTCCGGATGCTGGCGTACGAGGTCTACGCCGAGGCGCCCGTCCAACTCCGGGACCAGCACTTCGACGCTCTGGTCGCCGTCGATCACTTCCACGTGGCGGCCGACGATGTCGGGCTGGATCGGGAGCTCCCGACCGTCACGATCGACGAGAACGCACAGGTGGATCCGGGAGGGTCGGCCCCAGTCCATCAGCTCATTGAGCGCCGCCCGCGCCGTGCGCCCCGTGAAGAGCACATCGTCGACGATGACCACGCCTCTGCCGTCGATCCCCTCGGCCGGAAGCTCGGAGCCTCCGATGATAGGACGCGGCCCGATCTCGTGGAGATCGTCACGGTACAGGGTGATGTCGATGGAGCCAGTGGACACCTCGACGCCTTCGGCACGCTCGATCTCCTCCCGCAGGAGGTCGCTGATCTGTGTGCCCCGGCGATGGATGCCCATGAGGACGAGATTGCGGGTGCCGCCGTTTCTTTCGACGATCTCTCGAGCCATCCGGGCAAGGGCCCGGCGGACGGCGGTCTCGTCCATGACGGCGATGCGGTCGGCGCTCATGTTCCCGGGTGTGCGGGGATCCGCTGTGGCGGCGGAAACCTAGAGGGACCGGGAGAGGGCGTCAACGGCTCCCGGGGCCGATTGCACCGAACGTCACTTGGATCCGAAGCGCGCCCGTCCGATTCGCTGCAGGAACGGGGGCTGGCCCGGCGGCGAGCCGTCGGTCACGGCCCAATCGTACGAGAAGAGAACGACGCCCGAGACGCCCGCCCGGCGGGCCAGGTCGATCTTGTCGAGCGTGCCGTCGTATCCGTTCAGGTACGCGCCGATGCCCGCCCACACGCGCGCTCCTCCGCCGGCGGCCGCCACGGCCTCGTGGATCTCCTCGGTGAAGAGGCTGTCATCGGTCGTGTAGGCCATCGGCACCGCCACGTCCAGGATCCCCTCCCGGAGCCACTCGGGCCAGTCCTGGAACCGATTCCGGACGGCGTCCTGCACGTTCGCGAACACCGCCGCCGACACGATCATGCGCGGCTTGCGGGCCTTGATGCCGTAGTAGCCGCGCTCGACGAGATCGGTGATCTGGGCCCGGCGGAACGCGCCCCACGGCCCCGGCAGCGCGTCCACGAAGGCATAGGGGTCCGAGGCGAACGCGGAATCCAGCGCCTGGTAACGCGCCGGTGAGAGCCGCGGGCGGACCCACCGTCGGAACCGCAGCAGGGCCCCGCGCGAGTAGTCGAAGTCGGGCGACGGATAGCGGATGTAGTCGAGGTGGATCCCGTCGAGGTCGTTGTGCTCGGCGAGGTCCATCCACACGTCGTAGCACCGCTCCTTCACGGCGGGATTCGAGGGACTCGTGAAGAGTCCCTCGACGGTCTTGGGGTGCGCGCGCGCATAGTCCAGGAGCGCCTGCACGTAACGCGGGTCGGACGGATCCATGGCGTAGAGCCGGCGGCCCAGCTCGCGCGGCACGGCAAGCCAGTCGGGGTGGGCGTTGACCAGATGGCGGGGACTCTTCGGCAGCGCACCGGTGCCCCAGACGAGGTGCGTGTCGACCCAGGCGTGCACCGCCATCCCCCGCTTGTGGGCCAGGCGGATCGTGAGCGCGAGCGGATCGAAGCCGGGCCCTCCCTCGACTCGCTCGGCGCGCGGCTCCCACCGAGAGTGGTAATACGCGTCGCCTCGCCCTCTCACCTGGACGAAGAGCGTATTGAACCCCGCTGCCGAAGCGCGCTCCACCACGTTGCGCACGTCCTTGGCGCTCTCGAGGCTCGTCCGTACCACCCACAGGCCACGAACCTCCTGGAAGCTGCGCACGGGATTCACCGTGGGGTGGCCCGTGACCGGGCGCTGCGCCGGCGGCCGCTCCCGTGGACGGCGTGGCCCCGCGGGACGACCAGGCCTCCCGGACGGAACGCCGGCCAGGCTGCACCCGCCGATCGCCAGCGCCAGGAGGAGCGCCGCGAGCCGCTTCATCGCCGCGCCCTGAAGAAGGCGCGGAGCAACTCGGCCGAGGCCTCGGACAACACGCCGGGCGTGACGCGAGCGCGATGGTTGAGTCGTGGGTCCTGCAGGAGGTTGCCCAGGGTGCCCGCCATACCCGCCTTCGGGTCCGGCGCAGCATAGACCACGCGCTCGACGCGCGCCAACACGAGCGCGCCCGCACACATGGCGCACGGCTCCAGGGTCGCGTAGAGCGTGGCGCCCTCGAGCCGCCAATCTCCCTGGAGCGCGGCCGCCGCGCGCAGAGCCACCACCTCGGCGTGCGCCGTCGGGTCGGCGTCGGCCACCGTTCGGTTGTGGCCCTCGGCCATCAGACGGCCATCCCGCACCACGACGGCCCCGATCGGCACTTCGTCACGTATGCCGGCCACACGCGCCTGTTCGAGCGCGCGCGCCATCCACAGACGGTCGTATGCCGCTTCGGGAGATGCTTCGAGAGGAGGACGCGACTGGAAGGGATCGGGCAACGTGGCGTCCCGCGGCGCGCTCAGTGATGCGTGAGGTTCAGCGCGCCCGTGCTCTCGTCCATGCGGCGGAAGAACGCCGCCACACGGCCGAGGAGGTTGATGCTCTCACCCTCCGGAACCACGATGCATTCACCGGCGGCACCGGAGAGCGCTTCGAGCTTGACGCTGCCGCCGCCGTTTCGGGTCAGACGGTGGTAGCTCGAGCCGGTGGCCGTGGGTGCCACGACGACCGCTCCCGACTCCACGTCCGCGAGGCTCGCCGGCTCCACGAGCACGTAGTCTCCCTCGTGCACGCCGAGCGCGGCCAGGTCGCCGACACCGGCCCGCACGAAGAACGCGCCCTTGCTCCCACCCAGCCGACGGTCGATCGCGAGGTGCAGGTCCGCTCTGGAGCTTCGGGCGGCGAGCGCGTCCTCCGGCATGGACAGGAAGCATGGAACCGTGATCGATTGGGCTCCGAGGTCCACACCGAGAATCCGAACGCCACGCGAACGCGAGGGGTCGCGCTCCAGGAAGCCCTTGTCGGCCAGCGCCTGCAGATGCTCCGACACCGTCTTGGTGCTCTTGATGCCGAACCGCTCCCCGATCTCACGGATCGAGGGCTGGTACGTGTTCGCCCTCAGGTACTGCACCATGAAATCGAGGATCTTCCGCTCAATCTCGGTGAGCGGGTGTCGACCCGTGTCCGTACCCCGGCGACTGAGGGGTGTCGGGACCTCTCGCTGCGCAGTCGGTTGTGAGCGTGCCAACGTGGGACCTTGGAGAGCAGTGAAACCGCCCGGAATCCGCGGTGGAGGGCTATCCTAATGTGCGCGCAGAAGCGGTGTCAAGAAAGGCTTTTCCGCTTTCGACCCGTTCCAGCGACCGCGCGCGTCCCAGCAGGACGAGCACCTCGAAGATCCCGGGGCTCGCAGTCTGTCCGGTGAGGGCTACCCGCAGCGGGTGGATCAGCTTGCCCGCTCCGACCCCCAGATCCTCCGCGAGGGACCGAAGCGCATGCTCGAGCGGGCCTTCCTCCCACGGCACTTTGGCGAGCCGTTCCGAGAGCGCTTCCAGCCGTTCGCGGACGGCCCTGGGGTCCTTGCTCCAGTGCTTCGCCACGGCCGCCGGATCGTACTCGATCGCGTCGGTGACGTAGGGTCGAGCCTGGGTCACGAGGTCGTCGACGGTGCGCGCCCTGACCTTCAGCAGATCGACGAGCCGCACCATCCATGCCTCGTCGTCCAGGAGTGTCCCGAGGACGTGGGCATCATTCGTAAGGCGTTGGCGGACAGCGACTAAGAGCCGCTGTGACGGCGTCTCCGCGAGGTGGCGCCCGTTCAGCCACTCCAGCTTCTCGAGGTCGAACACCGAGCTCTTCTTGAGGATGCGCTCGGGAGTGAACGCCTCGACCAGCTCGTCCCGGCTCATCACCTCGCGCTCGTCTCCCGGGTTCCATCCCAGGAACGCCAGGAAGTTCATCATCGCTTCGGGCAGGATACCGCGTTGCTCGTAGTCGCCCACGGCCGTGGCGCCATGGCGCTTGGAGAGCCGTTTGCCGTCGGGCCCGAGGATGAGCGGCACGTGTCCGAACACAGGCTCCGGAAGTCCGAGCGCCCGGTACAGGAGGACCTGCTTCGGGGTGTTCGACAGGTGGTCGTCGCCGCGAATCACGTGCGTGATGCCCATCTCCGCGTCGTCGGACACCACCGCCAGATTGTAGACCGGCGTGCCGTCGCTGCGCAGGATGACCAGGTCGTCGACGTCGGCGTTCGGGAAGCGCATCTCGCCGTGAACGAGGTCCACGAACCGCGTCTCGCCGTCCGGCACCCGGAAGCGAACGGCGAACGGCTCACCGGCCGCGGCGCGTCGCTCGGCCTCTTCGACACCCATGGCGTCCGCCCGCTCCCGGGCTACCCTGCTCGGGTGCATCCCGCGCGCCTCTGCCTCCGCCTGGATCTCCTCCGGCGTGGTGAAGTCACGGTACGCCTTGCCCTCGTCGAGCAGCCGGAGCGCGGCGGTGCGGTGGCGCTCCACGCCCTCACTCTGGAAGTGCGGACCCTCGTCCCAGTCGATACCCAGCCAGGTAAGCCCGTGCAGGATCGCCCGCGTGTGCTCGTCCGTCGAGCGTGCCCGGTCGGTATCCTCGACCCTGAGCACGAAGACGCCGCCTTCCTTGCGGGCCATCAGCCAGTTGAACAGCGCCGTGCGTGCCCCCCCGACGTGCAGGTAGCCGGTCGGGGAAGGCGCAAAGCGCAAGCGCGGAGGGGTCACGATTCACCTCCCAGTCGCGCCTCGAGGAGCGCCCGGGTCGCTTTCGGATCGGCCGCCCCGCCGGTGGACTTCATGACCTCGCCGACGAACATCCCGATGAGGGCGGTCTTGCCCGCGCGATATTCGGCAACCTTGTCCGGCCAGGCGGCCAGCACGTTCTCGACGATCGGCGCGAGCTCGTCGGCCGCCGATACCTTCTCGAGACCCAACCTGTCCACGATCTCCACCGGGTCGCCCCCGGCCGACGCCATCTCGGCGAGCACGTCCTTGGCGGCACGGCGTGACACGCGCCCCTCGGAGACCAGCGCCGCCAAGCGCCCGAGCGCCTCACCCTCGAACGGGAGATCCTCGAGCGCGCGGCCCTCCAGCACCCCTCTGAGATCGTTGACCATCCAGGAGGCCACCGTGACCGGATCGTTCAAGGCCGTCAGCGCCGCCTCGAAGAAGTCGGCGAAGCCGTGCGAGCCCGTGAGCACATCGGCGTCCTCGAGCGTGAGGTCCATCTCCCGCACGTAGGCCTGCATCCGGGCCGCCAGCGTGGGATCCGCCCGACGCTTGCCGGCGCGCTCGTCGCTGATCACGCTCTGCGCCGCGGCTCCACGGGCCGGCACCGCGTGCGCCGTGCGGGGCGCCGCCGGCGACGCTGTCGGACGCTCCGCCTTCTTCGTCCACGTGTCCTTGAGCGTCACGATGCGGTTGAAGACGAGCTTGTCGGGACCGGCATCGACCGGATCGCGCCAGAAATAACCGACCCGCTCGAACTGGTAGCGGGTGTCCGGAGCGTCGCTCTTCACGCTGGGCTCGACCCACGCGCCCTTCACGACCTCGAGCGAATGCGGGTTGAGATGGTCCACGAGCGTCTCGCCCTCGTCGACCTCCTCCGGATCGGGACGGTCGAAGAGGCGGTCGTAGAGGCGCACCTCGGCGGGAAGCGCGTGGGGCTCGGAGACCCACTGGATCGTGCCCTTCACCTTGCGGCCATCCGGGGTGTCGCCGCCTCGCGTCGCCGGGTCGTAGCTGCAGCGGAGCTCGAGCACCTGGCCGCTCACCGGGTCCTTCACGACGTCCTCGCAGCGGATCACGTAGCCGTAGCGCAGGCGGACCTCACCGCCCGGCACGAGCCGCCTGAAGCCCTTCGGCGGGTCCTCCGCGAAGTCCGACCGGTCGATCCAGATCCGGCTCGAGAACGGAACGAGCCGAGAGCCCTCCCTGCCCACGTCGTGCGGGAAGTAGGGAGCCTCCAACTCCTCGTCCTGGTTGTCCGGGTAGTTGACGATCACGACGCGCAACGGATCGAGCACGGCCATCACGCGGGGAGCCGTCGTATTGAGCACGTCGCGCGTAGCGAACTCGAGCTTGCCGGGATCGACCCACGAATCGGTCTTCGCGACGCCGATCAGCCCGCAGAAGCGCCGGATCGCCTCGGGCGGCACACCCCGGCGGCGCAGTCCGGCGAGCGTGGACATGCGCGGATCGTCCCAACCCGACACGCGCCCCTCGCGCACGAGCGGACCCAGCTTGCGCTTCGACACGACCGTGTACTCGAGGTTGAGGCGGTTGAACTCGTACTGGTGCGGCCGCGGCTCCGTGAACCCCACGTTCTCGAGCACCCAGTCGTACATCTCCCGGTTGTTCTCGAACTCGAGCGTGCAGATCGAGTGGGTGACGTTCTCGAAGGCGTCTTCCAGGCAGTGCGCGTAGTCGTACATCGGGTAGATGCACCAGGCGTCGCCACGCCGATAGTGGCGCGCGTGGCGGATCCGGTAGAGGAGCGGATCGCGCATGAGCATGTTGGGCGACGTCATGTCGATCTTCGCCCGCAGCACGTGCTCGCCGTTCTCGAACTCCCCGGCCCGCATCCGCTCGAAGAGGTCCAGGTTCTCCTCGACCGAGCGATCGCGGTAGGGACTCTCCGTGCCCGCCTCGGTGACCGTGCCCCTGCCCTCCCGGATCTCGGCCTCGCGCTGGGAGTCCACATACGCCAGACCCTTCCGGATGAGGACCTGCGCGCACTCGTACATCCGCTCGAAGTAGTCCGAGGCGAAGTAGAGGTGCTCACCCCAGTCGAAGCCGAGCCATCGGATCGCGTCCTTGATCGCCTCGACGTACTCCTCGTCCTCCGTCTCCGGATTCGTGTCGTCGAAGCGCAGGTGGCAGCGGCCGCCGAACTCCTCGGCGATGCCGAAGTTCAGGCAGATCGACTTCGCGTGGCCGATGTGGGGATAGCCGTTCGGCTCCGGAGGGAACCGCGTGACGACCTTCTCGTAGCGTCCCTCGTCCAGATGGGAGGCTACGATCTGGCGAATGAAATCGGTCCCGGAGCGTGCAGAAGTCGCGTTGTCAGGCATGCGTGGGTCGGTGCTTTAGGAACAGTCCGGCGTCGTGGGCCCGCAGCGGTTCAAGATAGTGGAAAGCACGCTGGATCGAAGGATTTTCGGGCCACGAGTCGTGGTCCGCGCCGGCCCACGACGGGGTGGCGGGCGCCTCGCGCAGCCCCGTAAGGAAGTAAGGAATCCTTACCACGTCGGAGGCCTATCCCTCGACGAACTCCGTCGGCGACGGGGCGTCCCAATGGGAGACATCCCTCTTCGCGCGTCCCCGAGCCCACTTCCTCATGAAGACCCGCACGCGCATCCACGTCGCAACGACCGTCACGGCAGCGCAGAACAGGATGCCGGTCTTCTCGGGGTCCAGGTAGTTGATCGGCCCGTTCGCCATCTTCGGATCCACCACCGCGCCGTGCCAGAAGAAGAGCACGGCGCACGCGTACGACGCGTAGTGCACCAGCTTCCAGGATTTCCGCCCCATGCGGCGCCGCAGCCAGGACGTCAGGACCACGATGAACAGGAGGTAGAACGAGAGCGCCCCGACCACGTTGTCGAAGGGCTGTTGGCTCACGTGCGCGGGCCAGAAGGCATCTCCCCAGCTCCACCCCGCCGTCGAGGAGAACGGCAGGAGCACGATGTGAACGCCCACGAGCGCCAACGCCACGTACCCCGTCCAGTTGTGGACCGTGAAGTAGTTGATCCGCTGGTACGGCCACCGCTTGAGCGGGTTGTACCGCACCGAGAGCAGCAGCCCGAGGAGCAAGTTCAACGTCAGCAGCCAGACGGCGAACAGGCCCGCGAGCGCGGAAACGGAAACGGCGGTCATGAAGGGGAATCTGGGCAGGTATGGGTGCCATGGGGAGGGACGGAGGCCGCAAAGTGACGGGGTGCGCGGAAACGCGCAACCGATCAGGACGCCTCCCCCACCTCCACCCCCATGACCTGGAGCTTCCAGCGTTCGAACACGCCGTAGACCGCCGGCGTGATCGTCAGCACGAAGAGGGTCGAGCTGAGCAGGCCGCCGATGAGCACGAGCGCGAGCGCATCCCACAGGTTCGATCCGACCGGCTTGCCACCCAGCAGGAGCGGCGCCAGGCCGGCCACCGTCGTGGCCGTCGTCATCAGGATCGGGCGTACGCGCTCGAGCGTGCCCTTCACGATCGCGTCGCCGAGCGGCATGCCGGGACGCTCCGCGCGCACCCCGTTGACGTGGTCCACGAGCAGGATCGCGTTGTTGACCACGATGCCGAACATCATGATCACCCCGATGTAGGCCTCGCGCGTGAACGTGACGCCCGTGTAGAAGAACACCAGGTAGACGCCGATGAGCGCCATCGGCACGGTGAGCATCACGCACAACGGCTGCAGGAGCGACTCGAAGAGCGCGGCCGTGACCATGTAGACGAGCAGGAGCGACACGGCGATGAGCAGGTGGATCTCGCTCTGCTGCTCGGAGCTGATCATGAAGCTGTACGTCGACTTCTTCACCGTGTAGCCCGGCGGGACCTGCGTCGTGGCGATGACCGCGTCGTTGACCACGTTGCCGAGCTTCTGCGGTCCCCGGAACTCGTAGGCGACCGTGCGCTGGTACTGCTGGTTCTCGCGCACGATGCTCGCCAGCACGTCCCTCGACTCCACGCGCACCATGTCGCCGAGGCGGACCTCGCGTCCGTCCGGCGTGGTGATGAGCGTCTCGCGCAGCGCGTGCACATCCATCCTTCGGCTGTTCGCGAGCTTGACCTCGTAGCGGACCTGGTCGCCTCCGATCTTCAGCTGCGACTCCTGGCCGGTCCGGCCCACGACCGCGGCGGTCAGGCGCGCCATGAACTCCTCGACGCTCATGTTGTAGCGTGCGAGGCGCGTCCGATCGATCGTCACCGTGAACTCGGTGGCGCGATCGTTCGTGAACCACTGCCGCGTCGAGTTCGTATCGACGTCCGACACACGACTGATGTGCGAGAGCCTGCGTCCGAGATCCTCGGCGATGTCGCGCACCTTCTCGTAGTTGTAGCCGAGCACCTGGATCGCAAAGTTGGGCGCGCTCCCGCCGCCGCCGTAGAACGACGGCCCGTAGCCGTAGACACGCACCTCCGCGCCCGTGAACTGGTGGCTGTAGGCGGTCATCTCCTCCTTGATCGCCACCGGCACGGCCGTGTTCTCGAGGGAGTCCGGGAACGTGATGGTGATGTGGGCGGCGCTCGACGACGGGCTCGACGTGACATCGGTCTTGTACTGCGCGACCTCCGGCATCTTCGCGAGCCGCTCCTCGAAGTAGCTCGCCAGCGCATCGGCGCGCTCCAGGTCCGAGCCCCTCGGCAGCGTGATGTAGACGTCGAGGTGCGTCTGCTGACCGTACATGCCGCCCCAGACCACGCCCGTCGTGACGTACTTGTCGAACAGGTGCTGGGTCCCGCCGAAGATCGCCACCGTCACCAGCACGGCGATCCACGGATGGCGTACCGTCTGCGACACCACTTCGGAGTAGAACCGCACGTAGAGGGGCGGCTTGCCGCGGGCCGCCGGCGCGTGGCCCGAGCCGATCCCCGTGAGCCTGGTCCGCGACGACAGCGCCGGAATGAACGTGAACGCCACGAACAGCGACGCGAGCAGGGTGAGCGCGACGACGATCGCGAGCGGCACGTAGTACAGCTTCAGGTCGCCCTGCAGGTAGACGAACGGGACGAACACGATCAGCGTCGTGGCCGTGGAGGCGAGAATCGGGAGCACGACCTCCCTGGACCCGACCTCGGCCGCGCTGATCGGGTCCTCGCCCTCCTGCCGTCTTCGATACACGTTCTCCAGGACGACGATCGAGTTGTCCACGATGAGGCCGAAGCCCATCGCCAGCCCCATCAGCGTGTAGAGGTTCAGGGTGAGACCGCCGAAGTAGATCAGGTTCAGCGCGATCATCACGCTGAACGCGATCGTGGCGAAGATCATCGCCGAGGAGCGGATCGAGCGCAGGAACCCGAGGAGCACCAGGAAGATCACGACAGCGCTGATGATCGCGCGCGTGCGCAGGTCGGAGAGCTGGCTACGGATCTCCTTGCTCTCGTCGTAATTCAGGATGATGCGGCTCTGATACGGCCCCGTGCGCTCGAGCTGAGCCACGCGCGCCTTGACGGCGTCCGCCACGCGCACCGTGTTGACCCCGGTCTCCTTCAGGACGTCGAACGAGACGGCGGGGCGGCCGTCGATGCGATAGTACGAGGTGGGCTCCTCGTACGTGTCGTGCACGCTGGCGACGTCCGAGACCCGCACGAGCGTGCCCGCGGCCGACATGAGCACGGCGGCCCGCACGTCCGCCGCGCTGTGCGCCTGGTTCACGATGGTGATGGTGGACTGCCGCCCGCCCTGCCGCACCGCGCCGGCCTCACGTACCAGGTCGAGCCCCGCGATGCGTTGCCGCACGACCTGCGGGTCGAGCCCGAGCGCGGCGATCTCGTTCGCGTCCAGGTCGATCTCGAGCAGCCGCTGGCGGCCCCCGTGCGGGACCACGCTGGCCACCCCCTGGATCTGCTCGAGCTCGGGCGTAATCCCGTTGTCGACGTACTGGCGAAGCGCCTCGATGGTGTACGGGCCCGTGATCGTGTACTCGAGGAACGGGCGGTACCGGCTCTGGAGCTGCCGGGGCACGTACGGACTCACCTTCACCGACCGGGCACCGGGCGGCAGCGTCTCCTCGAGGGTCGAGAGCCGCTCCGAGAGGTCGAGGCGCGCGAAATTCATGTCGGTCGCACGCGCGAACTCGACATCGATGCTCGCCGATCCCTCCCTGCTGGTCGAGGTGACCTTCTGCACCCCACGTACCCGCTCGATGGTCGCCTCGAGCGGCGAGGTCAGGAACGCCTCGACCGTCTCGGGCGACGTGCCCGGCCAGGTGGCGGAGACCGTGAGCCGCGGCAGGTTGTTGTCGGGCATGAGCTCGATCGGGATGTTGCGCCATGCCGCGATGCCGAGGAGCAGGACGGCGCCGTAGGCCATGCTCACGGCCACGGGACGTCGGATGCTCAGCCGGATCATCGCCCGCGCCCCTCAGTCCGCCGTCGCGGGGGCGGTGCCGGCCTCGGCCGAGCGGCCGCGTACGCGCAGCCGTGCCCGCTCGACGGTCTGGTAGACGACCGGTACCACGATGAGCGTCAGCGCGGTCGCGACCGAAATGCCGCCGATGACCGTGATCGCGAGCGGCGCGCGCAGGTCCGATCCGCGCCCGATGCCGAGCGCCATCGGAAGCAGGCCGAACACGGTCGTCACGGTCGTCATGACGATCGGGCGCAGGCGCACGCGGCCCGCCTCGAGGATCGCCTCGCGCAGCGGTGATCCACGGGCCTGTGCCTGCGCGATGAAGTCCACCTTCACGATCGCGTCGTTCACGACGATCCCGACGAGGATCACCACGCCGATCAGGCTCATCGTGTTGAGCCCCTCCCCGGTCAGCGCGAGCGCCACCACGGCGCCCACGAGTGAGAGCGGCACCGCGGTGAGGATCGTGAACGGGTGGATGAACGACTCGAACTGGGCCGCCAGGATCATGTAGACGAGGATCAGCGCCAGCCCGAACGCGAATCCGAGGTCGCGGAACGAGCGGCGCATCTCCTCGTTCTCTCCGCCGACGTCCCAGCGCACGCCCGGAGTCGGCGGGAGCGAGCGCAGCGCGGCGCGGATCGAGGTGATCGCCTGGTCCAGGCCTCCCCGCACGACGTCCGCGTAGACGGGTATCACCCGCGCCTGATCCTCACGCCGGATCTCGGAGGGCCCCACGGCCTCGCGCACCTTCACCAGCTGGCGGAGCGGAACGCCGTTCACGGTCAGCCCGTCGAGCGTGCCCAGGGAGTGCCGACGATCCTCGGGATAGCGCACCACGACGTCGATCTTCCGGTCGAAGGCGACGAACTGCGTCGCGTTGTCGCCCTGCATCGCGTTCTGGATGGTCTGTGCGACGAGCTGGGGCTCGATGCCGTAGCTCGCGCATGCGGTGCGGTCGATCTGTACCTGGATCTGCGGCTGTCCCTGCTCCGAGCCCACACGCACGTTCCCGAGCTCGGGCAGCTTTCCGAGGCGCCGCTCCACCGCGGTCGCCTCGGCGTACATCGGATCGAGATCCTGGCCGCGTACGCGCACCGACACATCGGCCTGCGATCCACCGAGGATCTGGCCCAGCGCCGTCGCCTGGCTCGTCTCCACGGTGAGCGCCCCCTCCGGGAAGCGACCGGCGAGCTTGCGCATGCGCGCCGCCACCACCTCGGTCTTCGCTCCGGGCCTCAGACGCACCTGGAACTTCGCGGTCTGCAACCCGCCCTGGTCCTCGCCCTGCGCGTAGCCCCGCGGGTCCCGGCCGATGTTGCTGAAGATCGCGGCGACGTCCGGGTCGGCGAGCGCCGCCTTCTCGATGATGGAGGCCTGCTGCTCGGTCGTCGCGAGCGGCGTTCCCTGCGCCAGCTCCAGGCGCATCTCGAACGCCCCCTGATCCACCTGAGGCAGGAGGTTCCGGGGCAGCCAAAGGCCGATCAGCAGCGCGACGACGAGCGCCGCGCCCGATCCCCACAGGATGCGCGCCGGATGCTCCAGCGACCACTCGAGCCAGCCGTGGTAGGTGGTCGCGAAGCGATCGAACCAGCGCTCGAACCAGCGCAGGAACGGGCCGAATACCCGGGTGAGCAACTTCCCGATGCCGCGTCCCCAGAATGCCACCAGCTGACGGACGAAGCTCCACACCCCCACGCCCAGCCGGCGTGGGAAACGAACCACCTTGCCGGCCCACCAGCGCACCGTCCCGAAAAGTCCGGATCGACGCACCGAGGTCGGACGCGCGGAAGGCCCGATCCGCCGGCGCGGCTCTCCCCCGAACCGTGCCGCGAGCGAAGGCAGCAGCGTGAGCGCGACGACGAGGCTGGCCAGCAGGCTGAACGTGACGGCCAGCGAGAGGTCCTTGAAGAGCTCGCCCGCGATCCCCTGCACGTAGATGATCGGTCCGAACACGGCCACGGTCGTCAGCGTCGACGCCGTGATCGCGCCCATGACCTCCTCGGCGCCCTCGGCCGCGGCCTGCCGGCTCCCCTGCCCGAGCTCCTCCCGGTGACGGAAGATGTTCTCCAGCACCACGATCGAGTTGTCGACGAGCATCCCGACACCGAGGGCGAGGCCGCCGAGGCTCATGATGTTCAGCGAGACGTGCGACGCCTCCATGAGCGCGAACGTGGCCACCACGGAGATCGGGATCGAGAGCGAGATCGCCACGGGATAGCGTGGGTCGCGCAGGAAGAGGAAGAGCACGAGGAACGCGAGGAAGCCACCCACGACGAGCGACTGCACGACGTTGGAGATCGCGTCGGAGATGAATCCCGCCTGGCTGTAGGCCACGTCGACATGTACGGCGGGGTACTCCTTGGCGAGCTGCGCGAGCACGGTGCGCACGCTCTTCGCGGTCTTCACCGTGTTGGCCTGCGCATCCTTGTAGACGAGGATCCCCACGGCCTCGGTGCTGTCGTAGCGTGCGATCGACTCCCGCTCCTTGTAGCCGTCCTCGACGGTGGCCACATCCTTCAAGCGGATCTCCCGGAAGCCCTGGCCGGAGGAGGCGCCCGCGCCGTTTCCGGAGGGCGGGGCGGCGCCGGCGGACCCGATCCCCTGCCCCGTCCCCGCATTCTGCGCCTGCCGGGCGACGACGACGTTGCCGATCTGACGCACCGTCTGGAACTCGCCGAGCGTACGGATCGGGTAGCGGTAGCGGCCCTGCAGGATCGTGCCGCCCTGCATGCTGACGTTCGCCTGCGCGAGCGCGGTCGAGATCTGCTGGATCGTGAGCCCGTACGCCTTCAGGAGGCGCGGCTCCACGTCCACGTGGATCTCACGGTCGAGGCCGCCGGTGACCGTAGCCTGTGCCACGCCGTCGAGCTGCTCCAGCCGCCGCCGGAAGACACTCTCGGCCAGCTCCTTCGTCTGCCACAGGTCGCCACCACCCGCCACCGAGAGCATCATGATAGGGTCGGACTGCGGATCGACCCGCAGGATCGCCGGACGCGATGCCTGGTCGGGAAGCTGGCCCTTCAGGTTGTCCATCTTCTCGCGGACGTTGAGCACGGCGAAGTCCATGTCCGTGCCCCACGCGAACCGGACCGTGACGAGGCTCTCGCCGTCGCGCGACACCGACGTGACCTTCTGCACGCCCGGCACGCCCCCCACGGCGCCCTCGATCGGCGTGGTGATGATCCGCTCGATCTCGGCGGGCGCCACGTTCGAGTACGTCGTGTAAACGATGAGCCGCGGATAGCTCACGTCGGGGAGGAGATCGATCGGAAGGCGCACATACGCGATGACGCCCAGCAGGATCACCGCCAGAAACAGCATCCACACGGCGACGGGGCGCCGTGTCGAGGTCCCGGGAATCGACATGGCTCAACGCCCTCCCCGCGCGGCACCTCCGTCCGTGGCATCCGGCCCCACGGTCTCGCCGACCGCGGTCTCCAGGTCGAGGAGCGCATCGACGAACGCCTGGCGTGCGGTGATGAGGGCGCGGCGCGCGCTGGCGTCGTCGTTCACGCTGGTCCGCAGCGTCTGGAAGTCGATCGAGCCCATCCGGTACTGTTGGCGCGCCAGGTCCAGCGCCTTCGCGGCGATCTTCGCCGAGCTCTCGTCGACCTGAAGCCCCTCCCACCTGCTCCGCAGATCCAGGAGCCGCGAGCGAACCGTCTGCTCGGTCGTGAGGCGTTGCTGGCGGGCATCTTCACGGGCATTGTCGAGATCCACGGAGGCCTGGACCTGAGACTTCCGTTCGCCGAAGAAGTCGTTCAGCATCGGAAACGACAGGGTGACCTGGAAGTTCTTGTCCGCCTGCTTGCTCCAGTTCGGCTGGAAGAGTGCGTCGTTCTGTGTGGCCTGGTTCAGGCGCCCGAAGTACGCGTTGACGTTCAGCGTGGGCCACCAGGACGCACGGGCGTCGCTGGCCGCCACACCGGCGAGGTCCACCGCCGAGTGTGCCTTCTCCAGGTCGGGGCTGTGCTCGAGCGCGGTGGAGACCAACGCGTCGGCGTCGAGCGACGACGGGTCGAAGACGGGAAGCGGCACGCTGTCGAGCCGGAACGGTGGCAGGCCCCCGTCCCCCAGCTCCGTGCGCAGAGCCAGGAGCGCCTTCTCGAACGTGGCCCGCTGCTGCTGGACCGCCTGCGTCTGCGTCTGGACCTGGAGCTGCGCCTGGAGGACGTCGACCTGGCTCCCCTGCGCGAGCGAGAACAGGCGCTTCGTGACCTCCTCGTCGATCCGTCTCGAGGCCAGGAGCCCGCGCTCTGCTTCGAGCATCGCGTGCGCGCCCAGCGCGTCCAGGTAGCGTCGACGAACCTCGATGCGGGTCGCCGTGAGCTGGGCGCGCTCGGCCACGTCGCGACTCTCGTTCGTGAGCTTCTGGCGGTGGAGCGCGTTGAGGATCTTGGCGCCCTGGATCTGCCAGTTGAGGGTCAGGTACTGCTGCGTGTTCGACGAGTACACCCAGCTCGCGCTCGAACGCGCCACCGGATTGCCGTAGAAGTCCGTCCCGATGCGGGAGAGCCTGCCGTTGTAGCCCGTGTTGAACAAGCTGACCGACGCCCTCGGCAGCACCTGGTCGAACCAGGCCTGGCGCATGTCGGCACCGTTCTGCCGCGTCGCGTTGACGGTCTTCTGGTACGCGGGGTTGTGGGATGTGGCGATCGAGAGCGCATCGTCGAGCGTCAGCGTGATCGTGTCGCCGGACGGTGCCGCCGCTTGCTGACCCGTGACCGAGACCGGCGCCAGAGCGACGATCAACCCCGCGGCCACCAGCCCCAGAGCCGCGGAGGCGACGACTCTTGGCGGCCGCCGCATCGCCGCGCCTCGCCCCCTCACTGTCCCGGCCTCCCACCCGCCGCGGCAACGCTCTTCACGAGCCGCACCGGAGTGCCGTGCGCGAGGTACTGATGGCCGTTGGTCAGCACGATCTCACCCGGCTTCACATTGTCCTCCGGACGATCGCCCGGCAGGATCTCCACGAGCGAGTCGTTCTCCCGACCGGTCTTCACGTAGCGCCAGTCGGCCGTGCCGTCGTGCCCCTTCGGGTTCGGCTTGTACACGAAGACCATCGTGCGCCGCGCGATGCCCCCGCTCTCCCGCTCCAGCACGGCCGAGCGCGGAACGAGGACGCGGTTCGGAAGCGCCTCGGCGTCGAGCGCCACGTCCGCGTACATGCCCGGCTTGATGCGGCCGTCCGGATTGTTCAACACGACCGTCACGCGTCCCGTGCGCTTTTCCGGATCCACCACGGGGTTGATGCTCTGGATCCTGCCGGTGAACCGCTCGCCGGGGTACGCCGCGAACGTGATGCGAGCCTGGCGGCCCTTCCGCAGCTCGCCCAGCTCCGCCTCGAGCACCTGGACCTCGACCTTGATCGGATCGAGGTCGACGACCGTCATCAGCTCCGTACCGGCCGTCACGTGCTGGCCGTCCACGACCTTGAGGTTCGCCACCCGGCCATCGAAGGGAGCGCGCACCGTCGTGTGGGCGAGCTTCAGCTCCGCCTGCCGGAGCCCGACCTCGGCCTGATCGAGCCCGGTCGTCGAACGCGCGATACGCGCGCGCTCGTTTCGCACGGCGGTGTCCTGGATCTGGTCGTCGAAGAGGACCGCCTTGTCGAAGTCCGCCCGCGCTTTGAGGAGGTTCGCCTGCGCCTGCGCCACGTCGAGCGCCGTGGCCGTGGTGTCGATCTGGAGCAGGCGTGCGCCCCGCTGGACCGCGTCGTCCTCGCGGACGGGCACCGACACCACGGTGCCCTCGACCTGTGCATCGAGCGTCGCCCGCCGGTACGCTTCGGCCTGGCCGGCCGCCGTCACTCGGATCCACAGGGTATCGCGCACCACTTTCGCGCCTTCCACCGGCTGGGGCGCGTCCGCCGAGAACTGGCTGGCGCCCTCAGGAAGCGGGACATCGGAGTGAGCGTCCGACGTCTGTGTCGATGCCTGCTTATCGGCCTCGGATGCGTGCGCGTGAAGCCTCCAGACGACCCCGGCGCCGAGCGCCGCGAGGATCAGGAGGACCGTGACCAAACTCAGCGTGCGCCTGGAGAAGTTCATCGCCACTCTCGCGCGAAGGAAATGGACGTGCGCGCGGCGACGGCGTCAGGGGGGGCTCGGGCGGCCGTCGTCTTCCATGAGACTCGCGGTGGCGTCGCAGTGTTGCGGACGACAGATGTAGATGTCCCAACTGCGACGCCGCTGCGATACTACGCGGCCCGCAGCTGACAGGCAATGGCGGGGTGGGACGCCGGTGAGCCGCCGGCTCAGGCGCCTTCCGATCCGTACGTCCGCTTCACGTAGTCCACCAGAATCCCCTTGAACTCCTCGACGAGCCCCTCACCCTTGAGCGTCATCGCATGCTCCCCGTCGATGTAGACGGGTGCCTTCGGCTCCTCGAAGGTCCCCGGCAGCGAGATGCCGATGTTGGCGTGCTTGGACTCACCGGGTCCGTTCACGACGCATCCCATCACCGCCACGTCCATGTTCTCGACGCCGGGATACGTCCTGCGCCACTCCGGCATGCTCTCGCGGATGAACGAGGTGATGTCCTCGGCCATCTCCTGGAAGAAGGTGCTGGTCGTGCGCCCGCACCCGGGACAGGAGGTGACCTGAGGCTCGAAGTGGCGGATGTCGAGCGACTGGAGGATTTGCTGGGCGACGCGCACCTCCTCGGCCCGGTCGCCACCCGGCTTCGGCGTGAGCGAGACGCGGATCGTATCGCCGATCCCCTCGAGCAGCAGCGGGGCGAGCCCGGCCGTCGTCGCGACGATGCCCTTGGCGCCGAGGCCCGCCTCGGTGAGCCCGAGGTGGAGCGGGTAGTCGCTGCGCTGCGCGAGCCCGCGGTACACATGGACGAGGTCCCGCACCTGAGAGACCTTGGTCGAGAGGATGATCCGGTCGTGCGCGAGGCCGGTCTCCTCGGCCAGCGCGGCGGAGCGCATGGCGCTCTCGACCAGCGCGTCCATGAGCACGGCCCGGGCTTCCTTCGGCCGCGACAGCTTCGCGTTGGCGTCCATCAGCTCGGTGAGCAGACGCTGGTCGAGCGAGCCCCAGTTGACGCCGATGCGCACGGGCTTACCGTGCTCGATCGCGACCCGAACGATCTGCGAAAAGTTCTCGTCGCGGTGCTTGGTCCCTACGTTTCCAGGGTTGATGCGCAGCTTGGCGAGCGCTTCGGCTGCCGCCGGATACTTCTCGAGGAGAACGTGCCCGTTGTAATGGAAGTCACCCACGATGGGGGTAGCGTAGCCGTCGTCGCGGAGGCGAGCGACGATCTCGGGCACCGCCTCCGCGGCCGCATCGTTGTTGACGGTGACCCGGACGAGCTCGCTGCCGGCGTCGGCCAGCAGCTCGACCTGGGCCACCGTGGAGGCCGCATCGGCCGTGTCGGTGTTCGTCATCGACTGGACGACGACCGGGGCCGAGCCCCCGACCGTGACACCACCCACGTCGACCGGGACGGACTTTCTGCGCTCTACGTTGATCACGCGTTCGCTCGCATCGTGCGGAGGTCGGCCCCAGGGCGGGGCCTGCCGGAAAAAACGCGCTGCAATCTACCCCCGGGCCTGCTGAGGGTCCACGCGAAGCGAGGAAGGGCCCGATGAGCGGGCCGCTGCGCATCGCGGCGCACAACGGCTCTAGGGTGTTCGGAGGGGGCGAGAAATGGACGCTCCTGCTCCTCCAGGCGTTGGCCGGGCGCGGGCACGACGTCCACCTGTTCGTTCGGGACGACGGAATGGTGGAACGGGCCCGAGACTTCGACGTGCCCGCGTCGGTGGGACGGCTCGGCGGCCAGATCATGGTCGCCGGCGCGTTCCGATTCGCCCGCCAGCTGCGCGACTACCGTCCCGATGCGCTGCTGCTCTCTACGTTCAAGAAGGTGTGGCTCGGGGGAATGGCGGCACACCGGGCCCGCGTGCCCCGCGTGGTCTCCCGGATCGGGCTCGACACCGACCTCCCCCGTCGCTCCTGGACGTACCGTGTGGCGTACCGCCGCTGGATCGACGCGGTGGTCGTCAACGCCGACGGGATCCGAACGCCGTTCCTCGCGGACATGCCGGGCTACGAAACCGAACGCGTAGCGACCGTCTACGACGGCGTTCGGATCGGGGACGTGCCGCCGCAGGCGGAAGCGCGCCGCGCGCTGGACCTTCCGGCGGACCGGCCCGTGGTCGGCACCGTGACGCGCCTGAGCATCCAGAAGCGGATCGACCGGCTGCTGGAGGCCGTCGCGCTGCTTCCGGACGTGCATCTGGTTCTGGCCGGCACCGGCGAGTTGGAAGCCCGGATGAAGGCCCGGGCCGCGCGTCCGGACCTCGCAGGTCGCGTGCACTTCCTGGGGTTTCGTCGGGACGTGGAGCGCGTGCTGGCCTCCTTCGACGTCTTCGCGCTCACCTCGGACAAGGAAGGCATGGCCAACGCGATGCTCGAGTCGCTCGCGGCGGGCGTGCCGGTCGTGAGCACGGACGTGAGCGGAGCGCGCGAGGCGCTGGGAGCGGACCAGGAAGGGCAGACGGCGGGCATCGTGGTGGATCCGTCCGTGGAGGCCGTGGCGGCGGGCCTTCGTGAGGTGCTGGAGGATGGGGCCCGCCGCGGGGCGATGGCCGCCGAGGCGCTGCGGAGGGCGCGCGAACGGTTCGACTTCGAGCGGATGGTGGATGCGTGGGAGGCGGTGCTGGGTGGGACCGCACCCGCCTCGGTCCATCAGGGCACGCGGACGATCCGGTAGCCACCGCGGAGTCTGACGCCCACGAAGTACGTGCGGCGTTGCTCCGCCTACTCGTTCTTCTCTCTGGGGACCCTCGACACCAACGCGTCATAGAGCTTCCTGGGAAACACCTGTCCGATCCAGGTCAGCGTGGACAGTGGCCGCGGAAACGCGCAGTGGGGAGCGCGTCGATGGATGGCTCGGGCCATGACGTCCACGGCGTCGTCCAGCTCCATGAGCTGGGGCATGGAGTGGGGCACATTCGCGGTGAGCTCCGTCTTCACATATCCCGGCGTGATCACCGTCACCGCGACGCCCGTGCCCCGCAGGTCGAGCCTCAGGCTCTCGAAGTAGTTCTTGAGCGCGCCCTTGCTCGCGGAGTATGCCGCGGACTTGGGAAGCCCCCCGTATCCGGCGAGGCTGCCGACGGCGACCAGATGCCCCCGGCGTCGCTCGAGCATGCCGGGCAGCACCGCCTCGACCGCGTACGCAGACCCGAGCACGTTCACCTGAAGGATCAACTCGAGATCTGCGGCATCGAGCTGCTGTGCGGCGGTCTCCTTCCCCACCCCGGCGCTGGCGATGAGCAGATCCACCGGTCCGAGCTCCGCCTCGGCCCGGGCGACTGCGGCGTGTACCTGGTCGCGGTCGCGAACGTCACAGGGGCAAGCAAGCGCCGTCCCGCCTTGCCCCCGGATCCGCTCCACCAGCTCATCGAGCCGGTCGGTGCGACGAGCGGCCAGGGCCACGGCGTACCCTTCCGCTGCGAAGCGCAAGGCCAACCCCATGCCCAGGCCCGAGGAGGCTCCGGTGACGAACGCGACGGGCTTGGAGGACGACATGACGGGCAGGTTACGGGAGAGGTGGGCGGACCGCCATCCCTGGCGGTTGGGCGGACGGGTAGCGCGAGCCGCCGTCCGTCCCTAGGAGCCTGTCCGAGTAATACAGTAGGCCGCGCTCAGGGGTCTCGCGAGGCTCAGACCAGGAGAGACGACGAGTCGTAGCTTGAGCTACGGCGAGGAGGAACGACGACGCGACCACCGCTTCGCGGCGGTGCCCGCCCGCGACCCCCCTGAGCCCAACACGATGCAAGATATGACCATGCCTGATCGTGGGTTGGGGCGGCACGGCCCCGACCACGCCTGTCGGCGCGGTGCCCTCGTCGTTGGCTCGCCTCGACGTAGCCATGGCTATGCCTTCGGCGAACCGCCTCGAACCTGGGGCCATGGCGCTCCCGGGCACCCGTGCGATAGCATGGGTCCGGCCCACTGTATTACTCGGACAGGCTCTTAGCCAGCCTCCGGCTGGCCGGGAGAGCCTGCGGAGGGCATCATTTCACCTGAAGGTGAGGGAGAGGCACCCACACAAGATGCGTTTGGTGTAAGTACCGTCCACCAGAGAGTGCTAGGAGGCCGAGTGTCTTCCGGAATCAACGACCAGTTCCTGTTGGCTCTCATCCTCGCGCTCTCCGGCCTCGGGGCCGTGGTGTGGGCGTGTGTGCTGGCAGCCCGAGCCCTGTCGACTGCTCGCTGGCCCTCGGTCGATGGCAGCATCGTCGAGGTCGGGGTTCTGACGGATATGGAAATGCGACCGAGAGGTGGGATGTACGGCGCCCCTCGGCCCACCACCGTCTCCAAGCCCGTCGTCCGCTACACGTACCGCGTCGGTGACCAGACCTACACCAACGACCGGCTCCAATTTCGGAGCACGCGCTCCGACACTCTTCGAGCCGCCCAGCGTGCTGTCGATGCCTACGAGAAAGGCCAGGCGGTGAAGGTCTATGTGTCTCCCAGCGACCCGAGCATCAGCGTGCTCGAGCCAGGGCTCCATTGGAACCACGTCGCCCGGATTGCGATGGCCTGCGTCGCGCTGGTAGTCGGCGTCGTGTGGATGGCCTATGGGTCGGTCGCCTGGCTCTGATCGAGTCCTGTTATAGAGGGCGATCATCCCGTCCAGCAGGACAAAGAGACGACGAGCTTTGATGAAGCGGAGGGGGTGGGATGGACCTCCGGTGCGCCTGCGGCGCATCCTCGGTCGTCTCGCGGTCCACCGCCTCTGGCGCTTCGCGACACCCATCTCGGGCCGCTCGGCTCAAACCCACTTCGCGCGCTTCTGCGAAGCGCGCCGTGGGTTCGAACGGGGGGGTGGATGGGCGTCGAGGACAAAGAGACGACGAAGTTTGATGAAGCGGAGGGGGTGGGATTCGAACCCACGAGGGCTTGCGCCCGCCGGTTTTCAAGACCGGTGCATTGAACCGCTCTGCCACCCCTCCAGGGGTTGTGCGAGAAGCGTTATCGGCCTTCGATCAGCTAGCCCGCCGGGCGACCGCTCACCCATCCCTCGGAGCGAACGTACTCGAGAACCCCGGCCGCGATCGCTGCGCACGGCACGAACGATAGGGTGAGTACCCGCATGTTCCAAGGACCTGCGGCCGACCTTGGCGGCGCCATTGCAGACATCGCCGGTCCGGAACCGGAGCCGGAACAATTATGACTTGCCCCACGGAATGCACCGCGGTACCGTGCGCCCGGCGCGGAACGGGCCCCCTCCCGGAGATATCGATGAGCCGCAAGGACCTCCGCTTCGCCTGGGTCATGGCAGAGATGAGGGGACGCCGCATCCTCATGACGTACAAGAACGGCGGTGACTACATCACCAAGAACAGCCTGGCGCTCAAGCGTGACATCGTCGTGTCGGGGAGCGAGAAGAAGCTCTTCGAGTTCTTCCCCTACGGTGTACGAGATGCGCCTGTCCGAAGCCGCCAAGACCGAACGGGTCCGTTTCAGCACCATCGACATCATGGTCAGTGCTCCCGCGATCACGGGTCCGGCCTTCGCGCTGGCGCTCCAGGAGTGGTTCGCCAAGCAACGGAACGTCTCCCATCTCGTCAAGAGCGCTCTACGCTCGGATCGATACCCCTACTACGTAACCGAGGGCGGCGGCCTGGGCACTTATGGGCGGCAGCACGTCCACAAGACACGCATCGAGATGGGCGAAGATTACGATGAGGACGACTGAGGGCGGCCCTCGCCGTGTGCCCCCCGGACCCCGACTGTATGCCGGGTAACCCCGCTGCCACCGGCGGCCACACGCGCCTGTGGAGAGAGCCCGGCTTATGGGTCCTCGCCCTCGCCGCCGCGCTCTACGCCCTTCTCGTCGTGCCCCACTGGAAGCCCAGCTGGGACAGCGCCATCTACATCACCCTCGCCAAGTCGCTGGCGCACGGCAGGGGCTACACGTACATGGGCTACGCCGAGACGAAGTATCCCCCGGGCTTTCCTCTGATGCTGACGCCCATCGTCGGGCTGTTCGGGCAGAGCTTCCTCCTGATGCGCCTGTTCGTCGCGGCGTGTGCGGTGGGCTCCGTCGGCATGGCGTACGTCCTCTTCCGTCGCGTCGCGACGGCCGGCGTCGCGGTGGCGGTGGCGTTGAGCGCGGCCCTCTCCTACGCGGTCGCCTTCGAGGCCACCCGCATCCTCTCCGACCTGCCGTTCATGCTCGTCTCCCTCTGCGCCCTCTACGCGGCCGAGCGGTACCGGGACTCGGGCGAGGCGATCTGGTTTCGCTGGACGGTCGGGCTCATCGTCGCGGCATGGCTCGTGCGGTCGATCGGATTCACCCTCCTGTTCGCGTTCCTCTCGTGGATCGTCCTCGATCTCCGCCGAGAACCGGTCAGGATCCGGGTCCGGCGCGCCGGCATCGCGTTCGCGTGCGCGGCCGTCGTGATCGGCGCGTGGTCGGGGCGGAACGTGCTCGCCCGCCACACCTTGCCGGAGCAGCTCCGTGAGGGCTTGAGCTACCAGCAGGAGCTCCTGCAGACGCACCCCGCGGCCTCGGGAGCCGTCGGCCTTCTGCCCACGCTGGAGCGCCGCGTCGCCGGCAATCTCGACTACTACGTCCATCTCGCGGCATCCGTGCTCACCGGCCGCACCGTCACAGGTGCGGACGCCGCTCGCTGGATCGGCTTCTGGGTGCTCCTCGGGTGGCTCTGGGCACTGTGGCGGCGACGCGGAATCATCGAGTACTACGCTCCGTTCTACGCGGCCGTCCTTCTGCTCTGGCCCGCGCACCAGGGCGCACGGTTCCTCGTGCCCATCATCCCCATCCTCTCCTACTACGCGCTGATGCCCGCGCTCGCGCTCTCCGACGCCGCGGCCCGCTTCGCGCCACGCACGCCTCCGGCGGAGCACGGCACGAGAGCGGCGGATCCGCCCGCCGCCGGGGTCGGAGGTCGCAGGCTCGTCCTGGTCGCGTTCGTCGGGTCCTGCCTCGTCTGGAACGCGCCCCTCCTGGTCGCTCAGGTGCGCGTCGAGCACTCCGAACCGTACTACGACGGGGCGATGCGTCATTACCTGTCCGCCCTCGCCTGGGCGAAGACGCACCTCCCCGGCAACGCCGTGCTCGCGACGAACCGCGCGCCCTACGGGCCGCTCCTCGCTGACCGGAGGACCTACACGGTTCCCTGGGTGCGCGACGATACCGTCGACCTCGCCGCGCTGTACCGCCTGGGCGTGACCGACGTCATCGTGAACCGCGCGACGCCGTTTCTCGACAAGGTGATCGCCGCGTTTCCGCATCGCTTCCGGGAGATTCACCGGAGCGGCGGCACGGTGGCCTACCAGGTGGACGCGCTGCCATCACGACACGCAGCTCCAGACACACCCGGCAAGAGCAGAGCCCGGAAGACCGGCGGGGCGACTAGCCGGCCTCCTCGGCGATCATCCGCTTGAGCTCCGCGAGCTCCGCCGCAGCCCAGCGGCCATCGGGTGTGTCGGGAGCCGTCTCGGCCAGACGGGCCAGCTCCGGAGCGGCGCGCAGGGGCTCCCCGAGCTTCGTCCGGTAGAGCTCCACCAGCTCCCGTGTCACCAGGATCGCCGTACCCCGGTCGAGCTCGGCCTCCGTGCGGGTCCGCCGGAGCCAGCCCGCGGCCTCCCCGGCCTCGCCCATCTCGTCCCTCAGCAGGCGCGCGATGGCGATGTACGGCGTGGGATCCCGGGGATCCTCCGCGATCACGGCCCGATACGCGTCGACCGCTTCCTGATGCGCGCCGCGGGCGGCCAGCGATTTCGGGTACGAGTACTCCCGCTTGTGCGGCGTTCCTCGCCCCGAGGGATTGTAGAGTGTACCGGCCAGACCGCCCAGACGGTCGGTCAGCGCGAAGATCAGGCCGCCGCCGACCCCGCCCATCAGGGCAATCCCGAGGAAGCCCCCGAGGAGCACCGCTCCCACGCTCCCGCTGACGGCATAGCCGATCAGGGCACCGAAGAACATCCCGGGGAACGCGAGCCAACCGAACGCCTGAGCGAAGCGGGCACGCCCGGCGAGGTCCACGTCACGCGGCCTGGGTCGAATCGGGGTCATGCGATCCTCGCCTCCATGGGGACGTCCTCCAAGAGGGATGCCGACATGCTCATCTTACATGCATGGCCGCGCCACGTGAACGCTCCACCCGCACGACCGTCCCCGCATTCCCCCACGGGATCCTCCGTGGCTCCCCGCGTGTTCGTCAGGTATGACCGACCCACACGACTCCGACGACCACCGCTCCCGCACCCGCCCCATCTTCGTGTGGGGCGAGCGTCTGCTGACGCTCGGGCTCCTGATCTTCGTCTTCGTGCGGCTGACGCCTCAGCTGGAGGCGCTCACCGGCCTGGGCCCAGACCGGGGCAAGGCGCCGCCGCTGGACGTGGTCACGCTCGCGGGCGACACGCTCGGTCCTGCGCAGCTCTCGGGGAAGGTCGTCGTCGTCAACTTCTGGGCGACGTGGTGCACGTGGTGCCGTCTGGAGATGCCGTCTCTCGAGCACCTCTATGAGCGTCATGCCGGGGGCGACCTGGTGATTCTCGGGCTGGCCACCGACGCCTCACCCGACGCCCCCATCCGCCAATTCCTGAAGCAGCGGGGCATCACCTACCCCGTCGCCCGGGCCACGGCGGCGGAGGAGCGCTCGTTCGGGGGGATTCGTGGGATACCCACGACCTTCGTGCTGGACCGCACGGGG
This sequence comes from Longimicrobiales bacterium, assembly GCA_046704545.1. Lineage (GTDB taxonomy): Bacteria > Gemmatimonadota > Gemmatimonadetes > Longimicrobiales > Gaopeijiaceae > SZUA-318. The sequence continues at coordinate 69,739 of JBJKRT010000129.1, forward strand.
ACCATCCGCTACCGGGTGGTCGGGTACTTCGCGCCTCCGGCCCTGGAGGCGGCAGTAGCGCGCCTCCTGGACGAGCGATGAACCGTCCAGGAGGCGCGCTCACCCTCCGCGGGCAGTGCGGAGGGCTCGCCTCTGGCTAGAAGACCAGCCAGGTCATGACGTACAGCGTGTTGTTGTCCGACGCGTTACGGCCCGCACCGTCATAGTTCGTGCTCGCGCCGTTGAACTTCGTGTAGCCGACGTACTGCAGCCCGAGTCGGGCGTTGAGCCACGGCATCCACGAGATCTGCGCGATGTAGCCGGTGCTGTTCGGACTTCCGTTCGCGCTACCGTCGACGCTTCCGGCCGGGTAGAGGAGCGGGTCGGAGTCACCCGTGGTGGAGAAGAGCCCCGCGCTGAAGCCCACCTGCGATGCGGTGTAGTACGTCGCATCGATGCGTGCCGTGCTCAGGTTGCTGTTGAGATTCTGAGCTCCACCGTCGGCCACGCTGGCCGCCAGATGGCGGTGCTCGTAGATCCATGTCCCGTGCGCGACGAAGCTCGCGCCACTGGAGAGCGACTTGTCGAGCTGCGCGTCGACCGCCGCGTCGGAGTAGTTGTCCGTCGTGCCCTCGAAGCCCGAGGGAACGATGTGGGCTTCCATCCCGTAGCCGCCCACCATGAGCTGACCACCCGTGACGTTGTGGACCAACGCGACACGCCAGTACGGCGCAACACCGTGGATGGCGCCTTCGGCCGTCTGGTCGACCGGGAACGGGCCGCCCTGGAACGCCGAGCGATAGAGGCTCAGCTCCGTGTAGACCTTGTTGTCCCAGAGCGCGTAGCCGCCGAGCCCTGCGACCGTCTGACCCAGCGTACCGTCGACGAGCGTCGCGGCGCTCGGACCCGGCGCCACCGGCGAGCTGACGTACGGATAACGCCAGACCGGCGAGCTGTTCCAGAGATCCTGAACGCCCGGCGAGTTGTTCAGCGTGATGCCGTACGTGACGGGGGCGCTACCGACCGTGGCATGGTTCGCGAACCGGATGTCGGCGTTGTCCATGCCGATGGTCCCCTCGGCGGGGTCATACGTCAGCTGGAGGAACGTGCCGATCTTCGGCGTGATGGCGCCACCGACGAACAGCGAGAGCTGCTCGGGGAACGCCATGTCACTGTTCTGCTGGTCCGGGACGGCCTTCTGCGTCTGGCTGTACGACGAGAGCGCCATCATCGAAAATGGTGGGATCCGCCCCAGCTGCACGGACGGCTTACCGGACTTGATGGTCTTCTCCGCCGTCATCGTGTAGCCGTTCAGCTTGAACATCCGACCGAATGCGGTCAGCTGCGGAAAGCTGGTGTGGCAGGCGCTGCAGGCCAGGCCGGTCTGCCGGGAAAAGCTGGGAATCGGAACCGACGGAGTGACGACCTCCGCCCCGCTCGCGTTCGCCAGTCGGCTCACGTACGCCGATACGGCCGCCTCGGAGGACGACGCCATCATCGAAGGAGACGCCGCGGGTGTCGCGGTGCTCGCCCCGAGCGCGACCGTCGTCGCGGAAATCAACGTGAAGAGGGTCATAGGTACTCCCTACCGTTTGGATTCAGGAAAACCGGGTGCCGCTCAACTCTGAATCGTCCATACTTCAAGAATTACGCCATACAAGAAAAAGGAAATCGGCGAGACTCCGCTGTAGTCATTCCGTTTAAATCCCTGTGGGGACAATCCCCACCGACAGATGCCGGAGGACCGCGGATTACGTACCCGGCAACGCGTTCCCAGCCTCAGATCTCCCCTCTGGAAGTTCTAAGCCGAGCGCATCGGGACAAGACGGGACGTTCGTACTATGGGTCGCACGACCCCTAGTCGATGCTCAATGGCGGAAGAGCCTGCGGGCCGTGAAGACCATGGCGATTGCGCGCTCGTCGGCGGCGGCGATGACCTCTTCGTCCCGGATCGATCCGCCAGGCTGGACGATCGCCGTCACGCCCGCCTCGGCCGCCGCGTCCACACCGTCCCGGAAGGGAAAGAACGCGTCCGAAGCGAGCACGGAGCCACGAAGGTCCAATCCCTGGTCGGCGGCCTTTCGCACCGCGATGCGCGCCGCATCGACGCGGCTCATCTGACCCGCGCCGATGCCTACCGTGGCACCTGAGGAAGCCAACAGGATGGCGTTCGACTTGACGCCGTACACGGCCGACCAGGCGAAGTGCAGATCGTCCATTTCCTTCTGCGTCGGCGTACGCTCCGTGACGACCTTCCAGGTCCCGTTACCGACTCCGTAGAACGGCGGCACGGCGGGCGTCTGGGCCAACATGCCCCCGTACACGCTCCGCATCACCCTCGCGGCGGGCCGCGTCGAGTGGGCCGCGACGAATCGGGCGGCCTCCCTGACGTCGGCGTCGGCCGTCGTCCACCAGCCGTCGGCAGGCTCGAGCGGGTGAGCCTCGGAGAGGCCCGGGAACGTGAGGAGTCGCACGTTCTTCTTGGCGGTCAGGATGCCCATCGCCTCGTCCGAGAAGGAAGGCGCGACGAGGCATTCGATGAAGAGCTCGGACATGGCCTCCGCGGTGTCCGCATCGACCGGCCGGTTCACCGCAATGACCGATCCGAACGCGCTCACGGGATCGCAGCGGAGCGCCCGCTCGTACGCTTCGGCGAGCGTGTCGCCCATGGCGAGCCCGCACGGCGTCGTGTGCTTGACGATGCAGGCCGTCGGACGAGACGAGAAGGCGAACGGCGCCAGGCTCAGGAGCGATCCGTCCAGGTCCAGAATGTTGTTGTAGGAGAGCTCCTTGCCGTGGTGCTGTACCAGCGCCGCGAGCCCTTCCTTCGCCCCGAATCCGTAGAACGCCGCCTTCTGGTCGGGATTCTCCCCGTAGCGCAACGTCTGCTCGCGCTCCAGCGGGACCACGATCGCCGGCGGGAGCGCCCCCTCGTCATCGGTGGGAGCCCCGTCCAGGTACGCCGCCACGGCGGCGTCGTACCCACTTACGTGGCGGAACACCTTCGCGGCCAACGCCCGCCGGAGCTCCTGCTCGTCCCCTTCCCCGTCCAGGGCCGAGATCACGCGCCCGTAGTCCTCCGGATCGACCACGACCCACACACCCTCGTGGTTCTTCGCGGCGGAGCGGATCATCGTCGGCCCGCCGATGTCCACGTTCTCCATGGCCTCGTCGATCCCGACATCGCCGCGAGCGATCGTCTCTCGGAACGGGTACAGGTTCACCGCCACGAGGTCGATGGGTCCATAGCCCCGCTCCTCCAGCGCCGCGAGGTCCGCGGGATTGTGCCGGCGCGCCAGCAGTCCGGCGTGGATGGCCGGATGCAGCGTCTTCACGCGTCCATCCATCATCTCGGGATGCCCCGTGACGTCGGCGACGTCACGTACGTCGACGCCCGCCTGACGCAGCGCGCGAGCCGTCCCCCCGGTCGACAGAAGCTCCCAGCCGCGGTCGGCCAGCGCGCGCCCGAGGTCCACGATACCTGCTTTGTCGGAAACGCTGAGGAGCGCCCGCTTCATGATGGGTCCTTTTCGGTGGGATCTACGAAGTCAGGATGAAGGCGTTGGACGTGAAGGGGAGCGGCCCGGCCTTTCGGCCCTCGGCGAGGGCCCGGCAGACGTGGTCTGCCACTCGCGGATAGATGCGATGCTCGGCCTCGAGCACCCGGGCGGCGAGCGTCTCCGGCGTGTCACCCACGAGCACCGGCACTGGCCACTGCCCGAGGATCGTGCCCCGGTCGTACTCCTCGTCGACGAGGTGGACCGTGGGCCCGCTCAGGCGGGCGCCGGACTCGAGCACCGCCCGGTGCACGTTCATCCCGTACATCCCCATCCCGCCGAACGACGGGAGGAGCGCGGGATGGATGTTGAGCATGCGTCCCCGGAAGGCGGCCACCACCTCTCGGGGCACGAGCTTCAGGTAGCCGGCCAGGAAGATGACGTCGACGTCGTGCTCCTGCAGCGCCTCCAGCGTGTCGTCGGCCACCTCTTTCGGGGGCCGGCCCTTGGTGAGGATCACACGCGTCGCGATGCCGGCGTTCCGCGCACGATCGAGCGCGCCCGCTCCTTCGCGGTCGCTCACCACGAGGCGTACCTCCCACGACGGCTCTTCGGGGCGATGATCGAGAAGCGCCTGCAGGTTGGAGCCTCCGCCCGAGGCGAAGACCGCCGCTCCCAGCGGGCTCATGCCATCTCCCCCCGATACTGGGGTATGAGGAACGGATTGCCGATACGCTCGAAGCCGACCGTGGTGCGATCTCCGTGGCCGCAGTAGAGCACGGTCTCGTCAGGAAGGGAGAGCACCTGCTCCCGGATGGAGCGCATGAGCGTGTAGAAGTCCCCCCCGGGCAGGTCCGTGCGGCCGATCGCAGCCCGGAAGATCACGTCGCCCACGAGCGCGAGACCAGCCTCGTGAGCCACGAGGATCACGTGTCCGGGGCTGTGACCGGGCGCGTGCCGGACCTCGAGCGTGCACTCGCCCAGGCTGAAGCGCTGGCCGTGCTCGAAGGAATCGTCCGGAGCCGGCTGGGCCGGAACGTCCAGCCCGAACGCCGCCGCTTGCTCGGGCAGCGCATCGTAGAGGCCGCGGTCGGCGGGATGAAGCCAGATCGGAGCCTCCGGGGCGACGGCCCGAATGGCCTGCACGCCCTCGATGTGGTCGAGATGGGCGTGCGTGAGGAGGATCGCTCGCAGATCGAGCGACTCGGATCGGATGGCATCGGCCATGAGACCGGCGGCGGCGCCGGGATCGACGGCGACGGACGCGCCACTGTCGTCGCACGTCACCAGATACCCGTTCTCCGCGAATCCGCCGCCCGTGAAGGTGCGGACGTTCATGATCTCACGCGCACCCACAGCCACTCGGTCGTACCCCGGCGAGCTCCAACGCCTCTTCCTCGGCCGTGGGAGCGGTCCATCCGCCCGAAAGGTCCAGCATGCGACGAAGCGCCGCCTCGGCCCGGACACGGATGTCCTCGTCCAGCACGACCTCGTGCTGCCCATGGTCGAGCGACCAGGCCAGCTTGGCGAGCGTGTTGAGCTTCATGTTGCCGCATACCGCCGCCCCCGACAGCGGGATGAACGTCTTGCCGGGGTAGGTCTTGCGGAGGCGATCGACCAATCCGCGCTCCGTGCCGAAGATGACCGTGTCGTGCTCGGCCGCCACGTCCACCATGCCCGACGTGGAGGTCACGAGGTCCGCCCGATCCAGGAGGTCCTGGCGGGCCTCCGGGTGGACGACGACGATCGCGTCGGGATGTGCCGTCTTCGCCCTGTCCAGCTCCTCGAGCACCATGTCGTCGTGGACGTAGCAGTATCCATCCCACGCGATGATGTTGTCGCGACCCGTGCGCTCCTGGACGTAGCGGGCCAGGTTCCGGTCGGGCACGAAGAGGATCGGCTGGTCGGCCGGAATCGACTGGACCACTTTGACGGCGTTGGAGGACGTGCAGCAGATCGTCGACTGAGCCTTCACCTCGGCCGTCGAGTTCACGTACGTGACGACGGCCGCGTCCGGATGCTCGGCCATGAGCCGCTTCAGCGCGCTCACCGTGACGAAGTCGGCCATCGGACAGCCGGCGTTGAGATCCGGCATAAGGACGGTCTTTTCCGGCGACAGGATCTTGGCCGTCTCGGCCATGAAATGCACGCCGCAGAAGACGATCACGTCCGCGTCGGTCTCGGCGGCCTCCTGGGACAGCCCGAGCGAGTCTCCGAGATAGTCGCTGACGTCCTGGATCTCGACCCGCTGGTAGTTGTGGCCGAGAATGACCGCGTTGAGCTCTGCCTTACGGCGAACGATGCGCGCCCGAAGCTCGTCGGGTTCCAGGGCCGCGTAGTCGAGCGTCGTGGGCAGCGCGTCGGAAGCGTGCCCCGAAGCGGAGCTCAGACCGTGAAGGAGCTCCCGCACCCGCAACCTCCCGTGGCGTTCGGGTTCCGGAACGTGAATCCCTGTCCCATGAACCCGGTGACGTAATCGATCTCCACGCCCTCGAGGTACTGGGCGCTGAACGGATCGACGAAGACACGGACACCCTCGACGTCGAAGATCTCATCGTCGCCTTCAGGGCCGTCTTCGATGTTCAAGCCATATTGGAATCCGGAGCATCCGCCGGGCAGCACCGCCACCCTGAGACCCGTTTCGTCTCCGGTCGCTCCGTGCTCGTTGATGAAGTCCTGGACCTTCTGAGCCGCTGTCTGCGTGATGGTCAGCATGGCGTGAGGGTCCTCCTGATCGTTCGTGGTGATGGTCCCCGACTCGGGTGGCCCGTCGAAGGATACCCGAACGAACCCCGGGGGTTTCGACCCGACGCGTCGACGTCGAGGAAGCCAGAAACCTATTCGGGCCCCCCGGGGGGGTCAACGGCGGAATACGATTGCGCGAGGGGTGGGTCACGACCTCAAGAGCGGCCCATCACGATCCGACGCGCCGCCGCCGCGAGGTCGTCCTCGACGTCCACCCCGTCCGGGACCGAGGGCTCTTCCTCGCGGCCGTAGCCGGTGCGGACGAGGATGCCTCTCCCACCCAGAGCGATCGCCGGCAGGACGTCCGAGCGCTTGTCGCCCACGTACCACGACGCCGCGAGGTCGATGTCGAGATCCGCCGCCGCACGCTCGTGCATGCCCGTGGCCGGCTTGCGGCACGGGCACGGACCCGTCAGGTCGGGGTGGTGCGGACAGTGGTACACAGCGTCCACCGCGGCCCCCGCGTCTTCCAGTATCTCGAGTAGCCGGGTCGTGACCGCTTCGTATTCGGCCTCACCGTAGAGTCCACGCGCGATTCCCGACTGGTTCGTGACGATCACGAGAGCAAATCCGGCACTCCGCAGCGTGGCCAGAGCCTCCAACGCGCCCGGAATCGGCTCGACGCCCTCGGGATCGGCGAGGTAGTCCCGCTCCAGGATCAGGGTGCCGTCACGATCGAGGAACACCGCAGGCCTCCCGGAAGCGCTCACGCGTCCTGCCCCGATGCTCCGAGAACCTCCACGACGGCCCGCACGAGATCGTCTTCCTCGTTCGGCGCCACGGTCCGCATGTCCAGGACGACCCGATCGTCCCTGATCGTGCCTACCACGGGCGGATCGCACCCGCGCAGGCCCGCCGCGGTCGGCTCCGCCTCCCCCGTCCGGAGGTGGACGGTCCAGGAAGACAGCGTGACGCCCGGATACGTTCCGCCGCCCACGGCCCCCTCCCCCGGGACCGCTTCGGCCCGGACCCCGGATGCGCTCAGGCGATCCGCCAGGGCCCGGGCTCGGGCCTCCAGCTCCTCGGCGGAGGCGGCCAGCATCCTGAGCGTCGGAATCCGCTTCACGGCCACGGCAGGATCCCGGTACAGCCGCAACGTCGCCTCCAGGCCCGCCAGCGTGACCTTGTCCACCCGGAAGGCACGGCAGAGGGGATTGCGGCGCATCGCTCCGACGAGGTCGCGCCGACCCAGGACGATCCCGGCCTGCGGCCCGCCCAGGAGCTTGTCTCCCGAGAAGACCACGAGGTCCGCTCCTGCCTCGAGCGCGGACGGCGCGCGCGGCTCGAGAGGGAGTCCCAGCATCGCGGGATCGACCAACAACCCGGAGCCGAGATCGTACACCAGTGGCAGATTCGACGCCCGCCCCACCACCGCCAGCGCTTCCAGCGACGTATCCTCCGTGAACCCGCTCATCCGGAAATTCGAGCGATGAACCTTGAGGATGGTGGACACGCCTCCCTCCGCCACCGCTTCGGAATAGTCCGACGCGCGCGTTCGATTGGTGCTCCCCACCTCGACCAGGTGCGCTCCGGACCGGGTCAGGATCTCGGGAATCCGGAACCCGCCGCCGATCTCCACCAGCTCTCCTCTGGAGACGGCGACCCCGCCGTCGCGGGCGACCGTATTGAGAGCCAGCAGGAGCGCGGCGGCGTTGTTGTTGACCACGAGCGCATCCTCCGCGCCGGTGATCTCGGTGAGCAGCGCCCGGCAGTGATCGTAGCGTGAGCCGCGCACTCCGGCCGACAGATCGTATTCCAGGTTGGAATAGCCGTGCGCGGCCCGGAGCATGGCCTGGACCGCCTCCTCGGCCAGCGGCGCTCGACCAAGGTTGGTGTGCAGCACCACCCCGGTGGCGTTCACGACGGCGCGCAGCGATGGGGCGTCCTCCCTCGCGAGCACGTCCTGGACCCGTATCACGTAGCGCGCCGCGGAGCCGAGATCGTCCGTATCGGCGTCCTCCGACAGGGCCGCTCGAACCTCGTCCAGCGCGACCCGGATGCCATGCACGATCCGCCCTCGCGGATACCGCTCGAAGAGCCCTGCGAAAGCCGGATCGGCCAACAGGGCATCGACGGACGGGATCCTGCGGCGCGGATCGCTCATCCCGGGCGGCGCAGACGTCCCGGGTCCGCCCCGGGAACCGGCCGAAGGTGCGTCGTGTCGGCGTGCGTGGTGTCCGTCTTCGCTGCGCGCGCCTTCGTACTGTCCGATTTCGCCGTGTCGGCCGCGGCACCCCCGGCTTTCATGGTATCCGCCTTGATGGTGCCTGCTTTGGTGGTGTCCACCCCGGTCGTGTCCGCCTTGGTGGTATCGGCCTTGGTGGTGTCCGCCTTGGTGGTGTCCGCTTTCGTCGTGTCGGCCTTGGTGGTATCCGGCCGCGTGAACACGAGCGCCGAGCTGCCTCCCCCGAGGGGCACGCCGTTGATGTTGACCACACCGCTCACGTCCACCACATAGCCCTTCCCCGACACGAGCGGCGTGTCCAACAGCACCACGAGCCGCCGTCCCGGACGCGCCGCGCCGCCCGGGAAGGGCACCTGCCTGCCTCGACCTCTCGCCACCCCACCACCGCCGAGCATCACCGGAAGTGGCGGCGGCAGCGCACGCTTCGGGGCCGCCGCAGGAGGCGTCGTGTCGCCCGCCGCCTTTCGCTTGGCCGCCTCCACCTTCGCGATCGAGTCCATCCGGGCGAAGGAGTCCTTGAGCTGATCCACGTAGTCCTGATACTGGCTCTCGTAGAAGACCCGCCGCACGCCGGGACCGGGTGTGCTGTCCGCCCGAAGGATCTTCACGCCCACCCGCGACAGCGGAGCGTTGGGATCGAGGTAGTCGTCGAACCGGACCGCGACCGTCACCGAGTCGACCGCCGTGTCACCGGTCACACGCGCAGGCGTCGTATCCGGTCGCAGCGCAGGGACGTCTATGAAAAGCGTGTCATGGACGCCGATCAACGCCTTCGCACGCCCCTGGTACTCGCTGAAGTCGGGACGGCCGTTGCGATTCTGATCCTGGAAAGCGATGAGCGAGTATCGGCCGGAAGGCAGATAGCGGAACGCATAGACGCCGCCGCTGTCCGTCTCCGACTCATAGACCAGAGAGTCGGAGTCCGATACGGCGTGCACCATCGCGTCGGCGAGGCCTTCTCCGGTGATCCGATCCCAGACCATGCCCGCGAGCGCCGTCGTGTCGAACGGAGCACCGGTGGAGAAGACCAGATCGATCGGGGCCAGGATCTGATTGCCGAAGAGGTCGCGCAGCACCGGCAGCAGCGTCACCCGGTAGACGAGGTTCGGCTTGAAGCCCCCGCCGATCGTCACCGAGACCCCGTCGCGGTTGTGGTCGACCCGCACGTTCCCCGTGTGTGGAGAGACCATGACGGCGTGGTCGAAGTCCTGCACTCCGCTGCCCAGCTTCTCGCTGATGCGCTCGTCGAAGGTGAAGCGAACGGGGCCCTTGAAGTGGCGCACGACAGCGAACGTGTCGGGCACGGTCTTGACCAGGACGGGCGGACGACGGTCCACTGGCCCCCCGGGGGGCGCTCCCTCACGGGCGCACGCAGCGGCGAGCGCCATGAGCGCAGCCGCGGAGGCGGCCACCGTGAGCCGAGGGAGCCTCACGCGCCTTCCAACCCGGACAGCTTCTCCTGGAGCTTCGTGGCCTGCTCCTGGAGGGATTCGGCCTTCTCGCGCTCTCGAGCCACCACCTCCTCGGGGGCCCGCGTCACGAAGTTCTCGTTGCTCAGCTTCTTGCGCGCACCCTCGAGTTGGCCTCGCAGCCGATCGATCTCGTCGCGCAGCCTCGCTCGCTCGCGCTCCAGGTCGATCACCCCCTCCAACGGCACGAACAACTCCGTCCCGTTGCGCAGCACCGCGTGCGCCCCGATGCCGTCGGCGCGCTCCGCTCCGTCCACCGCGCCCACCCGGGCCAGCCGTTCGAGCGCCGCCCCTTCGTCGGCCACCGTCTCGACGAACGCCCGGTCCTGGCTCTGGACCCGGATCCGAATGCGCTCACCCTCCGGCACGCCGTACTCCTTCCTGAGTCGACGCACCTCGACGATCAGATCCTGAAGTAGTCCCATGCGCCCTTCCGCGTCCGGATCGGCCCATCCCGCCTCGGCACCGGGCCAGGGAGCTACGATGAGATCTTCCGCCCGCTCCTCGCCCTCCGGGACCGGAAGTCTCGACCAAAGCTCGGCCGTGACGAACGGAACGACCGGATGCAGGAGCTTGAAGGCTCGGTCGAGCACGGTGACCAGCGTCGTGCGCGCGGCCTCACGGCTGCTCGGAGATGCATCGGCCGAGAGACGTCCCTTCACGAGCTCGAGGTACCAGTCGCAGATCTCGCCCCAGAAGAAGTGGTAGAGCCCTTCCGCCACCTCGTGGAGCCGGAAGCCCTCCAGATCGCGCGTGGCGGCGCGGGTCGCCTCGCTCACCCGGGACAGGATCCAGCGATCCGCGAGCTCGAGATCGTCCCACACCTCGTCGAGCGACCGCACGGGCTCGTCTCCGAGGCTCAGAAGCGCGAATCGGCCGGCATTCCAGATCTTGTTCGCGAAGTTGCGGCCGTTGGCGAACGATCCCTCGACGTCCTCGTGGTCGAGCACGATATCGGTCCCGATCGCGCACGCGCTCACCAGGGTGAACCGCATGGCGTCGGCCCCGTAGAGCTCGACGACCTTCAGCGGGTCGATCCCGTTCCCGAGCGACTTCGACATCTTCCGTCCCTTGGCGTCCCGCACGGTGCCGTGCAGGTACACCTCGGTGAACGGGGCCTCACCCTGGAGCTCGTAGCCCGCCATGATCATGCGGGCGACCCAGAAGAAGAGGATCTCGGGCGCCGTCACGAGCGTGTGGCCAGGATAGAACGCGTCCAGATCGTCCGTGTGCTCCGGCCACCCCATCACCGAGAACGGCCACAGCCACGAGCTGAACCACGTGTCCAGGACATCGGGATCCTGCTCCAGCTCCTCGCTTCCGCATTTCGGGCATCGGGTGGGTTCGTCGCGGCTCACGATCGTCTCGCCGCACGCGCAGTACCACACGGGAATGCGGTGACCCCACCAGAGCTGCCTCGAGATGCACCAGTCCCGGATGTTCTCCATCCAGTGCTCGTACACCTTCTGCCAGTGCGCGGGCGTGAACGAGATCGTGCCGTCCCTGGACGCTGCCAGCGCGGGCTCGGCGAGCGGCTTCATCCGCACGAACCACTGCAGCGAGAGGCGCGGCTCGACGATCGTGTGGCACCGATAGCAGTGGGGCACGGAGTGCACGTGCGCCTGCTCTCCCGCGAGCAGGCCGCGCTCCCGGAGCGCCGCGAGGACCGCCTCACGGGCATCGAAGCGGTCCATGCCACGGAACGGCTCCGGAACCGCGTCGCTCATGCGCGCATCGGGCGTCATGACGTCCAGGATCTCCAGGCCGGCCCTTCCCGCGATCTCGAAGTCGTTGGGATCGTGCGCCGGCGTGACCTTGACCATGCCCGAGCCGAACTCCGGATCGACGTGGGCGTCGGCCACGACCGGAATCGTGCGCCCGGTCAGGGGCAAGAGCACGTCCGCCCCGACGAGGTTCGAGTAACGCTCGTCCTCCGGGTGCACGGCGACACCGGTGTCGCCCAACATGGTCTCGGGACGGGTCGTCGAGACCGTGAGGTACCACCCTCCGTCGTCCAGACGGCCGATCGCGGTCGCTCCCTCTGCCGCGGCACGCTCGGCGGCATCCCACGCGGACTCGGCCAGGGGATACCGAAGGTCCCACAGACGCCCTTCGGACTCCTCGCCTTCCGCCTCTTCGTTGGAGAGAGCGGTGTGGCACCGCGGGCACCAGTTGATGATGTACTCCCCGCGGTAGATGAGGCCCTTCTCATACAGGTGCACGAACGTCTCACGCACCGCTCGGCTCAACTCCTCGTCGAGCGTGAAGCGTGTGCGCTCCCAGTCACAGCTCGCTCCGATGGCCTTGAGCTGATCGAGGATCGTCCCGCCCGTCTCCCGGACGAAATCCCACACCTGGTCCACGAAGGCATCGCGACCGAGATCTTCTCTACGCTTGCCGTCCTCCGCGAGCCGGCGCTCCACGACGTTCTGGGTCGCGATGCCCGCATGATCCGTCCCCGGCACCCAGAGCGCGGCCCTGCCCTGCATCCGGCGCCAGCGCACGAGGACGTCCTGAATCGTATCGTTGAGGCCGTGGCCCATGTGCAGCACCGCCGTCACGTTCGGCGGCGGGATCACGATCACGTACGGGTCGGCGCCCTCTTCGAGCACGCGCTCCGGAGAGACGTGGAAATACCCCCCCGCTTGCCATCGCTCGTAGCGGGCGGGTTCGATCGCTCGTGGGTTCAGCCTGGGGGCCAGCTCCTCGGACACGTCGGCTCCGGTGGTTACGCGGCAATACGGGGAGCGGCCGCCCGAGGGGCCGCTCCGAGAACTCGTAAGATGGCAGGGAGCCGCGTTGCGCGGAACCGGGACTGTCGGGTCAGCCTGCCCCGATGGCTCGGGACACCTCTCGCCCTTCCTCTTCGGTGAACCCCGACAGCTCGTCCGAGAACGGTCCCGTCTGTGCGGGAAGCTGGGACCGGATTCCTTCGAAGAGGCTCTCCGGAAGCTCCAGGAACGCTTCCACCGCACGCGGACCGAAATGGACGGAGTGGCCCCGCTCCACCTCCGAGATCGCCTCGGCGTGGCTTCGGGAAGCGCGATAGGCCCGTCTCGACGTCATCGCGTCGTAGGCGTCGCATACGGCCATGATCTGTGCCACGACCGGAATGTGGTCACCCGAGAGTCCCTCGGGGTAGCCGCTACCGTCCCAGCGCTCATGGTGATACCGAGCGCCCGTGGTGAGGTGGCGCAGCGACGGGATCGACTCGAGGATCTGCGCGCCGTCACTCGGGTGCTGCCGGACCAGGCCGAATTCCGCCTCCGTGAGCCGATCCTTCTTGGCCAGGATCCGGAGCGGTACCCGAAGCTTGCCGAGATCATGCAGATACCCGCCGGCCCAGAGGGTCGACTTCATGTGGTCCTGAAGCCCGAGCTGGCCAGCGACCGCGACCGCCAGCAGCGCCACGCGGCGTGAGTGGCCCGCCGTGTACGGGTCCTTGGCGTCGATGAGGTTGGCGAGAATCTTCAGCAGTTGGTCGCTCGACAGCGGCGACACCTCTTCGGGAAGCAGGTACTCCGCGGCGCGTGCAATCGAGTGCCGAAACGTCATCGCCTCGTGGTCGGAGATGTCGCCCACCCTGTGCAGCCGGGTGTAGACCCGCCCGACTTCGGGGCCGAACTCGGTTCCGATACCGGCCTCGACGACCTCCAGAACCTCGCCGCTGCCGACGGGTCGCCGATGGGGACGGTCTTCGGCCAACGCGGCGACGGTGTCAGCCAACCGCAGTATCTGCGCGCCGACCGGGATCTCCGCCCCCTGCAACCCGTCAGGGTACCCGCTGCCGTCCCACCACTCGTGGTGATGGCGCACCAGGGGAGCGAGCTGCTCCAGGTGAGGGATCTGAGCCAGGCTCTCCTCGGACCTGATCGGATGGTGCTCCACGCGGGACCGTACGTTGGGCGGGAGCTCCGGCACCGGATTCTCCCACGCGTCCTCCGCAAGCCCGACCATCCCCATGTCCGACAGGATAGCGGCAAAGAAGAGGCCCGACACCTCCTTCTTGGAGAGCCCCATGCGGTCACCGATCTGCGCAGCCAATACGGCCACCCGCGGACCGTGGTCGCGCAGGTAACCTTTGGCCGAGCCCATGACCTGGGTCAGCGCTTCCAGCAGGCCGGCATAAAACGCCCTGCCGCTGTGATCGTGATTCACTTGGGGGTGTCGCTCCGCTCAGGCGGTGCCTCGTCGGGATCTTGATGCACGATGCATCCGATCGCCAATCCGGGCTGGAAACCGAGTTCCTGGAGGGGTTCGACTCACGTTTCCATAGTACCACGTGACCGGGTGTCGCCACCAGAGTCAAATGTTTCCGAGCACTACAGATGTTTCCCCCGAGCGATCAGTGCTTGCTCCCGGTGCTGTCCGCCTTGGCCTTCTTCCGCTCCTTGTCACGACGTTCGCGGATGGCCTGCGCGCGCTCCTTCCATCCGGCGCGAATCGCGCCCTGTGTGGCGTGCTCCTTGATGTCGTTCCATTCCCAGGCGCGACGGGCATTCTCGCCCCGGTGGCCCGGTGTGGTCCCGAAGTTGAACGGCAGCGGGAGCGTGATTCCGCCGAGGTGCAGCTCGCCGGGCGTGACCCCCCACTTCTTGCCGTTCTTGTCCGTGAACGTCCAGTCCGTCGCCGCCGCAGCGGCCGAATCGGCCGCGGCCACCGAATCCTCCCACGCCTGGAGGCGCCCGGACAACGCCAACTCCATTCGCTCCTGAGGCGTCAGGCGCGTCAACGCCGGATCCAACGGAGCCCAGAGCCGCTTGCTCTCGGGATGGGGGCGCAGTCGCTCGGCCGCCGAGAGCCGCTCACCGCCCTGCGTGCCCTTCTGGCCGGTGCCCTGCGCTCCCTGCTGGGTCGCCTGAGAGGGCTGGGCGGTGGGCGTGGGGGTGGGCGTCGGCTTCGGAGGCGCCACCTTCCGCTTGGGCGGCCGGACCTTCTCGGGCTCGTTGGTCTCGGCGATGCGGATCACCTGCATCCCCTGCGGCGCCGCTACACCGTTCCCCGCCGCAGCGGTCGGAAGCTGGAGCCCGTGCGGTTGGATCTCACCGCTCATGGAGTACAGGATGATCGCGAGGACGTGGAGCGCCGCCGAAATGGCGAACGAGATCCCCACCACGCGACCGGTCAGGTGATGGCGGGACCGGGTGGCCCGCTCGCTGGGCGGAGTCACGCTGCCGGCCGGAGAATTCATGCCCACTCGTAACCCGCGTCCGGAGTCCGGTTCCTGCATCGTACCACGTCGCTGCTACCGTCCGCGGTGCTCAGACGAGCCTTCCCAGTCGGTTCGCCGCTTCCACCAGGCGGTCCTCGGCCACGGTCAACGCCACACGGAAGAACCCCTCCCCTCCCGCACCCAACGCCGCACCCGGCATCACGATCACCCCTTCCTCTTCCAGAGCCCTCCGAGCGAACGCTTCCGAGGCGTCTCCGCCGGGAACCGGAATCCACAGATACATCGTGGCCTGCGGCACCCGCACGTCGAAGCCGGCACCCTGCAGCGCCGCAGCGGCCGCGTCGCGCCGTCGCTCGAACGCCCGCACGTTCTCGGGCACCCAGCTCTCCCAGCTCTCGAGCGCGGCCACACCGGCGGCCTGGACGCCGAGAAACTGCCCGGTGTCCACGAACGACTTCACGCGCGACAGCGCGGCAACCAGCTTCCGGTCTCCAACCACCCAACCCAGCCTCCAACCGGTCATGTTGTAGGTCTTGGAGAGTGAGTGGAACTCCAGCGCGACCTCTCCGGCACCCTCGAGCTCCAGGATGCTTCGCGGCCTGTATCCGTTAAAGCCCAGCTCGGAGTAAGCGTGGTCGTGCACCAGGACCGCGTCGCGCTCGCGGCAGAACCTGATGGCTTCTTCGTAGTACGAATCCGGCGCCGTGGCCGTGGTCGGGTTGTTCGGGTAGTTCAGGTAGAGCAGCCGCGTACGATCCGCGACGTCCGCGGGAACTCCGTCCAGAGGAATCAGGAAGTCGTGCTCGGGCCGGAGGGCCACCCGATGAGGCTCTCCTCCGGCGAGAATCACGCCTCCGAGATACGCCTGGTAGCCCGGATCGGGCACGACCGCCGCATCACCCGGATTCATGAACGCGAGCGGAAGGTGCGCGATGCCGTCCTTCGAGCCGATGAGCGGCAGGACCTCCTCCCACGGATCGACCTGCACCCCGAAGCGCCGGTGCATCCACGAAGCCACGGCTTCACGGAACGCCGGCAGGCCTAGCTGATACGGATAGCGCGACAGCGTCGGATCCGCCGCGGCTTCACGGAGCCGTTCGACGACGGCGGGCGGCGGCGCGAGATCCGCGTCGCCCGCGCCGAGATCGATCACGTCCACTCCGTCGGCCTCGAGGCGCCTTCGCACCTCCTTCATCCCGGCCAGGGGATACGGGGGCAGCGCGTCGAAGCGTCGGCTCGTCCTGGGCATCGCCGGACCTCGCCTACCCGGCGCGCACCGTATTGCGCAGCGTCCCGACGCCCGCGACCTCCACCTCGACCACGTCACCCGCCGCCAGAGCACCGACGCCTTCGGGTGTTCCTGTGGAGATGATGTCGCCCGGCTGGAGTGTCATGATTCCGCTGATGTACGACACGATCCTCGGAATCGAGTACGCCATCTGGTCGACGGAGCCCGTCTGGCGCACCTCGTCGTTGACCCGCGTGACGACGGAGAGCGCGTCGACGTCGACCTGCGCGACCGGCACCGGCTCGCCCACCGGGCAAAACGTGTCGAAGCCCTTCGCACGCGTCCACTGACCGTCCGACTTCTGCAGCTCCCGCGCCGTGACGTCGTTCACGGGCACCAGCGCCGCGACGTAGGACCATGCGTCCTGCTCGGCCACATCGCGCGCGGTGCGTCCGACGACGACACCGATTTCTCCCTCGTACTCGATCCGTCCCGCCCCGGCCGGCAAGACGATCGCATCCCCGTCACGGACCATGGCCGATGGCGGCTTCAGGAAGATGAGGGGCTCCTTCGGCACCTCGTTGCCGAGCTCGGCCGCGTGCGCGGCGTAGTTCCGTCCAACGCAGACGATCTTCGTGGGAGACAGCGGAATCATGGTCCTCTCGAACGTGTCGGGTCATGACAGAAAGCCGTCCGGAACCGCCCCGGACGGCTTTCGCACAGGCAATGAAAGACGGACAGAAACGATGCTACGCGTGACGCGGCCGCGTGTGCATCACGGTGCCGATGATCGCCACACCTATGATGCGCTTCATGACGTCCTCGTTGCCGCTGGCCAGATGGGCGGGCACGGCCCGCAGGACGCCGCAATCTACGGCCCCATGCAAGTGCGCTCAATCCGTCCCGTAGAACGTGCGCACGCGCCGCTGTACCTCCGCCCACGGGCCCTTGAGGAACGGCGCTTCCGGAAGGGAATCTCTCAGGTAGCGCCCGTACCGCTTCGTCACCAGGCGATCGTCCAGGATCAGCACGGCACCACGGTCCGTCCGGGCGCGTATCAATCGACCGAAGCCCTGCTTGAGTCGAAGGGCGGCGTGCGGGAGCATGAAGTCGTGGAACGCGCTTCTGCCCGCTCGCTCCAGAGCCTCCATCCGTGCGGCCGCGATCGGCTCGGTCGGAACCTTGAACGGCAGCTTCTGGATCACCAGCCCACGCAGCGGGTGCCCGGGGACGTCCACACCTTCCCAGAACGAGGCCGTGCCCAGGAGGATCCCGCGCTCCGCCTCGATGAAGCGGCTCACCAGCCTGGCCCGCTGGTCCTCCCCGTGGACGAGCAGGGGCCACGACACGTCGGCGCCCCGCTCCCGCAGGAGCTCGGCGACCCTCCGCAACGCCGCATGCGACGTGAAGAGCGCGAAGATCCCTCCGTCGCTGACGGCGGCCAGATCCTGCACCACCCGCGCAGTCGCGCGCTGGAAGTCGTCTCCGCCGATCTCGGCCGCGGGCAGGTCGGTCGGCACCACGGTCAGCACCTGGCTCCCGTAGTCGAACGGGGAGGGAACCACGCGCTCCTCGACCTCCACCGGCTCCTCGGCCTCGGCCAGCACGTCGTGCTCCAGCCCGAGCCGACCTCTCAGGAACGTGAACGTACGCCGCGTCGTCAGCGTGGCGGACGTGAGCACGGAGGTGCGAACACGTTCGAACAACGACTCGCGCAGGAGTGGGCCGAGCTCGATCGGCGCCGCTGCCAGGGCCAGATTCACCCGCCGTCCTCTCCCACGGGCCTCCAGCCACCGCACCCAGGCCGACGCGTCGTCGCCGGGGGCCAGCACGAGCCGCAGTCCCCCGGCCGCAGCGGCGATCCTCCTCTCGACGCTGCGCACATCGAGAAGACGACCTTCGAGACGGGCCTCCAGCTCCTCGTCGCCTTCCAGGCGGCGCCGCAGCTCGGCCAGCTCGCGCTCCAGGCTTCCGAGCGTCGCCAGCACACCATCCAGACGCTCGCGAACGTCGTCCCGTCCCGCCGGCTCACCGATACCGGATGGGCCGAGACGGGCGGCGACCTCTCCAGGCTCGACGAGTCCCTCCAACGCGTCGACGAACCCGACGAGCTCCGCCCGCGCCCGCTCGAGCGCCGGGCGCACCCTGTTCTCGATGCGCTCCCGGAGGGGCCCGCCACGCTCGACCGTCGCCAGGCTGTCCTGCACCGCCGTCAGGATGCCGCGCCCCCGCCGGTCCAGGCGCGAGAGCATCCGGAAGAGGCCCCTGCGCGTCAGCTCGACACCGAGGTGTGAGGTGGCCGCGTCCTCCACGTTGTGCGCCTCGTCCAGGACGAGGCGGTCGTAGGCGGGCAGTACGGCTGCCTGTGTGTAGTTCTGCGTGGCCCGCCGCACCGCCAGATCGGTGAACAGGAGGTGGTGGTTCACCACGAGAAGCTCCGCCGCGGCCGCGCGGCGTCGCGCACGCTGATAGAAGCACGCCTGGAAGTGCGGGCAGCGCGCGCGCAGGCAGATGTCCGGATCGCTCCGTACCTCCTCCCACGTGTCGTCCGCCGGCGTGAACGGAAGGTCCGACAGAGAGCCGTCTTCCGTCGTTTCGAGCCACTTCATCAAGGCGCCCATCTCTCCCGAGCGGTCGTCCTCGAAGAGCGAGGCCTGCCCCTCGGCCGCCAGATGGGCGCGCCGGATCGATACGTAGTTGCCCCTGCCCTTCACGAGCGCCCAGCGCACGTCCTCGTCGAGGAGGCGGCGCACGAGCGGCAGGTCCTTTCCCGCGAGTTGCTCCTGGAGGTTGATCGTGTTCGTGGAGATCACGGTCTTCTCGCCGTTCGCGACGGCCCACCGTGCCGCGGGCAGCAGATAGGCGAGCGACTTGCCCGTCCCGGTGCCGGCCTCGACGACCCCGACGCCTCCGTCGTTGAACAGCCGCGTCACCGCCCCGAGCATCTCACGCTGTCCCGGCCGATCCTCGTACCCGTGGTGCAGCGCCGACAGTGCACCTCCGGGCGCCAGGATCGCATCCAGATCGTCCGGGTCGAGAGGCACCCGGACGCGCGGCGCCGGCGGCTCGACGACCACGTAGAGCGAGCTCGCCTCGTTGTCCACGATCGCCGAGCCGAGCCCCCGCTCGTAGAGCTCGGCGGCCACCCCCATGTCGGCCTCGGACGGCTCCAGCGCTCCGCTCGGGTGATTGTGGATCATCACCCCGCCCTCTTCCGCATCCCGCGCGGCCACCAGCACCGCTCCGAAGTTGCCCCTGGCCACCGCACGTGGATCGTGAACCACACGCCGGTCGTCCACGCGGGCCAGGAAGCACACCTCCCGCCCTCCCGCGCGCTCGATCTCCGCGCGAATCCGGTGAGCCGTTTCATCCGAGAGGGTGAGTGGCGCGGACGGAGGAGCGGACCGAGCCTTCTCCTCCGGAGCCTCCGGCTCCGGATCCAGCCCGTCGAGGCCCGCAAGCACGCTCCGCGCCGGATGGAGCGGAAAGCCCTCCGGAATCTCGGCCATCAGCGGTCCCGCCCGCGCACGTCCTGGACGATGCGGTAGGCCGTATTCCTCGATACGCCCGCGTGACGCGAAACTTCCTGCGCCACCTCGCTCGCCCGCAGCCCGCGCTCGAGAAGGGACCGGGCGAGCGAGCGGGCGGCCTCCTCGTCGGATCCCTCGTCCGCCTCCGCCGCGCTCGGCCCGACCACGACGGTGACCTCTCCCCGCGGCGGATGCGCGACGAAGTGGTCGCGCACCTCGACCACGGTCCCACGTACGAACTCCTCGTGCACCTTCGTCAGCTCCCGGGCCACCGCCACCTCCCGTTCCGGACCGCACGCCTCGGCCAGGTCCCGAAGGAGCGCATCCAGACGCTGCGGCGACTCGAACAAGACCACGGTCTCCTCCGCCCGCGCGACCCGGGCCAGCAAGCCGGCACGAGCCTTTCCCTTCCGGTCGGCAAATCCAAGGAAGGTGAAGCGTGCGGCGGGAAGGCCGGAGCCGACCAGCGCCGCGAGAACCGCCGAAGGACCAGGCAACGGCACCACGTCGTGGCCCGCCGCCGCCGCCGCCGTGACCAGTCGGTCTCCCGGGTCCGAGACGAGCGGGGTGCCCGCGTCGGAGACGAGGGCCAACGACTCACCCGCCTCGAGCCACGCGAGCACGCGCTCCGTGCGCTCCGCTTCGTTATGGGCATGCAGGGAGACCATGGGCGTATGTGCACCCAGGTGCTGCATGAGGACGCCCGTCCTGCGGGTGTCCTCGGCGAGCACACGGTCGACCTCGCCCAGGACCCGAGCCGCACGGGGGCTCAGGTCGTCCAGGTTTCCGATCGGTGTGCTGACGAGATACAGAGTGGCCACGGCCCTCAAGATACCGCGTCACCACCCCACGAAACGAGGGCCGGCCCGCGGACGGGCCGGCCCTCGTTCGGGATGTTGCTCGAACGGTCCCGAGCGACCTGCTACAGGTGCTCCTGCACCTTCTCCTCGAGATGAGGCCTCGGGACCGCCCCGATGACCTTGTCGACCAGCTGTCCGTTCTTGAAGAAGAGAATGCTGGGAATCGAACGCACCTGGAACCGGGCGGTGACCGCCGGATTCGAGTCTACGTCCAACTTGTAGACGTGCAGGCCCTTGTCCTTGTATTCCTCGGCCAACTCCTCCACGATGGGCGCTACCAGGCGGCACGGACCGCACCAGGTCGCCCAGAAATCGATCATCGCAAGACCCTCGCCGGCCTCGACCTCTTCAGCGAAGTTCTGGTCGGTGACTTCGAGGATCGCGGTACTTTCTGCCATCTGGATGTTCTCCTTGTCGCGTTCGTCAGGCGGGCGTACGATCCCGCGTAGGATGATCATGAACGAATCTATCGCAGCCGACCGCCCTCTCGACCACGTGGCCGTCGCCGTCCACTCGCTGGACGAGGCGTGCCGTCTCTACGAACTCCTTTCCGGGTCGATCTGTTCCGCCCCGGAGACGATCGAGTCCCAGGGTGTCCGCGTCGCGTTCTGCGGATCCGTGGAGCTCATCGAGCCTCTCTCCCCCGACACTTCCGTCGGACGCTTCCTCGAACGCCGGGGGTCCGGACTGCACCACATCGCGTTCCGGACCCCGGACATCCGTGCCGAGCTCGGGCGTCTGCGCGACGCCGGTCTACGGCTCATCGACACCGAGCCGCGCACCGGCGCCGGCGGCCACCTCGTGGCGTTCGTGCACCCCGAAAGCACGGGCGGCATCCTGGTCGAGCTCGTCGAACGCGAAGGCTGAGGTCGGCTCACTCCTCTCCTTCTTTCGCCATGAGCTGCTGAAGCCCGACCTGCTCCACGAGCCAGTTGCCCGCTGACGTGCGCACGACCACGAACGGGACGTCGCTGAGCTTCTGCCCCCCGATGGTCAGGTCCACGAACACCCGCGTGCTGGGATGGTCGCGTCCGGCCACCTGCTCCTCGTGCGTGATCTTGTAGTCCTCGTGGTGCAGGAGACGGGCGATCGCGTCCATGCGAACCTGCACCTTCTCCTGCGACATGCACGCCGTGCCGCCGAACCACGAGCCGATCTTCTTGAACGCGCATCCCAGCGTCCCACCCGTATCCGCAATCGGTCCGTCGGCCGTCCCGAAGAGGCGGGCCATGGTGCCCAGGTCCCGTGAGTTCGCGGCCTGAAGGAACCGCTCCACCGAGAGTTGCGGCGCGAACTGCGTCGCCTGGCTCGGCGCCTGCTGTACGACGGTCGTGCACGCCGCCACGAGGGTCAGCGCCACCAGCGGCACCAGCACACCGGGAATCCGTCTCATTGTCCCTCCTGGCAGGTCGTTGAAGAAGGGGAGCACCCCGGACCCGTGCTTGCGCACGGGTACCCGGGAGCGCCACGGCCCCGAAGCCTAGGCGGAGCGACGACGGCATAGCCATCGCTACGGCTAGGAGCTCCAACGACGGAGGCGGGGCCGTGCCGCCCCAACCCACAATCATGTGTGTACATATTCCTCATCACGTCGGGCCCATGGGGCTCTTGCCGCGGGCACCGCCGTGAAGCGGTGGTCGCGGCGTTACTCATGCGCGCGGGGTACCCCCCTTCTTCAGCGACCTACTGGGTGAGGTCGCTCGAATTTCGACAAAAGACCCGCATCGAGAAACCCCCGCCTCCCGGCTTCTCACCGGACCGGGGCCCCCGTCGCGTCCGCGTGCTTGGCCGGGATCGCCTCGAAGGTGAGCCGATCGCCTCCATCGTCCGGCTTCACGACGATGCGCGTGCCCTCGGCAACTTCCTCCTCGAGCAGGAACAGCGCCAGAGGATCCTGGATCGAGCGCTGGATGACGCGCTTCAGCGGTCGGGCTCCGTAGATCGGGTCGAACCCTTCGTGCGCCAGGAAATCGCGGGCGTCGTCCGTGACTTCCAGCGTCACGCCGACGTCGGCCGTCAGCTCGGCCACCCGCTCCAGCTGCAGATCGACGATGCGGCGCAGCTCCTCCTCGCCGAGCGGCCGGAACACCACGATGTCGTCGACGCGATTCAGGAACTCGGGCCGGAAGTACTGGTGCATCTGCGCTCGCACCTGTCGCTCGACCTCCTCCCAGGCATCGGCTTCGCCGGCGGCTTCCAGAATGTGCTGGCTACCGATGTTCGAGGTCATGATGATGACCACGTTGCGGAAGTCCACCGTGCGTCCCTGCGCATCGGTGAGCCGGCCATCGTCGAGGATCTGCAGAAGCACGTTGAAGACCTCGGGATGCGCCTTCTCGATCTCGTCGAAGAGCACCACCGCGTGCGGGCGCCGACGCACCGCTTCGGTGAGCTGCCCTCCCTCCTCGTAGCCGACATAGCCGGGAGGCGCGCCGATGAGCCTCGCTACGGCATGCTTCTCCATGTACTCGGACATGTCGATGCGCACCATCGCCCGCTCATCGTCGAAGATGAACTCGGCCAGGGCCCGCGCCGTCTCCGTCTTTCCCACGCCTGTCGGTCCCAGAAAGATGAACGAGCCCACCGGGCGATTCGGATCCTGAAGCCCCGCTCGGGCTCTGCGAACCGCGTTGGAGACGGCACGGACGGCTTCGGCCTGCCCCACCACCCGGTGTCCCAGGTGCTCCTCCAGATGGGTGAGCCGCATCCGCTCCGACTCGAGCAGCCGGCTCACCGGGATCCCGGTCCATTCCGCCACCACGGCGGCGATGTCGTCGGCCTCGACCTCTTCCTTGAGGTACTTCTGGTCCTGCTGGAGTTCTTCCAGGCGTGCCGAGAGCGCCTCGATCTGCTCCTCGGCCTTCGGCACCTCGCCGTAGCTGATCTCCGCGGCACGGTTGAGTTCGCCGGTCCGGGTGGCACGCTCGGCCTCCACGCGCAGCTCGTCGACGCGCGTGCGCAGGTCCTGGATCTGACCGATGATGTCCTTCTCGGCCTGCCACTTGGCCTTCATGCCCTGACTCTTCTCCCTGAGCTCGGCCAGCTCCGCCTCGATGTCCTCACGGCGCTCGACCGCGGCCCGGTCGGTCTCCTTCTGGAGCGCCTGGCGCTCGATCTCGAGCTGGGTGACGCGCCGCTCCACCTCGTCGATCTCCTGCGGAAGCGAGTCGATCTCGATACGCAGCCGGCTGGCGGCCTCGTCGATCAGGTCGATGGCCTTGTCCGGCAGGAATCGGCCGCCGATGTAGCGATCCGAGAGGCGTGCCGCGGCGATGATCGCGTCGTCGGTGATGCGCACGCCGTGGTGCACCTCGTAGCGCTCCTTGAGACCCCGGAGGATCGCGACCGCGTCCTCCACCGACGGCGGAGCGACGAAGACGGGTTGGAAGCGACGCTCGAGCGCCGGATCCTTCTCGATGTGCTTGCGGTACTCGCCGAGCGTCGTGGCACCGACGACCCGCAGCTCTCCCCGCGCGAGCGCAGGCTTGAGCATGTTGCCTGCGTCCACTGCCCCCTCGGCCGCACCCGCACCGACGATCGTGTGCATCTCGTCGATGAAGATCACGTAGCGACCCTCCGCTTCCGTGATCTCCTTGAGCACCGCCTTCATCCGCTCCTCGAACTCACCCCTGTACTTCGCGCCGGCGAGCATCGCGGAGATGTCGAGCTGCATCAGCTTCTTGTCCGAGAGCGTGGTCGGCACGTCGCCGGCCACCATGCGCTGTGCGAGCCCCTCGACGATCGCGGTCTTGCCGACCCCAGGCTCTCCGATCAGCACTGGATTGTTCTTGGTGCGGCGGGCCAGGACCTTGATGACCCGGCGGATCTCTTCGTCTCGCCCGATCACCGGATCGAGCTTGCCCCGGCGGGCCAGCTCCGTGAGGTCCCGGCTGAACCGCGCCAGCGCGCGGTAGCTGTCTTCCGGGGTGGCGTCCGTGACCCGATGCGAGCCGCGCACCGCCTCCATCGCGTTCTCCACCGCCTTCCGGCTCGCGCCTGCGTCGCGAAGGATGCGCCCCGCATCGTCCTTCTCCTCCGTGAGCCCGACCAGCAGGTGCTCCGTGGAGACGTACTCGTCGTCGAGCTTCCGGGCGGCCGCTTCGGCCACGTCCATCGCCTTCCGCAGGTCGCGTGCGAGCCCCGGATCCGCTCCACCCTCCACCCGGGCCATCCGATCGAGGGCTTCGCGAGCGCGCTCGCGTACCAGCCCGACCGGCACCTCCAGCTTCTGCAGGATGGGCACGACGATGCCCTCTTCCTGACCCAACAAGGCGTCCAGCAGGTGTACGCCGTGGACCTCGGCATTGCCCCTCTGTCGTGCTTCGGCCGCCGCAGCCTGAAGGGCGTCGGCCGCCTTCACCGTCAATCTGTCTGCGCTCAGCATGCGCTCCTCGGAATCACAATCATCGGTAGCGCGCCCCGTGCTCTGCCACTCTGGCAGCCCGCGGGACGATCACCACACGTAAGAAACAAGTTCCGGGCCATGAGCGCACGCGCAGCGCGCCCAAAGTCGGTGTTACCGGGGAAGTTGGGGAAGCGGGCGCCCGCGCACGCGCTTGACGAGCGTTCCGGGCTCCAGGCGCTCGTCCGGTGTGCGACGGTTGAGGCGAGCCACGGCCTCGAGCCCGATCACCGACGGGTAGCGCGTGTCCACCTGTCGCATCGTCATGGCCTCTGGGAGCCGCAGAACCTCGACGCGCCAGGGTTGAACACCCAGGACGGCCGGGTCCGTGAGGGCACCGAAGCTGCTCAACGTCGCGGCCACTTCGTCGGCCCGCGACGCCCACGCGTCGGCGGCGGCGTAACCCAGGATGCGGTAGAGCGACTCCCCGTGGCGGAGGAACGCCACCTCGCCCCGCCGGGTCCCACTCGTCGTGGTCGCCGTGAAGGTGGCACGGATCCGTGCGATGCCGCCGATGGTCTCCCGGCGAATCCGTCCGGTCTCGATCCCCCTTCCACCCAGGAACGATTGGAGCGCCGCGGCAGGATCGTCGCCCCCCTCCGCCACCTCCAGCACGACGAGCGCATCCTGACGGGGACTGACCGCCGCGACCGCCGTTCGCTGGTTCGCCGTCGTCCATCCTTCCGGAAACCGCAGCTCGAAGGCCAACGCAGGATGTACGAAGCGCGACGCTTTGAAATAGCCTGCCCTGGGATCGTTGCCGTAGACGAGCCCTTGGATCTGGGTCAGGAATCGGTCTCTCCCGACCTTCGTGTCTCCGGCGGCCGACGCGGACGCCATCAGGTCCCGGATGTGCGCCTCGCGGTTCTCGGGGGCCGGATGGGTGCTCTGCCACTCCGGCACCTTCCCCTGCCCGCTCGACACGGTGGCCAGCATGCCGAAGACACTCAGAAGCGCGTCCGGACTCCAACCGGCACGGCTCACGTATCGGAATCCCAGGGCGTCGGCCTGATTCTCGTCGCCGCGCGAATATCTGAGGTTCAGCAGTCCCAGTCCGCTCGACAGGACGTCCTGATACCGCCGGACGTCGCTGGACAGGATGGAGCCCACGCCGAGTCCGAGCTGCTGGAGCTGCTGTCGGCTGATCCGACTCACCGAATGGCGCGCCGTCACGTGTCCGATCTCGTGACCGATGACCCCTGCGAGCTCCGCCTCGGACTCGAGGTTGGCCAGGATGCCCCGCGTCACGTAGATGAAGCCGCCCGGAAGGGCGAACGCGTTCACGCCCGGATCGTCCACGACCTGGAAGGACCACGGAAGGTCCGGCCGTTCGGAGGCAGCCGCGAGCTCGCGCCCGATGGCGGACACGTACGCCTCGAGCGCGGAGTCGGCGACGATGCCGGTCGCACGGGATACCTCTGCTGCGGCGTCGCGTCCGAGCGCGATCTCACGCTGCTCTCCGACGAGCGAGAGCTGGCGGTGACCGGTCGCGGGATTCACGGCACAACCCGACACCAACAGAAGCGAAGCCAAAAAGCGGAGCGCGGCTCGTCTCATGGCTGCATGCGTGACATGACGGGCTCCGATCGAGGGTGGAGCGGAGCCATGGATCGAATATACTGCGCGGGGCGGCGGGAAGCCTACGCTTGTATCCCATCGGCGCTCGCCCGATTTTTGGGGTTTCGACGGGCCTCCTCGACGAGCCGAGCGTGAGCGTATCATCCCCCCAACCCCTGTCCCGCTCCCGGGCTGTTCCCGTGCGCGCGCTGTTGGCGTCGCTCGGGGCGCTGGCCCTGCCCATGTTGGCGGCATGGATCGTCCCGGGTTGGCTGGAGCAGAACGGCTCGCTGCTCGTCTGGCTCCCGGCGCTGGTCCCTGCCTTCCTCCTCACGTACTACCGGGGCTGGAGCGGCGCTTCCCTGGCGCTCGCCGCCGGTATGGCCGTGCTCGCCCTCACGCAGGTCGAGATCATCCTGCTCGGGCTGAGCACCCCCAACTGGAGCCTCGTCTTCGTCATCGTTGTGTTCCTGGTGACGGTGTCCCTCGGCACCGGGTGGGTCGCGGAGCTCCTGCACCGCGAGCGTGAGCTCGCCGAGCGATCCGCGCTCACGGACCCACTCACGGGCCTCCCGAACCGCAGGCACGCTTCGGTGTTCGTCGAGTCCGCGTGGGCGTCCGCGCTCAGGGGGCGGGGCCTCGCCGTGATCCTCTTCGACCTCGACCACTTCAAGTACGTCAACGATCGCCACGGCCACGGAGAGGGAGATCGGGTCCTGCGGGCGTTCGCCGATCTCCTGAGGGCGCGGACCCGGCGAATGGACCTCTCCGCACGTTTCGGAGGGGAGGAGTTCATCACGGTGCTCTCGGACTGCGCGATTGCCCAGGCCGAGGCTTTCGCCGAACAGATCACCACGCTCCTCGCGTCCACCGACTTCGGGTGGGGGCGGGTCACGGTGAGTGCCGGGGTGAGCGGCATCGAAGAAGGCATGGGCTCGCCGGACGTGCTCATCGCCGCGGCCGACCGCGCCCTCTACGCCGCGAAGGCGCGCGGACGAAATCAGATCTGCCGGGCCGACCGAGCGCTGTCCACCGCTCCCGCATCGTCCAGGGCCGTACCGATCTCGAGCGACGAGCCACGACAGGTCGAGGGGCTCAGAGTGCTCGTCGTGGACGACGATCCCGACACGCTCCGCGCGACCCGCCGGCTCCTGGACCGCCTGGGGTGCATCGTGACCTCGGCCGACAGCTCGCGCGCCGCCGTCGACATCCTGAAGGGAGACCGACCGATCGACCTGCTGGTCACCGACATCGTGATGCCGGAGATGAGCGGGTTCACGCTGGTGGACCTCACGTCCGAGGTGCGCCCGGCGCTGCCCGTTCTCTACATGTCGGGTTACCCCCAGGAAGAGGTCTATTGGGGGGGCACCCCCGGTGCCCGCAGCGCGTTCCTGGCCAAACCCATGGAGATCGAGGAGCTGCGGGGCGCGCTGGAGTCTCTGCTGCCCGGGCCGAAGGCTCCCACGATCGGGTCGGCCACCGCGAAGACGGAGCCGAAGCCGGCCGGCGCGCCTCCGCCCGCGCTGTCCGGACGCCGAACGGACGGAGATGCGCGGAAGTCGGAGAAGCTCGAGGGCCGACTGCTCGTCGTCGATGACGACGAGTGGGTCGTGCGAACGCTTCAGCGCCTGTTTCAGCGGGCCGGGTATGCCCTTCCCCTCGGGCTTACCGATCCACGGCAGGTCCATGAGGTTGTCGCTTCCAAGACCGTGGACCTGATCATCCTCGACCTGCACATGCCCCAGATGGACGGCTTCCAGGTTCTGGAGGCGATCCGGCCGCTGCTGGCACCCGAGGAGTACCTTCCGGTCATCGTGCTCACCGGCGACGACGACCCCGAGCTTCGCCGCCGGGCCCTCGCGGCGGGGGCCATGGACTTCCTGGCCAAGCCCTTCGATCCGGCGGAGGCCGAGGCTCGGGTCCGCAACCTGCTCGGGGCTCGCTTTCTCACCCAGCGGGTCTCACGGCAGCGTGACGAGCTCGAGGAACGCGTCAACGAGCGGACGTCGCAACTCGCCGATACCCGTACCGAGATTCTTCATCGCCTCGCTCTGGCCGCCGAATACCGTGACGATGTGACCGGGAGGCACGCCGAGCGGGTGGGGCTTCTCGGGTCGCTGCTCGCCGCGGAGCTGGGAATGAGCGCGATGGAGGTCGATCTCGTACGGCGAACCGGCCCGCTCCACGACATCGGGAAGATCGGTGTCCCCGACTCGGTGCTGCGGAAGCCGGCCAAGCTCACGCCGTCCGAATTCGAGCTCATGAAGAGCCACACGATCATCGGCGCCGAGATCCTCGGCGGCAGCCGCCACCGCATCCTGCAGGTGGCCAAGAGTATCGCCGAGGCACATCACGAACGGTGGGACGGCGCCGGCTATCCATACGGACTCGTGGGCGCGGACACCCCGATCGAGGCGCGTATCATCTCGGTCGCCGACACCTTCGATACCCTCACGCACAATCGCCCGTACCGCGAGGCGGCATCGACGAAGGAGGCCCTGACGGAAATCCTCCGTTGCGGAGGGTCGCACTTCGATCCCGACGTCGTCGACGCGTTCCGCTCGATCTGCGATCGGGTGGGACACGCTCAGCTTCCCGCGCTGGTGGACCCGATCGACCCGTTGCGGGATATCACGCGGTCGGGGCCCTCTTCGAACGGACACACCTGATCGATCGCGCATGCGCCACGCTTTGCATACCTACCGCAGAATCGCCCGTGTCGTACCGCTTCTCCTGGCGGCCGGTATGGTCCTCACGGCCTGCGGCACCGGGACGCCACCCGTTGCGAAACAGGCCACGATTTCTCCGGAGACCTTCATCTCCACGTACGTCGACCTGCGTCTTGCGGTGCTCCGGGAGAACCCGGGAAAGATGGACGACTCCATCCGTTCGGCGATCCTGGCCCGCCACGGAGTCACCGCGCAACAGCTCACGGACTTTGCGAAGGTGCACGGCTCGGACGTTGCCTACATGCGCTCGGTCTGGGAGAAGATCCAGACGCGCCTGCAGGACGCCCGCCCGAACCCGCCGAGCGCGTCCGAGTCCCAGACCCGGACCGACTCGTCGCGTCAGGCGCCCGACGGGCCGAGGGGTCGCGCCCCGAACGGCAAGGCCGGGCAGATGCCTCCGGACGGTCCGCCCGGCCGCGGTTCAGCGAGCCAGGCCGGTGGGAAACGCCAGTCCGACGGCCAACGCGTCCCGCCCGCCCACTGAGGCGCCGAAGCTCATCACGACGCCCGACACCACGCGCAGGTCGAGACCGACGTCGATCGCCGCACGCACGTGCACGTGGTCGGCACGCTTCGTCGACAGATCGAGCGCGAGGTGGCCACCGGCATAGGGCGACAGGATTGCGTCCCCCTCCCCTCCGGTCCAGCCCACCACCATCCCGACGGGCCAGGACACCGTGACGTTCTGTCCGATACCGCCGCCGAGCCCGGTCCACCAGAGCACCTTCATGTTGGCGTCTTCGTTGCCGTTGGCCAGCGCTCCCGACACGTCGATGCCCGCAAGGCCGGCGGCATGCCCGGAGGCGTCCTCACCGAACCCCACCCGATAGCCGAGGCCGAGCGAGGCGGTGTCGTCGCGGTAGGTGAGGATGCCTCCGAGGTTGTGCCCCGGATTCGGGCTGGCGACGAAGAGCCCGAGCCCCTGCGGCGACGCGGGGCCGACGAGCGGCGGAGCGTCCCACGACAGCTGGGCCGCCACGGCACCCGGCCCCAGACCGATCAGTACGAGCGCGATCCACAGAGCCCTGCGCATGGTCCCCCCTATTCCCACTCGATGGTGGCCGGGGGCTTGGAGCTCACGTCGTACGTGACTCGGTTGACCCCCTTCACCTGGTTGATGATGCGTGTCGAGATCCTGGCGAGCACCTCGGCGGGAAACGGATACCAATCGGCCGTCATGCCGTCTCGGGACGTCACCGCCCGAAGAGCGAGCACGTTCTCGTACGTCCGCGCGTCGCCCATCACCCCTACCGATTGCACGGGCAAGAGGACCGCGAACGCTTGCCAGATCTCGTCATACAGGCCCGCCTCGCGGATCTCCTCGAGGTAGATCTCGTCCGCATCGCGCAGCACCCCGAGGCGCTCGTCGGTGACCTCGCCCAGAATCCGGATTGCGAGTCCGGGGCCGGGAAACGGGTGGCGGCCGACGAACTCTTCAGGCAACCCCAGCTCCCGCCCCACCTGGCGAACCTCGTCCTTGAACAAGTCCCGGAGCGGTTCGACCAGCTCGAAAGGCATCTCTTCCGGAAGCCCCCCCACGTTGTGGTGGGTCTTGATCGTCACCGACGGCCCCCCCACGGAGTGTGACTCGATGACGTCGGGGTAGAGCGTCCCCTGCACCAGAAACTTCGCGCCGGTCCCCTCGCGCGCGGCAGTCGCCTCGAACACCTCGATGAAGGTCGCTCCGATCCGTCGGCGCTTCTCCTCGGGGTCGACCACTCCCGTCAGCTTCGACAGGAAGGCATCGGCGACGTCCTCGACGACGAGCCTCATGCCCAGATGCGTACGGAACGTGCGCTCGACCTGCTCACGCTCGCGCTTTCTGAGCAGGCCATGGTCCACGAAGATGCAGGTCAGCCGATCGCCGATGGCGCGATGCACGAGCACGGCGGCGACCGAGGAATCCACGCCCCCGCTGAGTCCGCAGATTGCGGTGCCGTCGCCGATCTGCTCCCGGATCTTCTGGACCGTCTCATCGATGAACGCACCCGCCGTCCAGGTCGGCCGGCACCGGCACACCTCGAAGAGGAAATTCGACAGGATCTCGTCGCCGCGGTGCGTGTGCGCCACTTCCGGGTGGAACTGCACCCCGTAGAGTGGGCGGTCGAGGGCCCGAAACGCCGCTACGGGCAGTGACGACGTCGATGCGAGCGCCTCGTAGCCCTCGGGCGGCTCGTCCACGTGATCGCCGTGCGAGCACCACACGGTCGTGCCTTCCCCGGGTGTGAACCCCTCGAACAGCCCCTCCGCACGCTCGATCTCGAGCTCCGCCCGTCCATACTCGCGCCTGCCATGATGCACCTGCCCACCTTCGAGATGGGCCATGAGCTGCATGCCGTAGCAGATCCCGAGAACCGGAATCCCCTCCTTGAAGAGCGCCGGGTCGGTCGTTGGCACCCCTTCGTCGTACACCGACGAGGGGCCCCCGGAGAGAATGACCCCGCTCGGACCCCACTCGCGTATCCACTCCAGGGAGCGCGTAGGCGGGTGGATCTCGCAGTACACGCGCTCCTCCCGGATACGGCGCGCGATCAGCTGCGTGAATTGGGACCCGAAGTCGAGAATGAGGATCCGATCGTGGTCCTGGGTCATGATGCGGGCTCGATCTCCTCTCCCCGAATGAGGTCGTGGAGGGTCTCACGGCGACGAACCAGCGTCACCGTGGCTCCGTCGACCATGGCCTCCGCCGGCCGGCGGCGTCCATTGTAGTTCGACGCCATGGAAAAGCCGTAGGCGCCGGCCGTGCGAACCGCGAGCAGCTCCCCCGGCTCCGGCACGTCGAAGGCGCGCTCGCGGGCGAGGAAGTCGCCGCTCTCGCAGATCGGCCCCACCACGTCCACCACGTCGTTGGGACGTGGTACGCGCTCGTCCACCCTCTGGATCCCGTGGAACCCCCCGTAGTGGCTCGGCCGGATGAGCTCGCTCATCCCACCATCCACGATCACGAAGGTCTTCCCGCCGCTTTCCTTCACGTATTCGACACGCGTCAGAAGGAGCCCCGCATCGCCCACCACCGAGCGGCCCGGCTCGATGACGAGCCTGAGCCCGGCGGCCTTCACCCGGGGAACCACCTCCGCGGCCAGCACCTCCAGGTCCATGCCGGACTCGCCGTTGTAGCCGATCCCGAAGCCTCCTCCGAGATCGAGAAATTCGAGCTCGATCCCGTCTTCGCGGAGCTCCTCGGCGAGTGCGAGCACCTTCTCCAGCGCGCTCACGTACGGTTCCGGCTCCACGATCTGGGAGCCGATGTGGACGTCGAGACCCCGAGCGCGCAGGCTCGGCCTGCCGGATGCCCACCGGTAGAGATCCCGGGTCTCGTGCAGGGGCACCCCGAACTTGGTCGTCGCGTGACCGGTCCGCGTGTATTCGTGGGGGGTCGGGCTGAAGACGTCCGGGTTCACCCGGATCGCGAAGGGTGCGACCCGCCCCTCCTCACGGGCGACCCGCTCGATCCGCTCCAGCTCGCCCGCGCTCTCCACGTTCAGCGCGTGGATCTCCTCCGTGAGCGCGTAGCGGATCTCGGGCTCCGTCTTGCCCACGCCCGCGAAGACGATGCGCTCCGGCGGAATGCCCGCCGTGCGGGCCCGGAACAGCTCCCCCGCGCTCGTGACGTCGGCACCCGAGCCGAGGGCGCCGAGCCTGCGCAGGATCGAAAGGTTTCCGTTCGCCTTGACGGAGTAGGCTACGAGGTGCTCCACCCCCGCGAATGCCTTTCCGAAGGTCCGGAAGCGGTCCTCGATCCAGGCGATGTCGTACACGTACAGCGGCGTCCCGAAGCGTTCCGCCAGCTCCTCCGCGGGGATCTCCCCGCAGAGCACACGCCCCTGCACCCGGGGAAATGGCCGCCTCAGTACGCTCTCGCCCAAACCACCTCCGTCTTCGACGGGCCCTCGCCCGAGATGCACTTCTCCGGAGCGGAGGGGGAGCGGAACTCCTCACCCGGAACCACCCGCGCCGTCGCCTTGGTCAAATCCTTGATCTTCTGCTCCACGGCCGGATCGCCGTTCCATCCGGTGTAGACGAAGCCACCGCCGTTGTCGAGAATCTCCTGGAGCTCACCCAGCTCCTTGACGCCCCGGTACGAGTTCGCCTCGCGGCGAGCCTTCGCGGCTTCCAGGAGGTCGCGCTGGAAGGCCTCCATCCGGGCGGGAAGCTCGGCCACCGCCTCGTCCACCGGCACGAACGCCTTCCGCTTCTCCCCCTCCGGCGTCACCCTTCGCGCGAGCGCCACCTGCCCCTTCTCCAGATCCCTGGGCCCGATCTCGACCCGGAACGGCACACCCTTGCGCTCCCATTCATAGAACTTCGCGCCCGGAGAAAGGTTGTCCCGGTCGTCGAGACGGACGCGGACGCCGGCGTCGCGAAGACGGTTCGCGATCTCGGACGCCTTGTCGAGCACCGGCGTACGGGTCTCGTCGTCTCCCTTCACGATCGGCACCACCACGGCCTGGATCGGCGCCAGGCGCGGAGGCACGACCACACCGTTGTCGTCACCGTGGGTCATGACGAGCCCACCGACGAGGCGTGTCGACACGCCCCACGACGTGTTCCACGCGAAGGCCTCCTGGCCCTCCTCGGTCTGGTACTTGAGGTCGAACTGCCGAGAGAAGTTCTGCCCGAGGAAGTGCGACGTGCCCGCCTGCAACGCCTTGTTGTCCTGCATCAGCGCTTCGCACGCGTAGCTCCGCACGGCACCGGCGAACTTCTCCGACTCGGTCTTGAGGCCCGTGAGCGGGGGCATCCCCACCCAGTCCTCCATGAACGTCCGGTAGATGTCGAGGATCGTGAGCGTCTCGCGCTCCGCCTCTTCCGCGGTGGCGTGCGCAGTGTGCCCCTCCTGCCAGAGGAACTCCGACGTGCGCAGGAAGAGACGGGTCCGAAGCTCCCACCGCATCACGTTCGCCCACTGGTTCATCAGGATGGGCAGGTCGCGGTAGCTCTGCACCCACTTCGCGTACATCGAGTAGATGATCGTCTCCGACGTCGGCCGGATCGCGAGCGACTCCTCGAGCTCCTTCCCCCCGGCGTGCGTCACGATGGCGAGCTCGGGCGCGAACCCCTCGACGTGCTCCTTTTCACGCTCGATGAAGCTCATCGGGATGAGCAGCGGGAAGTACGCGTTCTCGTGGCCGGACGCCTTGAACATGTCGTCCAGCGCCCGCTGCATGTTCTCCCAGATGCCATACCCCCACGGGCGGATGACCATGCTTCCGCGCACCGGGGAGTAGTCCGCGAGCTCCGCACGCAGCACGACCTCGTTGTACCAGGCCGAGAAGTCCTCGCTTCTCGGGGTGAGCTTCTTCTCGTCAGCCATCGGATTCGTCGGTATTGGGTGACGACCGGCTCCGCATGGCGCGCCGGTCTCGGCGCACTCGGCGGTACGACAACGACGCCGGCACGATGAAGAGGAGCATGGAGGCTACCATCCAGGAGGGTCGGAAGGGAAGGCCGAAGGCGTCGGATAGGAGCACGCCCACCAACGCCCCCGCCGCCACCGCGAGGACCGCAGCCAACGCATAGATCGCCCACTCGAGCCATGCCAGGCGGCGGGCGGCCCGCGCTGCGACCTCGCGCAGAGCCCGGGCCGCCTCCTCTTCTTCGGCCCGGCTCCGGCGCGTCATTGAAGCAGATCGCCGAGGGGGACCTCGCGCTCCTCCCCCGTGCTCATGTCCCGTACCACGACCACGCCGCGTGCCATCTCGTCCGGCCCGAGGATGACCGTGCTGAGGGCTCCCTCCGAAGCCGCGGCCTTGAGCTGCTTGCGAACGGACTGCTGCCGAAGGGCGTAGGCGACGCTGCGCCCCTTCTCGCGGAGCCCGTGCGCCAGACGCAGCGCCTCCGCCCGCTGACCGTCCTCGACGGTCACCAGGAAATAGTCCACGGCACGACGGTACTCGGGAACCAGCCCGCGCTCCTTGAGGAGCTCGGCCAGGACGACATCGCCCATTCCGAAGCCCACGGCGGGCAACGGCTCACCTCCGACGAGCTCGAGAAGGCGATCGTACCGCCCCCCACCGCAGATCGCCCGCAGGTCACCCTTCCGGTCGAAGAGCTCGAAGACGATCCCGGTGTAGTAGGCCAGCCCCCGTACGATGGTCAGGTCCACCTCGACGAAGTCGCCGAGGCCCATGGCCTCCAGGGTCCCGACGTATTCGCGAAGCGGAGCGAGCGCCGCCTCGACCCCTTCGACGTCGCCGTAGCGCGAGGCGATCCGGTCCAGATCGGAGGCGCGCAACAGGTCGAGGAGCGCCTCCGCCTCCCCCCGGTCGAGCCCGGTCTCCTCGGTCATCTTCGTCAGCCACGCCTCGGGCGCCATGCGCTCGACCTTGTCGATGAGCGCGAAGACCGCCGGCACCTCGTCCTCGGCGATCCCCACTCCCGATCTCAGGATCGCCGAGAGCAGCCTCCGATCGGAGACGCGCGCACGGAAATCTCCGGACCCGAGGCCCAGCTCGCGCAGCGCGTCGATGCCCACGGCGAGGACCTCGGCGTCCGCTGCGACGCCCGCCTCGCCCACGATGTCGACGTTCCACTGGAAGTGCTCGCGCAGGCGACCGCGTTGCTGGCGCTCGTAGCGGAAGAGCTGGGGCATCGTGAACCATCGGATCGGCTTGCTCATGGCACGGCTCCGCTCACTCAGGATCCGTGCCAGCGAGGGCGTCATCTCCGGCCGCAGCGATACCTCACGCTCGCCCTTGTCCGTGAACGCATAGAGCTGCCCGACGATCTCCTCGCCGCTCTTCTCCACGTAGAGGTCGAGCGGCTCGAGCGGAGGACCGTCGTACTCCTGAAAGCCGTAACGCCGGGAGACCCGGCGCCACGCTTCGAAGATGTGCGAACGGAGTGCGAAGTCCTCCGGGGCAAAGTCCCGAAAGCCCGGAAGCCTCGCGAACGAGGAGTTGGCCATGGTGGCGCGGAATCTAGCGACAGGAGCCTGGAGTTCAACCGCGCCGTCGGGCCGCGGGGCTCGCGCCCCGGTCGGCCCGCACGTGCGCGCCGACCCCCTACGGCTCGCGTCCGAGCACCGTGAGGGCGCTCCCGACGGTGTGGCACGAGCCCGTCACCACCACCGTACCCTGCCCTGCTTCTCGGCGGGCCGTTTCGAGGGCACGCACGAAGTCATCCTCGATCCGGAGCGGGCAGACGGCGGGCACGGCAGCCGCAGCCGCCGACGGGTCCCAGCGCCGTTCGGGAGGCGCGGACGGCGGCTGCGTGAGCACGGCCCCGTCCATCCGCGAGAACAAGGGCGGAAGCATGGCCTGCCAGTCCTTGTCGCCCAGCACGCCCACGAGCGCCACGAGCGGCTCCGGGAGCTGAAGGCGGTCCAGGGTGTCCACGAGCGTGAGGATCCCGGCGGTGTTGTGCGCCACGTCGAAGATCCACACATGTCCGTCGACGACCTCGACCTGATCGCGGCCGTAGTGCCGGACGCCTTCGATTCCGCGCACGAGTGCCTCGGCGCCGGGGCGGAGCGTCTCGGGCACGTGCTCGAAGATCTCCACGGCCAATGCCGCATTGATCGCCTGATGCCGTCCCACGAGCGGTGTACGCAGCTCGAGGCGTCCCCAGGAGCGGGTGCGCATCGAGAATCGGGTGTGATCGGCCGCCACCTCGATGTCCTCGATGGCCGTGTCCGGATCCAACGTGAACAGCGGTGCGCCTCGCTCCTGCGCCGTGCGCCGGAAGACGTCGAGGAGCTCCGGATCCGTCTCGGCCGTCACGAAGGGAACGTCAGCCTTGACGATCCCTGCCTTCTCGTGCGCGATCTCGGGAAGCGTGTGGCCGAGGAAGTCGGCGTGGTCCAGCGCCACGTTCGTCACGGCGCTCACCTCCGGCCGTACGACGTTGGTGGCGTCCAGACGTCCTCCGAGCCCCACCTCCACTACCGTCACGTCGACGCCCGCCCGGGCGAAGGCCTGGAACCCGAGGATGGTCGCTGCCTCGAAGAAGGTGAGGCCGAACCGCTCGATGGCCTCGCGCACCTCCTCGGCCCGCTCCAGGAGGACCTCGTCCGGGAGGGACACGCCATCCACCTGGATCCGCTCGCGGAACGAGCACAGGTGCGGCGAGGTGTAGCACCCGACCCGCACGCCTTCGGCCCGAAGCACGGCGGCCAGCGTCGACGCGACCGAGCCTTTTCCGTTGGTGCCCCCGACGTGCAGCGTGGCGTAGGAGCGGTGCGGGTTCCCCAGCACCTCCAGTGCGTGCAGCGTCCGCTCCAGTCCCCAGTGCACACCGGTGGCGAGCGGGGGAAAGAGGCGCGTGACCAGGGGGTCCGAGAAGGGGCGGTCGAGGCGCTCCGGGGCAGTGGGAGCCGCGGTGGGCGTGCTCGTGTCTAGTCCGGGTCCTTCCACACGCCCGTCATATGCCGGAGGATGAGGGCCACTTCGTTCTTCAGTTCCCGCCGGTCGACCACCCGGTCGACCATGCCCCGCTCGAGCAGGAATTCCGATCGCTGGAATCCCTGGGGAAGCTCCTGCTTGATCGTCTCCTCGATCACGCGCGGACCGGCGAACCCGATGAACGCACCCGGCTCCGCAAGGTTGACGTCGCCGAGCATCGCGAAGGATGCCGTCACGCCTCCGCTGGTCGGATTCGTGAGGATCGACAGAAACGGAAGGCCCGCTTCGTGCATCCGCGCCAGCACGGCCGAGGTCTTCGCCATCTGCATGAGCGAATAGATCCCTTCCTGCATGCGGGCGCCGCCCGAGGCGCTCACGATGATCAGGGGGATGCCCCGCGACAGCGCCACCCTTCCCGCTCGCGCGATCTTCTCTCCGACCACCGAGCCCATCGAGCCGCCGATGAACGAGAAGTCCATCACGGCGATCGCCACCTCCATCCCCTCGATCTCCCCGACGCCGGTCACGACGGCCTCGGAGCGGCCTTTCGCCTCGGCCTGCGCAACGCGCTCCGTGTACGGTTTGAGGTCGCGAAACTTCAAGGGATCCGACGAACGGAGCTCTTCGTCCAGCTCCTCGAACGTGTCGCTGTCGATGAGGAGGCTCAGATACCCCTCGGCGGAGATGCGCAGATGATGTCCACAGCTCGGGCACACGCTCATGTTCTGCGCGAGCTTCTCGCGATACAGG
Source organism: Longimicrobiales bacterium (assembly GCA_046704545.1). Taxonomy (GTDB): domain Bacteria; phylum Gemmatimonadota; class Gemmatimonadetes; order Longimicrobiales; family Gaopeijiaceae; genus SZUA-318. The sequence goes on from JBJKRT010000129.1 coordinate 108,185, forward strand.
ATCTCTCCGCATCCGCTGCACTTCTCGAACACGTCGCCGGGCACGTCCCGCTTGTCCTGCGCGCTGAGCGGTTTCTTGTCCTTTCGGAACCAGGCCATGGGACTCCTCGGGGTCTCACGCCGAACGGGGGCTTCGATACGGGGGTCGCGCCCCTGGCGATTTCTCCTGAGGCCCGCGGCTATCGCTCGTGGGCCACCCGAACGGCGATGGCGACCGCCACCCAGGACATCAACAGAAAGGTCCCCCCGTAACTCACGAACGGCAGGGGGATCCCGGTGATCGGCACGATCCCGATGGTCATGCCGATATTCACGAAAATATGTACCAGCCAGGCCCCGAAGATACCCAACAGGACAAGACCGGCAAAGGGATCCGACGAGTCCTGGGCCATCCTGACCAGCCGCCAGAGCACGTAGGAGAACATGGCGATGACGAGCAGCGTGCCGATGAAGCCCAGCTCCTCTCCGACGACGCTGAAGATGAAATCGGTATGCTGCTCGGGCAGGAAGTCGAAGCGCTTCTGCGTTCCCATCAGGTAGCCCTTACCGAAGAGCCCCCCGCTGCCGATGGCCACTTTCGACTGGATCAGCTGGTATCCGGCCCCACGTGGGTCCACGTCGGGATTGAGGAAGACGAGGATCCGGTTCTGCTGATACTTCGCCAGCGAGCTCCACAAGGGACGGGCGATGGTCCCGGCGGCCAGGTTGGCGAGCACCACCGCCACCGATTCGAAGAGGAAGAGGCGGTAGCGGTAGAGATACAGGAAGACGGCCACGGCCACCATGTACCACGACCAGATCTTCGTATCGAACGAGAGGACGAGCCCGGCCACCGGACTGGCCACCAGGAGCAGCAGGGCGACCGGCGCGCCGGCCCAGTAGAGCATGGCGAAGAGGATGCCCCCGAAGGCCATGGCCGTACCCAGGTCCGGCTGGAGCATCACGAGCGCCAGAGGAAGGCCCACCAGCGCGGCCGGTGCGACGAAGTCGCGCAGCGACGACAGCGGCTCCTCACGTTGCGAAAGCAGCCGAGCCAGCACGAGCACCGTGGCGATCTTGGCGATCTCGGACGGCTGGAAGCCCAGTGGGCCGATCCGGATCCAGCTCTTCACGCCGGCGGCCGTTCCTGCACCCGTACCGACGACCAGCGTGGCCGCCAGCAGGACGACCGCGAAGACGTACGACGGAATCGCCACCCACTCGATCCACCGCAGTGGCACGCGGGAAAGCGTGCTGAACAGCACGATGGCGAGCACGAACCAGATGCTCTGACGGATCCACGCACCCTGCGTCACCGGGTCCGGGACGTAGACCACCCCGGCCGAGTAGATCATCGCGATCCCGAACAGCGAGAGCGCGATGGTGGCCAGGACGAGTCCGCGATCGACGGCCCACCGGTCGAAGAATCGGATCACTTCTTGGCTCTCCCGAAGCGCTCGCGGTACCACGCCGGCACACCCTTGCCCGCGCGAAGATAGTCCAGGTACGTCTGCAGCGTATCGATGGGGATGCCGTACTTCTGACGCAAATAGTAGTCGGCCGTCTTCGCCACGATGGGCGCGGCGGCCGAGGCGCCCTCGCCACCGTACTCCACCAGCGCGACCACGACGATCTCCGGGGGTTCGCCGGGAGGGCCGGCCAGCCCGGCGAACCAGGCGTGGTCCGGAGCCTTGCCTTGCATGCTCAGGGCGTTCTGGGCCGTACCCGTCTTGCCGATGATATCCCAGTATTGAAGAGCCGTGCCGTAGTGGGCGGTGCCACCGAGCTGCGTCACCTTGCGCATCCCTTCGCGGAGCGCCTTCAGGTTCTCCGGAGACAGGTGCAGGCTCCACCCCTTCGCCGGCTTCACCCCCTGCGCGATCGCAGGAGCGGGCGCCGACCCGTTTCGCGCGAGCGCCTCGTAGAACTGCGCCATCTTGAGCGGCGTCTGCGAGTTCGGGCCCTGCCCGATCGCAAGCGAGTAGACCTCACTCTCCTGGGCCGTGTATCCGAACGCCTTCCTCCACCAGAGGCGGCTCGTGGGAAAGATCCCCTGGGCCTCCTGGGGCAGGTCGATGCCGCACCTCCTGCTGAACCCGACCGAGTTCGCGGCCTTGAGCAGCCGGTCGAGGCCGATCTTCTGGCCGAGCTGGTAGAAGTAGACGTCGCACGAGTTGCCGATCGCCTGCATGAGGTTCTCGTAGCCGTGCACGCCCCAGCAGTGGCGGTACTTGCCTCCGATGAAGATGCCGCCCGTGCAGGGCTTCGGCATGTGCTCGGTCGGGGTGACCGCTCCGAGCTCGAGCCCGATCGCCGCCACGGCGAGCTTGAACGTCGACGCCGGCGGATAGAGCCCCATGGTGGCGCGGTTGAACAGGGGTTTCTGCGGGTCGCTGTTGAGCGTGTCCCAGAGCTGGTTCGAGATACCGCCGACGAACTGGTTGGGATCGAAGGTCGGCGCGGAGTACAGCGCGAGCACACCGCCGTCCGAAGGGTCCAGGGCGACCACGGCACCCGCCAGCGAATCCGGCCAGATGCGGTTGATCCACTCCTGGAGATCGAGATCGATGTTCAGATGCAGGTCCTTGCCCGGCTTGGCAGGATCGGCGGTCACGCCCGCGAAGTCGCCGACGACCCGCCCCCGCGCGTCGACCTCCACGTACCGCACCCCCGGCGTTCCCTGCAGCTCGGACTCGTACTCCCGCTCGATCCCCGTCTTCCCCACGATCATTCCCTGCTCGTAGCGATCGCTCGGGAAGGCCGGCGACGACAACTCGGACTGCGTGATCTCGCCGACGTAGCCGAGGACGTGGGAGGTCGCCCTGCCTCCGAGATACCGTCGCTTCGGGCGCATCTCGATGTTGACGTCGGGGAACTCCGCGCGTCGCTCCTCGAGCGCGCTCACGACGTCGAAGCTCGCGTCGCCGTCCACCGTCACCTCGGTCCCGTACCGCCTCATCTGGCCCACGAGCTGGTCGATGCGTCCCTTCGGAAGCGGGATGTAGGCCGACATACGCTCGAGCGTGTGCCTGACCGAGTCCGCTCGGCCCGGCAGGATCGTGATCGCGTACCCGGGGACGTTGTCGGCCAGGATCCGGCCGTTCCGGTCGTAGATGGTGCCGCGCGGGGCCATCACGGGAAGCTGACGGAGCCGGTTGGACTCCGCCTTCAGCTCCCAGACACTGGCGCGCAGCACCTGGATGCGGAAGAAGGAGGCGACGAGCGTGCCCATGAACAGCGCGATGACGACGTAGGCCCCGTAGGCCCGCCGCCGCCGGGCGTGCGGGTGATGCGTGTTCATCGGGGAGCTTCTCGCCAGAGCCCGGCCACCGCCATGACGAAGACACCCACGACCGCCGCGTAGATACCACCGATCACGCCCTGGACCATGACCTGATCCACGAACGGACGACGCAGGGCGTCGCTGACCATCAGCCAGTGCACGAGGTCTCGCAGCCACTTGCCCGCGACGAAATACGACACCAGGAACACGAGCGAGTCACCCACGAACAGGTCCCTCGTCAGGGCACCCAGCGCACCGATCAGCGTCATGGCGATCGTGTTTGCGCCGAACGAGAGCACGCTGAGCGCATCCTCCAGGAGCCCGAACACGAAGCCCGTGCCGGCTGCCGCCCCGATGCTCACCTCGCGAGCCGCCAGAAGGAGCGCCACGGTCAGGAGATCGGGCGCCACCGGGCCGAGCCCGAGCCCGACGTGGAGGAAGAAGTGCAGGAGGAAGAGCACCGCGACGACGACCCAGACCCGGACGCGGCCCCTCACGAGCCCCCCTGCCCCGCCGTGCGCGCCTGCTCGAGCAGGCTGTCGAGGAGCCGCACACTGTCCTTCATGACCCGCAGGCTGTCGGCGCGCGCGCGCTCCTGATCGATCACCTGCTCACGGGTCCGCAGGGAGTCGAGCGGCCAAGCACGCGATACGTCTCCGGGCGTGCTCTTGCCGACGGCCACGAGCACGTGCGTCACCGAGGCCGGCTGCACCATGGGTGTGAGCCAATAGCTCTTCCGCCAGTGAGCCTGCGTACCGGCCACGCGGTCGATTCGGCCGATGGGGATGCCCCGCGGGAAAAGTCCGCCGAGGCCACTCGTCAGCACCGGAGTTCCTGCTCGAATGGATTCGTGATAGGCCACGCCGTCGAGGAGAAGTCGATCCCCTCCGCGAAACGTGCTTCTGCGGTTCTCCACGATCCCGTACGCGCTTCCGTCCGGGATCATGGCGCTCACGCGAAAGTCGGGATGGGTCCAGTCCATCCCCACGGAGCTGTGGGCGCGCACCTCACGTATGACACCGACGAGTCCATGGCGGTCCACGACCGGGGCTCCTTCCCGGACTCCGTCGGCCGACCCGACGTCGAGAATGAACATGCTCTCGGACCCCGGTGTGCCCGGGCGCACCACGTCGGCGGGTCGAAACGACGGCCCTACCCGCTTCGACAGACCGAGGAGCGAGCGCAGAGTCCGGTTCTCGTCGACGAGGGCCTGGTCCGTGGAGAGCGCCGCCGCCATGGAATCCAGGTGTGCACGCAATACGTCCACGTCGGCGGCTCGGAGCCGGGCCGCTACGAGGCTCCTCTGGGTAGCCAGGAAAGGCCGGAGCACGGACGCACGAAGCGCCCCTGCGATCTGCTCTTGAGCCGTCGGTGGCAAATAGGAGGTGACGAGGGCCACCACGAGCATCGCGATGGCGATCCCGACCTGGCGGCGGCCGCCAGTGCCCTCAGCCTCGGGTCGAATGGCCGGCATGGAGCCTCACCGCCACCGGCTATGCCACGAGGACGGACCGGTACTTGTGCAGGTCGTCGAGGATGCGCCCCGCCCCGCGGACTACACAGGTCAGCGGCTCCTCGTCCACGTGGATGGGGAGATTCGTCTCGTGTTGGAGCAGGCGGTCCAGGCCGCGAATGAGGGCCCCGCCACCCGTCATGACGATACCACGATCGACGATGTCCGAGGACAGCTCCGGCGGCGTGATCTCGAGTGCCCGCCGAACCGCCTCGACGATCGCCTGGATCGGCTCCTGGATGCACTCCCGAATCTCCTGGGAATGCACGGTCACCGTCTTCGGGATCCCGCTCACCAGGTCGCGGCCCTTCACCTCCATCTCCCGCTCTTCCCCGAAGTCGAACGCCGATCCGACCTGGATCTTGATGGCCTCGGCCGTGGGCTCCCCGATCAGGAGGTTGTAGTTCTTGCGCAGGAACGTGACGATGGACGTGTCGAGCTCGTCCCCTCCGACCCGGATCGATGTGTTCGATACGATGCCGGAGAGCGCGATGACCGCGATCTCCGTCGTGCCCCCGCCGATATCGATGACCATGTTGCCGGTCGGGGTCTCGACCGGGAGTCCGACCCCGATGGCGGCGGCCATCGGCTCGTCCACCATGTAGACGGCCTTGGCGCCCGCGGCCATGGCCGACGAGCGCACGGCGCGCCGCTCCAGCTCGGTGATGCCCGAGGGAACGCCCACCACCACACGGGGCTTGATCCGGAAGATACGCTTGGCCGTCACCTGCTTGAGGAAGTGACGGAGCATCATCTCGGTCACGTCGACGTCCGCGATGACGCCGTCCTTGAGCGGTCGGATGGCCTCGATGCCTTCGGGCGTGCGACCCAGCATGCGCTTGGCCTCGAGCCCGATGCCCATGATGTGCTTGCTGCCCCGCTCCACGGCCACCACCGAGGGCTCGTTCAGGACGATGCCCTCACCCTTCACGTAGACCAGGGTGTTGGCGGTTCCGAGGTCCACGGCGATGTCGTTGACGGGGACGAGCCGCCCCGAGTTGAACCAGCTGCTGAGTCCGGCCAATGGTCAGGTAT
>JBJKRT010000130.1:0-25627 GCA_046704545.1 Longimicrobiales bacterium
TGGTCGGGCTGAAGCTGCCATCCGTGAAAGAGCGACCCGTCGTAGTGGAGGGTGAGCAGCAGGCGGATCGTGTCCCCGGTTTCCACGGCGGAAAGGTACGGGGGAGGGGGTGGATGTCAAGCTGGCATGATTGACCGAAAACCCGCATCGGGATTAGGATTTCCTCCTTCCGAAAAATGAAGGGGGAAAGATGCCGGAGGCTGCGCCACAGGAGAGCGTGACGGTCGACTTCGCTCGCCTTCTCGAAAAGGTGGGGGACGGAGCGAACCTCACCGCTGATGAAGCGGAGGGGGCGTTCGGGGCGTTCATGAGCGGCAGCGCCACCGAAATCCAGATGGCGGGCCTGCTCATGGGGCTGCGTGCCAAGGGGATCGTTCCGTCCGAGGTCGCCGGAGGCGTTCGGGCTCTGCGCACGGCCATGACGCCGGTGCCTTGCTCCGACCCCCTCGCGCTGGTGGACACCGCCGGAACGGGCGGTGGCAAAGTGACGACGTTCAACATCTCCACCGCGGCGGCCTTGATCGCCGCTGGAGCCGGCGTGCGCATCGCCAAGCACGGAAATCGCTCCTTCACCTCACGGAGCGGGAGCGCCGACGTGCTCGAGGCCCTGGGGGTTCGCATCGAGCTCACGCCGGAGCGCATGGGAGAGATCCTCGACGAGGAGGGGATCGTCTTCATGTTCGCGCCGCTCGTGCACCCGGCCATGCGCCATGTGGCCCCCGTACGTCGCGGTCTCGGCGTGACGACGATCATGAACCTCCTGGGTCCCCTCACGAACCCGGCGGGTGCGCGTCGGCAGGTGATGGGCGTGGCCGATCCGGCATTTCTGGAGCTGGTGGCGAAGACATTCTCGGAGCTCGGCCATCTGCGCGCGCTGGTCGTGCACGGAGCGCCCGGCATGGACGAGATCAGCCCGGGAGGCCCGACCAGGGTGGCGGACCTCTCCGAGGGCCGGCTCGAGATGCGGGACGTCTCGCCGGAGGAGCTGGGCGTGAGCTCCGGAAGCCTCGCGGGGCTGGCGGGAGGAGAACCCGAGGAGAACGCCGGGATCATCGGACGCATTCTCCGTAGGGACGAAACCGGGGTCGCCCGGACCGCCAGCGTGCTCAACGCCGCCGCGGCGATCTATGTCGCCGACCGGGCCGAATCGCTACCGGACGCGGTGGCCGCCGCCGGGGAGTCGCTCGACTCGGGCGCCGCGCTCGACGCGCTCGAGCGTCTCAAGGCCGCGACGAACCGGTAGGCGTGCCCAGGCTCAGTACTTCCGGATCACACCTACGACGACTCCCTGGATACGGACGTCGTCGGCGTTCACGATGATCGGGTCCATGGTCGGGTTCGCCGGCTGGAGGCGGATCCGGTTTCCCGCCTCGCGATAGAGCTTCTTCACGGTCGCCGAGTCACCGCCGACGAGCGCGACCACCATCTCTCCATCCTCGGCCGTCGGCTGCGCCTGGACCACGATGTAGTCACCGTCGCGGATCTGCTCCTCGATCATCGAGTTGCCCTCGACGCGCAGCACGTAGTTCTCGCGCTGGCGTCGGACCATATCCGGCGGGACCGCGATGCTCTCCGTGTCCGGGATCGCCTCGATGGGTAGGCCCGCCGCGACCGCCCCCATGAGCGGGAGCTCGACCGTGGGAGCCCCGTGCTCGGGCCTCACGAGCTCGATGGAGCGGCTCTCGTTGTAGGCCTTTCTTATGTAGCCCTTGCGTTCCAGATTGCTCAGGTGCTCGTGCACCGTCGCCAGGGACGCGTACCCGAAGGAATGCGCGATCTCCTCGAAGCTCGGCGCATACCCCCGATCCACGATGAACCCTTCGATGAAGTCCAGAATCTCTTTCTGGCGTCTTGTCAGGGGCATCCGCCTGGCCTCCAGCCTGTAGGACCCGAACAGGAACCGAACAAGGATACCCGAACGTTGCCCGAAACGCAAGGATCCGGGTCCCTTCCGGGGATTCTGGCCACGATCGTCGAAACGAAACGGGAAGAGCTGACGGCCCTGCGTCCGATGGCGGGCGCGCTGGAGCGGGAGGCGGCGGACGCGCCCTCGCCGCGTGATTTCGCCGCAGCTCTGGACCGGCCTTCAGAGGTTGCCCTCATCGCGGAGTGCAAACGCCGCTCTCCGGGCGCAGGGGAGATTCGCCCGGACCTCGATCCCGGCGTCCTCGCCCGCTCCTATGAGGAAGCAGGGGCGGCCGCCATGAGCGTGCTCACCGACGTCCGGTATTTCGGGGGCTCGAACGCCGATCTGGCCGTGGCGCGCGAGGCGACGTCGCTTCCCGTGCTGCGCAAGGACTTCACGCTCGATCCACTTCATGTCGTGGAGGCGCGTGCGGCGGGAGCGGACGCCGTGCTCCTCATCGTGAGGATCCTTTCGGACGGGTTGTTGGCGAGGCTCCTGGCCGAAGCGCACGCCGCGGGGATGGCGGCTCTGGTCGAGACCCACGACCTCGACGAGGTCAAGCGGGCGCTGGACGCGGGCGCGCGGATCCTGGGCGTGAACAATCGGGACCTTGCCACGTTCACCACCGACCTGGAAACCACCCTGTCGCTGCTCGACGAGATCCCCGACGACGTGACCGTGGTGTCGGAAAGTGGCATCCGTGAGCGGAGGGACGTGGAGCGGCTCGGAGCGGGAGGGGTGAGCGCCGTTCTCGTCGGAGAGGCGCTGCTGGCGAGCTCCGATCCCGGTAGGCGGGCCGAGGACCTGACCGGCGTCACGCGCCGCCGTCGGACCGACGGCGCCGATGTCTGAGCACGTGCGCGTCAAGATCTGTGGTCTCATGCGTCGCCAGGACGTGGAGGCGGCCGAGCGCGCCGGGGCCGATTACGTCGGGGTGATCCTGTCGGCGGGCTTCGACAGGAGCGTGGAGCCGGCGCAGGCAGGCGAGCTGGTGCGCGGCGTATCACCGACGCCCGTCGCCGTGCTCGTGGACGAGCGCCCGGAGGACGCGCAGGCGCGAGCCGCGTCGATGGGCGCGAGGATCCTCCAACTCCATGGCGACGAATCGCCCGAAGTGGTGCGGGAGACCGCAGCGCGCTGGCCGTGGACGGTCTGGAAGTCGATTCGGGTTCGTCGGATCGAGGATGTGGAGCGCGCGGTGGACCGATACGGAGCCATCGTCCAGGGGCTCCTGCTCGAGGGCTTCCGCGAGGGTGTGGTCGGCGGTGGAGGGGTTCGTCTCGACATTGACGCCCTTCTGACGGCGCGAAGCGAGGTTCCCGACCACCTGGAGGTGATCCTCGCCGGAGGGCTTCGACCCGACACGGTCGAGGACGCGGTGGCACGCTTTCGCCCCGACGTGGTAGATGTCAGCTCGGGCGTGGAGCGAGAACGGGGACGGAAGGACCCCGAGCTGCTGCTTCGCTTCGTGGAAGCGGCGCGGCGAGCGCCGGTTCGAGAGACGGAATGAGTTCCCCCGCAGAGACCGGGAGTCTACGCGTGACGGAGAGTACGGCGGCCCACGGCCGCTTCGGGCCGTACGGCGGGCGCTACGTCCCCGAGACGTTGATCGGCGCCCTCGACGAGCTCGAGGCCGCCTACGAGCAGGCGCGGAGCGACCCTGCCTTCAAAACGGAGCTCGACGGGCTGCTCAGCGAGTATGTGGGCCGACCCACGCCGCTCTACCGCGCGGAGCGCCTCGAATCCGCGGTGGGTCATCCTGCGATCTATCTCAAGCGCGAAGACCTCAACCACACGGGCGCGCACAAGATCAACAACACGCTCGGGCAGGCGCTCCTGGCCCGTAGAATGGGCAAGCGGCGCATCATCGCGGAGACCGGCGCCGGACAGCACGGCGTCGCGACCGCGACGGTGTGCGCGTTGTTCGGGATGGAGTGCGTCGTCTACATGGGCGAGGAAGACGTGGAGCGGCAGGCGCTCAACGTCTACCGCATGAAGCTCCTGGGCGCCGAGGTCCGGCCCGTGGGCTCGGGAACTCGCACGCTCAAGGACGCGACCAACGAAGCCATCCGTGACTGGGTGACCAACGTCGAGACCACGCACTACATCATCGGATCGGTCGTGGGGCCGGACCCCTTTCCGAGGATCGTGCGCGACTTCCAGTCGGTCATCGGGAGGGAGGCCCGGGCACGCATTCTCGAGCTCGAGGGCCGCCTTCCGGCGTTGGTCGTGGCATGCGTCGGCGGTGGATCGAACGCGATGGGTATGTTTCATGCGTTCGTTCCGGACGACGAAGTCTCCCTGGTCGGTGTGGAGGCGGCCGGCGAAGGTCTGGCCACGGGTCGGCACGCGGCCTCGCTGGCCGAGGGCGTCCCGGGTGTTCTCCACGGATCTCTGAGCTATCTTTTGCAGGATGCGTATGGTCAGGTCGCCCCGGCGCATTCCGTATCGGCGGGTCTGGACTATCCGGGCGTCGGACCCGAACATGCGTATCTGAAGGACGAAGGCCGAGCCAGCTATGCCTCGGTCACCGACGAAGAAGCACTGGCGGCATTCCACCGTCTCTCCAGATTGGAAGGCATCATCCCGGCGCTCGAGTCGGCTCATGCCGTAGCCTATGTGCTACGGGAGGGAGCCACTTACAAGGACCGGGGCCCGATCCTCGTCTGTCTCTCCGGACGCGGGGACAAAGACGTGGCGCACGTCGCGCGTATCGAGGGAGCCGGCGCGCTGCTATAGTGGACTAGTGAGAGGACGCCCCCGACCCTTCTCCAGAACCAGGAATCCGCCGTGACCGACGTCACCACCGACAGCAGCCAGCACGACGCGGCGGCAGAGGAGTGGGCGGACGGTGAGCCCGTCCAGGCGGTGCACGACCTGTTCGTCACCCTGGGAAAGGCATTCCGGGCCTATCAGCTCTACGACGAGAACAACCCGGTTCGCCAGAGGTTCGTGGAGAGCCTGCGACAGGCCTTCCAGGGTCTCTGGCAGGAGCTCGGTCAACTCAAGCTGGTCGTAGAGGAGGACCGCATCCTCTTCGCGGGCCAAGCGGTCTACACCGCCGAGACGAGAGCGGACTCGCTCGCGTTCCTCTTCTTCAAGGACGGGATCCGGGAGATCACCTTCCTCCCGGGGCTGGAGGACAAGGAGCTCGAGCCGTTCCTCGGCGTGCTCCAGCGCGCCAGGAAGCTCCGCCCCGAGGGAGATGACCTTCTCACGGTTCTTTGGGAGGAGGACCTCCAGTACTTCCTCTACCAGTATGTCGACTATCTCGCCGAAGGCGTCGAGCTGCCGGTGGCGGGAGGGGGAAACTCGGCCGACGAGTTGACCACGGTCCTGGCCGAGGAGGTCCCCCAGGAAGAGGACCAGGAAGCCGAGGAGGAAGGACCGTCCAGGGCGGCTGCGGAGGCCCGCCAGGGACCGCAGACGGTCAACAAGGAGGACTTCAATCCGACGCTGTACTCGCTCGACCCGCGCGAGATGCAAACGCTCCGGGTGGAGATCGAGCGTGAGGCCCAGCGTGACCTTCGCTCCGACGTCCTGGCTGCTCTCTTCGACAGGCTCGAGGAGCCGGAGCTGCCAGAGCGCCAGAGCGAGATCCTGGGGATTCTCTCGACCCTCCTGCCGAACTTCCTGAGCCGGGGGGCGCTCGTGGCCGCCACGAACGTCCTCGAGGAGCTCCGCCGCCTCGAGTCGACGGCGGGCGTGTTCGACACGGAGCGACTGGAGCGGTCCCAGGGTATCCTGGACGAGGTCAGCGCGCCGGAGACGATCGGAGAGCTCATCCAGGCCCTCTACGACGGCACGATCCGCGCTACGCCTCAACAGCTCGCGAACTTCCTCCAGTATTTGAGGTCGGGGGCGCTGGCGCCTCTTCTGAGGGCGTCGGAGACCGTGGAGCACAAGGAGCTCCAGGCCGTCCTCCGCAAGGCGGTGCAGGGAATCGCATCGCGGAACCGGACCGCCGTCGTCCAGTTGCTCGACGAGAGCGATCCGGTCGTCGCGTCGGGCGCCGCGCGGTTGTGCGGCGACATGCAGATCTCCGAGGCGGGTCCGGCACTCGCGAACCTGCTGGCTCATCCCGACGCTTCGGTCCGTCTCGCGGCCGTGGAGGCGGCGGTGAGCTTGAAGGCCTCGACGGCGGCCGGGGCGCTTCAGGAAACGCTGGACGATCCCGACCGCAAGGTGAGGATCGCGGCGGCCCGCGCGCTCGGCGAGCTCCGCTATCGTCCGGCTGCGCGCCGCCTCAGCCAGATCGTCGCGGGCAAGGACATTCGCAACGCCGACATCTCGGAGAAGGTCGCCTTCTTCGAGGCCTACGGACGGGTCGCGGCGGAAGGGGCGGTCCGTCTCATGGACAAGCTGCTGAACGGAAAGGGATTTCTGGGCAAGCGTGAGCCCGGAGAGGTCCGAGCGGCGGCGGCGTTGGCGCTGGGCAAGGTATCCGGAGAAGCGGCCCGAGCAGCGCTCGACAAGGCCGCGAGTGACGAAGACGCGGTGGTACGCAGCGCCGTCAGCCGCGCGCTGCGCCGAGAGGAGTGAGCCGGTGCCTCCAGGAAGTGGTCTGAACGTTCAGGAGGAGGGTCGAAAGATCCTTCTGGCCCTCTATGGAGCCCTGAACGCCCTCCGACTGTATCCCGTGGAGAACGCCACGGTGCAGCAGGCCCTGGACGAGTTGCACGAGCTCTTCGAGCACGTCGTCGAGCTGGAGGGTGGAGCCGAGATCCGGGTGGTGGGAGACTTCTTCTTCCTCAACGAGACCCGGCTCCGTCTGGACCTCTCGAACTTCGCGACGTTCGGATCGTTCGCGCGTGCGCTCCAGGATCATGGAATCGGGGCGGTCGAGGTCCTGCCCAGGATCCAGCGCAGCGAGTGGGCTCCGTTCGTCTCGATGCTCCTGCGCAAGCCGGGTCCGGGCGACGCGTTCCAGGCGTTCACAGACCGGTTCTCGGGGGCGCCGGTCGAGAACATCCTCCTGCGACCCGAGCGCGAGGTGCAGGAGCCGGAGCAGAACGAGGAATCGCTGACGGCGGCCAAGCGCACCTACGCCGAGTCGGTCAAGGTGGCGCACGATGTGCTCGGCGACGTACGCCTGGGCAAAGCGGTGAACGTCCGGAAGGTGAAGCGGGCGGTGCAGGGGATCGTGGACCAGGTGCTTTCCAACGAGTCGTCGATCGTCACGATGACGACCCTGCGCGACTTCGACGAGTACACGTTCACCCACTGCGTGAACGTCTGCATCTTCAGCGTGATCATCGGGCAGAGGCTCGGGCTCGACAAGCTCCAGCTGTACGATCTGGGCCTCGGCGCGCTCTTCCACGACATCGGCAAGCAGCGCGTCGACTACGGGATCATCAACAAGCCGGGCGGCCTCACCGACGATGAGTGGACGCAGCTCAAGGAGCACACGACCGAAGGGCTCCTGGTGCTGTTCAAGATGCACGGCTTCGCCGACGTCCCGTATCGCCAGATGCTGATGGCGTACGAGCACCACATGAAGGTCGACCTGACCGGGTATCCCACGAACAAGCGGGAGCGGACGCCCACGCTCTTCTCGCGCATCGTGGCGGTCGCGGACGCATTCGACGCGGGGACGTCCGTACGCAGCTACCAGTACAAGCCCTGGCCGCCCGACGCGGTGCTCAAGGAGATGAGGGACAACCCCAAGCGCGGCTTCGACCCGCTTCTGGTGAAGGCGCTCATCACGGCGACCGGCGTCTATCCGGTCGGCACCCTGTGCATTCTCGACACGCACGAGCTCGCCGTCGTGTCCCAGGTGAACTCCAACCCCGACATGCTGCATCGTCCCCGGGTGAAGGTCATCTCGGACTCGATGGGGGTGCCCGTCACCGAGGTGGTGACCATCGACCTGTCGAAGGACGATCCCGCCACGGGCCAGCCGATGCGCTCCATCATCAAGACCACGGACCCCCAGAAGTACGGGATCCGGGTGAGTGACTACCTGACAGCCTGATCGCGATCCGGATTCCTGCCTCATGATCGGCCTTTCCATTTCGGAGGTCTTCGCCAACCGCCGGGCCCGGGGTCAGGCGGCGCTCGTTCCCTACCTCACGGCTGGATTTCCCGACCGTGGCTCCACGCCCGACGCGCTGCATGCGCTCGCGGAGGCGGGTGGAGACGTGATCGAGCTGGGCATCCCGTTTTCCGATCCGCTCGCGGACGGGCCCACCATCCAGCGCTCCTCCTACGTCTCGCTGAGTCGAGGAACGACGGTCGAGTCGGTGCTGGAGGACCTTCGGACCTTCCGCTCAGGCTCGGATCGTCCGGTGGTGCTGTTCACGTACCTCAATCCGGTTCTGCGCTACGGTGCCGAGGCGTTTCTCGGGGACGCCGTCGAGGCGGGAGCCCAGGGCCTGCTTCTCACGGACCTCCCCGCGGGCGGTGACCCGGAGCTCGAGGCCCGGGTAGGGGCGTCGGGCCTCGACCTGATCCGTCTGGTCGCGCCTACGACGTCCGCAGATCGCGTCCGGACGATCGCCTCCGGGGCCTCGGGATTCCTCTACTACATCTCCAGGACGGGCGTCACGGGCGCCCGCCAGCAGCTGCGCGAAGGGCTCGACGACGAGGTGCGGAGGCTGCGCGAGATCGTGTCGATGCCGGTGGCCGTCGGGTTCGGTATCTCCACACCGGCGCAGGCCGCCACGGTCGCCGCGGCCGCGGACGGCGTGGTGGTGGGAAGCGCGCTCATCCAGGCACTCGACGCCGACGGCATCGACGGCGCCCGCGCGTTCGTCGCGTCGCTGCGAAGCGGAATGGATGGCGCCGTAGCCGCGGACTGAGGGGAGGCCGGCCGAAGGACGCCCGTCGATTCCGCGCGCGATCAGGACTCTTCCAGGCCCTCTTCTGCCGCGGCCAGTCGCTCCGGAAGCTCGGGGTCCGGGTGGACGAACAGGGTGCGCCCTCGCTCGAAGGACACCAAGCCGGGACCGGACCGTCGGGGTTTCCGTACGTACTTTCTCAGCGTCCAGTCGACCGGAACGCTCGCGGACGTGCGCGCTTCGGAATGGAGCGCGGCCAGCGTGGCCGCCTCGGCGAGATCGCGCTTCGGTGGGTTTCCCGGGCGGCTCCACCGGAGGACGACATGGGCGCCCGCCGCGTGACGGGCGTGCAGCCAGACATCGCCGGGGGCGGAATGGTGGAAGGTGAGCTCGTCGTTCTGCTTCGCTCCCTTGCCCACGCGGATCTCGAGTCCGCCGGAGCTCTTCCAGGACCGGTAGGGAAGCCCGCCTCCCGGCGTCGCCGCCGATCGGGCGCGGCTGCGGGCCGGAACGACGGTGCGGACCTCCTCCTCTGTGGCGGTTCCCTGTCGGGCCCGATCCAGAAGCGCTTCCAGGCGGGCCGCGTGCCGTCGAGCCCGCGAGATGAGCTCGGGAAGACGCCTGCGAGCCCGTTCGACCCGGCTCGCTCTGTCGTAGAGGCGCGACGCGTTCTCGTGCGGCTCGAGCGCGGGGTCCAGGGCGATCGTCACCGGCTGTCCGTCGAAGCCGGGCAGAACCACCCGCTCGGCTCCGTGCGCCACCTCGCCGTAGTGGGCCAGCAGCACGTTGCCCAGCGCGCGGAGCTCCTCGGCGTCCTCCAATCCTTCCAGCTCGGCCTCCAGTCGGGTCGTGCGGCGCAGCGCGGCGTCCACGGCCGCCTCCAGCTCTGCGGTCAGGCCGGCCGGGAGGAGCGCCAGTCGGCCTGCTTCCTCGCCGTCTTCCTCCGCGTGCTCCCCACATGCGGCGAAGGCTTCGAGGAGCGTGGGCGTGCCGGTGAACGACGGACCGGGTAGCGGAAAGGGATACGGCTGTGGGCCCCTCTCGGTCTCGAGCACTCCCGGATGCGTGGATTCCTGCGGGTCGATCATGCGTTGCCAGGCCGCCCACCCTTCCTCGAGGGCCCGTCGGGCCTCGGCTCCCGAGGCGCGGATCGCCGCTCCCAGGAGTGCGGGTGCGTTGAGCGGGGAGGTGAACGCCACGCCGCGCACGAGCGCGCGGACCCTCGTCTCCGGCGCCAGCGGCTCGAGGATCTCCAGCCACCGCTGGAGGGTCAGGTCACGACCGCGTCCTTCGCGCGCGACCGGTGCGGGAGGGGCGTACGTTCCCCCGACCGCCACCGGCCTCGGGCCGTCTCTGCGGACGAGGAGATGAAGGATGCGGCCGTCGGGCACGTCGGCGACGATCGCATTCCACTGGTTTCCCAGAAGCTCCACGTGGAGATCCACCTCCCGGCGCCCGCCGCGCGCCGGGAGGAGCTCCAGACGGACGAGGCGCTCGTCGTCGGGAGCGCGTACCGCCCGTACCGTCGCAGCCAGCTTCAGCGCGTCCTGCGAGGGCTCTCGCGCCGGGAAGAGGAGGATCTCTCCGCGGTTCGGGTGCAGCCGCCACAGGAGGGTGCGCTCTCGGAAAAAGAGAACGAGGTCACGCGCGTTGCCGTCGAGCCGAAGCGCGCGCAGGCGCGCTCCGGACAGGAGCGTGTCGAGCTCGCTCGCCAGACGGCCGGTGAGCACCGGATCCCAACGGATGGCCATGGAAGCCAAGTTAGTGGATCGTCGGGCGAGGGGAGGGGTTCCGAACGACGATTCGAGGGCGATCGACTCGGACGACGAGGAGGCTTCCATGGCGGCCCCTTCCGGCAAAGGGCGTATGTGCCCCATGTTTCGGGAGATCCGGACCGGGAGGGACGGGCGCGGCTCCGCATCCGCCCGAGGCGTGTCCGCACGGTCCAGCCGTCAACGGCGGTTGGAGCGAGCGTCACGTCCCGACCTTCGGATGCCACCTTCGATCATGTGTGTAACATTATGATACACATGGTGTTAATGTTCACCGTATAAAGTGGATTCCATGGGCAGCGAAGGGAGTCAGCACAAGGCTCGAGCATCGGTCCGCCGCTTCCTCGAGATGAAGAAGGAGGGAAAGCGGATCGTCGTGATGACCGCCTACGACATGCTGTTCGCGTCGCTCCTGCACGAGGCCGGCGTCGACATCATTCTCGTGGGAGACTCGCTCGGTCAGGTCGTTCTCGGCTACGGCTCGACGATTCCGGTGACGCTCGACCAGATGATCCACCATGGGTCTGCGGTGCGGAGAGGCGCTCCGGACGCCTTCGTGGTCGTGGACCTCCCGTTCATGAGCTACCAGGTCGGGACCGAAGACGCCCTGCGCAGCGCCGGACGCGTGATGAAGGAGACGGGCGCGGAGGCGGTGAAGCTCGAAGGGGGAGGATTGAAGGCGTGCGAGACCGTGAAGGCGCTGGTCTCGGCCGGGATTCCCGTGATGGGGCACCTCGGCCTCACACCCCAGTCGGTGCACGCCCTCGGTGGCTATCGGGTCCAGGGGCGCAGCCAGGAGGAGGCGGCTCGGCTCCGCAGGGAGGCGCGGTCGCTCGAGGAGGCCGGGGCATTCGCCATCGTGCTCGAGCTGCTGCCGACCGGACTGGCGGGAGAGATCTCGGCGGGGCTGACGATTCCCACGATCGGCATCGGAGCGGGCCCGGGCTGCGATGGTCAGGTCCTGGTGCTGTACGACGCCCTCGGTCTCAATCCGGGCTTCAGTCCCAGGTTCCTCAAGCGCTTCGCCGATCTGCACGGCGAGGCGCTCTCGGGGGTGAGGCAATACGCCGAGGAGGTCCGGTCCGGGACGTATCCGGGGCCGGAGCACTCCTTCGAGGACGCCTGAGCCGCTCCCGACAGCCGTGATCGTCGTTCGCACCCGAGAGGATCTGGCCGCGGCCCTCGAAGCCCGACGCGAAGGAACGTTGGCGCTCGTGCCGACGATGGGGTTCCTTCACGAGGGTCATCTGTCGCTCGTGGACCGAGCGCGGTCCCTGTGCGACGTCGTGGCGGCCTCGATCTTCGTCAACCCGCTCCAGTTCGGGCCCTCGGAGGACTTCTCTCGCTATCCGAGGGACGAGGAGCGCGACCTCGCGCTCCTCGAGGAGCGCGGGACCGCACTCGTCTTCGCGCCGTCGGTGGAGGAGATGTACCCGGCGGGCGAGCCCGTGGTGACCGTCAGTCCCGGTGCGCTCGCCGAGCGTCTCTGTGGTGCGTACCGCCCCGGACACTTCCGGGGAGTCCTGACGGTCGTCGCCAGGCTGTTCGGCCTCTTTCATCCCGACGTAGCCGTGTTCGGGCGCAAGGACTTCCAGCAGGCCGTGCTCATTCGTCGCATGGTGCTCGACCTGGAGCTCGGGGTACGGATCGAGACGGGTGAGATCGTCCGGGAGCCCGACGGGTTGGCGCTCAGCTCCCGCAACGCGTATCTGTCGCCGGAGGAGCGCGCGCAGGCGACGGGGCTCCACGCGGCCCTGTGCGCCGCCCGGGACCTCTTCGTGGAAGGGGAGCGAAGCGCTGCGCGCCTGCTCGAGGCGATCCGGAGCGAGATCGATGGGCATCCGCTCTTGCGTCTGCAGTACGCCGAGCTGGTCGACCCCGACTCGCTGGAGGGCGTCGATCCGGCGCGCGACGGCTCGGTTCTGGCCCTCGCCGCCCATTGTGGCGACACCCGCCTGATCGACAATCTGGAGCTCGGGAGAGCGGGGGCGTGAGCCTTCCGGCCGTCGTCGAGCGTGCCGCCGAGGGCGTGCTGCCATCCTGGGCCGAAGCGAGGGCGACGCGCAGAGCGCACATGCGGAGAGTGGCCCAGCTCCTGGCGGAGTGGGCCGCCGAAGCGGGTCTCCCTGCGGACGAGCGCGTGCGCTGGGCGGCGGTCGGCTACCTGCACGACGCGTTGCGCGACGCCGACCCCGAGGCTCTGAGGAGGCTCGTGCCGGCGGAGCTCGCCGATCTGCCGGCTCCAATCCTGCACGGTCCGGCCGCCTCGGAGCGCTTGCGGGCGGAAGGGGTCGACGATCCCGATCTGCTGCGCAGCGTGACGTTCCATACGCTGGGCCATCCGGAATTCGGCCGGCTGGGCCGGGCGCTCTATCTGGCGGATTTCCTCGATCCGGGACGTGACTTTCGTAACGATTGGAGGGCGCGGCTCCGCGAGCGCCTGCCGGCCGACCTGGACCGGACGGTCCGCGAGGTGGCGGGCGCGCGGATCACCCATCTGGTGCAGCGAGGCATGCCGATCCGCCCGGAGACGCTGGAGTTCTGGAACGTGCTGAGTCGGGAGCCATGATGGCTGTCCGGAGGCGTGCCGTCGCGGGGCTGCTGGTGCTGGCCGTGGGGGCGCTGGGCGGAGCCTGGTGGATCTCCGGTCATACGAGCGCGGAATCGACGCGAAAGACGGCGCCGACGGTGGTGAGCCCGGACTTCGGCCGGCGCGTTCGCGTGGAGGTGCTCAACGCGGGCGGTAGGCAGGGTGCCGCCCGCGATGCGACGGAGCTGCTCCGGCGCGACGGCTTCGACGTCGTGTACTTCGGAAATGCCGCCAAATTCGGCCAGGACTCCTCGATCGTGCTGGACCGGGTCGGCAACATGGACATGGCCCGCGCCGTTGCGAAGGCCCTCGGAATCGGTAACGTCGACAGCAAGCCGGACCCGAATCTCTATCTGGATGTATCCGTAAGGCTGGGAAGTGACTGGCACCCTCCCTCGGCGACGCCGCACGGGGCGGGTACGACAGCCCGGCGCTCGCGCTGGGATCCGCGGACGTGGCTCGGTCGCTGAGGCGTCCGTGAGCACTCCGGAAAGGACGACGAAGAGGACGGATGACGAAGCCATCGGACGAGAAGGAAGAAAAGACCGGTAGGACCGGGCGCTCGCGCGGCAAGCGGGCCCGGAATCGGCGGCAGGAGGCCCGGGAGCGTCCGAGCGTCGTGGCCGAATGGACGAAGTCCATCATCATCGCGGCGCTGCTGTTCTTCGTGTTGCGGGCGTTCATCGTCCAGACGTTTGTCATCACCTCGGGATCGATGGAGAACACGCTCCTCGTCGGGGATTTCCTGCTCGTCGATCGTGCCGCCATCGGGTCCTACATTCCGTTCACCCACGTGCACATTCCCGGGTACTCGAAGCCGAAGCGCGGCGACGTCCTGGTCTTCCGGCCTCCGCCGCCCGACGACACGACCATGATGCTCGTGAAGCGGCTCATCGGCATGCCGGGCGACACGATCCAGATGCGCAACCAGGTGGTCTACATCGACGGCAAGCGGCTCGACGAGCCGTACGTGAAGCACACCGACTCGAAGGACAGCAGCTACCCCTGGATGGCGTGGCAGAAGGCCTATCTCGAGCCGGGCGTCGACAAGAGCACGTATTCGCCCACCCGCGACAACTGGGGACCGCTGATCATCCCCAAGGACCGGTACTTCATGATGGGCGACAACCGCGAGAACAGCTTCGACTCGCGGTATTGGGGGCTGCTGCCGGGAGAGCGCCTCGAAGGAAGGGCGGAGTTCCTGTACTTCTCCTACAACAAGAACTCCTACAAGCCCTTCCCCTGGATCCGGGAGATCCGCTGGGGCCGGATCGGCGACATCATCCACTGAGGGCGTCGGCCGGGAGAGGGCGGCCACCCGCCCGGCTCAGCGCTCGGCTCGTCGGTCCGCCGCGGGGCCCCGGCGCTCGCCCATTTGCACCAGCGTCTGCGCCCTGAGCTGTCCGCAGGCCGCGTCGATGTCCCGTCCCCGGGTCTCGCGCACGGCCACCGACACGCCACGCTCCTCGAGCACCCGTGCGAACGCGGCGATGCGGCCCGCCGGAGACGGCCGCCACGGTTGGTAGGGGATCGGATTGTACGGGATGAGGTTCACGAACGCCCGCACGCCCGCCGCCAGCTCCGCGAGGCGCGGCGCCAAGGCGAGGTCGTCGTTGACTCCGTCGATCATCGTGTACTCGAAGGTGATGCGCTTTCCCCCGGCCGCGTCGAACCGGCGCAGCGCCTCGACCACCTCGGGCAGCGGATGCCGCTTCTCGAGGGGGATCAGCTCACGTCGCAGCTCCGAGTCCGGAGCGTGCAGAGACAGGGCGAGCCGGAATTGCTCGGGACGCTCGGCGAGCTCCAGGATTCCCGGGACCACGCCGACGGTCGAGACGGTGATGCGACGCGCCCCGACACCGTAGCCCTGGTTCAGGATCGTGAGGGACGGGTGCAGCGCCTTGCGGTTCGACATCGGCTCACCCATGCCCATATAGACGATGTTCGTGATCTGGCCGAGATCGTGCTCCTCGGCCCATCGCCTGGACGCGCGGTACTGGGCGACGATCTCGCCGGCCGTGAGCTGACGGTCGAAGCCGCCCCATCCCGTGGCGCAGAACGTGCACCCCATCGCGCAGCCGACCTGGGAGGAGATACAGAGGGTCAGGCGCCGATCGGTCGGGATGAGGACCGACTCGACGAGCTCACCGTCGCCGAGGCGCCACAGGTGCTTGACCGTGCCGTCGCGGCTCGTCGAGACCCGGTCGACGACGGGCTCCGCGAGGTCGAACGCGTCGGAGAGCGCCTCCCGCTCGGCCACGGGTAGATCGGTCATGTCGGCGATCGATCGGGCCAGGCGCTCGTAGATCCACGCCCGCGTCTGCCCGACCCGGTAGCCGGGCTGGCGGCGCCGGGCGAAGTGCTCGGCGAGCGTGGCGTCGAGCTCCGCGGGGGTGAGCGACAGGAGCTCGGGTCGGGATCCTTCGGTCATGGTCGCGTATCGGTCGAGCGCAGAAGGGCGTCACAACCCCCCGCCATTGCTTGATACGGGTCGGAGGGCCGTTTAAGTTAGCCGCGAACCGGAAGCTGCTGAAGGCAGGCCAACCAATAGAGCCGGTGCCCAGATTCTTGCGTGCATGGGGACCCTCCGCCGTCTGGGCGGCGGTCCTTTTTTTGTTGAGCGCCTGGTCCCACTTGCCGGAGCCCTCGTTGTTCCCCGAGTCGGACAAGGTGGCGCATTTTTCCGTCTATGCGGTGCTCGGGGCGGCACTGGCCTGGGGTGGGCTGAAAACCTGGAAGAACCCCCCGCACGTGCTGCTTCTTCTGCTGGGCTCGCTCTACGGCGCGAGCGACGAGTGGCACCAGTCGTTCGTTCCCGGGAGGGACCCGTCTCCGTGGGACTGGGCCGCCGACAACGTAGGCGTGCTGGTGGGGTATGTTCTGCTTCTCCTGATCGTCGGCCGGATCTTCTGGTCCGCACGGCACGATCGGGACACGACCACGACGAACCGGGACACGACGTGACATCCGATACATCGAGCGAGCGCACCGCCCTGCGGTCGCGCATGGTGGGCGGCCTGCGGGCGAACGATTCCGGCACCGAGGTGAAGCTCACGGGGTGGGTGCACCGGCGCCGGGACCTGGGTGGTCTGCTCTTCGTCGACCTTCGCGACCGCAGCGGGCTGGTGCAGGTCTCCGTGGGCCCGGATTGGACCGAGCCTGCATCCCTGGAGGTCGCGCGGGCCCTCGGCGCCGAGGACGTCGTGGCCGTCGAGGGCACGGTGGAGCTGCGTCCCTCCGGTACCCGGAACGACGACATGGACACGGGCGAGGTCGAGGTGAGAGCGCGCTCGGTCGAGCGGCTTTCCGCGGCCCGAACGCCTGCGATTCCCGTGTACCGAGCGCCCGAAGACGAGCTCCCCTCCGAGGAGCTTCGCCTTCGCTACCGTATGCTCGATTTGCGGCGCACCGAGCTGCAGCGGGCGCTCGCGCTGCGGCACCGTATGATCCTCTCGGTCCGCAACTACATGGACGGCCTGGGCTTCCTGGAAGTCGAGACGCCCATGCTGACGAAGCCGACGCCCGAGGGCGCGCGCGACTACCTGGTGCCCAGCCGGGTGCATCCCGGCGAGTTCTACGCGCTTCCGCAGAGCCCGCAGCTCTACAAGCAGATCCTCATGGTCGCGGGCTACGACCGCTACTTCCAGATCGCGCGATGCTTCCGCGACGAGGATCTCCGCGCCGACCGGCAGCCGGAGTTCACACAGATCGACGTCGAGGCGTCGTTCATCGGGCCGGACGACATCCTCCGCTGGATGGAGGGGCTGATGGCGTCCGTGGCCTCCGTGGCGGGCGTGGATGCGCCGCTGCCGTTTCCGCGCATGACGTGGGCCGAGGCGATGGACCGCTTCGGGTCGGACCGCCCCGACCTGCGTTGGGATCTCGAGATCTCGGACTGGACCGAAGCGACGGCAGGAGCCGACTCGAAGATCCTCCAGAGCGCCGTGGAGGGGGGTGGGCGGGTGAGGGGGCTCCGTCTCGAAGGAGGCGCGCGCCTGTCGCGCAAGGAGATCGAGGCGATCGAGGCAGAGGCCAAGGCGGCCGGAGCGCCGGGGCTGCTGTGGGCGAAGCGCAACGAGGACGGTGCCTCGGGGCCGCTCGGGAAGTTCCTGGAGGAGCGGCACTTCGATGCGATGGGCCTCGAAGTGGGCGATCTGGCCCTCGTGGCGGCGGGATCCGACCGGATCACCTCTCCGGCGCTGTCCGCCGCGCGTCTCGCTGCCATCCGCGCGCTCGACCTCCCCAGGCTCCGCGAGCACGCCTGGCTCTGGGTCACCGAGTTCCCGCTGTTCGAGGAGGCGGAGGGAAGGCTCGCTCCGGGACACCACCCGTTCGTCATGCCTCACCCCGACGACGTCGGGTTCCTGGAGAGCGATCCCCTCCGCGTGCGGGGACAGGCGTACGACATGGTGTACAACGGGTCGGAGTTCGGCTCGGGGAGCATCCGTGTGCACGAGCCGCCGCTGCAGCGGAAGATCCTCTCGATCCTGGGCATGTCGGACGAGGAGATCGACCGGAAGTTCGGATTCCTGTTGGAAGCCCTGGGCGCCGGGGCTCCGCCGCACGGTGGAATCGCGCTGGGAATGGATCGCATCGTGCAGCGCTTCGTGGGAGCCGGTAGTTTACGCGACGTGATCGCCTTTCCGAAGACGACGGCGGCACGCGCGCTCTTCGAGGGCGCGCCGACACCCATGGGTGACGAAGACATCCGGGAGCTGGGCCTGCGCCTGGCCTCGAGGAAGGAACCGAGATAGGACCTCCTACCTGAACCGATGCGATCGTACGATCGCTCAGGAGCGCACGTGGCGAACGGAGAGACCATCGTCGAGCACCGGCTGGACGCCGAGGGCGCCGATCCTCTCATGCTGACCGGCGTCAACGATCGCAACATGCAGGAGCTCGTGCGGCTCTTCGGGATCCGATTCGTGCTGCGTGGCGACCATCTCATCCTGTCCGGTGCGCTGGAGGCGGTGGAGCGTGCCGTCCCGGTCTGCCAGCACCTCATCGAGCTCGCACGCCTCCGTGTCCCGTTCGATACCTCGGACATCGCCCGCTTCGCGGAGGGAATGGACGCGGCCGGGGGGCAGGGACTGGTGTCGCCGGCCGACGAGCTCCGACTTGCGCTGCCGGGATCGCGCCGGGTCATCGTGCCGAAGTCGGACGGCCAACGACGCTACGTCCAGGCGGTCCTGAACAACGACATCGTGATCGGCATCGGTCCGGCCGGAACCGGTAAGACCTATCTGGCGGTCGCCTGCGCGGTCGACGCCCTCTACAAGAAGCGGGTCAAGAGGATCATCCTCGCGCGACCGGCGGTCGAGGCCGGCGAGAATCTCGGATTCCTGCCCGGCGACCTGCAGGAGAAGGTGGATCCCTACCTCCGTCCCCTGTACGATGCGCTCGAGGACATGATGCCGCACGACCGGGTGCGACGGGCGCTCGAGGACACGACGATCGAGATCGCTCCGCTCGCCTACATGCGAGGCCGCACGCTGTCGGACGCGTTCGTGATCCTCGACGAGGCGCAGAACACGACCACGTCCCAGATGAAGATGTTCCTCACGCGCCTGGGGCTCAGCTCGCGCGTGGTGATCACGGGAGACAAGACGCAGATCGATCTGCCGAGCCCGGCCGACTCGGGCCTGCTCGAGGTGGAGCGCATCCTGGCCGACATCGACGGGATCGACCTGGTGTACCTGGATGCGCGGGACGTCATCCGCCACCGGTTGGTCAAGGACATCATCCGGGCCTACGAGCGCGCAAACGATCCGGACGGGCAAGCCGAAGGAGACGCATGAGATCACCCTGCAGCAGGGCCGCATGAGCCGGTCTGAGCGCCCGGGAGCGGGCTCGGTCCTCCAGTCCGGCCCACCCGGCGGTCCGGAGCGCACGTTCGGGCAGCGCTTGGCCCATCACGGGGCCCGCATCGGCCTCCTCGTGCTCGTGGCCGCCGTGATCACGGTCTTGTTTCCGCCGACCGCGGGCATGAGCGTCGGCCGGTATCGGGTGGGGATGGTGGCGCCGCAGGACGTGATTGCGCGGGTTCCGTTCAGCGTGCCGAAGACGCCGGACGAGCTGAAGCGTGACAAGGCGCTGGCCATGCAGTCGGTGCCCCCCACGTTCAACTACGTGCCTCAGGCGGCCGACACGATGGAGGCGCACCTCCGCCGCTTCTTCGACAGCGTGGACTCGGCGGCGGCCACCGGCGACAAGAAGCAGCTCCAGCAGGTGCTCGAGGCGAGCTCGATCCTCGCGACGCCTTCTCAGGTCGAGCGTCTGATGAACCCCGAGACCCGCCACACCGTGCGCCGAACGGCGCTCCGGGCGGCGGCGGAGATCATTCCCCGGGGGGTCCTCGATTCCGGGCAGGCGTCGGACGTCACCACGAACACGATCACCGTACGAGAGGGAGGATCGGAGCGTTCGGTGCCGATGTCGAAGGTGCTCACGGCACGTCAGTTCTTCGACAGCGCACTGGCGATGCTTCCGAGCTCGACGCCGCCCGACGTAGCCGACCTTCTGAGGCTCATCCTCATCCGGGACGTCGAATACAGCTATCAGCCCAACGTCGTGGCCACCGAGATGGATCGCGACGCGGCCGCCCGCTCGGTTCCGACCAAGAAGGCCAACGTCCTCCAGGGCGAAGCGATCGTGCGGGCCGCCGATCCGATCGGGCAGGAGCAGCTCGAGCGGCTCGACGCGTACGAAGTCGCCCTGCGCCGGCAGGGGCTCCTGCAGGCTCAGGGCCTGCGCATCGCTCCGCTGTTCGGAGCGGGTCTCCTGAACGTGATGCTCCTGTCCATCTTCGGGATCCTGCTCTTCTTCTTCCGGCGAGACGTGTACGACAACCTCCGCTGGGTCACGCTCCTGGCGGTGCTGGTGACGGCGTACTTCGGAGCCGCCGCGGCGATTGCCCGAAACGGAGTGTCGCCGGAGTGGCTCCCGATCGCGTTCGTGGCACTCCCCGTCGGCGTGCTGTGGGACGGGCGTTTGTCCCTCGTCCTCGTACTGGTGCTGGCGGCCGTGACAGGCTCCTTACCCCCGTTCGCGAGCTACGGCGTTCCGCTCGTGGTCATGGCGGGCGGTGCCGCCGCCGCGATGAGCGTGCGGGCGGTGCGCCGCCGCTCCGAGACCTGGGTCTCGATCGCCATCATCGCCGTTGCCACGGGGCTCGTGCTCCTCGCCCACGGTCTCGCGGCGTCGCTGGACATGGCGGAGGTGGCACGTGGAAGCCTCTACGCGGCCGGCAACGCGACCGTGTCGGCGCTGCTCGCCATGGGTTTCCTGTGGGTCTTCGAGCTCTTCACGGGCATCACCACGGACCAGACGCTCCTCGAGTGGGCCGATCCCACGCGCCCGCTCCTCAAGCGATTGTCTCTGGAGGCTCCGGGGACGTACGCGCACTCGATCAACGTGGCGAACCTGGCGGAGGCGGCGGCGAACTCGATCGGCGCCAACGGCCTCCTTTGCCGGGTGGGCGTCTACTACCACGACGTCGGCAAGATGCTCAAGCCGCACTACTTCGTGGAGAACCAGCCCGACGGGCGAAACCCGCACGACAAGCTGAAGCCGGAGACATCGGCGGCCATCGTGCGGGAGCACGTCACGGAAGGGGTTCGGCTCGCCCGCGACGCCAAGGTTCCCGAGGTGGTGACCCGGTTCATCCTCGAGCACCACGGCACGCAGCGCATCGGCTTCTTCTTCGAAAAGGCGCGTGAGGAAGCGGGAGAGGAGATCGACATCGAGCGGTTCTCCTATCCGGGGCCCAAGCCACAGTCGCGGGAGACGGCGATCGTCATGCTCGCCGACTCGTGCGAATCCGCCACGCGCGCGCTCAAGGATCCGACGCCCGAGCGGGTCCGTGACCTGATCGGCAACATCGTCGACGGCAAGATCCGGGACGGCCAGCTGGACGAGGCTCCGCTCACCCTGGCCGAGATCGCCGGGGTGAAGGAGCAGTTCGTGAAGATCATGACGGGCGTCGTCCACCGCCGCATCGACTATCCGGCGACCAAGCACCTCACGGAGGCGCCGGCGGACGACGACGCCAAGGACCAGGAGGGCGCAGACGCGGAGGGCGGCGAAGACTCGAAGCCCGACCAGGGGACGAAGCCGGGAGCCAGCGCGTCGTGATGCGCATCTGGGTCAACGTGGAGACGTCCACGGACGTCGTCCGCGGCCGGCTCGAGGCGGCGGTGCGGCGCACCCTCGAGGCGGAGGGCGCCATGGAGGCCGAGATCTCGCTCACGCTCCTCGACGACGAGGCCATCCAGGCGCTGAACCGTTCGTACCTGGGCAAGGATCGCCCGACCGACGTGCTCGCCTTCTCGCTCGGTGAGGCGGGCGCTCCCCTGGGTGACGTGTACGTGGGTGTGGACGAGGCTCGCCGTCAGGCCGCGGACCATGGTGTCGGGCTCGACGAGGAGCTCCTCAGGCTGGCCGTTCACGGGACGCTCCACGTCCTCGGATACGACCATCCGGAAGGGTCCGAGCGCGAGGGGAGTCCGATGTTTTCGCGCCAGGAGGAGCTGGTGCGCTCGATTCTCGAGGAGGAGGCCCGGTGAGCACTCCGAGCCGCGAACCGGAAGAGATTCGCGAGCGCCTCGAGGCGGTCATCGCCACCGGTGACGTCGAGGCAGTCGGAGAGATGGTGGCCGAGATGCACCCCTCCGACATCGCCGACCTCGTCGAGTGGCTGGACGAGGATGTGCAGGTCCGGTTCCTCTCCTTGCTGCCTCCGGAGCTGGCCTCCGAGACGCTCGTCGAGATGGACGATGCGGAGGAGTTGCTCGCGGCCCTGCATCCGGAGAAGGGCGCGGAGCTTCTCCACGAGCTGGCCGACGACGACGCCGCGGACCTGATCGGAGACCTCGAGCCCGAGGAGCGCCGAAGGATCCTCGAGGCATTGCCCCTCGAGGAAGCCGGCGACCTGCGCGGGCTCCTCCTCTACGGCGAGGAGACGGCCGGTGGTCTGATGACCACCGAGTTCGTCTCGGTGCGGAGCACCCTTTCGGCTCAGGAAGCGCTCGAGAACGTTCGCATCCAGGGGCGCGAGGTCGAGGACTTCTATACGGTTTTCGTCGTCGACGAGCGTCGCCGCCTCGTGGGTACCCTCCGTCTCGACGACCTCGTGATCGCCGAGCCGACGGAGCGCATCGAGGCGCTGGTCGAGCCGGTGCCGGTGTCGGTGCGTCCGGACCTCGACCAGGAGGAGGTCGGCCGCCTGATGTCGCGTTACAACATGGTGGCCATTCCGGTGGTGAACGAGTTCGGCGTGCTGCTGGGTCGGATCACCTTCGACGACGTCATCGACGTCCTGGAGGCCGAGCAGACCGAGGACATCCTGATGCTGGCCGGTGTCGGCCACGACGAGGAGGCGCTGCGCCACACGTGGATCGAGTCGGTGCGCTCACGCCTCCCGTGGCTGTTCGTGAACCTGCTGACCGCGTTCATGGCCGCCGCCGTTCCGTACTACTACTCGAAGACGATCGCGAGCTCGGTGATCCTTGCCGCCGCCATGCCGATCATCGCGGGGATGGGCGGAAACGCGGGCACGCAGGCGCTCGCCGTGGCGGTGCGCAGCATCGCCGTCGAGGGCGCCGCGAACGTACGGGCGCTGGAACTCGTATGGAGAGAGGTGGTGGTGGGCATCATCAACGGGCTCGCGCTCGGGCTCACCACCGCCCTGGTGAGCTGGGTCATTCCCGGCGGAAACCCGCGCCTCGGGCTCGTCGTGCTCGCGGCCATGTGGGGGAACCTCGTGGTGGCGGGCTTCGCGGGCTCGTTCGTCCCGGTGGTTCTGGACCGCCTCGGAATCGACCCGGCCGTCGCTTCCTCGATCTTCGTGACGACGTTCACCGACATGTGCGGATTCTTCCTTCTGTTGTGGCTAGCCTCGGCCTTCCTGTTGTGACATGAAGCGCCTCGTACGCACCTTCACGGTTCTCTTTCGTCTGCTGCCGTTCGTGGTGGCGTTTCTGAGGGACCGCAAAGCCTGGATCCTCTTCGGACGTCCGGCCCGCAGAAGCGCGGAGCACCACGCGCGCCGCGCCGCTCGCCTGTCCGCGTGCATCGCCGCCCTCGGCCCGACGTTCATCAAGCTGGCGCAGCTCTTCAGCGCCCGGGCGGACATCCTGCCCGAGCCGTACCTCAGCGAGATCGGCAAGCTGCAGGACCAGGTCCCGGCCGATCCGCTCGAGGACGTCGTACGGGTCATCGAGAGCGAGCTGGGGGCGAAGGTCGGCGAGGTGTTCGCGGACTTCGAGGCCGAGCCGATGGCCGCCGCGAGCCTCGGCCAGGTCCACGGGGCGAAGGTCGACGGCCGCGACGTCGTGGTGAAGGTCCTGCGGCCCGGCGTGGAGCGTGCGATCGCGCTCGACCTCGACATCTCGTTCCGGATCCTGTTCTGGCTCAACATCCTCTTTCCGAACCACCACGTACGCGGGCTCACGAACGTCGTGCGTGAGTTCTCGGTTCGCGTGCGGGCCGAGATGGACTTCCGTCAGGAGGCCGAGAACATCAAGCGGTTCCAGCGCACGTTCCATCGGGATCGCAGGGTGCGGGCGCCGGACCTGCTGGACTCGTTCACGCGTCGGCGCGTCCTGGTCATGGAGCACTGCGAGGGCACGAAGATCGACCGCCTCCACGAGCTCTTCCGGTCGGGTCGGCTGTCGTTCCAGCAGGTGATGGAGACGCTCACCGGCATCTACCTGCGCATGGTGATGGTCGACGGCTTCATGCACGCCGATCCCCATCCGGGGAATTTGCTGGTTCAAGACGACGGGACGCTCATCGTCCTCGATTGGGGTGCCGCGCTCGAGGTTCCCAGGTGGACGCGGGAGTCGATCCTGAGCGTGGCGCTCGCGTTGGGACGGGAGGACATCGACGGCGTCATCAACGAGATGTACCACCTGGGGATGATCAGCCCGGAGGTCTCGCGGGGGGAGATCCGCGAGGCGGCCACCGAGATCATCCGGATCGTCGAGCGGGCGAAGACCACGAACCGGCAGCGCATCGTCGAGGAGATCGTCGCCCAGGTGCTCGACACGTTCTACACCTGGCCGCTGATGCTCCCCCAGGAGCTCGTGTACTTTCTGCGCTCGGCGGCCTTGATCGAGGGGCTGGCCTTCCGGTACGATCAGAACTTCGACGGTCTCTCGTTCATCCGCGGCGTCGCGCGCCAGCATCAGTCGGAGCTCCAGCGCGCCACGCGCCAGCAGCCCGCACAGATCGCGCGCAGCTTCGTGGACGAGGCCCAGAGCACCGTGCGCTCGGTGCGGGAGCTCGTGACCCGGGCCGAGCGCGAAGAGCTGCGCGTGCGCATCCATCCGCGGGACATCCAGGCGCAGGAGCGATTCCTGCACCTGCAGGCGCGCCGACTGCTGCTCAGCGTGTTCGCGGCCGTGACCGCCGTCATCACGTCCATCCTGTTCGTCGCCATCCACAACTGGTGGCTCCTCGGCTTCGGCCTCATAGCTTCCCTGGTGATGTTCGTCGTGACCTTGTTCCTTCCGACCCACCTGCTCGAGAACCCCTTGCGCCACGCCCGTGGCATCCGACCCGATGAGTGGCGCTGACGTGCGCGGGCTGGCCGTCGCTGAGGCGCCCGAGCTCGCCGCTCCCCTGGCGAAGGTCCTGGACGGGTTCCGGGGCGGTAAGCCGGCTTCGCTCGCCCGGGCGATCTCGATCGTCGAGGACGAACGGGCGGGTTTTCAGAGCCTCCTGCATCTTCTCCTCGCGGACGGCCCTCGGGCGGCGCGCGTCGGGTTCACGGGGCCCCCGGGGGCCGGGAAGTCCACGATCGTCGCCGCGTCCGCGCTCGCGTATCGCGCGCGTGAAGAGCAGGTCGGTGTGGTCGCGGTAGATCCCACGTCTCCCTATTCCGGGGGTGCCCTGCTCGGTGATCGCATCCGCATGAACGACCTGGCCACCGACCCGGGGATCTTCATCCGATCCATGGCGACGCGCGGGTCGTTGGGCGGCCTGGCCGTGACGACCAAGGAGGTCATCGACCTCATGGACGTCTTCGGATTCGAGCGCGTCCTGGTCGAGACGGTCGGGGTAGGCCAGACCGAGCTGGAGATCACGGCCGCGACCGACACCGTGGTCGTGGTTCTGACCCCGGAGTCCGGCGACGCCATCCAGGCCATGAAGGCGGGGCTCATGGAGATCGCCGACGTATTCGTCGTGAACAAGGCCGACCGGCCGGGCGCGGCGGGGCTCCTGCGCGAGATCCGGCAAGCCATCCACCTGCGTGCCGGCGACGCCCTGAGCAACGTGCCCGCGCACCACGGCGTGGATCTGTCCCGGATGGGTCGGCGTGAGCGGACTCCGAAGGCGCCCGTGCCAGACGAGGAGCGCTGGCAGATTCCGGTCGTCGCCACCGTCGCCCAGTCGGGCGAGGGCATGGACGAGCTGCTCGACGCCGTAGACCGCCATCGCACGTGGCTTGCCGAGAGTGGCGCGCTCGCCGAGCGGCGGCGGGGCCGCGGGGGCCGGCGCCTACCCCTCCGGGGGGGGGGGGGGCGCAAGCGGGTGGGGGGGGGGGGCGGGTCGGGTGGAGGGCGGCTCCGCCCGGGGC